>JAPOYJ010000004.1 GCA_026706635.1 Gemmatimonadota bacterium | reverse complement strand
TCCAGCGGGGATGCAGCGCTGCTCGAATGCCGTGGGAGGTTTGTCCACGGGCTGCTAGGGCGCGCGCTCCAGCTGGTGCTCGATGTCGGCCAGGAGCGAGCTCGCTCCGATCCTGAAGAGGCCAGGGTGCATCCAGGCTTCCCCCAGCTCCTCCTGGACGAGGGCGAGCCAGGAGAGCGCTTCCCGCGCCGTAGCGATCCCGCCAGCGGCCTTGAGCCCGACCCTGTGGCCCGTCTCGCGATGGTAGTTGCGGATCGCGGCGGCCATCGCGAGCCCGGCGGAGAGCGTCGCCTTCACCTTCTCCTTGCCGGTAGAGGTCTTGACGAAGTCGGCCCCCGCCATCATCGCCACGGTGGCGGCCCGCCGCACGTTGTCCAGAGTCCCGAGCTCCCCGACGCCGAGTATCACCTTCATGCAGCGGTCTTCGCACGCTCCCCGAAAGGCGGTGATCTCGTCGTAGAGCGCCTCCCATCGTCCCTCCAGCGCCAGCCCCCGCACGATGACCAGATCGATCTCGTCCGCTCCCGCCTTCACCGACGCCTCGATCTCGGCCACCCTGGTGGCAAGCGGCGAGAGTCCGGCCGGAAAGCCCGCCGAGACCGTGGCCACGGGGAGGCGACCGCCGAGGGCCGCAAGCGCCGTGGGAACGAACCGATGGTAGACGCACACGGCCGCCGCCGTCACGGCCATCCCCTCCGCCCCCAGGGCGACGAGGAGCTCGCCTCGAAGCGGACGGAGGGCCCTGTCGCAGAGCCGCCGCACCCGCCCCTCGGTGTCATCGTCCGAGAGGGTGGTGAGGTCGATCATCGTCACCGCGTGGAGGAGCCGGTCGGGGTGCCCAACCCGAGTGGCGGCGAGGGTGGCGGCCCGACGGTCGGCGGCGGTCCGGTTGACACGTCCCTGGCGCACCGCCTCCAGGTCGAGGGGCATGCCGGGATTGCGGGTCTCCATCTGCGCCGCCGGTGCCCCCTGCAGGGCGGGGAGCAGCCGGGTACCGGGCGACAGGTTGTCGAAGGTGCGCGGCATGGGCTGCAGCTGTTGTTGGTGAAGGGGAGTAATCCGCACTTTACATTATGTAAACTGGAATGTACAGCACGGATGCGACGCCCTGCCAGCGGGACGCTTCGCCCCTCCCGGTGCTTGTCCGGGCGTGCCCACAGACCGCTGGCGCTTCGCCGCTCTCGGTGCTCGCGGGAGACTGTCCACGGAATGCTGCGGTGGTAGCTTTCCCTGATGAGGCTCTACGTCAACATCGACCATGTGGCCACCGTACGGCAGGCGCGCCGCACCGATGAGCCCGACCCGGTGCGCGCGGCCGTGCTCGCCGAGCTGGGTGGCGCCGACGGCATCACGGTGCACCTGCGCGAGGATCGGCGCCATATCGGCGACCGCGATGTGCGGCTCCTCGCAGAGACGGTGCGCACCGGGCTGAATCTCGAGGTCGCCGCCACCGCGGCGATGGTGGATATCGCCGTCGAGGTTGCGCCGATGCAGGCGACGCTCGTCCCCGAGAACCGAGACGAGGTGACCACCGAGGGGGGGCTCGACCTGGCTTCCGCATCGGTGCGGGTGGGGGTTGGCCGAGCGATCGGACGCCTCGCCGCGGCAGGCACCCGGACCGCCCTCTTCGTCGACCCCGACCTGGAGTCGATCGAGCGCTCGGCGGCGCTTGGCGCGAATGCGGTGGAGCTGCACACCGGCGAGTACGCGGCCGCCAGGGGCGATGCGGCCAGGGAGCGGGAGCTGGCTCGGCTGAATGACGCCGCGGCGGCCGGGCACGGCCTCGGCCTCGCCGTCCACGCTGGCCACGGTCTCACCTACGAGAACGTCGCGCCGGTCGCCGCCCTCTCGTGTGTCGAGGAGCTCAACATCGGGCACTCCGTCGTGTCGCGCGCCGTCCTGGTGGGAATGGAGCGGGCGGTCCGCGAGATGCGGTCGCTGGTGCTGCAGTCTCCCACACGGGTAGCCACTCCGGGGGAGTGGGTCCCGCCGATCGGCTACTAGCGGCCCGTGGGTAAGCCTCCCACGGCGCGAGATTGTCCACGGACCGCTAGCATCCCGATGGAATCCCGGCGTGGCCGCGCCACGCCCTCGCGGGTAGCTGCTCCGGGGTTCGGCGCGGGCTCGTGGTGGGCGCTCGGGGCCGTTCTCGTCCTGCTGGCGCTGGTGCTCTGGTGGTTCTTCCGCGAAGTCGACTTCGCCGAGGTGCTGGAGCATCTCGCGGGCGCCAACCCCCTCTGGCTTGCTGCCTCGTCGGTGGTGGCGCTGGCCGGATTCTCGGCAAGGGCGGCCAGGTGGCGCTACCTGCTGGCACCGGTTCAGCCACGGAGCCCCTTCCGCTCGCGCTTCGCGGCCGTCGCGGTTGGGTTTGCCGGCAACAACCTGCTGCCCTCGGGCCGCCTCGGAGAGCCGGCGCGCGCCTTCGCCTACAGCCGCTCCGAGCCGGTCGGCTTTCCGGCCGTCCTCGCCACCCTCGTCGTGGAGCGGCTCATGGACGGGGGCGTCGTCTTTCTCCTCCTCCTGGCTACGCTCTACGCTCCATCCGTTCCGGCTGGGCCGCTCCCGGCCGAGCTCGCCACAGCGGCGCGGGGGACCGCTGCTGTCCTCACCGTGGCGCTCGTCGTCTCGCTGGCTGTGCTGGCCCGTCCTGCCCAGAGTGGCCGAGTGGTGGAGCTGGCCAGCTCGAAGCTGCCGATCGGTCGACTGGGCCCGGCGCTCTCAGGGTTCGTCGCGGGCGTCGCCGAAGGGCTCTCCTCGATGCGGGGGTGGCGACTGATGCTCCCGGCCCTTGCCTGGAGCCTCTGCGTCTGGCTCGTGCAGGCACTCTCCTTCTGGCTCGGGTTCGTCGCCTTCGATCTGGAGCTGCCGTTGACGGCCGCCCTCCTCACCACCGTCGCGACGGCGCTTGCGGCGGCGATCCCGGCGGCGCCAGGCTACATCGGCACTCTACAGGCGGCGGTGACGATTGCACTTGTGCAGGTCTTCGGCGCCGACCCGGAGGCGGTCCTCGCCTTCGCGGTCGGGTGGCACGCGGTGACACTCCCGCCGATCACCCTGATCGGCCTCTGGCACGCCCGGAGGCTCGGCGTGTCGCTCGTCCGACCGGGCGGGAGTCGCGGAGAGGGTGGCAAAGTGGGGGAGGGGGGTGGCGGCGGATGAGCGGCGGCGTCTCGGTACTCTGCCCGGCCAAGCTGAACCTGTACCTGCGGGTGATCGCCCGCGAGGACTCCGGCTACCACCAGATCGAGACGCTCTTCCAGGCGATAGACCTCTGCGACGAGCTCGAGGTGCGCCTCGGAGGCTCCGGAATCGCGCTCGAGTTGGGGAGCGCACCATCAGGCCCCCTCGGCGAAGTGAGCGACGACCTGGGCGATCCCGAGCGGAACACCGTGATGCTCGCCGCACGCGCCTTCTTTGCCGCAACAGGCCGCGAACCCGGCGTAGAGTTGACGCTCTGGAAGACGATTCCGGCGGGGACCGGTCTAGGCGGCGCTTCCTCGGATGCGGCCGGTGCGCTGACCGCTCTGAACGCCCTCTACAGCGACCCGCTCGACCGGCCAGAGCTATTGAAGCTCGGCGGTGCGATCGGCTCCGATGTCCCCTTCTTCCTGGCGGGAGGCACCTCCGTCCTCGCGTGGGGTAGGGGGGACCGCCTCCTCATTCGCCCTCCGCTCCCCCCGTCGCCCGTCCTCCTGGTGGTTCCCGACGAGCGCTCGTCAACGGCCAGCGCCTACCGGGAGCTCTCCACCAGGGTGGCTCTGCCGGCATCGCCGACCGTCCTGGGAGGTGCGCCCTTGGGAGGATGGCGTGATCTGGCCGCCGTTCAGGGAAACGACTTCCAGCGCACGGTCTTCGAGCGCTTCCCAAGGCTGGAGGCCATACGGCGCTTGCTCGCTGAAGCCGGGGCCGTGGTGGCGCGCATGACGGGAAGCGGCACGGCGCTCTTCGGCGTCTTTGCCGATGAGGCCAGGGCCGCGGCAGTGGCTGCCCACCTGATCGAGAACGTCGAGTCGGTTCGCGTGGCGGTCATTCCGACCCTGGTGACGACGCCAGCGCCGGTGTCGGTCGCATGAGCGCTGAGCGTGCCTCGGCGAGGAGGCGAGCAGCCCGTGGATGGATTACAATGCCAGTGTCCCTCGCTGCGCCGGCGCCTCTGCCCGCTGCGCGGGGTCCATCTGGCCCGTGGTCTAACGGCAGGACACCGGTCTTTGGAACCGGGGGTGGTGGTTCGACTCCACCCGGGCCAATCCGGCGGCTCAGCGCCGCTCCGGCGCTGCTACTCGGTCTGTGGGCGGCAGCTGCCCCGGTGGCGGCGTTCGGGTCGCCCCTGGCGGTTGCTCCCTATCTGCGTGGGCACGGCTCGTCGGCCGCTCGCCCCGGCGCGAGCGCCGTCTTGCTGCAGGCGGGAGCAACCGAGCAGGAGAGGAAGGACTCCACAGCCGCCCGCTCGCGGGCTCACTCGCTCCAGGCGCGCTTCGAACGCACGGCGATCCGCCATCTGCCATTCACCCTGGGGGGAACGCCGGAGTGCGACGAGATCGTCGGACGCCTGTGCATATGGGATGGCGGCGGAGACCGAGCGCCCAAGCCAGAGGCGGAGGAGGTGGCCGCCGCCCGCGAGCGCCTGCTGGACGAGCTCGCCGAGGTGGCGGGCGAGATTCCAGGGGACGGCTGGGTCTTCGGACAGCGGATCCTCTACCTCGTCGATGCTGGCCGTCTCGCCGAGGCCGCGTCCCTTGCGAGGCGATGCCAGCTGGCGGAGAGCTGGCGCTGCGCCGCCTACCTCGGCTATGTGCTCCACCGCGATTCCGACGTGGTGGGGGCAGAGGAGGCCTTCGGGCGGGCGATGGCGGAGATGCCCGCCTCGATGCGCACGGAGTGGCGCGATCCGGGCCCGCTGCTGGATGGCGACCTGAGGGGCTGGCTGAAGGACCAGCCGGACTCCGCAGCCGCCGTGGAGAAGCTGTGGGCGCTCTCCGATCCCCTCTACCTCGTCGAGGGCAACGACCGCCGGACGGCGCACTACAGCCGATGGGTCTACTCGATGGGCCAGGCCGATGCCCGCAATCCCCACGCGATGCCGTGGGGCGACGACATGACCGAGGTGGCGGTGCGCTTCGGCTGGTCGGCCGGGTGCGAGCGCCTCTGGCCGGAGAGCACGATTCACCCCCGACGGCCGCGTGTGTGGTGCTATGACTACCTTGACTACCCTGGCGTCTCCAGAGCCACGCCACCTCGTAGCGTCCTGGAGCGCCCCCAGGGTGGCGACGAGCGTGTCTGGGAACACCGGGCGGGGCTGCCGCAGAGCGTGCATCTGCCCCCCTATCTGGACTCGCTCGAGGAGCTGACGGCTCAGGTCGGCAGGCTCTCGAGACCGGGAGGCGTGATCCTCCTCGCCGCCTGGCGGACGCCTGACTTGTCGTTGCCCCGGACGATGCAGACGAACGGCGGGGCGACCGGAGGAGCTGTAGCTGCCGGGCTGTTCGCGGTGCAGGGGGGCGCGGTTGTGCTCGACGAACGCACGGCCGTCGCTTCGGGCGGAGCTGTGCGGGTGGCCGGAAGGGTGCCGCACTCCGAGTGGGGAGTGGTGAGCGTCGAGTCCTGGGCTCCGGAGGACCGTCGGGCGTGGCGCCTGCGCCAGGGAATGAGCTTTAGCGGGGTGCCACGGGACGTCTTCGCCCTCTCGGACCTCCTGCTGATCGAGCCGGAGAGCGACCCCGGCAACACGGACGAGCTGCTAGGGGCGCTGCAACCCACGACGGTCGCCGGAGGCGATGCGGCAGTGGGGGTTGCCTTCGAGATCTACGGGCTGAGGCCGGTCGGCGAGACCGTGCACTATCGGGCCTGGGTCGAGGCGCGGAGCGAGGGTCTACTGACCAGATTCGGCCGATGGCTGGGGATCGGGCGGCGCGAGAAGGTGTCGGTCAGCTGGCGAGAGGTTGTGCCCCAGGGGACGGGCACCCTCCTGCGGTCCTTCTCGATACGACTGCCAGGGCTGGGCCAGGGTGCGTACCAGATCGTCATCGAGGTGTTCGTCGAGGGCAGGGAACCGCTCCAGACTCGCCTCCCCTTCACGGTCGAGCCAGGGTTGTAGCGTCCGCGCTGGACCGTTGCGCTCGCTTGCCCTTAATGTAAAGTATGATTTACAATATGTAAGCCATGGTTTACAACTCCCCTACCCGTGGCTGTGCTCTGTGCTGCCCCTTGGGCCGGTGGCGCTGCACCAGCCCTTCGTCGCGTCCTGCCGGGGCTGCTAGGCCGACCGGTACGCCCTCCTGAAGGCCACCGCGCACACGAGTAGCGCCACCGCTGTCCAGACGAAGCCCCAGGCGGTAGTCGAGAGAGGCGTTATCTCGGCGAGCATGGCGGCGTCGGAGCGCAGGTGGGGGCGGTCGAGCACGTCGCTCTTGATGTCCAGGATCGCGTACAGGCAGCTGGTCAGCCCGAGGACGCGGAGCGCCATGCGCGAGAGGTGCTCCCCGAGCTTCCTGCCGAAGAGTACTAGCACGGTCCCGAAGGCGATCCCGAAGAGGAGGCCGAAGGCGCTCCGAACGTACAGCAGCGTCAGGATCGCCACGATCGCTCCGGCGGCTGTGAGCACCGCAGTTGGAGGGGGCCGCGTGCGCGAGGCGAGACCCAGGAGCAGGATTCCCCAGAGGAGGCTGCCGAGGTACCCGGCCGAGAGCGTCAGAAAGGCGTTTCCCCCCGGGCAGTAGCAGGCGCCGCCCTGTGCCGGGTCGAGGACGATACGGTCGATCGTGCCGCCGGTCGCAAGGGCCGCGATCCCATGGCTGATCTCGTGCAGCATCACCACGGAGACCTTGAGTGGGTAGACGATCGGAGTCTCCCAGACGAGCCAGAGGACGGCGAAGTAGAGGGCGAAGCCGGCCAGGAAGGCGAGCTTGCGGCGGACGGGGGTTGTGGGACGGGCTCGCGTCATTGCAGCTCCGGTCTATGTTGATCGGACGTGTCGTGGTTTCCGGACCCATCGTGCGGGGGTCGCGCAGCTTGGCGGGTCGGCCCGGCGTTCGGTAGCTTCACCGTGGTCGCCATGGCCAGCGGCTCGTGGACGGTGCGGGAGATCCAAGCGCCGCCCTGTCCGGAAGCCGTTCTCGGAATCTACAGACCGGAGACGGCGAGATGAGACATCCTGCAGCGGCTGCCATCGGACTGCTGGTCGCGAGCGTGCTTGCGGGGTGCCAGGTCCCAGGCAAGCCCCTTCAGCCCGGCGACAAGGTGCCCGCATTCGTGGCCGACAACCTCGACGGCGGCACCTTCGACGGGGGCTCGCTCCACGGAGCCCCGTACATGCTCAACATCTGGGCGACCTGGTGCGCCCCGTGCAGACACGAGATGCCGGAGCTGCAGCGCCTGCACGACGCCTTCTCCGGGCAGGGCTTCCAGGTCGTGGGGGTGAGCGTCGACGACCGGGGCGCGGCCGAGATCATCCGGTCGTTCCTGGAGGAGATCGGGGTCACCTTCCCGATCTACCACGATCCGTCGTGGGACATCGCGGACAAGTACGGCCTGATAGGCCTTCCCGGAACCTTCCTGGTCGACGCCGAGGGCCGGTTCGTGCGGAGGTGGACGGGCGGCTTCGAGCCGATGGCCCCCGAGGTGCAGGAGGCGGTCCGCGAGGTGATTGCCGCAGGGGATTGACTGGCGCCGCCGCATCGCGCCATTGTCTGATCGACGACCACGCCAACATCAATCTGGAGGATCTAGATGGTATCTGGAGTGCGTATCTGCTCTCGGGCGGCTGTTGCCGCCTTAGCCGCGGGAGTGCTCTTCTCGGGGTGCGCGGAGGACCATACGTGTGTGGAGGCGGCTGCCCGCAAGGAAGCGGCCGGGGAGCACATGGCGGCGCAGGCGACGCTGGCCGCCCACTTCGTGGACGCGGCCCTCCAGGCGGGGCGCACGGCCGGGGAGATCAACCAGGCCCTCCAGGGGGTCGTGCGGAGCACTGCGATCGACGAGTTCTGGATCAGCGACGAGACGGGTCAGGTTGTGTTCAGCTCGCGCCCGGACGTGGTCTTCTTCTTCCCGACCGACGTCGATGCCGGGACGCAGGCGGCGCCCTTCGCGGCGCTCCTCAACGGCACCGAGACCAAGGTCGTGCAGGAGCCGATGCCCCGCGAGCTGGATGGGGAGGTCTTCCGCTATGTGGGCGTCGGCGGCGTCGACAGGCCGCGGATTGTCCAGCTCGGGATGCGGGACGACACGCCCGCGCAGTGCAGCGAAGCCTAGCAGCCCGTGGGCAGACCTCCCACGGCAGGAGCAGCGCTGCATCCCCGCTGGGCCGCTGCGCTCTGCGTTGCTACGATGCGTGGAGCTTCATCAGACCGCGGATCGCCGCCGCGAGCCGAAGCGCCTCTACGGGACGGGTAGGCCGCGCTGCTGCCTGCGAGTGCGCGAGTAGCCCGGTAATGGTTGCCGCAACTTTGGTCCGGGGCGCCAAGTGGCGCTTCAGCGCGATCGTCTCGGTGAAGGGGATCAGGCGATCGTGGCGACCGTGGATCAGGTGAACCGGCGGGAGGGACATCTCTCGCAGGGAAGGCTGGTCGAGTGCGTGCGATATCTCGAGCTCCGGGTAGGTTTCTCGAGCCGCGGCTGCCAGCTGGGGGGCTAGCTCGCGGGCAAGACCCGGGTCGGGCTCAACGCCGGCGTCGGGTGCGAAGAAGCGAAAGAGCTCCCGGTTGCGTGCGGACACCGATGCCATGACCTCCGCCTTGTAGCTGTCGCTCTCCCGTGCGTACGCTGGAAACCCCACGTCGCCAGCGAACGCAGCGAGGCGGCCGAGCGCACGAGAGACGTCTTCGGCACCATCCATGCCCGGAACGCGGTGCAGGAAGTTGGCGGCAACGACCCACCGTCCGTAGGGGTCGGGGTGCAGCTTCTCCGTGCGCCCCCGCCGTTCGTAGCCGCCCGTGAGGCCGAAGCGGATGGCGCTGTCGAGGCTGTGGTAGCCACCGTAGCCGAGGACTCCCCGCACCACCCCCCTGCGGGCCAGCTCGGCCCCGGAGGCGATGGCTTGGGGGCAACCGAAGGAAAACCCGGCCAGCACGGTGCCACCGGGTCTCACCTGCGGGTCGCGATGCTGTTGGCGCGCCGCCAGGGCGAGAGCGCGCCGCGCGGGGGCTGGATCCAGGTCGAGCTCGCGCCACGAAGTCACCTCGGGGATGAGCACGTCGCCTCCCGCGCCCGCCAGCGCAGTCGCGCAGCGGACGATCTCGGGGTGGTGGGGACCTGGGCGCGTCGCGCCGTGTAGCAGCACCCAGCCGGGTCTTGGGGGCCCGGCGGCGGGCGCGGCCGACCGGTACCGCCAGGCGCGCAGGCTCCGGCCGGCGTGCTCTCCGGCGCCTCCTATCGGGGCCGCGGGCGGGGAGTCGTCCTCGATCTGGATATCGTCCACCTCCACCTCGCGGAGCGGGGCCCCGCGGGAGTGCCCGGCCCAGCTCCGCAGGAAGCGGAGTGCGTCAAGGGCCGGGCTGGCCATCCACGGAGGGGCCGTCGGGCGTCAGGAGCCGAGCCGCTCGTACGAAGTTCATCGCCAGCCCCTCCCTACCCCCTCCATCACCTCGCGCACCCGGTCCCCGAAGCCGCGCGCGCGCTCCATCACCTCCGCCTCGTCCACTGTGAGGAGCTCGCGGTCGCGCACCACGACGCGACCATTCACGATCACGGTGGCCACGTCGCTGCCGCGCGCGGCGTACACGAGGTGCGAATAGACGCTGTAGAGAGGGGTCAGCCCCGGGCGCCGCACGTCCACTAGCACCATGTCGGCGCGCTTGCCCGGCTCCAGCGAGCCGATCTCCCGGTGGAGGTTCAGCACCCGCGCTCCCCCCATGGTAGCCATGCGGAACACCGTCTCGGCCGACAGGGCCGCGGGATCGCCCAGCATGTACTTCTGCACCTTGGCGGCGGCGTCCATCTCGTCGAAGAGGTCGAGGTCGTTGTTGCTCGCCGGCCCGTCCGTGCCCAGCCCCACCGGGATCCCAGCCGCCAGCGCCTTCGCCACCGGCGCCGCCCGCGCCACCCCCAGCTTCATGTTGCTCTGGGGATTGTGCGCGATCCCGGCCCCGCCCGCCGCGATCCGGGCGATGTCCGCCTCCGAAAGGTAGATGGCGTGGGCGAGCACCGTCCCGGGCCTGAGCGCGCCGATCGACTCCAGCGCCTCGATGACCCCCATTCCGGTCCGCTCGCGCGCCGTCGAGTCCTCGGAAGGGTCCTCGACGGCGTGGATCTGAAATGGGGCGTCGTGCTCCTCGGCGAGCCGGAAGGCGGCCTCGACCGCGGCCAGCGGCGTGGTGTAGAGCGCGTGGGCGGCGACCGCGGGAACTATGGTGGGGTGGTCGCGGTAGCGCTCCATGAAGTCGGCCGCGTCGGCGAGCGACGCTTCGGGCGAGGCGAAGTCGGGGGTGGGGAAGCCGATCACATGCGGCCCGGTCACCGCGCGGATCCCCGCGTCGATCGCGGCCCTTGCCATGTCGTCGCGGAAGTAGTACATGTCGGCGAAGGTGGTCGTGCCGCCCTTCAGCATCTCGACCGACGAGAGGAGGGTGCCCCAGTACACGAAGTCGGGTGCGACGAGCGCGGCCTCGGCGGGGAAGATGTAGTCGTTCAGCCACGTCATGAGCGGTAGGTCGTCGGCGAGTCCGCGCAGCAGCGACATCGCCGCGTGGCCGTGCGCATTGACCAGGCCGGGGATGACCAGATGCCCGGCCGCGTCGACGACCTCGGTGCCGGAGGGGCGGGGGTCTCCCGCGCCCAGGAGGGCCGCGATCCGGTCCCCCTCGACCAGGACCGCGCCGCCCTCGAGGATCGTGCCCGATTCGTCCATCGCGACGACCGTGCCGCCGTCGACGAGGAGGGGGCGGCCGGTGTGGCCGGTGGGATCGGGCTGGGGGTCGCGACCATCGCCGCACCCCCACGCTGGCGCGACGGCTGCGAGTGCGAGGATCGTCGTGGCGCGTGCGCTCCGGATGCGTGTCGGCAGGGCGTCAGGGGAGATCGGGGGGTCCTCGGCGGGCGATGTGGGAGTGCCCTGCGCTTCGCGCCTATCGGTGCTCGCCAGGGTCTCTCAAAGGTAGCGCGCCGACCCTTGCTGCCCGGCGCGGCACGGCGCAAACGCCCTGGGAGGCTTGTCCACCCGCTCGCCGGTTGTAGCTTGACCCCTTGCGGAACGCTACAGAGCTGGCACCCTAGCCACGGCACGGGCATTGTAAACTATGGATTACATATTGTAAAGCACACATTACAGCATGGAGAGGCGAACGAGGCGGTCCATCCCGCGAGGGAGGTGGTCCTCTACGACGACGAGTGCGCCTTCTGCAGTCGGGCGGCTGCCTGGGCGTGCCGTCGAGGGCGCAGCCTCGACCACGCGCCGCTCGGCTCCGCGGTCGCGCGCCAGGTGGTCGCGAAGGCCGACCCGGGGATCGACTTCGACTCGCTGCCTGACTCCATAGTCCTGGTCGACCGGGACGGCGTCCACACGGAGTCTACCGCCGTGCTGCGCATCGCCCGCCGCCTGCCGCTGCCCCTGCGCGCCGCTGGCCTCCTCGCCAAGGCGGTTCCGCGCACCGTGCGCGACGGCCTCTACCGAGCCTTCGCCCGCCGCCGCAGGCGGTTCTAGCAGCCCGTGGACAATCTCGCGCGAGCACCGAGAGCGGCGAAGCGCTGGAATGCCGTGGGAGGCCTGTCCACTGGCCGCTAGTAGGCGGCCAGCTCCACCAGCGCCTCCAGCACATCGTCCGTCTGGGGCAGGATCGCCTTCTCGAGCTCAGGGGCGTACGCCACCCAGGTATCGAGCGCCGCGACCCTCCGCACCGGCCCGTCGAGCCACGGGAAGAGCTCGTCGGCGATGCGCGCGGCCACCTCGGAGCCGATCCCCCACGAGAGAGCGTCCTCGTGCGCGACGATCACCTTGTTCGTCCGCCGCACCGACGCAGCGATCGTCTCCATGTCGAGCGGCGATATCGTGCGCAGGTCGATCACCTCGGCGTCGATGCCGTGGCTGGCAGCGGCCGCGCGCGCCGCGTCCCATGAGCGCTTCACCATTGCCCCGCAGGCGACCACGGTTATGTCTTCGCCCAGGCGCACCACCTTCGCCTTCCCGAAGGGCACCATGTACCCCGGGCCGGGGTAGGGAGACTTGTTGTGCACCTGGCGGTACAGGTGCTTGTGCTCCAGGAAGATCACCGGGTCGTCGGAGCGGATCGCGGTTCGGAGGAGTCCGTTCGCGTCGAGCGCGTTGGAGGGCAGCGCCACCCGCAGCCCCGCCGTGTGCGAGAAGATCGTGGCGCCCGTCTGCGAGTGGTAGATCCCACCCTTGATGTAGCCGCCGTACGTCACCCGCACCACGACCGGCGCCGCCCAGTCTCCCGCCGAACGGTAGCGCATCGTGGCCAGCTCGTTACGGATCTGCATGAAGGCTGGCCAGATGTAGTCGACAAACTGAATCTCCACCACGGGGCGCATCCCGCGCGCCGCCATCCCGACTGCGCGTCCCACGATGTTCGCCTCGGCGAGCGGCGCGTTGTAGACGCGGTTGCCCCCGAAGCGCGCCTGGAGCCCGTGCGTGGCCTTGAAGACGCCGCCCTTGCCGGTCACCTCGCTCAGGGCTTCCTCGCGCGAGGCGTCGGCCACGTCCTGCCCGAAGACCACGATCCTCGAGTCGCGCTCCATCTCGTCGCGCAGGCACCGGTTGACCAGGTCCACCATGGTGAGGGGGTGGTCGTCGGCGAAGTCGGGCCGGTCCTCGGTGTCGAAGTCCGCGCTGGTAGGATCGGCGCTCTCGGAGTAGAGCCACCTCATCGCCGTCTCGGGCGCTGGCTGCGGGTACTCGAGCGCCTCGTCGCTCGCCGCCGCGACCTCGGACGCCACCTCTTCGGCCATGCGGTCGAGCTCCGCGCCGGTTGCGGCACCGATCTCCAGGAGGAGTTCGCGCCCCCTGCGGATCGGATCCCTCCGCTCCTGAAGCTCGAGCTCGGCCCGGGTCCGGTACGCCCTCTCGTCGTCGGATCCCGAGTGCGAGTAGGGGCGGACCGTGTGCGCGTGGAGGAGCGCCGGTCCCCGCCTCGCCCTGCACCACTCCACCGCCGCGGCTGCGGCCCGGTGGCTGTCGATCATGTCGGTGCCGTCGCACTCCCACGTGCCGAGGTGCGGAAAGCCGGCCAGGAGGCGCGAGATGCTGCCGCCCGCGGTCTGTACCTCCACCGGCACCGAGATCGCGTACTCGTTGTCCTCGATGAGGAAGAGGACGGGGAGCTTCAGGTTGCAGGCCGTGTTGAGCGCCTCCCAGAACTCGCCCTCCGAGGTGGTGCCATCGCCCGCCGTGCAGACGACGATCTCGTCCTCGGCGAAGGTCGCTAGCCGGGCTCTGAGCGCCGGGTCGCGCTCGGCCCGCAGACCGGCCTCGGCGGCGCCCACGGCCTGCAGGAACTGCGTGCCGGTCGGCGAAGAGGCCGAGACGATGTTGAAGCGCGCGTCCCCGTAGTGGCACGGCATCTGTCGGCCGCCGCTTGCCGGGTCGGCCTCCGCGCCGATCCCCTGCAGGAGCAGCTCGGTCGGCGAGACGCCGAGCGCGAGCGCAAAGGCACGATCGCGGTAGTAGAAGTAGAACCAGTCAGATGCCGGACGCACCAGCTCGGCCAGCGCCACCTGCACCGCCTCGTGTCCCGCGCCGGAGATGAGGAAGAAGACCTTGCCCTGCCGGTAGAGCGCGACCTCGCGGTCGTCGATGGCCCGCGCGGTGAGCATCGTCCGGTGCCAATCGAGGAGCTTCTCGCCCGACGGTGCCTCGTGTGTCGCCTCCGAAGAGCGTTCGACCTCGGTTCCGCCCGCCAGCTCGGCCGGGCTGGTGGGTGTCCGCGCTCTCGTCATCTCTTGCATTCCATGGGGGAAGTCTCGTACGAGTGCGCCGCCGCGAGAAGTCGGCCCAGGCCTAGCGGATAGAGCTCCATGGCGCCGCGCTCCCTTCGGATCACCGTCTCGACGACCTCCAGGTACTCGCTGGAACATGTCAGCGCCCCCATCCGGGCGAGGAGCTCTACTGCAAGCGAGTTCCCCGACGGCGTGGCGTTGTCCATGATCTCTCTCGGCCTGACCAGCAGCTCTTCGCCGTCCGAGGGAGAGTCGTAGAAGAGCCGCTCGGAGCTCGACCAGAAGCGCGCCAGCGCCGCGTCGGCGCACCAGGTGGCCTCCTCGGTCCAGCGCGGCACCAGCGTCGCCTCGTAGAGCGAGATGCAGGCGGTGCCCAGGGCGGCGTAGTCCTCTAGGAAGCCGCCTATGTGGGCGCGCCCTCCCGCCCAGATGCGCATCAGGCGGTTGTCCACACGGAGCGCCTCCAGCAGGTGCTCGGCCGCCATCTCGGCGCGTCGGAGGTAGTCCGGCCGTCCGAGCGCGCCTCCCGCCTCGGCAAGGGCCTGGATCGCCATGCCGTTCCAGGCCGTGATGACCTTGTCGTCGCGCCTAGGCGCCGGTCGCGAGCTCCTGACCTCCATCATTCTGGCGAGCGACCCCGCCAGCATCCGGTCCAGCTCGTCGCGCGACATCCCCTCGCTTCGGGCCACGGCGTCCAGGTCATGCGGCAGGTGCAGGATGTTCCCGCCCTCGAAGTTGCCTGCCTCGCTCACGTCGTACACGCGGCAGAGGAGCCGCGCGTCGCTCCTGCCGAGCGCCTCCTCCACCTGCCCCGGGGTCCAGAGGTAGAAGGTCCCCTCCTCGCCCTCGGAGTCGGCGTCCCGGGAGGAGTAGAAGGCGCCCTCCGGCGATCCCAGGTCACGGATCATGTAGTCGAGCGTCTCCTCTGCGACCTCGGCCAGCCCCGACCCCCGCTCCGGGCCCAGGAGCACGCTGGCTTGGACGAGCGAGCTGGCGACGAGCGCGTTGTCGTAGAGCATCTTCTCGAAGTGCGGCACCAGCCAGCGGGCGTCGACCGAATAGCGGTGGAAGCCGCCCCCGCAGTGGTCCCGGATCCCCCCAGCCGCCATCCGCTCCAGGGTGTGCACGGCCATCGAGGGTCCGCGTTCCTCGCCGTCGCCGGTGCGGAGCAGGAAGCCGAGGAAGTCGGGCTGCGGAAACTTGGGGGCGCTGCCGAAGCCCCCGTGGGCCGGATCGAAGGTGCGTCCAGCCACCTGGACGGCGTGCTCGAAGAGCCGCCCCTCCTCGACTGTGGGGTGACCCCCGCTGGAGTGCGCCTCGATGGCGCTGCGCTGCAGCAATTCGGTCAGGCGGGCGCTTGCCTGCGCCACCTCTCCGCTGCGCTCCCGATACGCCGTGGCCGCCGCCGCCAGGAGCTGCCGAAAGGAGGGCAGGCCAGGCCGGGGTGCCGGCGGGAAGTAGGTGCCGCCGTAGTAGGGAGCCCCGTCGGGGGTCAGGAAGGCGGTGAGCGGCCAGCCGCCCCGCCCGGTCATCGCCTGCACGGCCCGCATGTAGATCGAGTCGATGTCGGGCCGTTCCTCGCGGTCCACCTTGACGTTCACGAAGGACTCGTTCATGAGCGCCGCCACCTCTGGGTCGCCAAACGACTCGCGCTCCATGACGTGGCACCAGTGGCAGGCCGAGTAGCCGATCGAGAGGAGTATCGGACGGTCCTGCTCGCGCGCCAGCCGGAGCGCCTCGTCGCCCCAGGGATACCACTGGACGGGATTGTCGGCGTGCTGCAGCAGGTACGGGCTGGTTTCGGTGGCGAGACGGTTGGGCATGGCTACACGGGTCTTCGGGTCTTGCAGCGTCCTCGGGAAGGTAGCAGCCCACGATTCGCTTGGCCCTTTCCGATCGAGAACCTGACAGATAGTGGCTGGAATCTGTCCACGAAGCACCCGGAGCGGCCCGTTGCCGACCGCCCGCTGCCGGCCATAGTCGCTTAGTGGCTAGCTTAGTGGCGATGAAGCAACGAAGCAGCGGCGGCCGCCAGATCGGCCCTCTCCTCAGGATGGCCACCTTTCGCCCCTGGCTCTGGCCCGTGCTCCTCGGGGCTGCCTGGACATTCCGGCCGCGGGGCTGGCAGAGGAGGCCGCCGTTTCTTCCCCTTCCTTCGCGCCAGTATCTGGCGTGGCGTCTCGAGACCGCCTACGGCGAAGCGGATGCGACTCCCCCACTTCGCGATGTCGTCGACTTCGTGCGCTGGTCCCGCTCCATGCGCCGACGGATGCGCCGGGGAAATCGCCCGGAGGGGCGGGGGAGAGGGACACCGCTGGTTCTCAAGGTCATCGCCATCGCCGCCATCCTCCTGTCGGTGGCGTGGGTGAATCTGAATGCTGGCGAGATCGAGGCCGTGCGCGATGCGGCCGCCCGAGCCGGATACCCCGGACTCTTCCTGGCCGCTGCAGCCAGCGGCTTCAACCTGGTATGGCCGGTGCCGATCGCCCTCTTCTTCCCCTTCTTCCTGGACGCGGGATTCGCGCCCGTGCCCGCCCTGGCCGTGATCTCCGCCGGGATGACGTGCGGCGACCTGCTGGGCTACCTGATCGGCCGCGCGACGCGTAGCGCCACTCGCGACATCGCCCACGGTCGGGTCGCCCGCTTCCAGGCGCGGGCCGAGGCGCTCGGGCGCCGCCACCGTCTGCTGCCGCTGGGGCTGCTCTTCCTCTACGCCGCCTTCGTGCCGCTCCCGAACGAGCTCGTCGTGATCCCGATGGCCTTCCTCCGCTACTCGCTCGCGCCGATCATGGCGGCGGTGCTCTGCGGCAATGCCATCTTCAATGCGCTGGTGGCGCTCGGGGCGACGGGCGCCTTCGGGATCTGACGTGCTGACCGTCGGCCTGACGGGCGGGGTGGCGGCGGGAAAGTCCACCGTAGCCGAGGTTTGGAGGAAGGCGGGTGCGCAGGTGGCCTCCGCCGACGACTTTGCGCGTGAGGCGGTGGCACCCGGTACGGCTGGACTTGAGCGCGTGGTGGAGATCTTCGGGAGGGAGGTGCTCCTCCCGGACGGCACGCTCGACCGCCGGGCGCTGGGGCACATGGTATTCGCCGACGCGGAGGCCCGCCGCCGCCTCGAAGCGGTGGTCCACCCCGAGGTGAGGGCCCTCGCGCAGGAGTGGACGGCGCGGCAGCGCGACGCGGGCGAGGAGCTGGCGGTTTGGGAGATCCCGCTACTCTTCGAGACGGGGATGAAGAGCGAAGTGGACGTGGTGGTGGTCGTCCAGGCGCCGGAGGCGCTCCGCCGCCGCCGCATGGCGGAGACCAGAGAGATGGACGAGAAGGAGGCCCAGGCCGTGATCGACGCGCAGCTTCTCGACGAGGAGAGGCGGGAGAGAGCCGACATCCTGATCGAGAACTCGGGCACCAGGGCAGAACTCGCCCGACGCGCCCTCGGCGTGCTCGACGAGCTGAGGGCCGGGGCGTCGTGAACGAGGTGCGCCGAGCGGTTCCCCCGGGTCGGGATGCCGTGCTCGACGAGATCCTGGATGCGCTAGCCGAGGTCGGCGAGGTGGTGATCACCACGCACGCGAACGCCGACGGGGACGGTGCGGGCTCGGAGGTGGCGCTCGCGGCCTTCCTGCGCGCACGGGGAACCGAGGCCTGGATCGTCAATCCGACCCCGTTTCCCGAGAGCTGCGCCTTCCTGCTTCCGGACCGCGGCTGGGTGCTCGCGGCGAAGAGCGAAGAGGCGCGGCGGCGATGCCGCGCAGCGGACCTCGCGGTGGTGTTGGACACGGCCGAGTCGCCGCGCATCGGACGCGTCAAGTCCCTGGTCCGGAAGCTGCCGAAGGTCGTGATCGACCACCACCCGCCGGGGGGTAAGCCCATCGCGGGGGTGGTATTCCGCGACACGGCGGCGTGCGCCACCGGGGCTCTCGTCTTCGAGCTGATCGACAGGGCGGGGGGGCCCTGGAGCGCGGCCATCGCGTCCGCGCTCTACATCGCCGTGCTGACCGACACCGGCGGTTTCCGCTTCGCCAACACCGACCCGTCCTGCCTGCGGGTGGCGGCACAGCTGGTCGAACTGGGCGCCTCGCCGGAGAAGCTCCATCGCGCGGCGTACGGGCGCTTTCGCCCGCGGCGGTTCGAGCTGCTCCGCGAGGCGCTGGCCACTCTCACCGTGCACGAGGGCGGCCGCGTGGCGTGGATGATCGTGCCGAAGGACGCCTACGACCGCCTGGGGACGACGGTGGAGGACCTGGAGGGGTTCGTCGATGTTCCGCGGGACATCGACGGGGTCGAGGTGGCGGTGCTCTTCCGCACGACGGCCGACGGGCGGATCAAGGTGTCGCTGCGCTCGGTGTCTCCGGTGGACGTCAACGTGATCGCGACCGAGCTGGGCGGTGGCGGGCATGTGCGGGCGGCGGCGGCGGTGGTGAAGGGGTCGCTGGAGAGCGTCGTCGAGGATGTCGCGAGGAGGGCGGAGCGGGCCCTCCCCGACGCTCCTGCGGCACCGCACGACGGCGGGGAGTGAGGGGATGACCGGGCCTCCGATGGGAGCCGCTCCGCCTGGTGGGCCGGAGGACGGCGTGCCGGAGGCGCTCCCGAGGGCGGTGCTCCGCACCGGACGCACCCTCGGGGCCGCCGCCATCGACCGCCTCTGGCTCTTCCCGCCCCTTGTGCAGGGTCGGCGCGAGTGGGGCCTGGTGGTGGCGGCGTGCTACCGGGGCGAGTCGTCCCGGCGCCTCGTCTCGGCCCGCTACGCGGCCGGCCGCAATGGCAGGGGCCTCTTCCTGGAGGTGGAGATCAGAGAGGAGGGTGTGATGCCCCCCGATCGCGTCGCCCGGGTGATGGAGGGGGTGTCCAGGCGAGGCCCCGAGCCGCTGGGAGCGCCGAGCGCAGTCGAGGTCGGCGGCTCCGAGGAGGCCTTCAGGGCGCTCCTCGATTCCTACCCGAGCCGCCTCTTCGAGGAGGATCTTGCGGGGACGTCGGTCCCGGAGTAGCTGCCGTCGGGCACGGGTCATTGACAGATTGTGGCCAGAATCTGTCACTTGTAAACTACGGTTTGCATTTTGTCAACTCGGGTTTACAGGCGGCCGGGGCTGCCGAGCTCTCCGCACCTTGCGGGTCTCTTCACGTGCGGCGAAGATCGGGGTATGACCGAGTCGGTGGGACTTCCAATCGCCTTCATGGCCGGCGTGCTCTCCTTCCTCTCGCCGTGCGTGCTCCCGCTGGTCCCCAGCTACCTCTCCTTCGTCACCGGGATGTCGCTGGAGGAGATGCAGGAGGGGGTGGATCGAAGGCGGGTGCTCCTGCACTCGGGGCTCTTCGTGGCGGGCTTCACGGGGATCTTCGTGCTCCTGGGCGCCGGGGCGACCTTCGTCGGCGCCTTCCTCCTCTACAACAGCGAGTGGATCGCCCGCGTGGGCGGGGTCGTCATCGTCCTCTTCGGCCTGCACCTGATGGGCGTGTTCGAGCTGATGCCGCTCCTGCGCGAGAAGCGCCTTCACCTCGCCGACAAGCCAGCTGGCTACCTGGGGACCTTCGGGGTGGGCGCGGCCTTCGGCGCGGGTTGGACGCCGTGCATCGGTCCCGTGCTGGGTGCGATCATGACGATGGCCGCGTCGCAGGAGCACGTCGCCACCGGGATGTTTCTCCTCTTCGTCTACTCGCTTGGGCTCGCCCTTCCCTTCATGTTGGCGGCGCTGGCGCTCGAGCGCTTTCTGAGGGGCTTCCGGCGCTTCCGCCGCTACCTGCCGTTGGTGCAGAAGGCGGCAGGCGCTCTCCTGGTTCTGCTGGGGCTCCTGCTGGCTACCGGCTCCTTCGTCCTGCTCGCCGCCTGGCTGAACCGCTTCGCCCCGGAGTTCCTGGTCGACAGGCTGTAGCCAGCGGAGAGGCGCCGCCCCGCGGGTTGCGCCGAGGTGTCTTCCCTGCCATGCTCCACATGGGAGCCGCAGCCGCGACTCGTAGAGGTCGGCTCGATTCGGGATCCCCGTGGGATTAACCCCTGAAGGAGTAGAGGCGATGCCGAAGCGATCCCTGGTCCCGGTGACGATTCTGGCTGCGCTCCTTGGCCAGGGCTGCTCGACGATGTTTGTGGACGGCCCGCCCAAGGTCAGGCCAGGTGCGCCCGTCCCTCATACCGCGGAGTGCACCAGTGGTTCGACGTTGCCCATTGTCGACATCATCGTGGGCGTGGCGTCGGTTGTCGCCATCAACGACGTCGTGGACGGATCCGACGGATACAATACCGGGGAGATACTGATGCTCGCCTGGCCGGTCGGAGCGTTCGGATCGGCGTTCCACGGATTCAGGCGCATCCGCGAGTGCAAGCGGTTCCTTGCCACGCCGGTGGTGCCCGAGACCACGGGAACCGTCCAGCAGGGCACCCGGCTCCAAGTCGCCGGTCCTCCCTACAAGAGGTGACGTCACCGTCGAGCGTCAGCCGAGCGAAGGGTGGGCGAGAAAGTGTCAACTGCGGTTGTCGTGGTGTAAACCCGGCATGACGCCTTGCGCATCTCTACGCCGCCCCCGCGAGATCCTGCTCCAGTAGCTGCCGCCTGAGCAGCGCGGCGTAGGCGCCCCGGCGGGCCAGGAGCTCTTCGTGGCGCCCGCTCTCCACGATGCGGCCGTCGTCGAGAACGACGATCAGGTCGGCGTCGCGAACGGCCGTCACCCGGTGCGAGATGATGAAGGCGGTGCGCCCCCTCAGCTCCTCCCTGAGGCCGCCGACGATGCGCGCCTCGGTCGCCGTGTCGACCGCGCTGAGCACGTCGTCCAGGACCAGGATCGTCGGGTCGATCGCGAGTGCGCGGGCCAGCGTCGCCCGCTGGCGCTGCCCTCCGGACAGGTTCACGCCTCGCTCCCCCAGGCGGGTGCGGTAGCCATCGGGGAAGCCCTCGACGGTCTCGTGCAGGTCGGCCGCCCGGGCCGCCCCCTCCACCCTCCGGTCGCGCTCCTCCGGCGGTAGCGAGGCCGGCAGACCGAGCCCGATGTTGAGGCCAAGGCGGGCCGAGAATAGGAATCCGTCCTGCGGGGCGAATCCGATTCGGGCCCGGATGTCGGCCGGGTCGTACTCGGGTAGCGGCCGGCCGTCGAGGAGCACCTCGCCCTCGGTCGGGTCGTAGAGCCGTGCTATCAGGGAGACCAGAGTGCTCTTGCCCGATCCGGTCGGGCCGACGATCGCCACCGTCTGCCCCGGCTCGGCCCTGAAGGAAATGTCGTTCAGGACTTCTCGCCCGAGTCCGGCGTCCGGCTCGTGCGCCGTCCGAGCGTCCGCCGTGCCCCCACCGGCGCTCTCCTCCCCCTCCTCCGCGACCGAAGGCGGATAGCGAAAGCTGACGCCCCGGAGCTCGATCGCCGCCGGACCGACAGGTGCCGGACACGGAGACGCGGGCGCGGCTATCGACGGCTCGACTGCGAAGACGCGGTTGATCCGCCGCATCGACGCCGCGCCGCGCTGGTAGAGGTTCACCACCCACCCGAGCGCGATCATCGGCCACCCCAGAAGGACCAGGTAGTAGGAGAAGGCTACGAAGTCGCCCGTTGTAATTGTCCCGGCCATCGCCTGGTGCCCCCCGTACCAGAGCACGACCACCATCGCCGAGCCGGTGAGGAGTCCCATGATCGGATGGAAGGCCCCCGAAGCCCTGGCAAGCCGCATATTGCGCCGCTGGTATTCCCTGTTGTGCCCCTCGAAGTCGCCCGCCTGGGCCTTCTCCTGCCCGTAGGCGCGCACGATTCTGACCCCGGCCAGATTCTCCTGCACCATCGTCGAGAGCGCCGCGAACTGCGCCTGAATGCGCTCGAAGCGAGTGTGGATCATCCGGCCGAACCAGAGGACGATGGGGGGCAGCAGAGCCATCGGAAGGAGCGCCGCCAGCGTCAGCCGAGGGCTGATCCAGATCATCGCCGTGAGCCCGAATACGAAGTTGGCGAGCGTGTTGGCCGAGTACATGACCGCGGGGCCGACCGCCTGCCGCACCGCGAGAGTGTCGTTGGTGACGAGGCTCATCAGGTCGCCCGTGCGCCTCTGGCCGTAGAAGCGGGCATCGAGACGCAGGAGGTGGCGGAGGAAGTCGTCGCGAAGGTCGACCTCGATGCGGCGGCTCACCCCGTTGAGGATCTCGCGCATCCCGTAGCGGGCAACGTTCGCCACGACCGCGACCGCCAGAATCAGGAGCGCCGAGTTCACGATCATGCGGCGGGCACCCTCGGGGTCGCTCTGTGCGCCCTCGGCCAGCGCGTCGATCGGGAGCTTCAGCAGATAGGGCTGCAGGAGCGCGAAGGCGTTCGTCACGATCACCAGGAGGAGCCCCCAGACGAGCGGCCTGCGGTAGGGGAGGCAGTACGGAAGGATCGTCCTGAGCTGGTCCACGGCTACGCGTTGGGGTGCGCCTTCGAGCTGCACGGCGGGTGGGTCGGGGCGGACGAGGTCCGGGGGACAGTATATTAGTAGCGCGGGTCGGAGGCCGGGCGCGATGGCGGCTGCCAGGAGATGCACGATGGCTATGAGCGGGTCGCAGGGCAGGTTTCTGGCCGGAATGCTGTGCATCTCGATCGCCCCGGCGTGCGGTGCGGAGAGGGAGTCCGGGGGCGGCGAGGCTCTGGGAGGCGACGGGGCGGTCGAGCAGCCGGAGCCGTCGTCGGAGGACGGGGAGGACGACCCTAGTCAGCCTCCGGGGGATGCGGGAGAGGGGCCGGAGAGTGGCCCTCCGCTCCCCGGAGGTGCCGGGGGCGTGGATGGCGCGGGGGAGGTGCCGCTCGGCGTTCGGGTACCGTCGGGGACTCTCGTCACCGTCGCCGCCGCCGACGACCTCTCGACCGCCACCCATATCGTCGGCGACCCCGTGATGGCCCGTGTCGTCAGGGACGTCGTCGACCCGGAGGGTGCCGTCCTCCTGCCGGCGGGTGTGCTGCTCCTGGGGCGGGTTGCGGCATCCGCCTCCTCGGGTGGGCCGGGCGAGAGGCCGGTGCTCGAGGTCTACTTCGAGACGCTCTCCGCCCCCGGGTACGAAGTGCCGATCGAGGGCGAGGTCGTCAGCCGCATGCTGATGCTGGACCCGGTGCTGGAGCGGGCCCGCAGCTCGGCCTCCGGGGGCTCCGGGTCGGTGACCGAGGTGCCGGGCTTCATCCCGGCTGGCTCGCCGATCGTCGTGCAGACGCGGGCGCCCTTTGTGGTGCCAGCCGCGGACGCCGAGGCGGATACAGCCTCGGAGGAGGCGACGGAGGCGCCACCGCGTCTCCACTAGCATCCCGTGGACAAACCTCCTCACGGCAGGGGGCGACGCTGCATCCCCGACTGGCAAGGCGAGGACCGTTGACCACAAGCGGTGGTGGCGTTAGACTACAGGCCCCACAAGATATGGCAGTCCGCAGGTGGTCTCGCACTGCCCCGCAGCTCCCCTCGTCCCGGAAGGTGACCCGCCGAATGCCCTCGCCCAGCCAAGCCCGCCTATCCTCCGCCGACACCCCTCCGACCGGACTGCCAACTGCCCGCATCAGCCAGAACGCCCGCGTGGTCCTGGGGCGGCGCTACCTCAAGAAGGACGAGTCGGGGACGCCGATCGAGGAGCCCGAGGCGATGTTCTGGCGCATCGCGCGCGTCGTCGCCGAGGAGGACCGCAGGCACGGTGCCTCGGAGGCCGAGCTGGAGGAGCTGGCGCGCGACTTCTACGACCTGATGGCGACAGGCCACTTCGAGCCCAACTCGCCCACCCTGATGAACGCCGGACGCCCTCTGGGCCAGCTCTCGGCGTGCTTCGTGCTGCCGGTCGAGGACGCTCTCTCGAATGGCGGCAGCGGGATCTACGACACGCTCCGCGCGATGGCGCTGGTGCACCAGTCGGGCGGCGGCACCGGCTTCTCCTTCTCGCGGCTGCGACCCGAGGGAGACACCGTGCGCTCCACGATGGGGGTGGCCTCCGGCCCGGTCTCCTTCATGCGCCTCTACGACGCCTCGACCGAGGTCGTCAAGCAGGGGGGCACGCGCCGCGGCGCCAACATGGGGATTCTGCGCGTCGACCACCCCGACATCCGGGAGTTCATCGGCTGCAAGAACGACACCTCGCAGATCACGAACTTCAACATCTCGGTGGCGATCACCGACGACTTCATGCGCGCCGTCGAGAGCGGCGAGGAGTATGACCTGAAGAGCCCGCGAACGGGCGAGGTTGTCGATCGCGAGAATGCCGGCGAGATATTCGATCTGATCGTCGGGGGAGCCTGGAAGACGGGGGAGCCTGGGGTCTTCTTCATCGACCGCGCCAACGAGCACAACCCAGTTCCGGCGCTCGGCAGCTACGAGGCGACCAACCCCTGCGGCGAGCAGCCGCTCCTCCCCTACGACGTCTGCAATCTCGGCTCGGTCAATGTGGGTGCCTTCGTGCGCGACGGTGCCTGGGAGAGCCCCGAGGAGGGCGTCGACTGGGAGGGGCTCGGCCGGGTGGTGCGCCTCTCGGTGCACTTCCTCGACAATGTGATCGACGCCAACCGGTACCCGCTTGCCGAGATATCCGAGCTTGCCCAGAGAATCCGCCGGGTCGGGCTCGGGATAATGGGGTGGGCCGACCTGCTGGTCCGCCTGGGCGTGCGCTACGACTCGGACGAGGGGGTGGCGGTGGCGCGCACCCTGATGGCCTTCGTCGAGGAGGAGACGCGAGCGGCGTCGGAGGAGCTGGCGGGGGAGCGAGGGGTCTTCCCGGCGTGGGAGGAGTCGATCTGGGGCCCGGACGGATCGTGCGCGCGCGACCGCGACGGCGAGCGCATCCGCCCCTCCCGGCGACTCCGGAACTGCAACCTCACGACCGTGGCGCCAACCGGCACGATCTCGATCATCGCAGGGTGCAGCGGCGGGATCGAGCCGCTCTTCGCGGTCGCCTTCATGCGGAACCAGGCTGGCGTCATGATGCCCGACGTCAACGAGGACTTCGTCGCCCGGGCCCGGCGCGAGGGATGGCACTCCGACGGGCTCATGGAGCGGATTGCGGAGGAGGGGCACATCCACTTCGACGAGGTGCCCGAGGAGGTGCAGGAGGTCTTCCGGACAAGCCACGACATCTCGCCCGAGTGGCATGTGCGGATGCAGGCGGCCTTCCAGGAGCACGTCGACTCGGCGATCTCGAAGACGACCAACTTCCCCTTCGAGGCGACCCGCGCCGATGTCCGCAAGATCTACGAGCAGGCGTACGCGCAGAATTGCAAGGGGGTGACGGTGTACCGGGACGGCTCGCGCCCGATGCAGGTGCTCTCGACCGGGAAGACCGGGCAAGAGAAGGCCGATGCCGCCTCCGAGAGCGAGCGGCTCGAGGCGCTCAAGGCCGAGCTGGCCGACGCGCGCGCGGCCCGGCACGAGCTGGAGGGCAAGGTCGAGAGCCTGCGCGCCCGCCTGGAGGAGCACGACCTCGAGGCGGCCGCCGCGCGCCACAAGCGCCGCCGCCCCTCGGTGCTCGCTGGCAGGACCGTCAAGATGAACTCGCCGCTGGGCGACATCTATGTGACGATCAACGAGGACGATGCGGGGAAGCCCTTCGAGGTCTTCTGCACGGTCGGAAAGGCCGGAGGCGCCGCGATGGCCGACTCGGAGGCGGTGGGGCGGCTGATCTCGCTCTCGCTCCGCTCGGGGATCCCGATAACGGCCGTGCGCGACCAGCTGCGCGGGATCTCCTGCGACCGCGCCGTCGGGGTGGGCCACCAGAAGGTCCTCTCGGCCCCGGATGCAATCGCGCAGGCGATCGAGCGCTACCTAGCCGAGAAGGAGGGCGTCCAGGAGGAGCTGCCGATCCACGTCCCGGCCGCCGTGGCGGCGGAGACGATGGGGTCGGTGCAGGGCGAGTACATGGTGGACCACACGGCGCAGACGCTGGGCGCGTGCCCGGACTGCGGGGCGGGGCAGCTGGCCTACGAGGAGGGGTGCAAGCGCTGCCACCTGTGTGGGTTCTCGGAGTGTGGGTGAGGGGGCGTCCACAATGGGAAGCGAATGTCAACAGGAGTTGACATGATGTAAACCGTGGTTGTCATTGCACGACGGCCATGTCGAGTGGGGCAGCCGGGCGGGGAGCGAGGCGTGGGGACTGGGTTGCGGATCTAGTGGGTCAACCGTGAACGAGTGGGTGCTTCCCTGGGCGTTACTGCCCGAGCTGGACCACCTGGTGCCCCGCACCATCGGAACCACCGCGGTGCTGGCCCTCCGAACCGATCTGGCCGACGGCCGCTTCAGCGTCGAGTGGGGCGAACCCGGCGACCTGCGACGTGCGGTGGAGCTCCGGGCGCTCTTCGCAGCCATACCCCACCGGTGGACCGAGAGGGGCGAAGCGCCCCGCTGGCAAGGCGCGACGAAGCGGTCCGTGGTTGCGCCCGCGCGAGCACAGAGAGGGGCGAAGCGCCGGGCTGGCAAGGCGCTTTGCGGGGCGCATGGCGGAGCCATTCGCCCAAGAAGCAACGCAGAAGCGAAGCGGTCCAGCGGAGATGCAGCGCCGCTCGAATGCCGTGGGAGGTTTGTCCACGGGCTGCTAGACCGGCGCGCTACCTCCTGGTGTAGATGTGGATCACGCCGTGCGCCGCTCCACTGCCATAGAGCCTCTCGGCCGCCTCGCCCTTCTCAATCTCGATCCGGTCGATCCGGTCGGAGCCGCCAATGTCGCGAAGGACCTGGTCCAGCCCGGCTTCGTCCGCGCGCACGCCGTCGACGAAGACGACCGGCCGCGCCTGTCCGGTCACGACGAACCCCTCGACCTGTAGCTCTGCCACGGGTTCCCCCCACACCTGTCCCGCCACGACGAGTTCCTGGGCCTCTAGCTCGCGGACGAGTTCCGCCGCCTCCAGCTCGGCCACGCGTCGCGCCTGTGCCTGTCCGGCCACGACGAGTTCCTGGACCTGCAGCTCGTGGCGACGTTTCGCCGCCTCCAGCTCGGCCACGCGTTGCGCCTGTGCCTGTCCGGTCACGACGAGTTCCTGGATCTCCAGTTCGGCCACGGGTTCCACCAGCGGCGGTACGGTCACCACGAGTTCCTCGACCTGCCACCCGGCCACCGGTTCCACCCGCCCCTGTTCCGTCGCTACCAGCCCCTCGGCGTGCGGCTCGCGTTCATACTCCGCCGCCTTCGTGAAGATCTCAATCACGCCCATCGCCGCCTCGTCGCCGTACAGCTCCCTGGCCGCAGCTCCCTTCAACACCTCGATGGTGGCGATATCGTGGGGATCCAGCTGGGAGAGCGGATCTTCGCCGTCGGACGTTTCCCAAGGCCCTGGGACCCGGACGCCGTCCAGGTACACGACCGGGCCGGAGACCCGGCTGCGGCCCGTGACCACAAAGTCCCGCAAGAGCCGGAGCCGAACGCTCCGCCGTTCCATTTCCGCTTCGGTAAGCGCCACGCGCTGATCCGCAGTCACCTCCTCGAACGCCTCCCGCACCTCCGTCGGCACCGGGGTATCGCACGCCACCATCACCGCCCCCACCGCCACCGCCGCGAGCAGCGCCGCACGGCCCGCATTCAGCCTTCTTCTCTTCTCGCTCATCGTCTTCAGCCTCCGTTCGAGCAGACTTCTTGGTTGACCCATCGCCGGGGCGAATCCCCAGTGCCCACGGGAGCGCGATCCCGCGCCCAGGAGGACGTCGCCGTAGTCGGCGACCCCGATCCCCGAAGCCAGGACCCGCTGGTCGCAGTCCAGCTCCACGGCGGCGCGGAGCCGCCGGTACATCCACCAGATCGCCGGGCTCCAAGGGAAGGCCGCCGCGACCAGGCCGCCGTAGAGGAGTGCCAGGTGGTCCCCGGCCCGCGCGTGCTCTAGCTCGTGCCGGATGATGGCGTCGCTGGCGCCCGGCTCCAGCTCCGTCACCCACGCGGGAATCACCACCCTCGGCCGCGCGACGCCGACCAGGGCCGGGCCGAATCGGCGCGAGACGTAGAGATCGGCACCGAGCACCCGCCTGCGCTCCCAGCGGCGGCGCCCCCGTGCGACAACAACCAGCACCCCGGCCAGGACGACCAGCGCCGCCAGGGTTCCTACTCCCCACGCCAGCAGGGCGATCCTCCCGGCCGCCCTGTCCCTTGGTACAGGCACGGCGGGCATCGCGCGCCAGAGGTCTCCGGCTAGGGATCGGTCGGCGGGCTCGGACTCGGCGGAGGTCTCCTCGACCGGCGCGGCCACCGGTGTGCCCCACCCTCCGGCAAGCGGAATCGCGACTCCGAGCGCCAGCGCCGCCAGCCACGCCATGCGGCGGGGCCGTCCGATCGCAGCCGCCAGCTGCTCCATTGCCAGGCCTCCCGCAGCCACAATCGCCCCGACGAGCGCGGCGTACGCCATCCACGCGATCATTCGGCGTCCCTCCGACGCTCCGCCCGGTCCAGGATCGCGCGCATCCTCGCAATCTCCTCGGCGGTGAACTTGCGGTCCTCCACCAGGGTGGCCAGCAGGCGCTCGGCGGACCCGTGGAAGATCTTGTTCACGATTCGCGAGAGCGCACGCCCGCCGGCCCGCACCGACTCCACCAGGGGGTAGTACCGGTAGGCGCGCCCCTCCAGCTCGTGGCCCATGGCGCCCTTATCCTCGAGAATCTGGAGCATCTTGAGGACAGTCGTATAGCCGACCTCCTCGCCGAGCGCGCCGCGGACCTCCGCCACCGTCCCCGACCCCTCGCGCCAGAGCACGCTCATGATGTCGAGCTCGCGGTCGGTGAAGCCCTTCGGTCCGCCGGACTGCTTCGCACTGTAAACTTTGCTTTCCATTATGTCACTTCTGATAGACATTTCGACGAGGCAAGACTCCGCTCGGTCGGGTCCACCGGCCCAGGGGCTGGCGTCGCACTCCGAGGTCCCGCTGGCAGTCTCCACTCTGAGTTTAAGGAGTGTGGGTTCGAACGTCAACGACAAGCTTCGTACGAAGCCCTTCGCTCGCCATCCCGACCGGGCGCGTAACCGCTCTCCCGGCCCCCGGCATCCTTTGTCGGGCGTCACCACCGCTACCAGCTCAGCGCGGGTGGCGGCTAGTACACATTACCCCTCGGGTCGTCGCCGAAGTGAAGGCCCTGGCGTGTGAACTGCCCGCCAAGCTGGGGCTGGCCCCGTCGCGGTTCAGCCGCTCGGAACTGCGCTGCCACATGCTGGAGGCGGGCATCGCCCGCGAAGCGCCCTGCCAGCGGGGCGGCCCGCGAACAGGACCCCGACGGCATTCGCCCGGCGGAGCATCCCCGCTGGGCCGCTGCGCTCTGCGTTGCTCCTCGGACCAATAGCGCTG
>JAPOYJ010000020.1 GCA_026706635.1 Gemmatimonadota bacterium | reverse complement strand
AACACTTACCGCCTCACGTCGCTCCCGCTCCCAGGTCGATCATGAATAAGGCGGGATAATGTAAACTGCAGTTCACCTGAGGATGGAAGGACTGGACGATGAGATCACTGCTGGTGTTGGCGACGCCGTTCATTCCAGCAGCGTGTGGAACCGACACAAGTCCTGCACCGGCCGGGCCGGAGGTGGTTGTCGAGACCATCGGCGACACAACGGTGGTCCGCACGCTGTCGGGGAGCGTCTGGGGCGCTGAGGCGACCCTGGTCCCCGAGATCTCGGTCGGCGAAGTTGACGGGCCCGAGGAGTATCTCTTCGGCAGCATCTCGTCGATCGCCGTGGACGACGACCACAACGTCTACGTGCTCGACGGACAGGCCCAGCACGTGCGCGTCTTCGACTCGGCAGGGGGATACGTGGAGACACTGGGCGGACGGGGAGAGGGGCCGGGGGAGTTCGGATACGCCGAGGCCATCGCCCTGCTTTCGGACAGCCGGCTGCTGGTCCGCGATTCCCGCAGCCAGCGCATTTCGGTATTCGGTCCGGGTCGCGGACAAACGGACCAGTGGGGATTCGATGCGGGCAACTCCGGCTCGAACCACCCGCTCCACACCGACGTGCAGGGCCGTACATATCTGATAACCCGCGATCTGTCGAGCACCGATTGGGTCATGCACATCATCGTGCTTGGGCCGGACGGGACGCACCTGGACACGCTCCCCGAACCCTCGAGCCCGTACGAGCCGCCCCTTGTCGTGGCCGAAGGCGAAGTCGAGGGAGGATATGCGACGTACAGGAACGCCGTACCTTTCGCCCCCTCGTTCCAGTGGACCGTCCACCCCAGCGGCCACATGGTCACAGGCCTGCCCGCGGACTACCGGATCGACCTCGCTCGTGACGACGGCATACTCCGAATCGAGCGGAACACCGATCCCGCCGCGGTGCACGCTGACGAGGGCGCCCGGCAACGGGACAATCTCGAACGGCGGCTGCAAGCCAACATTCCGGGCTGGAGCTGGAACGGCCCGCCGATCCCTGATCACAAGCCGTTCTTTCGCCAACTGCTGGCCGGACGGGACGGCCGCATCTGGGTGAGGTTGTGGACCGAGGCGCACCGCGTAGAGAACACGGACCACGACCCGGAGGATCCCCGTTCGGACCCCGTGACCTGGGAAGAACCCCTGCGCTACGACGTCTTTGAGCCAGACGGGACCTATCTCGGAGTCGTGGTGCCGCCGGGTGGGTTCACGCCCTATGTGAACCCGGTCTTCGACGGGGACCATGTGTGGGGCGTGACCCGGGACGCCCTGGGGGTGGAGCGGGTGGTGCGGTTCCGGATCGTGGTGGGGGGATGAGGGCACCCCTAGCTTCCGGTCCCCGAGCCACCGCCCGATATTGAATCCGGACCGCCCGGAGCCCGCGTCGAGCTCCCCGGCCACCCCGGAGGACGGGTCCCTACCAAGGACTGCCGGGCTCCGCACGATCGCCGCCCGCCTCACCGGCGTCCGACCGGCGGAAGCCGGGATCGTCCTCCTCTCCGCCGCGTACTTCTTCTGCGTCCTCTCCGCCTACTACGTCATCAGGCCGATCCGCGAGACTCTGGGCGTCGCCGGCGGGGTGGGGGACCTCAAGTGGCTCTTCACCGGCACGCTCCTGGCGATGCTTGTGGCCCACCCGATCTTTGCCGCACTGGTCGCCCGCTTGCCGCGCAGGAAGTTCGTCACCGTCGCGTACCGCTTCTTCATGGGGTGCCTGGTTGGCTTCTGGGCTCTCCTCTGGGCGACGCCGGAGGGGACCGACGCCAGCCTCTGGATCGGGCGCGCCTTCTTCGTGTGGACGAGCGTCTTCAACCTCTTCGTCGTCTCGGTCTTCTGGTCGTTCATGACCGACATTCACCGCGAACGCCGGAGCCGCCGTCTCTTCGGGCTGATCGGAGTGGGCGGGACACTGGGCGCGATCCTCGGTTCCTCGATTGCGGCTACCCTCGCCGACCAGATCTTTCCGGCCGCACTCCTCTGGTTCTCGGTGGCGCTGCTGGAGTGCGCGGTAGCGTGCGTCCGGGCTCTGGAACGGCGGGTCGGGGGGGGCGACGGCGCTCGGGATCGGGGAGAGCAAAGGGAAGAGCTCGATCCGGCCTCGCTAGCCTCGCCGGATGCCGGCGCGATCATCGGCGGCTCCCCGCTGGAGGGCATCGGCCGGGTGGCCCGCTCCCCGTACCTGCTGGGGATCTGTGCCTTCATGCTCCTCTTCACCGTCGGCTCCACCTTCCTCTACAACATCCAGGCGGAGATCGTCTCGAGCGCGGTGGCGACCTCCAGTGGCCGGACCCTCGTCTTTGCGCGCATCGACCTGGCAGTCAACACCCTGACGCTGATGACGCAGCTGCTGCTGACCGGCCGCATCATCGGCAGACTCGGCGTCGGCCCCACGCTCGCCATCCTGCCGCTCGTGAGCATCGCAGGCTTCCTCGCCCTCGGCGCACTGCCAGCGCTAGCCGTCTTCGTCGCCTTTCAGGTGCTCCGTCGGAGCGCGAACTTCGGCCTCGCGAACCCGGCCCGGGAGGTGCTCTACACCGTGCTCCCCCGGCGCGACAAGTACAAGGCCAAGAACTTCAACGACACCTTCGTGTACCGTGCCGGCGACCAGATCGGCGCCTGGTCCTTTGCGGGGCTGCGGGCGGCCGGCCTGGGCACAGCGGCGATGGCGTGGACCATGGTCCCGGTGGCGGGCACATGGCTGCTGGTGGCGCTTTGGCTGGGGAGACGCCAGCGGGAGATGGCGGCGTGAATAGACCCGCCCACGGGTGCGGGCATTGTAAACCGTGATTTACATAATGTAAATCAGACACTACAGTATGGGCAGGCGAGCGAAGCGGTCCAGCGGGGATGGCGCTGCGCAGTCCCCTACCTGGGCTCGGTCCGCGGCGGCCAATCCAGCGATGTCGCCAGCGCCTCCCACTCCCGCGTCCGCTCCACGCGGCGGGCCATCGCGGCCGAGTCGGTCCTGAGCTTCGGGTCCTGGGCCAGGGCGTAGTTCATCCAGGCGTAGTAGTTCGGAATGCCGAGGGTGGAGCGGTCCGGCCAGTGCCGCCAACCTCCCGGGATTCCCGAGCGGTGCATGAAGACGCTGTCGGCGAGTAGCCGGGTGCGCTCCATGTCGAGCCATGTCCCGAGCACCGCCCCGCTGCCGCGAGTGTCGACGTTGCGCCGCACCCCGCGCGCCGCCAGCGTCGCGGGGTCGCCCGGCCAGAGGCGGAAGGCGAGCCCCTGCCGCACCACGTACTCGGTGAGGCCGAAGGATCCGGCCGGATTGCTGGCAGAAGAGAAGTAGACGGGCCGGTCTCCGAGCGAGTTGCTGATCGCCGCCAGCGCAAACTGATGCATGGGCACGATGGTGTCCCCGCCGCGCATGGTGGCGATCACCGGACCCAGGGAGAAGGTGCGGTCCTCCTCGAGGCGGACGTAGTTCCGGGCGACCTGCGCGATTCTGGCGTCGTCCAGAGCCTCGGGGAAGGCACCTCGCTCCGGCTTTCGCACCGGCGAGTCCAGGAGGATTGCGGTCCTTCCGGCCGCTTCGGCCTCCGCCGGATCGTGCGTGTACATCGCGTCGGTGTTCTCGGCGGTGTACGGTCGCTGGCAGAGGATGCGGGTGGGGTCGGCGTCGGGATCCTGCCCGGGCCCGCAGGGGCGTGTCAGGTCCCGGAGCTGCCTCACGTACCAGGCGGTGTTGAGGTACGAACCGACCATGACGGTGACGTCGCGACGGATGCCCTCGGCCTCCTGGAGGTACCAGAGCGGAAAGGTGTCGTTGTCGCCGTTGGTGAAGATGATCCCGTACGGCTCGACGCTCATTAGCAGGTTGTAGGCCCAGTCGCGGGCCGCGTAGTCGCCGCGGCGGCTCGCCCACCCGAAGTTCAGGACCAGCGGGATCAGAGCCAGGGCGAGGACCGGCGACGCCGCGGCAAGGGAGATCCCCAAACGCTGGCTGGCCCGCCGCCAGAGGGTGGCGATCCCGATCCCGGCCATTAGCCCCCACACCGAGAAGCCGACGACGAAGAAGTAGTCGCGCTCGCGCACCTCCCGGATTTCCCTGAGTAGCGTGGTATTCGCCCGCTCCATCGCGATCCTGAGCTCCTCCCCCTCCGGGAGCGGCATCGAGTAGCCGTACTTGAAGTTCAGGTAGAAGACGAGCCCCCCCGAGAGGACGGCGAAGAGGGAGATGAAGTAGATCCAGCTCTCCCGGTCCCGGCGGTAGTGCTCGATCAGTCCCAGCACACCGAGCCCGATGAAGAGCAGGGTGAGGGGGACCCGGTAGCGCCCGAAGGTGGAGTCCACTGCGGAGAGCGAGCGCGCCCACTGCCAGTCGAAGTACTGCAGCCAGTTGCCGACCTGGGCTACGAGCGGCGCCTGCCGATGGCTTAGGGGCGGCTTCTGGTACTGCTTGCGCTGGATTGCGTCCGATAGATCCGCGCACCCGGCGTTTCCGTAGGTGACCACGCTCACGACTGCCTCGCCGATATTCTCGCACGTTGGCTGCGCCTGGTTGATCACCGGATCCAGGCCGGAGCGGATCGGGAGGAATAGGTGGATCGAGAGGCCGAGGACGACGGCGGGGATTCCGACGAGGTAGAGCCGATAGCTCGCCAGCGCGCGCGGCCGCACGAATAGCACGAAGAGGAGGAGCGCCGGGGCGGCGAGGAAGGCCATGAGGTGGTTGCCGACCGAGAGCGCCAGGATGAAGGCCATCAGGACGAGGATGTTGTCGTCGCCGGGACGTCCGAGCCTCTCCTGCCACCTGAAGGCGAGCCAGGTTAGCAGCGCAATGGTGAGCAGCGAGACGGTGTAGACCTTCTCGTTGACGTTGGACTGGTTCCAGACGGTGAAGGCGGTGGCGCTCACGAGCACGGCGGCGAATGCGCCGATCAGGGGGAAGCGGCGGTCATCGGAGAAGTGGCGCAGGATGTGGTGCGCGACCAGGAACCAGAGTCCGTGCGCCAGCGATCCCATGAGTGCCGAGAAGAGGTTGACGCTGACGGCGGCCGAGAGCCCGAAGGCCCCGAGGAGCGCCTCCCAGCTGCGGGCCATGACCACGAAGAGCGGATTGCCCGGCGGGTGCGGAATTCCCAGGATGCCGGCCGTCGCGATGTACTCGCTCGCGTCCCAGAAGGCCGTGGTCGGCGCCAGGGTGACGGCGTAGAGAAGCCCGACCGCAGCGGCCGCCACCCCGGCCCAGAGGTAGGGCGGGGAGTGGTCGGGTACGGTGCCGGGCACCTGATTGCGGGTATTGTCCACCGTTGCCGTCCCTTCGGCTCTGTCGTGTCGGCTACCGCTCCGACGCCAGCTCGTCGTAGAGGTGAATCAGCGTCTCGATTCCCTTCTCGAAGCACTCTGTGGCAAACCACTCGTTGGGGGCGTGCATGTTGGCGCCGGGAAGGGCGAAGCCGATCAGGAGCGGGTTCGCGCCGAGGATCTCCTCGAACTCGACGACTATCGGAATACTGCCACCCTCGCCGGTGAGGACCGGGGCCACCCCGAATGAGCGCTCCAGCGCGCGGGCGGCCGCCTCGAAGTGCGGACCGTCGACCGGGGCCAGCCAGGGACGTCCGCCGTGCAGCTCCACGAGCTCGAAGTCGACGCCATCGTGCCCGTTGGCGTCGATGTGCTCGCGCAGCAGGGCGGCAACCCGATCGGGGGACTGGTCGGGCACCAGGCGCATGCTGACCTTCGCCATCGCACTTGCTGGCAGCACGGTCTTCGCGCCCTCGCCCGTGTACCCCGAGAGGATGCCGTTCACGTCGCACGCCGGGCGCGTCCAGAGGCGCTCGAGCGGAGTGTAGCCGTCCTCGCCGCCCGAAGCCGTCGTCCCGACCTCCTCCGCGTACTCCTCGGCGTCGAAGGGCAGGGCGCGGATGCCGGCGAGCGTCTCCTCGGGCGGAATCGCCACATCGTCGTAGAATCCGTCGACGGCGATGCGGCCGCTCTCGTCGTGCAGCGAGGCGACGAGGCGGACCAGCGCGTTCGCCGGATTCGGGACCGCGCCGCCGTAGGCACCGGAGTGCAGATCGGTGCTGGGGCCGGTGGCGTGGATCTCGAAGTACGCCAAGCCCCTGAGCGAGAATAGGAGCGACGGGAGGCCGGGGGCATACATCGAGGAGTCCGAGATCACCACCGTCTCGGCGGCGAGACGGTCGCGGTGCTCCTTCACGAAGGGCACCAGGTTGGGCGACCCTACTTCCTCCTCGCCCTCGGCCAGGACCACCACATTGACCGGGAGGTGGCCCCGGATCGCCAGGTGCGCCTCGAGGGCCTTGAGGTGCAGGAAGAGCTGCCCCTTGTCGTCGGCGGCACCGCGCGCGTAGATGCGGCCATCTCGGAGGCTGGCCTCAAATGGGGGCGTCTCCCAGAGCTCGAGCGGCTCTGGAGGCTGCACGTCGTAGTGGCCGTACACCAGAATGGTGGGCGCCTCGGGTCCCGCTCCCCGCCACTCTCCCAACACCACCGGGTGGCCGGGCGTGGGGAGGATCTCGACCACGAGGCCAGCTCGCTGCAGCTGGTCCCCCACCCATTCGGCCGCCCTCCTGGTGTCGGCGTCGTGCTTCGAGCTGGCGGACACCGAGGGGATTCGCAGGAACGCGCTCAGCTCCCGGTAGAAGCGGGGGCGCTCCCTGCGGGCGAAGTCAACCGGCTGCTCCATGGCGCTAACGCGAGCTCATCCCCGCGGCTCAGGTGAGCCGGGTGATCCCCCATCGGTAGACGAAGGTCATGAGCGCCGCAAAGGCCACCGCCCCGGCCATTCCGCCCGGACTCAGCGCGACCGGGCGGTCGAACTCCAGGATGCCGACGCCGAGCATCCCCCCGATCACCGCCGCAAAGGCACCCAGAGCGCAGAGCACGGGCGTGTGTCCGGGCGAGGTCTCGTCGAGGCGCACGACAACCTTCATTCCGAGGCCGATCGAGACGCCCACCACTATCCAGACGGCGACGCCGATCCAGTTTTCCATGCCCCTAATCTACCGCATACCCATCCGCCTCTTCAACTCCGCAAGGCGCGCGTCGGCCTCCGCCTCTCGCGCGGCCCGCTCGTCGATCACCGATCCGGCGTCGTCGAAAAGCGACTCCGCCGCCTCTCCACGGCGCTCGTTGTCGTCCACCTCGGCCGCCATCCCGTCCATCCTGGCAAAGAGGTCGTCCGCACCCGCGACCGACCTGCGCGCCCTCGTCCTCCGTGCGGTGGCAGAGAGTGCGCTCGCCTGGGTGAGGGCGCGGCGGATCTGCTCCAGCATCTCGCCGTACTCGCCATCGAGGAGCCTGGCCTCGGCCTCGATTGCGCGGAGCTTGTCGGCGAGCACCCGTGCTCGCTCGCGGTGGCTCGCGGCGTACCTGGAAGCGAGCGCCGCGGTCTCCTCGTCGCCGATCTCGAGCGCCATCGCCTCCCGGCGTCGACACGTCTCCGCGCTCTCCTCCTCCCTGCGCACCCGCTCCCGTGTCGTCTCCAAGTCCTTCTTGAGGGCTTCGAGCGACGCCTTGGTCCGCGCGGCCTCGCCTTCCATGGAGCGGATCAGCCTGCGCACGGAGTCTGGCGCCGCGCCAGCGTCGAGCTCGCGCTGCATGTTATCCACAGCCTCCCGGAAGGCTCGGCGAAGGTTGTCGAACATCCCCCGATCCTAACGGCTCGCCCGGTGCTCTGCCAGCGGTTAGCGATCCGCCAAAAGGCGATGCGCCAGCGGGTGGAGCACTCCGCCCTCGGTAATGCCGTCGAAGATCGCGTGCTCCGGAGCCGGACGATCCCCGCGAGCTGCCAGGGCGCCCTCGGCCGCGGCCTCGACGGCCGCTGTGGCTTCCGCCTCGATCTGCGCGAGGACCGAGGCGGGGATCCCCTCGTCGGCAAGGTACGCTTCGAAGAGGCCGACCGGGTCGCGGCGGCCCCACTCCTCGAAGAGCTCGGCCGGGAAGGTCTCGCGCGCCTCGCGTTCGTCGTGGGTGGCGTGTCCCCCCATCCTGAAGGTCTGGGCGACGACTATGGCGGGTCCGCGACCGTCGGCGCACCTCTCCCGGGCGATCGCGGTCGCCGCGTAGACATCGAGCACGTTGTTGCCGTCGCACTCGAGCCCCGCGATGCCGTAGCCTGCCGGGATGTCCTCGAGCCTTCCCGCCCCGTGCTGCCCGAGACGGGTGCCCAACGCCACCTGGTTGTTCTGGACCACGACGATCGCCGGCACGCCCCACCGCGACGCGCTGACCAGCCCCTCGTGGCAGGCGGCGGTCCTGGTGGCTCCGTCGCCCGTCCAGGTCACCGCCACACGGTCCTCGCCCCGGTTTCTGAAGGCGAGCGCCGCCCCGGCCGCGATCGTCACGCTGGTGCCCATATGGCTGATCGGCTGGATCACCCCCCTGCCGACGTCGCCGTAGTGGAAGTCTCGCCCGCCGCTCGGGCTGTTGGCCGTCCCCAGGTACGAGGTGAAGCCGTACTCGAGCGCGAGCCCCATCATGTGGGAGGCACCGGCGTTCCTGATCATCGGGATCACCACGTCTCGGGAGCGGTCGAGCGCCGCCACGCAGCCAACCGTGACGGCCTCCTCGCCGACCCCCAGCCACGCCTTGCTGATAACCCCCTGCCGCACCCACCGCTTGAGGCCGATGTCCTGCAGGCGGGTGAGGAGGAGGTCCCGGTAGATCTCCAGGAGCGCCTCTTCGCCCAGCCCTTGCACCAGCGCCCAGCGCCGGTGATCGTCCTCGATGCGCTGCCGGTACTCGCGGACCAGCTCCGGGTCCGGCCGCCACTCGTGGTACTCGGGCGGGTCGAAGGCCGTGTATCGCTTCATTCTGTAATGTACGCTTTACAATGTGTAATCTACAGTTTACAGTGCCCGCACCGGTGGCTCCCGAAGCTAAGTATTGCGGGTCCACGGGGGCAATTGGGGGGGTTGTGACCCGCGCAACGGGGGCCGTATGCTGCGAGTGTGATGCCACATGGACAGTGCACGGAACGATCGTCGGGCCGGCGGCGTTCGCCCGCTGCCTGAGATGAAGCCGCGTGCGCGCGTGGCCGCGGTCGAGCGTGGGAAGGATCGCCACTCTGCACGGCGCTTCAGCCCGTCCCGCCACCTTGGAGCGGGGCCCGTCGATGGAGTCGACAGCGAGGCCGAGATCCTGAAGGAGGCGATTGGCCGCACCGAGGGCCTTCAGCCGTGGCGTCGTGCGACCCACATGGCTAGCGGCGTTGGGATCGCCGCGGCTGTGCACCTTGTGGGTCTGGACTCCGCCGTGCCGGTGGTCGGACTGGCGTGCGCGGCCGCGATGGCCGTGGCGCTGGATGTGGTGCGGCTTCGCTCCGCAGCCCTCAACACGGTCTTCTACCGGTGGTTCCGCGCACTGGCGTCTCCGCGCGAGGCCCGCCGCCCGGTGTCGTCCACCTGGTACCTGATCGGAGCGCTGGCGACGGTGGCGATTGCGCCGCCTTCGTGGTCGGTGCCGGCGATCCTCGTCCTGGCCGTCGCGGACCCCGTGGCGAGCGTCGTAGGTCGCCTCTGGGGCAGGCGGCCACTGGGCAAGGGAAGCTGGGAGGGTTCGGCGGCCTTCTACGCGGTCTCGGTCGCTGTCCTGATCCCATTCTTCGGCCTCCCCGTCGCGCTCGCGGCGGGGACGTTCGCTGCCGCCGCGGAGGTCGCGCCTACCGGCATCGACGACAACCTCACCGTGCCGCTGGCGACCCTCCTGGCGCTGTGGGTCGTCGGGGCACCTGTGTAGCAGCCCTTGGACAGCCTCCCACGGCAGGGGGCCCGCTGCATCACCGCTGGACCGCCTCGCGCGCCTCTCCATACTGTAATCTATGCTTTACAATGTGCTCCATGGTTTACAATGATCGAAACCGGGGCTTCGCTCTGCGTTGCTCCGATCCATGCGCGCATCGGTCTCCGCGATCACTTCCCGACCATCTTCACGCGCATGTACCAGATGCGTCCGGCGACGCCGTAGGGCGACTCCGAGGGGTATTCCATCGTCCAGAGCTGGGCCACGTGGTCGCGCGGGAGCCTGTTCGGCAGCTTGTCCAGCAGGTTGTTGGCACCCACCCCCAGGAGGATCCGGTCGGCCACCCTCAAGGTGACTTCCAGGTCGGCGATCGCCGCCCCATCGATCGTGATAGTCTCCTCGAAGATGAACGGGGTCGTGACCGCTCCGATGTGGTTCACGCTGAAGCTGGCACCCACTCCACGTACGGACCGGATGTCGGCGCTCACGCCGATCCGGCGCCCCGGCTGCGCCTCCTCGATCAGGGTCTGCTGCGTGTCACCGATGAAGTTCTCGTTCCGGTTGGCGGTGATCACGGTGCTGTTCTGGTGCAGGCTGGCCGACAGATCCGCGGCGCCCCACGCCATCCCGCGCAACCGCCAGCTGGCGACCAGGTCGAATCCCTGGGTTCGCGTGTCGATCGCATTGGTCCAGAACGCCACGGCGTCCACCGGTCGGCCCTGGAATTGGGCGCCTTGACGAAGCCCGTGGGTCGGGCGCAGGCTCTGCGTCAGAGCGATGGCGTCGGCGACCGCAACGCGGTAGTAGTCGGCGGTCACGAGGAGGCCGTTCTCGGCGGAATAGACGACCCCCCCGGTGAAGCTCAGCGACGTCTCGTGGCTCAGGGAGCAGGCACCGAAGTCGGCGCACGCGATCTGGTCGCCTTCGGGGAGGAATCCGGCGCTCACCAGACCCTCGGCGTCGCCCACGAAGCCGATCGTGTTGAAGCCCCGCTGGGGCAGGCGCGGCGCGCGGAAGCCCGTGGAGACCGCGGCCCGCACGGCCGCCCCCGACTCGCCGAGGCCAACGCGGCCAGCCACCTTGCCTGTGAGCGAGCTGCCGGCGTCGGTGTACTCCTCGAAGCGCAGGGCGCCGCCCAGCGTTGCGGCGTCGGAGGGGTGCAGCTCCATCTCCGCGTACACCCCGAAGCTGTTGCGATCACGTTCGCTCAGCGAAGCCGAGGAGGGGCTGTAGCCGGGGTAGCCCTGGATCCCGCAGCTCGCCAGCACGGACCCGTCGTTCTGTTGGTGGGCGGCCGGAAAGCTGCCGGGGGTGTCGCTCGGTCCGCATGCCCACGAGGCCCGATCGCCGGCCTCCATCCAGTACGAGTCCCTCCGAAAGGCACCGCCCAACGCCAGAAATGCAGGCGTCGCGACCACTTCGAGCTCCCGCGTCGCGTCGGCGTTCAGCGTCCACTGGCGCACGTTCAGCCCCCCGCTGAAGGTGTCGCGCGGTCCCGCGTTTGCCGCGATGGAAGCACCGTCCGCCCCGGGGTTCCTGGCCAGGTACTCGGCCGCGTAGGAGGGGTTGATGGAGTTGGCGGCACCGAAGGCGAAGCGGCCATGCCCGAAGCCGAGACTGAGATCCGCCGACCACTCGCCCACGAGACCGCGCAGCCCCGCCACCGCCGACCTGTCACTCAGCTCCGACTCCTCGACGGGGAGGAAACCGTCCGGATAGACGTAGCTGACCGTGCGCGGCACCCAGTCGGCCTTCCGGTACAGGCCGTCGGAGACCGCTTCGCGGCCGGAGTAGCCCCCGAAGGCATAGAACTCGGCCGATTCGCCGAGGGGGATTGCCGCATTGGCCATGAAGCCCGCGCCCTTGTAGTCGGGCTCGCCGTTGCGCTGTAGCGGGATGTCCTTTCCTCCATCCACGCAGGGGCCGTAGGACGGGTCGGGACCGAAGCAGGTGGGCGCAGCACCAGCCCGGTTCGTCACCTCCTGCCTCGCAGCCTCGATGGTGACGTTGAGGAATCCCCTCCCGAGGGGCACGCCGGCGTTGACCGACGTGATCAGTCTCACCCCGTCGCCGCGGGACGTTCGTCCGAGAAAGGTCGCCGCGTTGACTCCGCCGGCGTCGTCCTTGAGCACGATGTTGATCACGCCGGCGACTGCGTCCGAGCCGTATTGCGAGGCGGCGCCCTCGCGCAGCACCTCGATCCGCTTGACCGCGTGCACCGGGATCGCGCGGAGGTCGGTGCCGGTCGTGCCTTGCCCCGAGACCGCGAGCACCTTGGCGAATGCGACCCCGTGCCGCCGCTTTCCGTTGACCAGCACCAGCACCTGGTCGCCGTTCATGCCGCGCAGCGTGGCCACATGCAGGGCGGCACCGTCTCCAGCGGACAGGCGGGTGGAGTTGAAGGATGGGGCGATCGCTCCCAGGACTTCGGCGAGATCGACTTCCCCTAGGCGTGCAATCTCCTCGGAGCCGTAGATGTCGACCGGGACGGGGAGCGTGGCCGGGTCCGCCACGCCCGCACGCGAACCGACGACCACTTCGATCTCCTCAACGTCCAGGACGGTGTCAGGAGGCTCCTGCGCCGACCCGGTCGCACTTGTGAGCGGAAACGCGATGATGCAGCCGATCAGCACCGCGATGGCCGGGGTTCCCTGCATACGCGCCCCCTTTCCTGTCACTGGCTCTAGTAGTGTCAACACCAACTCGGTGTTCTACCCGATGTGCGGCCGCACCGCACGGGCGAGCGAGATCTCGATGTCCCATATGGCCGAGGTCACCGCGCGGCCGATCAGGTCCATCTTGCGGATGAGTCCGATGCGCGGCATCGCGCGCCTCAGCTCGCGCTTCGAGAGCAGCGCGGCCAGGATCCCGCAGGCGTCCGCGAGACAGATGATCACGACGTCGCGCGGGGTGGGGACCATGTCGCCGAAGAGCACCTCCATGATGCGCAGCTTGACCTCGCGTTCGGCCTTGCCGTCGATGAGCGGGTATCGGCGCGAGCGGAACACCCACAGGAAGCGGCCTTCGCGGCGCTCCAGGATGCCGCGCGCGACGAGGCCGTCGATGGCGGCCTCGCGGATCCGGTCGGCGCGGCCAGCCTCGCGTTCGACCCAGAAGCGTGCGTCGCGGGTCTCGTCGGCGGATGCTACGGCGGCCAGCGTCGGATCCAGGATTTCGTCACCTAGCGGCTCGGAGTTGACCAGGATCAGCCTCTCCAGGTCGGTGTCGATGCAATCCTCGAGCGCCAGGTCCATCAGGACCCCTCCGGCGAGCGCGTAGCGGAGCGACCAGTCGGGAACTCGCAGGAGCTTGCCCTCCTCGTCGTCAAGGAGGAGGAGGATGACCTCTTCGGCGAATCTCAGCATGTCGTGCGCTCCAAGGGGGCGTTCATTGGTCAGCCCGGCTGGCTCCCGTCCCTCTGCTGCCAGCTGTTGTCAACAATACCGCCCGACTCCGCGCTCGGCTATCCGATATGACATCTGTAGTTCACATCTGGGCTTCCTGCTGTTGGGGCGTGTCTTGGTCTACAGCTTCTCCCGATCCAATCGCACGACCAGGATGTTCTGCCTTCCGAGCTCGTCGCTTCGCCGGTAGGCCATGAGACCGTCGGGGCCGAATGCCGCCGGAAGTCCGAGGTCTCCCGGATGCCAGCTGCCCAGGTATCCGCCGTCCGCCGTGAGCAGGTCTATCGGTCCGCCCCCTCCTCCCATGGAGTCGCTCCTGGCAACCCAGATCCGGCCGTCCCAGTCCGCGCGCAGGCGGTCGATCACCGGAACCTGAGTGGCAAAGCGCCGTTCCTCGATCAGGGCGCGGGAATTCTCCAGGACCTGGGAGGCGTCGATCTCGTTTCTGAGTCTGATCCCCATCGCCGCCTGAAGATCCTCGCGGGCGCGAGCCAGCCCTCTCTCGCCCGGAAGAGATGCGATTAGCCGCTCGCGTTCGGCCACCATGACCTCTTCCGTCACCGGCCACGGCTCGACCGGCCGTTTGAGGGTACCGTCGATCGCCCCCTCCGTGGAGACGATGTCGATTCGGTACCCGACGGCCGAGTCCGCAACCACGATCCGGCCGTCGGGAAGGGCAGCGTGCCGCAGGGAGGGGACGAAGCTCATGCTGCGCTCGGTGGAGCGCCAGGCAACGAAGAGCAATTCGGAGGCCACGGAATCACCGTCGAGCGAGAACCGATAGACCGGGCGCGTGTTGTCACGCGCGTTGCCGCTCGTGATCCAGGGATCGTCGGGCCCGACCACCCGAACCCCCGTCAGGACGACCGCGCTGATGCCCGGGACAAGGCCGCCCGCCCATCGGAAGTTCTCCACATGCTGGCCAGCGGAATCGAAGGTCACGAGGGCGCGATGGCCTATGTCATGAACCGCGACAGTCCCGTCCCGGAACACGTAGGCCCCCCTCGGCGCCCGGAATTCGCCGGGACCATCGCCCATAGACCCGAAACGCCGGATCATCCGGCCATCGGCAGCCCACGATGTCACCTCGTGCGCTTCGGTGTCCAGAACGTGGAGCCTACCCGAGCCGTCGAAACCGATCGACGAGATCCGGCCGAAGTAGTGTACGTCCTCGTCGAGTCCGATCTCGTAGACGGAATCCAACTCGAGGGCGACGAACCGGTCGGCACCCTGGAGACTATCGTCACGATATGCGTCGCCGCATGCCACGAGGGTGGCTGCGAGGGCCGAGGACACTAGCAGTCCGTGGATAAACTCAGGCGAGCACCGAGAGGGGCGCTGCGCCGGGCTGGCAAGGCGCTTCGCAGCGCGAATAGCAGCGCTATTCGTGCAAGAAGCAACGCAGAGCGAAGCGGTCCAGCGCGGATGCAGCGCGCCTCGAATGCCGTCAGGGTTTTTTCCACGGGCTGCTAGCGCTGCTATAATGCCGTGGGAAGTTTGTCCACGGGCCGCTAGGCTAGTACGTCTCAACATCTTGATCCTTTGGGGGACGAGACATTGTCGATTCGCTTCCTCAGTTCGAACGTCCCAGGGCAATGAGATGCAGCGTCGAGCTTGAAGCTTCGGGGACTTTGTCCAGAAAGGTCCATTCACCGCCATCGATCTGGCGGGCAATCAGGAATTCCGCGTTTTGATCGCTCGCGGTCAGCTGGGCGATAGAGGTCCACAGCGCCTTCTGCTCCCGATATGGTACCCGTTGATCGAAGTCGACAAGAATCAATCCCAACTCCGGTACGATGTACTCCCCTTCCGAGGTCGTGCGAAGGTCGTGCGCTTCGACCGAGACGTCGTCGGCGTCCCTGGGCACGCGGCCCGTCCATCTACGGTCTTGCTGAACCGGCGACAGAAGCGAGTTGAGCGGCCTAGTCACGTAGTCGGCGAGCTGATCGAGGTCCTCGTCGGCTAGCGCTAGCGGCAGCTCCGAGCCGCGTAGTTCGAGGGCGGTCGGCGAGCGGTGCTCACCACAGTACACCAGACCCAGGGCCAGGACGGCCGCGAATCCGCTCCGCATTGCAGGGCGCAGCACCCGCGTGCGGGTCGTATTGGGTCTGTTCGTCATGATCATTCGAAGTCTTCTTTCGAGTATGCGCATACGCCGGTCGCTGTCGGCAGCGCTCGCGAAAGTAGGAAAGCGAGGCGCTTGCCCGGTGCGAACAAGGTCTATCGCCCGCATCAGCGCACGGGCGTACGCGCGAGGGGCAGCGTCGAACGCCTGCACGACCAAGGCGTCGCAGCAGATCTCCTCTGCGGACCGGAGACGACGGCGTGTCCACCACGCAATGGGGTTCCACCAAAACACCGTACATGCGAGCCACTCCAGCCAGCGGACGACGTGATCGCGGCGTCGGACGTGGGCCAGTTCATGTGCCAGAATCCAACGTGACTGGGCTGGCTCCATACCCCTGAGCAGGGCTGACGGGATGTATACACGCACCGGACCCCCGCTCCAGCAGACCATCGGAGAAACGACCGTGTCAGTCGTGTAGATAGCCGGCACAGTCGCGAGGCCAAGGATGTCCGCGACATCCCGCGCCTCACGCTGCAACGCGGCCGGGGCTTCGCGCGAGGCTCCCCGCAGGAAGCGGCGGAATCGTCGGGCCCGCACGATCGTCCAGCCCAGAACTGCCGTAGCGCCGAAAAGCCAGAGGGCGACGAACCCAGCCCTTCCGTACCGCACGGGCCACGACGCTTTCTCGACGTCGCCAACGACAGCGGCGAGGGCATCGGTGCCAATCGCGGAGGTGGCTTCTGCGAGCACCGGGTCTAACGGCACTGCGACTGTGAAGTCGGGGGGGAGCAGAGGGATGGCGAGCACCGGCGGGACGAGCAGGGCCAGGAGCAGCACGACACAGAGTGCGTGGCAAAGGCGCGGCCGTCGGTCGCCCCTCGTGGCGACCCAGACCACGCCGCCGAGGACAACCGAGAGCGCAAGCTTGCTGGCTGCGACCTGGAGGGCCAGATCCGTCATCGCTCCTCCAGCAGGCGGCGCAGGCGTTCCATGTCGGCATCGGAGAGTTTCCGCTCCTCCACCAGGTGAGTGATCATCGGCACGAACGAGCCGCCGGTGACCTGGTCCGCCAGGTACTCCAGGCGACCGGCGGCATACGCCTCTCGGCTGATCCGCGGCGAAAAGAGGTGTGCGGCCCGGTCGCTGTCCCGTTCGACAAAGCCCTTGGCTTCCAGCCGCTGCAGCAGCCTCTGAATCGTGCCGTGCATCGGTCTCGTGGCCTCCGGGTATAGCTGCTCCCGGAGCTGCCGGGCGGTCGCAATCCCTTTCTCCCAGAGGCGGTCCATGACCGCGAGTTCTGCGTTGGCAAGCTTCAGTACCGTCATCTGGCGGTTGCCTCCCTGGCTCAGGGGGTACGACACACTATCGTATCGTACGACATCATGTCGCAGGCTGTCAAGGGGCCGAACTTCGAGCCGTCCAGCGGAAGTAGGGCGAGATGGCGGGAAGCGGTCCAGCGGAGGTGCAGCGCCACTCCTGCTGTCGGGGGGCCTGTCCACGGGCTGATCGGGCTGGGGAGCAGCTTAGCCCTCGCGGATTGCTCTACCCTCGCGGTTCCAGCGCAATCAGCCTGACCACGCGGACGGTCGCCACGCCCAGGTCGTCCCTCTCGATATAGGCCATAAGCCCACCGGGACCGAAGGCATCCGGCGTACGTAGCGCATCCGGCGGCAGAGTGCCGATGTAGTCCCCAGCGGGCGTCACAATGTCGATGGGGCCGTCGTCTCCATCACCCGTCGGACCTGTGCGCTCCACCCAGATGCGGTCCTCCCAGTCCACCCTGATCCCGGTGAGCACCGGCACCTCGTCCGCGAACGTTAGCGACTCCGCGCCCTCCCGCCGCACACCCCTCTGGGCCACTGGCCTGTCCGACGACGCCTGCGGATACCGCTCCCGGTAGCGCTCGCGCTCGGCCTCCCGGATCGCTTCGTCCACGGCAAGCGGTGTGATCGGGCGCTCGATCGTGCCAGTCACCTCGCCGCCACGACCGAGCAGCTTGACGCGGTACCCGGTCGAGTCGATCAGCGCCACGCGGCCATCGGTCAGTACGCCGAGGCCGAGAGGCGGTTCGAAGGCGCGGCCAGCGTAGAGCACGATCTCCCCCGGCGAAGACTCTCCCGACACGACCTCGGTCTCGGGGAGCTCCCAGGCGTGGTACAGCGTGTCCAGCTCTCCGTCCAGCGGGAAGGGCAGAATCCAGAGGGGGCGGCTCTCCACTTCGGGGAGCACAAACCCGGCGGCCATGTTGTTCCAATCGAAGCGCACGATCTGGGAGATGAGGAGCGATCCGTCGGGGAAGACCGCTTCCGTCAGGATCATACCTGTCGTTGCGGGGTCGAGGTTGATGCGCCGCACGAAGCTGCCGCCGGGTCCCAGGAGATCGATGCGCCGGTCTCCATTCCCGAACACCGTGTACGAGCCATCGCGCGCCACGAAGATCCTGGTGACGCCACTGAACTCGCCGGGCCCCTCGCCCGACCCCCCGACCGTGCGGAGCAGCGACCCGTCCGGGCCGACCACGAAGATCCGATCGCTCTGGTTGTCGAGGATGTGCAGGTTGGACTCGGCGTCGAAGTGGACGGACCCCACGTTGCCGAAGATGTCCCAACTGTCTCCGGTGACGGATCCCACGGTGAAGAGCTCCTCGGTCGCGGCGTTCACGATCACGTCCGGGCCGTCCAGAGTTCCGTCGGTGCCGGCGGCCGATCCGTCCCCGGCATCGCCGCACGCCGGCAGGAGCGCGAGGGGAAGAAGCGGCGCGAATCTTCGCGGTCGCGCTGTTGTCGTATTCGCCCTCGTCAGCCTACTCATCTCGGTCCGTCGCTCACGCAAAGGGGGAATCGTGCGGGCCGTTGGCAGGCCCATAGAGACCCGAGGCTTTCCCCGGTCGGCTCCTAGTGCTAAGGCGATCAACCGCCCACGCGGACGGCCAGGAGCTTGGCCGCACTTTCCCGTTGAAGAGTACAGCAGGAAAGTAGTATGCGTTCGTCACCAGAAGGTCGGTTGCTCCAGATGGCAGGAGGAACCTGGCCTCGAACCGCCGCCAGTCGACACAATCGTCCAGTGGGACATCCGATGGCTCAACCTGCACATGGAGTCGGGCGGCCGACCGAAACGGCACTACCCGGAGCTCCGTGCAGTCGTGGGTTTCCGCAAGGCCCTTGATCTCCAGCGTGTCACGGTAGATCTGCACTTCGGCACTCGCAGAATTCCATACACCAACGGTGCTGTCCGGTCCCTCGATGAAGGAAATGGGGGACTCGGGAGCCGCTTGAAGGTCGCGAGCGATGTCGGCCTCTACCATCTCCGCCTTCACATGGCATCTGCCAGCTTCGGCGTGAGCATCAACGAAATACGGCAGGTAGCCTGGTTTCCATAAGGAAATGGTGTGCTCTCCGGGAAGCTCACTGAACCACTCGCCGTGAAGAGTCAGGTCGGAATGGGCGGCGAACTCGGTGACTGCTCCGCTCTCGTGCTCGGATACACCCGTCACACCGGTAGCGGCCAGCCTACCGGTTGCGGCGTCGCGCACCCTCACGACGACGCTGGAACGCAATTCGGACGTGCACGCGCAGTCGAAGTCGCAGCCGGAAAGTGCCGTGGCAGATCCCAGCACGAGCAGTGTCCGTAGAGCCGAGCGTTGCTGAGCGGCCATGGCGAACGGTAACGCCGCGCCAGCGACTTGCGCAATCTGGCGATCACGGGCAACTGTGACGGCGCTCACCGGGTCGCGCGGCGGCCATTGCGGCGCGAGCAGGGCCGGAGGCCGTCGGCTAGCAGCAGCACGGTGGGCCAAAAGTAATCCATGGTTGTCAGAATGGCATTTGCAGTTGACATTTTGGTGGGCCACACCGTGGGTAACCGTCATGCCCCGCTTCGGCGCTGGAGTGCTCCGCCTTGCCGCACCTTCTACAGTTGCCTCGGCCCTACCGCCCGTGCCGTCTGAGCGGGGTCAGGGATGGCTGGTCCATGAGTCGGGAGGCGCTGCCTGACCGGAGGGACAGAGGCGCGGGCCAGCCTGACGGCAGGTGAGTGTGACCCCGGGCTGCTAGAGGCCAGCCGAAGAGTCGTCCAGGTCGGCGATCTCCGGGCGCGGCACGCACACCGTGGCACCCTTGCCAAACCCCAGCTTCGCGCCCAGCCGCCGCCACCAGCTCCGCTTCTCCTCGCCCTCCCCTTCGTCGCGCTCCAATTCCGGGCGGGGTGCCAGGGCGCTGAGCGGTTGCAGGACTGCCGCTCCCGCTGCTGGGTGCACACTCATGACAGGCCTCATCGAGGCGAGCGCGGGGAGCTGTGCCCTGGAAGTCGGGATGGCGAAGGCGGCTTCCGGTTCGCCCGCTCCCGCTCTATCCGATGCCTCTGTCGAGGAGCTAGGCGACTCGCCCGCCAGAGCGACGGGCGCCTCTCCCTCTCTGGGTTCCTGCAGCTCCCCCGAGGCGGTCGGGAGATCGGAGGGTCGCGCCGCGAGCAGGACCGGGCGGGGCACCTCGGGATCGGGGGGCTCCTCGATCCTCAGCAGCACGATGGTCTCCTCGGGCAGCTCCACGGGGGAGGCGCTCGGCGACGGCGCCAGGGCCGCTGACTCCGGCGGCTCCAAGGCGATCCTGGCGAGCACGAAGCCGTGCAGCGCGGCCGAGATGGCCAGTCCCGCTCCCAGCGCGACCCTGTATCGCTCGGATCTCTGCACGCCCGGCCCCTTCGAGCATCTTGTCGTGACTCCTGCACGCTCCGCCGCGCACCCCACTACCCCACGTCCCTGGCGGGGGTTCCGCTCCCTAGCGGACTGCTAAGGAGCCCGTGGCGGACTCCTACGCCAGGAAATCTACACCACAACAGGCGTCACCTACCGTCCCCTGGCCAGTCGCTTGCGTTCCCGCTTCTCCGAGCGCCTCCTCCTCTTTGCCTCGCGTTTCGACTCGCCGGGCCTTCTCGTCTCGATCGACACCTCGCCGAGGATCGAGCACCCCTCCACCTGCACGAATGGCTCGCCCGGCGCCGCTGGGACAGAGCTCCGAACGCTCTGCTCGAATGTGCCCAGGACGGTGGAGCCCCCCGAGTGGACATGCATCCCCGGGGGCACGACGAGCTCGACCGCACCCAGCACCGCAACGACCGAAAGGGTGGTGCGGCCCGGACCAAGGCGGGCCTCACGAAGGTCGATGACGATGGACCCCATGACCGACACGAGGGTGTTGGTCCTCGCCGGCACCCACTCCCCGGTGCGCTTCACCTCGCCGAAGACGGCGACCGCCCGGTCGGCCGCCCTGACCTCGACCGGTGCCGCGCTCCCCTTCGCATGCACCCCGGAGGCCGCGCTCCCCTCCCGCCGAGCCAGGGCGCCGCCGGTCTCCAGGCCGTCGATCGCCCGCCCCAGCTCGGCGATCGTGGCCGCCTCGTGCGCCAGTCCCACCCGCCGCTCGAAGTCTTCGACCGAGAGGACATCGCGAGTGAAGCAGTCGCTGAGCAGCGCGACCGTCTCGGCGCGCGCGTCCTCCAACCGGGGCTCCTGCGCCACCCGCTAGCCGGGCTCCACGGCCAGCCCGCTCGGGCAGGCGACGCCAATTCCCCCGTGTCCGCAGTACCCGCCCGGGTTTTTGGCGAGGTATTGCTGGTGGTAGTCCTCGGCGTAGTAGAACTCAGGGGCCGGGGCGACCTCGGTTGTGATGGTGCCGAACCCGGCGCGCTCCAGCTCCGCCTGGTACAGGTCGCGGGAAGAGAGAGCGCGTCGATGCTGGCAGTCGCCCATGGTGTATATCGCCGAGCGGTACTGCGTTCCCACATCGGCGCCCTGGCGCATTCCCTGGGTGGGGTCGTGTCCCTCCCAGAAGGCGGCCAGCAGAGTGCGGTAGCGCACTTGATCGGGGTCGTAGAGGACGAGCACGGTCTCGGCGTGGCCGGTCTGGCCGCTGCACACCTCGTCGTAGGTCGGGTTCGGCGTCGTGCCCCCCTGGTAGCCGACGGCGGTCGAGTACACGCCTGCAAGCTCCCAGTAGCGGCGCTCCGGCCCCCAGAAGCACCCCATCGCGAAGTAGGAGCGTTGCAGTCCGTCGGGCAATGGCGGCCTGATCCGATTCCCGCTGACAAAGTGGGTGGGCGAGACGACGAGCGGCTCGGCACGTCCGGGGAGGCCCTCCCCGGCGGGCGGAACCTCCGATTTCCAGCGGCGCATATTCATCATGGGCCTCGATTCCTTGGCCTCGTTAGCCTGCGGGTTCCCTGTCCCGTGTGCAAGATATAGCGATGCGTGGGGCGAAGCGGGGGGCTAGCAGTCCGTGGATGATCTCGCGCATGCACCGAGAGCGGCGAAGCGGTCCAGAGGAGATGCAGCGCCGCTTGAATGCCGTGAGGTTTGTCCACGGGCAGCTGTAGGTGGTAGAATACGCATCTGGTCCCGCCCGTCGGCAGGAAACTCCAGCCTGGTCACCTCAAGAAGGGGGTCTCATGGGGGACGCTCTGTACACGGCCCGCGCCACCGTCGTCAAGGTGGACGGCGTGCATCGGCGCGCGACTCTGGAAGATGGCACCGAGATTGACTTCGGGGTCCATGGCGCGATCAAGTCTCTCTACCGCCTCGACTCGGAGCCCGATCGACCGCTGCCGGTCGACTACCTGGTCGCGGCGGCCGCCGGTTGACTACTCGGGACCCTAAACGGCGCACTGGAGGTGCGCGGGATTCCGATCGCCGACGGGGCGATCAGCGCGACTGCGGAGGGCGTCAACGAGATGGTGGACCGGGTCGTGGTCCTCACCGGCATCCACATCCGCTATAGGATCGGCCTCCCGCCCGGCGCCGATCGCGAGAAGGTGGATCGGGCGCTCGCCACGCATGTCGCCAAGTGCCCCACGGCCCAGACTCTCAAGGGTGCTGTCAGCGTGACCTGGAATGCCGAGATGAGCTCCTGATCCCGTGGGAGGTCTGCCTGCAGGCTGCTAGGGGTCCGTGGATGAACCCTGGCGAGCACCGAGAGGCACGAAGCGCTGGCGGTCCGTGGACAGGCCCGGACGAGCACCGAGACCGGCGAAGCGCCCCGCTGGCAAGGCGCGACGAGGGGCCAATAGCCGCAGCGCTATTGGTCCGAGGAGCAACGCAGAGCGCAGCGGCCCAGCGGGGATGCTCCGCCGGGCGAATGCCGTCGGGGTCCTGTTCGCGGGCCGCCCCACTGGCGAGGCGCGACGAAGCACGCAGCGGTCCAGCGCGGACGTAGCGCGCCTCGAATGCCGCCAGGGCTCTGTGCACGGGCTCCTAGTCCCCGAATGCGATTCCCAGCCGCCGGGCGGCGACTAGCACCTCGTGGTCCAGCGGCACCATCTTGATCCTTGCCACCGCCTCGGAGAGCGGCACCGCCTTGACCACCGGAGGATCGAGCGCCACCATGCACCCGAAACGACCCTCGGCGGCCAGATCGACCGCAGCGCTGCCGAAGCGGAGCGAGAGGAGGCGGTCGAAGGCTATGGGGCGGCCGCCCCGCTGCAGGTGCCCCAGGACCAGGCTCCGCGACTCGCGCCCCGTGAGCTCCTCGAGATGGCGGGCGACCCGCTTCGCGACCCCGCCCAGCCGCCTGGACCCACCCGGTCTCGAGTCGTCGAGATAGGAGGGCTTCCCCCCCTTCGCCGGTATCGCGCCCTCCGCCACGACCACGATCGCGAACTCCGGACCCTCCTCGTAGCGCCGACAGATATGCCGGGCGACCTTCTCGATGTCGAAGGGTATCTCGGGGATCAGGATCGCCTCGGCGGTCGAGGCGAAGCCAGCGAAGAGGGCAATCCAACCCGCATGGCGGCCCATCAGCTCGACGACCATGATCCGTTGGTGTGAGGCCGCGGTCGAGTGCAGCTTGTCGATGGCGTCGGTGGCGGTTTGCACCGCGGTGTGGAAGCCGAAGGTGACCGACGTCGCCTCGAGGTCGTTGTCGATCGTCTTCGGCACTCCGATCACGCGGAGACCCTTCGCCGCGAGCTCGCTGGCGATCCTTAGCGTGCCGTCGCCCCCCACTGCCACGAGGCAGTCCACCCTCAGGCTGCGCATCCTCTCGAGCACTTCGTCGGACCTGTCGACGACGCGCACCGTGCCGTCCGGATCCGTCACCGTGAAGGAGAAGGGGCTGCCGCGGTTGGTGGTGCCGAGCATCGTCCCGCCCAGATGGGTGATCCCGCGCACCGCCGCGCCGTCGAGCGGCACCACGCCTCCAGGATGGAAGAGCCCGTCGTATCCGCGACGGATCCCGACCACCTCCCACCCCCGCCGCTCGGCCGCAAGCACCGCCGCCCGCACCACGGCGTTCAGGCCGGGAGCGTCCCCTCCACCTGTGTTGATGGCAATGCGCATGGTCGTCGACTTCGAGAAGGATCGGGAATGAGAGTGCGCAGCTGGTCCCGGCGAAGACGGTAACGACTTGGGGCGCGACACGCGACCGGATGGCCGGCCCTCGAGACGGCCGGGGCCAAGCAGTCCGGGACAATCCTGCGCGTGCACGGCGAGCGGCAAAGCACCAGCGGTCCGTGGACGGGCCCTGACGAGCACCGAGACCGGCGAAGCGCCCCGCTGGCAAGGCGCGACGAAGGGCCAATAGCCACAGCGCTATTGGTCCGAGGAGCAACGCAGAGCGCAGCGGCCCAGCGGGGATGCTCCGCTGGGCGAATGCCGTCGGGGTCCTGTTCGCGGGCCGCCCCACTCGCAATGTAAACCATGAATTACATATTGTAAGGCGCAGATTACAGGTATGGACAGGCGAGCCAAGCGGTCCAGCGGAGACGCAACGCCGCTTCTGCCGTGGGGGTCTGTCCACGGGCTGCTGCATTCCGTCGGTGATCTCGCGTTCCGCTGGCACTCCCCCGGCTCCCCGTCCCGCCGCCCTGCCGACCCGCCCCCGTTCGGCTATCTTTCAGCGACCGCCCCACGCACCTTGGCCCTCATCCCGGCCCCGATCCCGCGCTCCCCGTCCCCGGAGGTCCTCAGGAAGTGCCTGCCACCGAAAAAGCCGTCGTGACCGCCCTCAAGACCGTGAAGGATCCGGAGCTCAACCTGGACCTGGTGGTCCTGGGGCTGGTCTACGACGTGGAGGTGGAGGACGCGAAGGCCAAGGCGACGATCTCGCTCACCACTCCCATGTGTCCCGCCGCAGGGCAGATCGTCGAGGACGCCAAGGCGGCGATCGCCTCGGTCGAGGGGGTGGAGGAGGCGCATGTGGAGCTCACCTTCGAGCCGCCCTGGACGCCGGAGCGCATCAGTCCGCTGATCCGTTCCGCTCTGGGGCTATAGCAGTCCGTGGATGATCTCGCGCGAGCACCGAGAGGCGCGAAGCGGTCCAGCGCGCCTCGAATGCCGGGGCAGGTTGTCCACGGGCTGCTAGCACCCATATTGAACGAACCCCCATGCCCGAGAACAGACCCAGCGAGCAGCGCGTCGAAGACGACCTGAAGGCCAGGATCCGGGGCGGACACATCCTCGAGTCCCCCGAGGAGATGACTCCGGGGTACCGCAAGGCGATCGTGGTGCAGCTCACCGTTCAGGCCGACACCGAGCTGATGAGCGCCCCCGCGTACTGGATGGCCGCCCGCCACGCGCCCTCCACCAACACCCAGGTCAGCGCGCACGCGATCATCCAGGACGAGCTGGCGCACGCCAACATCGCGTACCGCCTCCTCGAGGACATGGGAGTCTCCAAGGAGGAGCTGGTCTACGGGCGCGAGCCGCACGACTTCAAGCACCCCTACGGCTTCGACCAGCCTCTGGACAACTGGGCCGAGCTGGTGGTGGCCAACGGCTTCTTCGACCGGGCCGGGATATGCCTGCTGGGCGACGTGCACCGCAACACCTCGTACGGGCCGCTGAAGCGAGCGCTCGTCAAGGTCGACATGGAGGAGACCTTCCACCTGCGCCACGGCGAGGTGTGGATGCGCCGTCTGGCCCGGGCGGGGGGGGCGGCGACCGAGCTCCTGCAGCGCTGCGTGGACTGGATGTTCCCGATGACGATCGAGTGGTTCGGCCTTCCCGACGACCGGAAGCGGCACAGCGGCCAGCTGGACTACAAGCTGAAGGGGCTCACCAACGACGAGCTTCGGCAGCTGTGGATGTCCTCGACCGTGCCGCTCTGCGAGGGGCTGGGGATTGAGGTGCCGGCCCACTGGTGCGCCGAGAGCGAAGAGTACCTGCTGGACTACCCCTTCCCGTGCGAGTACGACCCCGAGGCGAAGCGGTGGCTCTTCGACGAGGGCGAGATCAGCTGGGACGCGGTCTTCGCGCGGTGGAAGGGGCGCGGGCCGATGAACGAACGCTACGTCGAGTCGGTGCGCGAGTCCCGCGCGCAGGTGGCCGCGTGGCTGAACTAGCCGTCCGTGGATAATCTCGCGCTAGCACCGAGCGAGACGCCGCGCCGGAGGTCGCTGAAGACGCTTCTCGCGACCCAGCCCGGGCCGCGCGTGCACGCGTCGGGAGGCCGCGACCGCTGGTCGGATCCGCTCCCGACCGCTCCTGGAGACGGCAGGGCCGCCCTCTGGTCGGCGCTGGACGAGGTTCTCGATCCGGAGCTTCCGATCTCGATAGTCGAGCTGGGGCTCGTCTACGGCGTCGACTACAGCGACGGGAGGGCCAGCGTCGAGCTGACCTTCACGGCCACGGCCTGCCCGTGCATGGACTTCATCAAGGAGGACGTGCGCGACCGCATAGGTCGGGAAGGGTGGGTCGACGAGGTCGCCATCGAGGAGGTCTGGGACCCCCCGTGGACGACCGCGAGGATCAGCGACGAGGGTCGCAGCAAGCTCCGCCTGCTGGGGGTGGGCGCATGAGGCGCGCGATGGGCGAGGAGATCTACGAGGTCTTTGCGCGCAAGCGGCGCGGCGGGACGCTTCGCCACATCGGGTGCGTGGACGCCCCGGGCGAGGAGCTGGCCCGCGTCTACGCATGGAGCACCTACGACGAGGAGAAGTGGTTCGAGATGTGCGTCGTGCCGCGGCGTGCGGTGATTCCCGTGAATCGGAGCGAGGGACCCTGGGCGGACAACCTGCCCGCCGGGGGGCGGAGATGACGGACGCTGGGCCGTCGGCGCTCTCCCGCCAGATCCTGACCCTCGCGGACACGAAGCGGCTGCTGGGGATTCGGTACAGCGACTGGATCCTGGGGAGCCCCTCCATCGAGACGGGCATCGCGGCCTCGTCGATGGCGCAGGACGAGTGGGGCCACTCGCGGCTCCTCTACGCCATGCTGAAGGAGCAGGGCTTCGACCCCTTCGAGGTGGAGCATGAGCGCCCGGCGGAGCGGTACTACTCCTCTCCGGCTCTCGACGCTCCCTTCGGCGACTGGGCCGACTTCGTGGCCGGGGTGGTCGTCGTCGACGGGGCGCTCTCGATCGCCCTCGAGAGCCTCGCGGACGGCGGTTTCGCTCTGGCGCGCTCGCGCATCCCGAAGATGCTCGCGGAGGAGCGGTACCACGACCGCTTCGGAGCCGGGTGGTTCGGGCGCCTGGCGGACGCAGGCGGCGAGGCGGCGTCGAGGGTCGAGGAGGCGGTCCGCTCGATGCTCCCGTCGACTCTGGCGTGGCTCCTGCCGGACGACGAGCCCTACGACGAGCTCGTGGACGGGGGGTTTGCGTGGCCCTCGGGCCGGGTTCGCACCCTCGCGACCGACCGGCTGGGGACCCTGCTGGCGCGTGCGGGCGTCGTCCTGGAAGAGGTGGCACCCGATCGCGCGGGGTGGGACGCGGAGCGTCGACGGGGGGTGGGGGCTCCTGGCGAGGAGGCGGTCGAGCGTGCGCGCGGCGACCGCAACCGCGACCTCTTCGTCGAGTAGCGCCGCTGTCAGAGGACTCGACGGGCGACTCGGTGAAGTCCCCCGACTGCTCCTTCTGCGGGAGTGCGCGCACCGAGCTGATGTCGCTCTTCGGGAGTCATGCTTCGCTCTCGACCTTCTGGTGCGCGGCGTGCCGGAGTCCCTTCGAGGTGCTCAGATGGAGGGAGGAGGAGGTGCCCGGCGGGCGGAGCGACCGAAGGCCGAAGGCACGGAGAAGGGGAGGGTCACCCTGTCGCGCTGGCGGGGACGACAGCGGCCGAATGTAAACTGTAGGTTACAAAATGTAATTTTCAGATTACATGTCACGGGCTGCTACCCCTTTCACGGCACGACGACCGAGAGCGCCTCCGGCACGGCCTCGATCCGTACCTCGCCGGTCGGCGACTCGTGCACATCGCCGTCGACCTCGTAGCGCACCGCCTCCTCGAAGCGAACGGTGAACGCACGATCCTGACGCACGGCCACCCCGGGTGCGCCGAGATGGCGGCCCTTGCCCGCCAGGCCGAAGAGCCGCGCCCGGCCGAGCGGCGAGGCGTCCCTGATGGCGCAGGCGTCGAGCCGACCGTCGCGGAGACTCGCCCCGGGGGCGATCGGGAAGCCGCCGCCGAAGATCCGGCCGTTCGAGATCGTGAGGATCAGGTGCCGACCCTCGACGCTCCAGCCCTCCCCGCTGGAGAGACGGAGCCGCGCGCTCCGGTAGAGGAGCAGCTGCTGCATCGCTGTCAGCTTGTAGAGCGCCGCGCCCTTCAGGAAGCGGGCGCCTGCGGTGGCGTCGATCACGGCGACGTCGAAGCCGAATCCAACCACATTCAGGAAGTGTCGCGGGGCTTTGCCCAGGTCTCCAGCCACGCCCGCCGATCCCACGGCCGCCGGGCGCCACGGCGAGACCACGCATCCGACATCGATGCGGCGGGTCTTGCGGGCGGCGAGCGCAGCGACGGCCTCCTCGGGGCTTCCGTACGAGATCCCAAGGCTCCTGGCGAAGTCGTTGCCCGTGCCTGCGGGGAGCACTCCCAGCGCCACCTCCGACTCTCCGGAGGCGACCAGGCGATCGGCCACCTGGCTCCAGGTGCCGTCGCCTCCGACCGCCACCACCAGCTCTGCCCCCTCTCTCAGGGCGCGCTCCGCCAGTTCGCCCTCATCTCCCGCCTTCTCGGTGCGCACCCACTCGTGGGGCCCCAGATGCCTGTCGAGCAGCTTGCGGTACAGCTCGATCCGGCGGGCGCCCCGCCCGTGCCCCGATGCCGGATTGAAGATGACGAAAGCACTCATCTAGCAGTCGGGGCGAAGCCCTAGGTGTGGACACTGTAAACCACAGATTACATATTGTAAAGCATACATTACACTACGAATGGGTTAGCGAAGCAGTCCAGCGGGAATGCAGCGCCCCTCGAATGCCGTGGGAGGTCTGTCCACGCGCTGCTAGATCGTCTCCAGCTCCTCGAAGACCTGGACGCCGTCCCTCATCCACTGCTCGCGGAAGGGGAAGCGGGACACCCTGGGGCGATCGAGCTGCGAGGTCATGGGGTGCTCGTGGAGGGTGAGCGATCCGAGCTCCTCCTCGTGCTCGCTGTGGGGGCCGCGCATGTGAATGTCCACCTTGAATCGCTCGTCGCCCCCGATCATGAAGGACTGGTAGAGGTGGTCCACCGGAGACGCCCTGTGCTCCGCTACCTCCATCTCCAGAATCGGCCGCTCCCCCTCGCGCACCTCGACGCGCATGCGCCCCTCGCCAGGCGTGAAGTCGACCTCGATGTCGCGCATGTAGTGCGGCAGGTGCCAGCGCTCGATCGCGTGCTCGCGCGACGCCTCGGTGCTCGTGCCCACCAGGAAGGGGTAGAAGGCGGACTTTGCGATCCCCAGGCCGGGACTCACCAGCGGCGGCACGATCACCGACAGCACGATCTCCTGGTAGGCGCCGACCATGCTGCCAATGAAGTCGAAGGCCGTCACGGCCAGGATGCTCGACTCGTGCTGCACCTCGAGCGGCTGCAGGTGGGCGGGGAGGATGGCGCGCGCGTTCTCGGTCGGAAACTCGAAGAAGGCGCTGACGGCGTGCGTGTAGGTGTAGCGTGTCAGGGGCATTTCCCGTGCTTCCTGAGAATGGTCGTGATTATCTCGGCTCCCTCCTCCAGGTCGGCCCGCGTGTGCGCCGCAGAGACCGACATGCGGAAGCGCGACTTGTGCTTGCCGACAGCGGGGTAGCGGATTGGGTTCATGTAGACGCCAGCGTGCAGCAGCTCTTCGGCGATCTGGAATATGCCCGCGTCGTCGCGGATCATGATCGATATCACCTGCGAGGTCGAGTCGCCCACGTCCACCTGTCTCTCCGCAAGGAGGGAGTGCATGTACCGGGCGTTGTCCCAGAGCGTCTCGCGCAGCTCCGGCTCGTTGGCCGCGATCGCGAGCGCCTTGCGCAGACCCGCCACCACTCCCGGGGGAAGCGCGCACGAGAATACGCGGGCGCGGGCGAAGCCGCGCAGATACCAGATCAGCTCCCTGCGTCCCGCGACGAATCCCCCAAGCGCCCCCAGGCTCTTGGAAAAGGTCCCAAGGTGGATGTCGACCTCTTCGTCGAGCCCGAAGTGCTCGGCGACCCCCCGACCGTTCGAGCCGTACACGAAGGTCGAGTGCGCCTCGTCGATCATGAGGCGGGCGCCGTGCCTGCGGCACACCTCCAGGATCTCGGGCAGGTCGGCAAGGTCGCCGTCCATCGAGTACACCCCCTCTACGACCACGAGCTTCTTGCCTGGGAACCCCTCCAGCTTCCGGTCCAGGTCGTCCGGGTCGTTGTGACGAAAGAAGCGCGAGGTGGCCTTGGAGAGGATCATCCCGTCCACGATGCTCGCGTGGGCCAGCTTGTCGGCGACGATCAGGTCGCCGGGACGCATGAGGCCGGCAATCACGCCGACGTTGGCGCTGTATCCCGAGGGGAAGATCAGCGCCGCCTCCTTCCCCTTGAAGTCTGCGATCTCGTGCTCGAAGGCCTTGTGCAGATCCATCGACCCGGAGAGGATCGGCGACCCCGATGCCCCCGCGCCGTACTTGCGCACCCCGTCGCAGACGGCTTCGATCACCTCCGGCCTGTAGGAGATCCCCAGGTAGTTGTACGAGGCGAAGTTGATCAGCCCCTCGAGCGACTCCCCCCGCTTCGGGTCGTCGATCGCGACGCGGACGGAGGGGGCGGACTCCATCGGCAGCGAATAGAGGTAGTACCCACTCCCGAATTCGGCGTCCCGCCACCACTCGCCGAAGGGCTCTAGGATCCCGAAGGGTTCGCTGCCGGCCCCGAAGTAGAAGTTGGTGTAGTCGTAGTCGCGGAGTCGGTCGACGGGGGTCGGACTGGGGGCGGTGCGGGCGGTACTCATTTGTCTCTAGTATCTTACGACAGCCCCACAAGTCCAACAATGAGGAGTGACGTTGAACCCTCGCGGTATCGCGGCTCTAGCTGTGCTGGGAGTTGTTGTGCCCCTGATCGGCGTGGTGCAGCGCCTAGCCATCGCGCCACTGTCGCGGATCCTCCCGCCCGCGCGCTCGGTGCGCCTCCTCACGCTCTGGCAGCTCTACGGGTCGCTGCTGGCCGTCGCCATTCTCCGCCGACTTGGCGGGGCCACCATCGAGCTGCCGGGACCCATCCCTGCCGAGCCCGGCGTCCTGGTCCTGATGAACCACCAGTCGCTGCTCGACATCCTGATCCTGGTTTGCTCGATGCGCGGCGTCTACCCGAAGATCGTCACTCGAGCCCGCTACGCTGCGGGAGCCCCCACGATCTCGCACATGGTCAGGCTCTACCGGTACCCGCTTGTCGACCCCGCCAACACCACCGAAGAGTCGATCGCAGCGCTCCGGCAGGAGGCGGCCTCGACGGCGCACCCGCTAGCCATCTACCCGGAGGGGACGCGCACCAGGAACGGTCGGATCGGGCGCTTCAAGCCGCTCGGGCTCACCACGATCCTAAGGGCGCGTCGCTGGCAGGTCTACGTCGTGGTGGTGGACGGGCTCTGGAAGTGCCAGCGGCTGAAGGATCTCGTCGGCAACGTCTCGTCGATCCGCGTTGCGGCCAGGACCAATGGGCCGTACCGCTCGCCCTCCCCGAGCGACGACCCACGGCCGTTCATAGGCGAGATGCGTAGTGTGATGACCGGCATGCTCGACGAGATACGCGCCCCTGAAGGTGCGGCTCCTTGAGGGAGGGACCGCCGCGGATGCGCAGCCTGGCGGCTCAGCTGCGGGGCGAGGGAGGCGACTCCGTCGTCGCGGTGCTCGGGTACGGTTCCCGGCTCTTCGACGCCGATCCGAACCGGCACAGCGCCTACGACCTGGTGGTCGTCGTCGACGGGTACCGGCGCTTCTACCGTGCCCTTGCGGCGTGCGGTCGGACGTCGCGAAGCGGCACCGTCCTAGCCGTCGCCAACTGGGTGCTGGCCCCCAACGTGATAGCTTTCACGGACGCCGACGGCTCAGGTGAGCTGGCCAAGTGCGTCGTGCTCTCCAGGAGGCACTTCGACCGGGAGATGGGCGCGCGGAGGAGGGATCACTTCTGCGTCGGCAGGCTTGTCCAGAGGGTGGCGGTGCTCTACGGGCGCGACGACGAAACCGTGGCCTGGGTGCACTCGCGCGTGCGGTGGGCGCGCCGGGACGCCCCGAATTGGACGCTGCCCTTCATCGACGGACCCTTCACCGCCGACGACTTCTGCCGGCGCATGCTCGAGGTGTCGTACGCGGGCGAAATCCGCCCCGAGACGAGCGGTCGGGCGCGGGTGGTCCACGAGGCGCAGCGCGATACTCTCCGTGCGACACTTGCCCCGATACTGGAGGAGCTGGCCCAGAGCGGTGCGCTCGTGCGCGCTGGCGGGGACCGCTACCAGTCCGTCCGCGGCACCTCGACGCTCGCCAGGATCCGACTGAAGGTGTACTTCGGGTGGAGCAAGGCGTCCGCGACGCTTCGCTGGCTCAAGTACATGGTCACCTTCGACAACTGGCTCGGGTACCTGGTGCACAAGGTCGAGCGGCGCACCGGAATTGCCGTCCAACTAACCCGGATCGAGCGTCGTCTGCCGGTTCCGTTTCTCCTCCCCAGGACCATACGGCTGCTGCGCCGCGCACGCGGGTCCGGCCGCCCGGAGGACCCCGGAGCGGCGACTTCGGCGCACACGCCCGGCGCATGAGGAACGAGATCGCGGTACTCCTGTACGTGGCGGGGGCTGCGGTACTTAGCATGTTCGCCTTTGCCGCTAGCCCGGCTCGGCGCGCAGTCGACCAGCTGGAGTCCGGCATCCGGGGCAAGCTCCTCCTGGGGTCGTTCGCGCGGCGATGGTTCTACTGGGCCGTGAGGCCGATCGAGAGGCTCTCGCTGGCGGTGGGCCTGACGCCGCTCTTCTACAACCTCGCTGGCGTGGGCTTCGGAATCGCGGCGGGTGTCCTCTTCGTGAATGGCCGCTTCGCGCTTGCCGGGTGGGCCGTCCTGCTCAGCGGCGTCGCCGACGCGCTCGACGGCCGCGTCGCCAGGGCTCAGGGGGTGGCGTCCCCCCGGGGGGCCTTTCTCGACTCCACGCTCGACCGCTTCGCCGAGGTGGCGGTATTCGTGGGGCTCGCCGCGGCCTACCGCGACTCGGTCTTCGGTGCCGTCGCCACAGCTGCGGCGCTCGGGGGGTCGCTCCTCGTCAGCTACACGCGCGCCCGGGGCGAGAGCCAGGGGGTGCTCTGCACCGCGGGGATCATGCAGCGGGCCGAGAGGCTGCTCCTCGTCGGTTTCGGCGGAATCCTGGACGGATGGGGATCCGAGATGCTCGGCCAGAGCCAGGGCACCCTCCTGAAGTGGGTGCTCCTCCTCGCCGCGGCGGGGACAATCGGGACGGCAGTCTATCGTACCGTCTGGGTCGCCAGGAGGTTGGAGAGCTAGCAGTCCGTGGATAATCTCGCGCGAGCACCGAGAGCGGCGAAGCACGAAGGGGTCCAGTGGGGATGCAGCGGTGCTCCTGCCATGGCCCCTGCCGCGGGAGGCCTGTCCGCAAGCCGCTAGGGTCCGTCGTCCTCTGGCCCAGGATCGTCGTCGGTGGCCTCAGAGCAAGTGCCCTCCGTGCAGTACTCGTCGGCCTCGCCACCCTGATCGCGATCGCGGCAGCAACACCTCTTCGCGCGGCAGCAGCAGCGTGCGCAGCACTCCTCGGCGCAGGATCCGCCATCTGTCGAGCTCTTCGCGCACCAGCGGCCAATCCACCCGGAGAGCCCGCAGCAGCAGCGCCCTCGCCCGGCTAGCCACCAGAATGCCAGGACCACCAGGAGGATCTGAAGGACACCGAGGCGCAGGACATCTCCCCAGAAGGCCGAAACCGAATGCAGATACCAGTTCAAGATGTCTGCCAACATCGGTCGGCTTCCTTCCCGTTGCGGGTTCCAGCAGTCCGCGGATAGTCTCGCGCGAGCGCCGAGAGGCGCGAAGCGCTCCAACGGAGATGCGACGCGCCTCGAACGCCGTGGGAGGTCTGTCCACGGGCTGCTAGGGGTGACAGCCTCCTGAAGATGCCCAAGGTGCGCGCCGACAACAACTCTGCCCGCGGCTGGCAAGTCCGCGGATAATCTCGCGCGAGCACCGAGAGCGACGAAGCGGTCCAGCGGAGATGCAGCGCTGCTCCTGCCGTGGGAGGTTGGTCCCGGGCTGCTCGAGCATGGATCGCGAGCTACTCCCCTCCGGAGCTCACGCCTCGGCGACCATCACCTTGGAGGCCACCCGCCTGGCGATCGCGTGCTCCTGGCTGCCCTCGGCCATGCGAACGATCACCCCGGGCGGCTCCCGGCTCTCCCCCTGCACCACTGCCATGGCACCTGGGACCAGCCCGATTGCCTCGAGCTCCGCTAGGCGGCGGGGGTCACTCTCCGGTACGGCCCGCACCACTATCCGCCTCCCGGCCGGGGCCTGGTCCAGAGTGCGGCTGGGCAAAGCCGCAATCGTCCCCGCACGGGTGGGAATAGGGGCACCATGGGGATCGGTCGCAGGTCGGCCCAGCGCCTCCTCCATGCGGTCGATCAGGCGTTCGGACGCCGCATGCTCGAGTCGCTCCGCCTCGAGGTGCACGTCGTCCCAGCGGTACCCGAGGCGCTCCACGAGGAAGGTCTCCAGGATGCGGTGCCTTCTCAGCACCCCTAGCGCCTTGAGCCTCCCCTCGTCGGTGAGGGTCACCCCTCGGTAGGGCTCGTGGCGCACCAGGCCGCTGTCGGCGAGGCGGCGCACCATGCCGCTGACCGAGGCGGGCGTGACACCGAGCGCACGGGCGATGTCGCTCGTGCCAGCGGCGCGTCCATCCCCGCTGAGGGCGTAGACCGCCTTCAAATAGTCCTCGGTAGAGGGCGAGAGGGTGCCAGTCAGTTACGGCCTCCACAGGAGGGTTTGTCCACGGGCTGCTGTCGTGTCCCAGAGATATCTGTACATAATCTCTGGATCTCATGAAGGATGGAGTCCCCGGTGGCGGTCCACATGAAGGGCCGCGTGCCTGAGTCGTTGTAGTGGTCGGTGAAGCGGAGGATCTTCTCTCTGAGCTGGGTGACGGAGGAGAAGGAGCCGCGGCGGATGGCCTTCTGGGTGACGATGTCGAACCAGATCTCGACCCGGTTGATCCAGGAGGAATAGGTGGGAGTAGAGTGGATGTGGTAGCGAGGCCGGGCCGCGAGCCAGCGCTTGACCTTGGCATGCTTGTGGGTGCTGTAGTTGTCGACGACGAGGTGGATGCCCAGATCGGGGGGGACGTTGGCGTCGATATGCCTGAGGAAGCTCAGGAACTCCTGGTGGCGGTGGCGCGCCTTGCACTGGGCGAGGACCCGGCCAGTGGCGACATCCAGCGCGGCGAGGAGGGTGGTGGTGCCGTGACGGATGTATCCGTGCGTGACGCCCTCGACGTATCCGAGCCCGAGGGGTAGCAGGGGCTGGGTTCGCTCCGGTGCCTGCGTCTGGCTCTTCTCGTCCACGCAGAGCACCATCGCGTGGTCGGGCGGGTTGAGGTAGAGCCCGACGATATCGCGAACCTTCTCGGCGAAGAACGGATCGATGGAGAGCTTGAAGTGCCTCTGCCGGTGAGGCAGGATGTCGAACGCTCTCCAGAGGCGGTGGACCGCGGACTTCGAGATCCCCGTGGCGTCGGCCATGGTGCGGCAAGTCCAGTGCGTGCCGCCGCCGGGGGGCCTGGTATCGAGCGTCCTTCGCAGCAGCGCCATGAGTTCGTCGTTCTCGATGGAGCGCGGCCTTCCCGGCCTGCGTTCGTCGTACAGGCCCATCAGGCCCCGCGTTCGAAAGCGCTCGCGCCACTTGCCGACCGTCTGGCGGCTGGTGCGCACCCTCTCGGCGACCACCTGGTTGTCCAGGCCGTCGGCGCACAGAAGCACGATCTCGGCACGCCGCGCCAGCCCGGCGGGCAGGCTGCGCGAACGGACAAGCGACTGGAGCTCCTCGCGGGCGCCCTGGTCGACTTCGAGCGCCTTCAACGGACGTCCCCGGGGCATCGGCCTCTCCCTCGTTCGGGTGGATGGAGAGAAAGATACCCCGTTCCCGTCATTATGTCACTATACTTACGGGACACGACACAAGCAGTTCCTATGTGGACCCTCCCGGGTGGGCAAGCATGACTCAGGATGCGGGTTGGTGGCAGTCTGGCCAGGTACTGTCGTATGTCCGGCCTCTAGCGCAGCCCGTGGACAAACCTCCCACGGCATTCGAGCAGCGCTGCATCCCCGCTGGACCGCTTCGCTCGTCTCCCCGCACTGCAATGTATGATTTACATTTTGTAACCCGTGGTTTACAATTCGCATACCCGTGGCTTCGCTCGGCGTTGCTCCTCGGGCCGGTAGCGAGTGCGAAGTCGACCTGGCGCTCGACGCCCAAGTACCTGCGGTCTTGGTGGTCGGGAAAGGTGCACCTCCGGGGTGGGTTCGAGGGCAGGTTCTGCGCGATCGCGGTGGACGCACCCTTTGAGGAGTGGTACGAGAGGCCGTACGCGGTGCCGTAGACGACGGTCCGGACACACTGGGGCCATACCCAGTAGCCCTTTTTCGTCTGCGTGCGACCCGGCCGTCGGGTGCCGTGCGCTCTCGGCCCCCACGATCACTTCGACGGCGGCACCCCGGTAACCCACACGATCGGCGCGGAGGGCGTACAGGCCCTCGGCAACCCCGGTCAGGTGGAAGCTCCCCCTCTCCTCCGTTGGTCTGCCCGGGAGCAAACGTGTATCGTAGCCCATGAGGATCCTCATAGCCGCGCTCTGCGACCGAGTCACCACCACGCCCGACGGAAAGCTCGACCTGCGGGGCGTCTTCCACGACCTCTACGCGCCCGGCTTTCCGGCCTGCCAGGACGCGATCACGCTCGTCCTCGTGCTGGAGTGGGACCGCGACGACCACGGGCGGCACAACTTCCGCGTGGATGTGCGCGATCCAGAGGGTCGACCGACACTCACCCTCGAGGGACAGTCCGAGGTCACTCCGGCCCCCGCTGGCCGGCCCCCTGCCAGGACCCAGCTAGTGATGCCGATCGAGGATGTGGTCTTCCCGATGCCGGGGCGCTACGCGCTGGACGTTAGGGTAAAGGGGCGCACCCTGGCCGGGCCGAGTCTGCATCTGGTCGAGATCGAGGACGGGAACGGAGACTCGCGCTGACCCCTCTTCAGAGGTGTTGACGCAGATTGTGACAGATTCGGGCCACTATCTGTCACAGTCTGATCAACTGACCGGAATCAGCCGCCAGACTTGAGGAGAAGCACCGCCAGCGCCGCCACCGCCCCCAGCGCCGCCTCCCACTCGCGGTTCCGCATGTAGAGGGCGGGAGAGATCCGACGAGGGCCAGTGGTGTTCCGACCGGAAAGATCCGCGCGCCGCCGGTACGGAGTCACCCTGGGGAGCAGCGCGGGCACGCTCGCCCTGTAGCTCCGGTAGCTCTCTCCGAAGAGCCCCGTCAGCTCGGCCGATTCGCGCCCGATGGCAGGTGCGTAGCTCCGGACGAAGAAGGCTACGAAGGCGACGCCGAGCCACGGACTTGCCGCGGCCACCGCACCGCCAAGACCCATCAGGAGACTACCCAGGTAGAGCGGGTTGCGGGTATGCGCGTAGGGGCCCGCCACCGCCAGCTCGCGGTCCTTCTGGAGGAGCGAGGCGGCCCAGGCGCGGATCAGCAGGCCGATCGCGATCAGCGAGCCTCCGGCGACGAGCGACGTGCCGCTCGGCCTGGCCAGCCATAGACAGCAGATCGCCAGAACCCATGCGCCCCAGAAGCGGAAGCCCCGCGCGACGACACCCCCTAGCAGCCCGCGGACGAACCTCCCGCGGCATTCGAGCAGCGCTGCATCTCCGCTGGATCGCCTCGCTCGCCTATTCATACTGTAATCTATGCCTTACAATGTGTAATCCATGGTTTACAATGCCCGTACCCAAGGCTGAGCTCTGCGTTGCTCCTCGGGCCGGTACCGCTGCTACCAGCCGATGCGCCCCGGATTGGCCGAAGTCGTGTCGCTCTGTTGCGAATCGTCCGGCGTTGCACCGCCACCTTGCGCATCATCCGACCCCGGATTGCTCTCCAGATCCTCCACCGCCGCCTCGCTCGCCGTGTAGCCGGTACCGATCTCCTCCAGGTGCATCGTGATGTTGATGGGAAGCACTGGGCCGTCGACCTTCATGTAGACGATCAGGCGCCGCTCGTCGTCGGATAGGTGAATCTCGGCGCCACCTCCCTCGGCGAAGAAGCTGCTCCCGGGGATCGTCGGGCGCACCACGATGGTGTTGAAGGTGCCCGCCCCGACGTCGCGCGTGTCTCTCCGCAGGACCTCCAGGTGTATGGGGTTGCCCTTCTCCTTGTAGAAGCGGTTGAAGGTGTAGGTGCGCCCCACTTCGAGCGGCAGGGTGCGGGTGAAGTAGACGAAGGAGATGTCGTCCAGCGGATCCGAGGTCGGGATCGACCAGGTGGTGTCGCGGTCGATACGTTGAACCATGCGCTCCTCGGGGAAGATGTCGTACTCCCGGTAGCGGCCCCGCCGCCTCTGGTCGTTCACGAAGCGGCGCGACACCAGGGTCTCGGTGTCGATCCAGCTCATCAGCCAGTGGTCGAAGCGATACCCGAGCACGTTGGCCCTCATGTTGAGGTGGACCGGATACACCGAGCTGCCGCGAAGCGTATCCACCTCCGCCACCCCCAACAGCGCCCTGCCGACGCCGAAGATCCCGTACTTGACCCGGTAGCTGAGCCGCTCGCCGGGCTCGAAGGGGAGCGGGGCGACCGCCCGCGGGGCGACGGAGAGCGAGTCGAGCAGGAGGGTGGCGTGGCTCTGCGCCGCCGTGCCCAGGGGGAGAGCGGCGAGAAGTGCCGCCAATGCGACCGCCCGCCTAGCGCGCGCCACCTCGCGCAGCGTGGCCACGAGCCGCCTTCGCGTGGGGCGCCGCCTAATGTCGTGACACAGCGCTACGGGGACGTGCGCGACGCGACGCGCATGGGGCGCCAGCGAGCGCATGAGCTCGACGTTGGCGGCCCACCCGTCCGAGGTTGCGAGCGGGCGACCGCGCTGCGCGAGCGCCTTCCTGACGACCGCGATCCGGTAGGCACGCAGGCCGATCAGGGGATCCGCGACCGCATCGCCCTCCGTGTGCCGGCCGCGAGCCGAACCGACGAGCCACCGCGCGATCCGCGCGAGCATTGGAGTGGCACCCCCCTCCTCGGACGCATCCGCCCTCTCGCCCGCGACGATGTCGGCACCCCCCTCGAAGGTGCGCACGACGCGCCGCAGGGTGTCGGGGTGCTCGGTGAAGTCGGCTTGCATCGTCACGGCCGCGTCTCGTTTCGGGTAGTCGGTCCCCTCGGAGGCCGCCACGAGCAGCTGCGCGAGGGCGGCCCCGTATCCGATCGGGGTCTCTTCGGCGAGGATCGTCAGGGGGAGCACGCGACTGTACCTCTCGAGCAGCTCCCGGGTTCCGTCTCGGCACCCGTCGTCGAGGACGAGGATCCGGAAGTCGCGGCCCAGCTCGAGCATGACCTCGCGGATCCTCCAGAGGAGCACGCCGATCGTCTCGCGCTCGTCCCGACATGGGATGCAGATGTGGATCATGGTTGAATCTACGCTGCCTTGAGACGCTATCGGGGGTGGGAACGTTTGCCCGCCGAGCGCTAGTCCGATGGAGCGGGCTGCCCCGCCCGCGGCTTCGTCTTCCACCTCCGGTGGTGCCAGAGATACTGCTCGGGGTGCGTGCGCACCGCCTCTTCGAGCGCCCCCGCTATCGCCTGGGTGAGCGCAGCCACCCTTTCGCGCCGACCACCACCCTCGGAAGCGGCGCCCGGGCGCACCGGGGCGATGTGGACATCGTAGCGCGGCCGCCGCCCCGGCCTCCGCACCGTGTGGAAGGTCGCGAGGAGCGCCCCGGACCGCAGCGCCAGGAGGGCCGGTCCCCGGGCTGTGGAGGCCGGTCGACCGAAGAAGTCGACAAAGACCCCCGCGCTCCTCGCGTCCTGGTCCCCCATGATGCCGACGAACCGCCCCGTCTCGAGGGCATCCGCGACGCCAGCGCGGGCATCCTCCCGAAGCACGACCCTCATCCCGAGTCTCTCGCGCGTACCGGTCAGGTAGCTGTCGAAGAGCGGGTTGCGCTGACGGGCCACCACCACGTCGACGGCGAAGCCGCGCGCGACGATGCCGGCAGTGCCCACCTCCCAGTTCCCGAGGTGGCCGCTGACCAGCATCACTCCCCGGCCGCGCTCGCGGGCCTCGGCGAGGATCTCGCCCCCGATCAGGCGGGTCCGCTCCCGGATGGCCGCGCGCCTCGCTCCGCCGAGTCTGAGCCACGCCACCATCTCCGCCCCGAAGTGCGCGTACGACCTGCGGGCCACTCGTAGCCGCCAGCGCTCGTCGGCATCGGGAAAGGCGGTGCGGAGCTGCGCCGTCACGACCTCCCAGCGGGGTCGCCACACCCTTGCCAGCAGCCAGCCCAGAAGGGCACCCAGGCGGTCGGCCGCCAACTCCGGCAGCGCCCTCGCGACGGCCCCCACCGCTCGCGTCGCCAGGTGCTCGGCCCGGTGCCGTGCGCTCGCCGTGCCAGCCCGGCGCACCGTCGCGCCCGGTGCTCGCGCGAGATCATCCACTGGCTGCCAGCCGCCGGTAGAGCCCGCCCTCGGCGAGGAGCGACTCGTGCGTGCCCTCCTGGACCATCCTCCCGCCGTCGAGCACGAAGATCCGGTCTGCACGGCGGATCGTAGCCAGGCGGTGCGCGACCACGATGACCGTGCGGCCCCGCATGAGGATCGCGAGCGCCTGCTGCACGAGCCGCTCCGAATCGGCGTCCAGTGCGCTGGTCGCCTCGTCGAGCACCAGGATGGGCGGGTCGCGGAGCAGTGCCCGCGCGATGGCGAGCCGCTGGCGCTCCCCCCCCGAGAGCGCCATTCCCCTTTCGCCCACGAGTGTGTCATAGCCCTCTGGGAGACGGGAGACGAAGTGGTGGGCGCGGGCCGCCCTCGCTGCCCGCTCGACCTCTTCGCGCGAGGCGCCCGCCGTCCCGTAGGCGATGTTCGCGTGCACCGTGTCGTGGAAGATCGCGGCCTCCTGCGACACGATCCCGAGCGAGCGCCTGAGCGACCCGACCTGCAGCCGCCGGAGGTCGATCCCGTCGATCTCGATCGACCCGCTCGTCGGTTCGTGGAAACGGGCCAGCAGCTCCACCACGGTCGTCTTCCCGGCCCCGCTCGGCCCCACCACCGCCGCCACCGATCCGACCGGCACGAAGAGGTCGATGTCCTTCAGGACGGGTTCGCCGGGGCGGTACTCCATCGTTACGCCTCGGTAGCTGATCCCCTCGCGTACGCCACGGAGCGGCCTGGCATCCTCCCGGTCCCGGATCCCGACAGGGGCGTCCAGGAGCTCGAAGATCCGCTCGGCCGCGGCGAGCCCGGGCTGCAGGAGGGCGGGGAGCTTGCTCAGGTGCTTGACCGGGGCGTAGAGCCGCGTGCTGAGAAAGATGAAGCCGACGAACTCGCCACCGGTGAGCGACCCCTCGACGACGACCAGGCGGGCACCGTACCAGAGGAGGAGGGCCGTCCCAAGCGCGACGAGCGCCTCGGTCATCGGGCCAGCGAGCGCCCTGAGCCGCTCGGTGCGCAGGAGTGTGCGCAGGTAGTCCCCGGTCAGCCCCCGGAAGCGGTTCCTCTCGAAGGCCTCCGCCGAGGCGGACTTGACCTCGCGAATCCCCGCAACCGTCTCGTGAATGCGGGCACCGACCGCTCCTGCAAGGTCGAGTACCCGCGCGTCCCCCCTCCTCAGCCGCCGGACGAGCGGCCCCCAGAGGACCATCGTGAGGGGGACCACCACAAAGGCCGCCGCGGTCAGCCGGACCGAGATCGCGAGCATCCAGTAGAGAGTCGCCGTGAAGACAAGCACCGACGAGAGCGCCCTGATCAGCTCGCTCGTCGCCAGCGTGCGCAGCTGCTCGACATCGTGGGTGAGGCGCGACGCGACCTGTCCGGTTCTCGCCCGCGCGAAGAATGCGAGGTCCATCTCCAGGAGCCCACCGTAGAGGGCGCGTCGCAGATCGCGGGCGACCCCCTGTTCGATCCTCGCCGAGAGGAGGGAACGGGCGAAGTCGGCCACATTCTTGAGGATCACCAGCGCGAGGATGAGCATGATGACTGCGATGACTATCGCCTGCGGATCTCCCTCCAGATCTACCATTCGGCCTAGCGTCGCCTCCAGCGCCCTCTCCAGCTGCCCGGGGGTCTCCGTCTCGGCCGGGGCGGCGTCCGGGGCCGACTCGCCGAAGACCGTAGCCAGGAAGGGGATGAGGAGGACGATCGAGAAGGCGTCGAGCACCGCGTAGGCGAAGCTTGCCAGCGAGGCCAGGAGCAGCTGTGTCCGGTAGGGCCGTAGGTAGGAGAGCGCTCTGCCGAGCACACCCCCCCGCGGCGACTCCCCTGGCGGCCCCGGGTCCCTCCCCCGGGTCACTGCGGGCGTGGCTTCAGAACCGCCACCGGCGCGATCATCTCCTCCGGCGATATCCCCCCGTGCAGGAAGGAGTTCCGGTAGCGCCGCTGGTACTCCCTCAGCTTGGTCGGGTAGACGAAGAAGTAGTCGTCGAGCGCCAGCAGCACATTGGAGCTGGCCGGGCCTGGCGGCAGACGAAGGGTGGAGAAGCCCTTCGGCGTGAATGCCGAGCGACGGTCCTTTGCCCTGAGGTCGCCGCCGAACTTGTAGCGCAGACTCGCTGTCGCGTCCCTACGGGCGTAGATCGTGGCCGGGCGTCGGCAGTGGATCGATCCGTGGTCGGTGGTCAGGACCACCCGATGACCCCGCGAGGCCGCCTCCTTCAGCATCAGGAAGGCTGTCGAGCGCTCGAACCACGATCGGGTGAGCTGGCGGAGCGCCGACTCGTCCTTCGCGACCTCCATCAGGATCGGCGACTCCGAGCGGCCGTGGGTCATCAGGTCCACGAAGTTGAAGACGATGGCCAGGACGGTGCCCGGGGTGTTGAGCGCCGAGAGGATGCGTCCCCGGACCTGCGCGGAGTTCCGATCGCTGAAGACCTTGTCGTAGTGGATCGGAACATCCCGCCCGGTGAGGCGCAGGAGCTGCTCGGCGAGGAGCTCGTCCTCGAAGGCGTTGAGGGAAGACTCGTCGCCGGTCGTGGCCCACCACCCGGGGCGCTTCGCCGCGATCTGGTCGGGGTAGAGGCCGGAGAAGATGGCGTTCCTGGCGTATGGCGTGGCCGTGGGGAGGATCGAGTAGTGGTAGGACTCCTCGATGTCGAAGAAGCGGCCGACGAGCGGCGCGATCGAGCGCCACTGGTCCAGGCGCATGCAGTCCAGCACGACGAGGAATACCGGGTCGTCGCCCAGGAGCGGGAGAAGGAAGCGTTCGACGACATCGACCGAGAGGCAGGGTGCTCCCCTCCCTCCACGCACCCAGCCCGGGTAGTTGCGCGTCACCCAGGGGCCGAAGTCCCGGCGCAGATCCTCCAGGAGCGATTCGACGGTCGCCACCAGCCTCGTCTCGTCGGCCCGCTCGAGACGCAGGTGCCAGTCCACCAGCTCCTGGTAGAGACGCGCAAAGTCGGCCTCGGTCGAAGCCTCCTCCCGCCCACGGGCGAGCACCTGCCAGCGGGCGGCGAAGTCCTGGGCGGCGCGCTGCTGCTGAATCGACGACCCCTCCAGTATGCGCGTCACCACCGAGAGCACCTGGCGGGGGCTGGTCGGCTTCACCAGGTACGCCTCCACCTGACGCCCGATCGCCTCGGTCATCGTCCGGTCCTCCTCCGACTTGGTGACCATCACCACCCGCGCGTAGGGGTCGCTCTGGCGCAGGATCCGCAGGACCTCGAGGCCGCGCCGTCCAGGCATCTGCTCGTCAAGGAGGATCAGGTCGTAGGCGTTGTCGGCGAGGAGGGCGAGGGCATCGTCGCCGTTGGTGATTGCGTCGACGTGGTAGCCGCGCTGCTGCAAAAAGAGGAGGTGCGGCCGCAGCAGGCCGATCTCGTCGTCGACCCAGAGTATCCGCTTGGCCGCGCGCTGCATCGCTCCCGAAGCTCGAGTTGGTGACATGGCTACTGCGACACGGTATACCTGTACCAGGCGGCCAGCGGCACGCCGGCCCGGATTGCCGGGTGGAAGCGCCACTCGGACGCCTCGCTGATCAGCTGCCGGTTCAGCTTGCGGTCCCGTGTAGGGGGGTCGAGGCGGGTCGAGTCGGCCACCACGCCGCCCGCCGCGTCGACGAAGACCCAGACGTCGAGGGTGACGCCCTGGAGCGCCTTGTGGTCGGGCGGGATTATCAACCCCCTCGTACGGGGCCCGACGATGTCGGAGTCTCCGCTACCGCCGGCGCCGTGATCGCCCGGATCCAGTCCGGGAGGGCCGGGAGGGCCCAGGTCGCCGAGGAGCGCAGCCAGGTCGAAGTCGAGCTCCTGGGCGAGTTCGATCGGCTCGATGTCGAGGGCGGTGGGCACCGGCAGCGCCGGGGGCACGAGCGGAACCGGAGGGGGCTGACTCACCCGGATCGCCTCCACACCGCCCCGCGCGACCAGGAGCTCGGCCTTCCGGGCGCTGGCCTCGGCGGAGAGGGTCGGAATCTCGCGTCTCCCGCCCAAGACGAAGACGGAGAGGTGGAATACGAGGGACACGAGCAGCGCAACGCCGAGTATCCTCCGCTCACGGTGGCGGCGGCCACGAATCCCCGCACTCCGTTCGTCCGGCATCAGCGGCTTTGCTCCTTGGGCCGGTAGCGCTGCCGCTGGCGCTTCGCCGCTCTCGGTGCTCGCGCGAGATTATCCACGGACTGCTGGAGGGCTCTGACCATCCGGGGGATAAGGCATCCACATGAAAAGAGGTTAGCATCATCGGGATTGATCTGGCAAAGCGGAGCCTTCGGTTGCACGGAGGGCTTCCGGCGCTGGCCCGACCAAACCGTACCCGTGGCTTCACTCTGCGTTCCTCCTCGGGCCGGTAGCGCTGCTACCAGCCCATGCGGCCCGTGGATAACTTCCCACTGCAGGGGTGGCGTTGCATCTTCGCCGGACCGCCTCGCTCGCCGCCCATGGTGTAACTTATGCTTTACAATATGTAATCCATGGTTTACAGGGTGCGCACCGTGAGCGAGGAGCGCGGGGGGTGCTGGTTGGAGGCCGTCGGCGCGTACTTCGAGCTGACCAAGCCAATGATCACCGCCTTCGTGGCCTTCACCGCGGCGGTCGGCTTCCTGGTGGCGGACACCGCCCACGTCGATCTGCCCGGAACGCTGCACGTACTCCTTGGCGTTGCCCTCTGCTCCGCTGGCGCCCTGGCGCTGAACCAGTACCTCGAGCGCGAGGCGGATGCGCTGATGCTCCGGACGTGCGGTCGCCCACTCCCCTCGCGGCGCATTCCGCCCAGTCGCGCCCGCCTATTCGCCTGCGTCCTCCTTGTGGCCAGCGTCGGCCACCTGATCCACTGGGTCGGGTGGCTCCCCGCCCTCCTCGCCGGCACCTCGGCAATACTCTACAACCTCGCCTACACGCCTCTCAAGCGCCTGTCGCTACTCGCCACTCCGGTCGGCGCCATCCCCGGGGCGCTTCCCGTCCTGATCGGGTGGGCGGCCCGCACCGGCGCTCTCGACACCGAGGGGACCGCGCTATTCGCAATTCATTTCCTCTGGCAGCTCGTCCATGTTCTCGCGCTCGGGTGGAACCTTCGCCACGACTATGAGCGGGCTGGCTTCCGGTTGATTCCGTCGGGCTCCGACCGTCTGATCGCCTGGCTGATGGTGGGTCATGCGGCTCTGCTCTTCCCCCTCGCCCTGGCACCCTGGATGCTGGGGTTGGCCGACGACCTGTACGCGGTCGCCGCGCTCGTCCTGGGCGGCGGCATGGTGGCCGTGACGCTGGCCTTCCTCCTGGGTCGCACCGCACGCCGCGGCAGACGGGTCTTCGTCGCGTCGCTCCTCTACCACCCGCTCCTCCTGGCGGCGCTCGTCGCAGGGGCATTCTAGCCCTTGGACACGCCGCCGATGCGCGAGATCATCCACTGACTGCTAGCCGCTGGGAGAGCTCGGCACCCCCGGCCCCCTCCACATGGCTGGACATGGCTTAGGGCCCGTCCGCGGCGCCGTGGCGACGAGCAGCCCGCCATCGTCCAGCAGCTGAACCAGACCACGGCTCCGCGCCCACTCGCGGGACGCGTCGGTGGGCCCGGAGATCACGATCCTCCCTCCGTCGGCCAGCACCCGCAGCGACTCGCTCCACGCCGTCTCGTCCCGGTCGCCTCCAACCGCCACCCCCAGCGCCGCGCCGTCCCGGAGCGGGATCGTCCCCCCCGCCACGAACGCGCTCACACCCGACCCTGCCACCCCCTGCCCACCCCAGCCGACGACGACCACCTCAACGTCGCCCACTATCCCCGCTAGAGCTCGGGCATCGCTCGCGCGGAAACCATCCAGGAGGAGAACACCCGGGCCCCGGGCGACGCCCAAGGCGGCGGCCAGGCGGATTGCGGCGTCGGGATCGGAGTCCATGCGGCCGGCGGCTGCTCCAACCGACGGTCCCGGAGAGCGCGGCGGTGGCCTGAGATCGCCGAACCCGGCCTCGACCGGGTAGCTGCCGCGACACTTCCGGCACCCGAACTCGCCCTGCCGAACGCGGCGCTCCCTTACCTCCTGGGCGAGGAGAATCAGGCCGTAGGGCGGTCCGCAGCGGGGGCAGAGGAGCTGCTCGACGAGGCCGATATGCATGCCGACACCTCTATCCGCCCCGGTACTCCACGCGGTTTCGGGGCGTCTCCTGCACGATCACCGCGTCCAGGACGGCGGGGGGCGGAATGTGCGGCGATATCCGCTCCCAGATCCCGATCGCGAGGTTCTCGGTCGTCGGGACGACGTCGGCGAGCCAGGGCACGTCCAGATTGAGGTTCCGATGGTCGAGGTCGCCCACCACCTGGCGCTCGACCAGCTCCTTGAGCGCCGCCAGGTCCATCACGTACCCCGTCTCCGGGTCCACCGGGCCCACGACCGCGACTTCGAGCTCGTAGTTGTGGCCGTGCCAGTTGCGGTGGGCGCACTCGCCGAAGGTCCGCACGTTGCGATCCTCGCTCCAGTCCGGGCGGGACAGCCTGTGGGCGGCGCTGAAGTGGAGTCGGCGGACTATGCGGACGCGCGGCATCTGTTCCCTAGTAGCAGTCCTGGAAAAATGCAAAGGTCGGCGTCCCGGAAGGATCGCCGACCTTTGGGCCCGCGCTAGGCAGGCCGCAATCGTGCCGAAGAGCGGTGGATGAAGCCCGGGGCTCAATCGTCGGTGACTCCCCCACCGGCTCCGCCGTCCCCACCCAGGGGGCGTGACGTAACTCGGCGGGAGGCAGTCCCGGCTCGTCCAGTGTTGGCTCAATGCTAAGCCCCCCGACACCCGTCAAAGATGGGGAGCGGCGGGGCCGCGCGCAACTTCGGGCGGTTATGGCAGGTCGCAGTCACCCCCAAAAGGAGTCAGTCGCGGCCGGAAATCCCGGGCTCGGTCATCTGGCGCACGTCCAGCGCCCGGTCGAGATCCTCCGACCCAATGAGCCCCATCTCCTCGGCCACTTCGCGAACCGATCGCCGCTGGGCCGCGGCCCGCTTGGCCACCACCGCCGCACGGTCGTACCCGACGTAGGGATTCAGCGCGGTGGCTATCGCCGGATTGCGCTCGAGGAGCTCCCGCGCGCGCTCCGGTTGGGGCTCGACGCCCGCCACGCAGCGGTCGGCGAAGACCCGGCAGGCAGATGCCAGCAGGGCGATCGATTCGAGGAGAGAGTCCGCGATCACCGGCATCATCACATTCAGCTCGAAGTTCCCCCGCTGGCCGGCGATCGTGACTGTGGTGGCGTTTCCGGCTACCCGGGCGCAGACCATCATGAGTGCCTCGCAGATCACGGGATTCACCTTCCCGGGCATGATCGAGCTCCCCGGCTGCACCGCCGGCAGCTGGATCTCGGCGATGCCCGAGGTGGGGCCGCTCGCCAGCCAGCGCAGATCGTCGGCGATCTTCATGAGGGCGGCGGCCACCGTGTTCAGCGCGCCCGCCAGCGAGACGCACGCGTCCTTCCCCCCCTGCGCCTCGAAGTGGTCCTCGGCCTCCCGAAAGTCGATTCCGTAGGTGGCGGCGATCCGGGCGACCGCGAGGGCGGCGAAGCGAGGATGGGTGTTGATCCCCGAGCCGGTGGCCGTGCCGCCGAGCGCCAACTCCGACATCTCCCGGGAGGCGCGCTCGACCCTCTCGATCCCCCGCTCGACCTGCTTGGCGTAGCCTCCGAACTCCTGCCCCAGGCGGACGGGGGTGGCGTCCATGAGGTGGGTGCGGCCCGACTTCACCACGCCGTCGAGAGACTTCGCCTGCTCGGCGAGCGCCTCGCCCAGCTTCGCGAGCGCGGGCACGAGCTCGTCGCGTACCGCCGCCCGGCACGCGACGTGGATCGCAGTGGGGATCACGTCGTTCGAGGACTGCCCGAAGTTGACGTGGTCGTTCGGGTGCACTGAGGGAGGGCTGCCATCGTCGTCCATCCGCTCCAGCAGACGGTTGGCGAGCGCGGCGATCACCTCGTTGGCGTTCATGTTGGTCGAGGTGCCCGAGCCGGTCTGATAGATGTCGAGGGGGAAGTGATCGTCCCAGTCGCCGCGAGCGACGTCGGCGGAGGCGGAGGCGATCGCGTCGGCCACCTGGTCGTCGAGCAGCCCCAGCTCCGCATTCGTCCTGGCAGCGGCCTCCTTGATCCTCCCCAGCGCCTCGATGAAGCGCCGTCCGAAGCGCCGCCCGCTGATCGGGAAGTTCTCGACCGCGCGCTGGGTCTGAGCGCCGTAGAGGGCGTCGGCCGGAACCCTCATTTCGCCAAGGGCGTCGCGCTCAATTCGGTGCGAGGAGGCCATTTTCGCCTGTGCTCAGGGTGGGTGGGGCGGGGCGATCCGGGACGAACGGCCCAAATTATAGCCTGTCCTGCGGTTCCAGTGGGACGCGATGGCGAAGCGCCTCAAGCCCGCGGACGAGCCTCGCGGGGCGGGAGCGGCGCTGCATCCCCGCTGAATCGCCTTGCCCGCCTGTCGGGAATGTAAACTACACTTTACAATATGTAATTCGCGGTTTGCAATTGCCATATCCGTGTTGTCGCTCTGCGCGTTCCTCCTTGGGCCGGTGGTGCTGCTAGGAGCCCTTGCAGCTTGCAGATGCACCCTGGCGGCATTCGAGGGGCACCTCATCGCTCTCGGCACGCCCGTAGCCGAACTCGCGGACCATGGCCGCTGCGATCGCCCGGTGCAGGGCCGCAGGTGCCACCTCGCGCCCCAGGATCCGTTCGACGCTGGTGACCGGCCGACCCTGAAGGCCGCACGGGACGATCGCTCCGAAGTAGGAGAGGTCGGTCGCGACATTCAGGGCGAAGCCGTGCGAGGTGATCCACCCCGACGAGACTCGGATTCCGATCGCCGCGACCTTGGCGCTCTCCACCCACACGCCCGTCGCCGTCTCGTCGCGGTCGGCCGTGATCCCGAAGGTGGCCAGCGCGTCGATCAGGACCGCCTCCAGGCTCCGTAGATACGCGTGGAGGTCCCTGCGGTCGGGCTTCAGATCGAGGATCGGGTAGCCGACGACCTGCCCCGGGCCGTGGTAGGTGACGTCGCCGCCCCTACCCGTCTCGAAGAGCCCGATCCCCCGCTCGGCGAGCTCCCGACGCGGAAGAAGCAGGTGGCGATCGCCGCCTGCCGACCCAATCGTGACCACATGGGGGTGCTGCAGGAGCAGCAACGTGTCGGGCACCTCGCCCCGACGACGGCACCCGACCAGACGGGCCTGCAGCTCCAGGGCCTCCGGGTAGCCCACCTCGCCCAGATGTAGAACCGAGAGCGCACGGTCTCTCCAGGCCCTCATGCGTCCCAGGCAGCCCGTGGACAAGCCTCCCACGGCAGCAGCAGCGCCGCATCCCCGCTGGACCGCTTCGCTCGCCTCCCCACAGCGGGGCGCTTCGCCGCTCTCGGTGCTCGCGCGAGATTGTCCACGGACTGCTGGCACTCCGCAAACTACTGGGGGAAATCCTCCAGCACCTCCTTGAGCACCGACAGGAAGCGCGCCGAATCGGCACCGTCCACCAGGCGGTGGTCGTAGCCGAGGGAGAAGTACGACCGCTTCCGAATCGCCACGGAATCGCCCCCGGTCACCGGATCGGTCAGCGCGACCACGCGCTTCTCGATGGTGCCAGTGCCCAGGATCGCCGAGGTGCCCTTGGGGATGACCGGCATCCCGACCATGGTGCCGAGCACGCCCGGGTTGGTGATCGTGAAGGTCGCACCCTGGATCTCGCCCGGAGAGAGCTGCCGCGACTTCGCACGCGTCGCAAGGTCCACGATCTTCTTGGCCAGACCCACCAGCCCGAGGTCGTCGGCGTCGTGGATCACGGGCACGATTAGTCCCGGGTTCAGGTCCACGGCCATCCCCAGGTTGACGGCACCCCGGTGAATGACGCTATCGCCCGATATCACCCCGTTCACCGTCGGAAAGTCACGCAGTATCCGGGAGCACGCCCAGGCGACGAAGGCGGTGTAGGAGACCCGCGCTCCCCTCTTGGCCCACTGCTCCTTCATCTCGCGCCGCACTGTGTCCACGGAGGTGAAGTCGATCTCGACTACCGAGTGCACATGCGCGTGTACGCGCTTGGCGAGGATCATGTGCTCCGCGGTGAGGCGGCGCACCTTGTCCATGGCCTCGACAGTGTCCTCGGCGCGGACCGGGAAGACAGGGTGCTCCACCTCCGTGCTGAAGCGGTCCCAGAGATCGTCCCCGCTCGGGGCGGGGCGTGCGGCCGGGGGTGGGGCGGGAGCCGACGGAGTCGGCGCCGACGGCTGGGGTGCGGGCTGGAGAGGATCGGCGACCCGCTCGGCCGGCGTCTTCTCGATGTGTGCCAGGATGTCCTGCTTCGTCACCCGCCCCCCGTGGCCGGTGCCGGGCACCTCGGCTATCTCGATACCCGCCTCGGCTGCGATCCGCCGCACCACAGGAGTGGAACGGGCGCGGAGCCTCTCCTCGGTGGTCGTCGTGCAATCCGGGTCGTCATCGGTGGCGGCTGCCCCCGAGGTCGCGCCCGAGGACGGCTCCGCCACCTCCGTATTGGCCGGTGGCGGGGCGGTCTGGGCCGACTCCTCGGCGGACGGGCTCGACGACCCGGCCGGTGCCGGATCGTCGGAGACCGCCGCTTGCGCCCGGTCGTCGGAGCTTCCGTTCGGGTCTATGAAGGCGACTATGGTGCCCACCTCCACCGTCTCGCCCTCGGCTACCAGCACCTCGACCAGCGCCCCGGCGGAGGGCGAGGGAATCTCGGCGTCGACCTTGTCGGTGGAGATCTCCAGAATGGGCTCGTCGCGCTCGACGGCGTCCCCGACCTGCTTCAGCCACTTTGAGACGGTGCCCTCGGCGATCGATTCGCCCATCTGCGGCATCGGAACTTCAATTCGGGACACTATCGCCACTCCATGCAGGGGTCCGGACGAGGTCGCGGGAACCGGGCGGAGGCGTCCGCGCCCACCGTCAGTAATCCAAAAGGTAACGCGCGGCGGTCACCACATCCTCCACCGACGGCAGGAAGTAGTCCTCCAGCTCGCCGCTGAAGGGGACCGGGGAGTCGATTGCGGTGACCCGCAGGATCGGCCCGTCCAGCCACTCGAAGGCGCGTTCGTTCACCCGCATCGCGATCTCGCCCGCAATTCCCCCGGTACGGGTGTCCTCATGCACAATCAGGAGCTTGCCCGTCTTCCGGACCGAGGCCGCAATCGCTTCCTCGTCGAGCGGCAGGAGCGTACGCAGGTCGATCACCTCGATCCGGGCGCCGTCGCGAGCCAGGGCAGCGGCCGCCTCCAGGCTGCGATGCACCATCAGCCCGTAGGTGACGACCGTGAGGTCGTCCCCCTCCAGCGCCGTTCGCGCCTCGCCGATCGGCACCACATAGTCCTCCTCGGGAAGGAGTTCGCGGCAGTGCGGGGCACGGTAGAGCCCCTTGTGCTCCTCGAAGATCACGGGGTCGTCGTCGCGGATCGCACTCTTGAGCAGCCCCTTGGCGTCTCGCGCCGTGGCCGGGTAGACGATCTTGAGCCCGGGCGTGTGGAAGAAGGCCATCTCGACATTCTGGGAGTGGAAGGGCCCTCCCCGGTTCCCCCCGCCCACCGGCCCGCGCACCACCAGGGGGAGCGGTCCGGCACCCCGGTAGCGCGAGGTCGCGATGTAGTTGGTGAGCACATCGTAGGCGGGCGAGACGAAGTCCATGAACTGCATTTCGACGACCGGACGCAGGCCCATGTGGGCCGCCCCGGCAGCCGCCCCAGTGAACCCGCCCTCGGAGATGGGCGTGTCGACCACTCTGGTCGCGCCAAAGCGCGCCAGGAATCCGCGCGTGACCTTGAAGGCACCGCCGTACTCGCCGATGTCCTCGCCCATGAGAAAGACACGCTCGTCGCGCTCCATCTCCTCCCAGAGAGCCTCGCTGATCGCCTCCAGAAAGGTCGCGGGCTCGCCCGATCGCGTTCGCGCCACCTGGTGAGGGATCGCTGCGGTCACCGGGTGGCCGCCTGCAGATCCTCGACCGGTCCAGCCCGCGGCGAGGGCGGGTCGAGTCGGGTCCAGGGCCGAGTGGGTGGAGCCTCGGCGCAGATCGGTGCCAGAGCTTCTTCGGGCGACGGTCCCGGCTCGTTGCCTAGACGCTGCGCCGCATGCTCCACGGAGGCGGTCGCGGCGGCCTCGGTGTCGACTCTCCTGCGCTCAGAGATCGTGCCATCCGCTACCGCAGCCCCCGCCAGGCCGTCGTGCAGCGCCCACCTCTCCTCGTCGGGGAGCGGCCGCAGCTCCACGATCACCGGACCATCGCCTCCGAGCGCCCGCTGGCGGGCGTCCGCAGCCACCCTGTAGAGCTCCGCAAGTGCCATCGCCCCGACCGACACGAAACCGGCACCGTAGACTCCAGCCACCGCTCGCAGGTCGGTCGCGTCGGCCGGGTCCGGAGGAAAGCTGTCCTCCACCACCACGATCAGCGCCAGCGCCAGGGCACCCGAGAGATTCATCCCCTCGTGCCACCCGCCCCCCTGCAAGGCCCCGCGCTCCTCGAAGACGAGGGCGACCCTGTCCTCGCCCCTCCTCCTGTGCGCCAGCGCCGCGCCAGCCATCACCTGGGTCATCGTGCCACCCCTCGGTCCTCCCCAGCCGATCAGCCCCCTGTCAGCGTCGTGCCAGCTCAGTCCTCCCGCCCGCGCCGACGCGGGTGATGTGCCCCTTGCGGTCACATGGCGCAGGAACTCGAGCGGAGTCGCGCCAAAGGCTAGCGCCGGACCAGGCGAAAGGAGTCCCGGATGACAGAGATCGCCGCGACCGTCCGCAAGCGAGCGCGCGGCGCGTGCGATCGCCATGGCCCGCATGTCTATGGCGAAGTCCGCGAAGGCGGCGCCGAGCTGCCCGGACCCGGACATCTCCCGGACCACCGCTTCCAGGAGCCGACCCTGGCAGCCGAGGTAGAGAAGATCCTCGACGACCCGGTCGGGGAGTGCCGCGCTGCCGCCGTCGGGTTCCACTAACGCCGCTTCGGACGTGTGGACGACCCCAGCGAGCAGCTCAAAGTGGGCGACGTCCGCCGCCCGGAGCGCAGTCACCCACTAGCATTGTAACCCATGGGTTACATATTGTAAAGCGTAGATTACAGTATGGACGAGCGAGCAGAGCGGTCCAGCGGAGATGCAGCGCTGCTCCTGCCGTGGGAGGCTGTCCACGGGCTGCTATCCGTCTTCGCCGGGGAGCTCGATGCCCTGGGGCTCCCCGCCTGCGCCTCCGATCGGCACCTCGGTCCCCGTCTCCACGTCGGAAAGCCCGGGGATCTGCAGCGGATCGCCGTCCGTGGCCGGAAGCAGCGGTTCGGGCGCCTCCTGCGAGGGGCTGACCATGCTCTCGAGCACCGATTCAGGGGCAGTGGAGCGAGTGGACATGATGGCCAGCACGAGGGCGACCGCCATGAATCCCGATCCCGAGATCCAGGTGGCGCGTGTCAGGAGGGTAGTCGCCTGCCGCCCTCCGAGCACCTCGGTGGCTGCGGCACCGCCTCCCATCGCCGCGAGACCTCCCCCCTTGCCGGCCTGGAGGAGGACCACAACCGCCAGAAATACCCCGTCGAGGACGAGGAGCGTCAGCAGGAATCCGTACATTGGGCCTCGGGTATTGAAGTTCTTCGTCCAGCTCCGGCCGTGCGACGGTGCGAGCTCGGCGATGCAGGGCACGCCACCCCGGACAGCCGCGACGCACGATCCCGGCGCGGACCCGGAAGCTGTCCCGGCGCAAGGCAGGTGTCAAGGAGAACGCGGAGCGAAGCCACGGGCATGGATTGTAAACTATGGATTACATATTGTAAAGCATACGTTACACTGTGGACAGGCGAGCATCGTGGTGCGGCGGGGATGCAGCGCCGCTCCTGCCGTGGGAGGGTCTGCCCACGGGCTGCCTAGCTCCCCCGTCGAATCAACGCTTCCTGGATCTCGATGAACGTGTCGGTGCCGCTCTTCAGCTGCTGGTAGTGCGTTGCACGGTTGCCGCGGCCGTACGCCGCCACATGCGAGAGCTCCAGGATGCGCTTCACCTCGCGGAACCTGGGCAGGGTCTGCCGTGCGCTGCCCACGGTCTCGGGCTTCTGCTCCGCCTCGGCCTGGACGTACATCGAGTAGGCGAGAAAGTAGTCCATCTGACCCAGGAACTTCGAGTCGGCGATCTGGTCCGCGAACTGCTTGGCCATCCCAATGAGGCGAATCGCGAAGGCTGGCCGCTTCGGCGTCGAATTAATGCCGTTTCTTACCGCTTCGCCAAAGAACATCGAGGCGATAGTCCGCGCGGGTTGTTCTCCCCGGTCCACGGCCTCGCGCAAAGTCGCCAGCGCCTCCTCTTCCCGCCCAGCCTCCAGGAGCCACTTCCCCTGCCTCGCCCTGACGTTCGAATACTCGGGGTCGCGCGCAACCACCTCGTCGAGCGCGGTCAGCGCCTCGTCCGTCCTGTCGAGCCGACGTAGTATGTCACCCTTCATCGACCAGAATCTGGGCTCGTCTCCGTGCGTCTCCAGCGCCTGTTCGGCGACCGCCAGCGCCTCTTCGGGCTGCTCGACCTCGTTCAGTCCGGCGATCATCAGGGCCAGGTGGTCTCCGTCCATCGCGGCGCCGAGCTGCTCGTACGCCGCGCGGTACGAGTCCAGTCCCTTCTGGTAGTACGCGGCCGCCTCCGGCGTGAGCGGCTGACCCTCGACCTTTCTGTCCTGGCCGCACCTGATCGCGAAGGAGGCATGATGCAGGAGGAGCTGGACGTCGTCGGGCGCAATGTCGAGACCGTCCTGCACCAGCGTCATCGCCAACTCGGGCTCGCCATCCTGGGCGAGATTGTAGGCGATGTTCAGCCTGACCGGAACGTTGCCGGGATCGAGCTGCAGGAGCTGGCGGAAGTAGTCTCCCGATTCGTCGGGCATGTCGAGCTTGGCCGCCAGGTAGCCAGCCAGTTCGAGCGCGGTCTCGTCGGCCGGGTTTAGCTCGAGGGCCCTCTTGATCTGCTCGAATGCCTGGCCGGGACGGTCGGTGCGGCGCAGCACCTGCGCGTAGGTGATTAGCACCGGGACATCGTCGGGCGCGAGGTTCAGCGCGATCACGCATCGCGACTCCGCGTCCTCCAGCGCCCCCGTCTCGTAGTACTCGCGACAGAACTCAGCGTTTCGGAGCTGGGTGACAAACCGCTCGAAGAACGTCGCGATCTCCTGAGCGGCGGCGCGGTAGGCGTCCCTCGGCCATGTCCGGTCGGCGATCTTGACCGGCGCCGTCCCCGGTGCGACAAACTGTACGTCCTGGACGGAAACGGTCTTCGCCTCCCGGTCCTCGGTGTAGGAACCACAGAAGCCGATCCGTGCGACGCGCGCGACCAGCAGCTGGAGCGTCGTGATGCAGTCGAGGTCCTCCACCTCGAGCTTGTACTGCCTGAGGGCGTCGCGGATCTCTTTCTCCTCGACCGCCCTATGCGTGACGAACCCGTTGATAAGCTCTCGAAGCTCCCCGGCCAGCTTCTTGCCGAAGTCGTCTTTGGCTCCGCTCTTGGGCACCAGGTTGGTGACCATGACGGAATGCCGATCCTGCGCCGCGGTCGGGACCGCGCCCAGGAGCCCCAGCACAGCCACCACCACCCCGCACCCGACACTACCGAATCGTAGCCGCCTCGTCATGCCTGTCTTCTTTCCGTTGGTCGATGAGCCCGCCGCCTCTGGCGCACCTCTGGCGACCGTAATGTATAAACTCGTGGTACCTAGTCAAACTACGGTCGCCCGCTACAGTGCCGGATACGAGTAGGCTCGTCGCTAGCGCAGCGAGATGGAAGGTCGGCTGGCCGGTTCACGCTGCGGTAGCACGCCTGCTGGAGCCCGGTGTCGATCACGGTTGGGTCGAGGCCGCGGGCAAAGGCACCGACTTCGAGCCTTCGATTGGCCAGCGCTTCTCCCAACGGGGTCAGCGCCCGTACCGGGTAGATCCCGCAGAGCGGCTCGAATCCCCAAGGCGACCCGGCCAGCGGCAGCACGGTGCGGTCGTGCTCCCTCCACGCCTCCGCTAGGCGGTTCAGCGCCTTCGTTCCCACCCACGGCATGTCCACCGCCAGAACCAGCGTGGCGTCGTGCCCCGTGCGGACCGCGCGGGCCAGAGCGGCGTCGATCCCGCCCAGCGGACCCATCGGCACACATCGGTCCGGGATCGTCTCGATACCGATCGCGCTCGCGACCTCCAGGTCGCTGGCGATCGCCACCACGTCGTCGCAGACCGCGCCAAGGCGCTCCGCCGCCACCTTCCAGAGCGGCTTGCCGTGCAGGAGAGCCAACGCCTTCGGCGACCCGAAGCGCCTACTGCCCCCACCCGCCAGGACCGCGCCTAGCAGCCCGTGGACAAACCTCCCACGGCAATCGAGCGGCGCTGCATCTCCGCTGGATCGCTTCGCTCCCTTATCCGTACTGTAATCTATGCCTGACAATGTGTAACCCATGGTTCCCAACGCCTACCCGTGGCTTCGCTCTTTGTTCCTTCTCGGACCGCTTCGTCGCGCCTTGCCAGCGGGGCGCTTCGCCGGTCTCTGTGCTCATCCGGGCCTGTCCACGGACCGCCAGCGCTTCGCCGCTCTCGGTGCTCGGCCGAGATTATCCACGGTCTGCTGAAGCCTCACGGCGCCGAGGCGGGTTCGTCAGCTCCGGCCCCGCTCAGACCCCGGATGCGCTCAGGCCCCGAGTACACATTGTACCCGTCCGGCTTGGCGAACCCGACGAGCGTCATGTTGAACCGGCGCGCGAAGGACACGGCCAGGCTGGAGGGCGCCCCCACCGCAACCACCATCGGGAAGCCAGCCATCGCCGCCTTCTGCAGGATCTCGAAGGACGACCGCCCCGACACGACCAGCCCGTACCGCGACCCGGGGAGCTCGCGCCGCAGCACCAGCGCGCCCACCACCTTGTCGACCGCGTTGTGCCGCCCCACGTCCTCGCGCACCAGCGTCACCTGCCCGCCGGCACCGAAGAGCCCGGCCGCGTGAATCCCGCCCGTCCGGTCGAAGACGCGCTGGGCGCTCCTGAGGCGTTCCGGCAGGGCCCGCACATCCGCGTCGCCCACATCGAGCGTCCCGTCCGGGACCGCCTGGCACCCCATCACCTCCACGGATTCAAGCGACGCCTTCCCGCACACCCCGCACGACGAAGTCACGTAGAAGTTGCGCGTGAGGCTTGCGGCATCGAAGGCGCCGGGTCGGTTGAGCCCCGCCGTGACCACGTTGTACTCCTGCGGGTCCGCCTTCTGGCAGTAGCGCAGGTCGCCGATCGCGTGCGGATCCGTCACGACGCCCTCGGTGAAGAGAAACCCCGCCGCCAGCTCGAAGTCGTCGCCCGGCGTGCGCATCGTCACGGAGACCGGGTGTTCGCGCGCGCCGCCGCCGGGTTCGGGCGCCTCGAGGCGCACCTCCATGGGCTCCTCCACCGCGACGGCGTCCGTTCGGGGTGCGCGACGGGCATTCCTGACCATCTCGACCCGGACCCGGGCGGCCGTTCGGCGCGAGGTGGCTGTCATGGTTTTTCCATGGGCTGCTATCGGTGTCGGCCGCCCCGGGGATCCCATCGCTCTGGGCGGGGAGCCGACAAGCCAAATGTTTCCCCGGAGGGTTTCGGAGACTATATCTATGGTCCCGGACCAGCCTTCTCAAACTACACACCGATGGCGACGCCGACCGACCAGGACCTGATCGAGCGCTGGCAGGACGAGCCCGCGCCGCTGCTTCCGCTGCTGCACGCCTTTCAGGAACGGGACGGCTACCTCTCCGAGGAGGCGATGCGCGCCGTTGGGCGGGGGCTCCGCATTCCCATCGCCGACCTCTTCGGCACGGTCACCTTCTACCACCACTTCGCGCGGGAGCCCGCTGGCCTGGAGCGGCCGCGCGTCTGCGACGGCCCGGTGTGCCAGATGCGCGGGACGGAGGTGCTGACGGCGAGCCTGCGTGCAGCTGGCCACGACCCCTCCCCGATGCCCTGCCCCGGGCGCTGCGACCAGCCAGTTCCGGTGATCACGGGCAGCGAGGTGCTAACGGGGCGCACGGCCGGGACTCTGGTGAGCGGGCCCTCGCCTCTGCCGCCGTTCCCGCCGGACGGCACCGAGGAGTGCGTCTTTGCGGGGATCCGGCGTCCCGGGCGGGCGACGCTGGAGGGGTACCGCCATCATGGCAGCTACGATGCGCTGGAGCAGGCCGTGACGGGGATGACTCCGGGCGACGTGATCGACGTGATCGACGCGAGCGGGCTGGTCGGCAAGGGCGGCGCGGGATTCCCCGCCGGGCGGAAGTGGCGGGCGGTCGCGGAGGCGCCGGGGACCCCCAAGACCATCGTGTGCAACGCCGACGAGGGCGAGCCCGGCTGCTTCAAGGACCGGGTTCTGATGGACCACGACCCGCACGCGCTGATAGAGGGAATGGCGCTCGCGGCCTACGCGACCGGCGCGGTCCGGGGCTTCATCTACCTGCGCTACGAGTACCCGGACACGGCCGGCATTCTGGAGCGCGCGATTCGGGAGGCGGAGGGGGCGGGGCTGCTGGGGGACGGGATCCTGGGGACGGACTTCCGCTTCGACCTGTGCGTTCGGCGCGGTGCGGGCGCCTACATCTGCGGCGAAGAGACCTCGCTGCTCAACTCGCTCGAGGGGAAGCACCCCTTCCCCAGAAACCGCCCGCCCTTCCCCGTCACGCACGGCTACGAGAATCTCCCCACCGTCGTGAACAACGTCGAAACCCTCGCCTCCGCACCCCCGATCCTCCTCCACGGCGCGGACTGGTACCAGGGACTCGGCCTCGGCGACCACGCCGGCACCAAGGTGATCAGCCTCTCGGGCGACATCCGGCGGCCGGGGAACTACGAGGTGCCGGTGGGGCTCCCGCTAGCCAAGCTGCTGCACGACTGGGCCGGTGGGGTGCCGGACGGACGCACGGTGCAGGCGGTCACCATGGCAGGGCTGTCGGGAGGCTTTCTGGCGGGCCGGGACCTCGAGGTGACGCTGGACGAGCCGTCGATCCGGCCCAGGGGCAGCTTCCTGGGTGCGGGGGGGATCATGGTCTTCGACGACTCGCGCGATATGGTGGCGGTGACGCGCCAGTCGATGGAGTTCTTCGCCCACGAGTCGTGCGGGAAGTGCTTCCCCTGCCGGATAGGGACGCAGCGCCTGGTGGAGCGGCTGGACGGCGGGGGCCCCGGCAGCGTGGACGCCTGGGTGGACGAGGTCGCCGACCTGAACGAGGTCATGAAGAAGACGAGCGCGTGCGGATTGGGGCAGGCCGCCCCACTATTGACGGAGAGCCTGATCCGGTACTTCCCGGACCGGATTCGGGCGTATTTGGAGAAAGGGGCATGACGATGAAGCGCAACGGCACTCCGTCTGCGAACGGCACCGGCGTCGGGCTCACCATGACGCTGGACGGCGAGAAGGTCGCCTTCACCCGCGGCGAGACGGTCTACGAGGTGGCGGAGCGGCACCGCAGCGAGATCCCCACGCTCTGCTACGACCCCCGCCTGGAGTCCTTCGGGGGCTGCCGGCTCTGCGTGGTGGAGGTGGAGGGCGCACGCAATCCGGTGGCTTCGTGTACCACGGAGGCCCAGCCCGGCATGCGAGTGCGCACCCGCACGGCGGCGCTCGAGACGCAGCGCCGCATCCTCATGGAGATGGTGGCTTCGGAGAACCGCGACCTGGACGTGGACCCGATGCACGGCTACGCCTCCCAGGAGATGGCCGAGCTGCTCGACCGCTACGACGCCCGCACCGGGCGCTTCAGGGGGGCCACCTCGGGCACCAGCCGCCCCGACGACGACAACCCCTTCATCGGGCGCGACTACGAGAACTGCATCTCCTGCTACCGCTGCGTGCGCGTCTGCGCCGAGCAGGAGGGCGACTACGCGATCTCGATCATGAACCGCGGCTTCCACACGCAGATCACGACCGAGTTCGGGGGTCTCCTCAAGGACTCGGCGTGCACCTTCTGCGGACAGTGCATCCAGACGTGTCCGACCGGCGCGCTGGGCGACCTCAAGGCGCTGGCGAACAAGGACGTGCCGGGCGAGACGGAGAAGACGCGCACGATCTGCACCTACTGCGGCGTGGGGTGCTCGGTGGACGTGATGACGCGCGGCGACAGGATCGTCGGCATCCTGCCCGCGATGGACGGCCCCGCCAACGAGGGGGCGCTCTGCGTGAAGGGCCAGTTCGCCTTCGACTTCGTCGGGCACCCGGACCGTCTGGACACGCCCTACGTGCGCGACGAGAAGGACGGCCCGCTCCGCCCCTCGACCTGGGACGAGGCGCTGGACTTCGCCGCCGGGAGGCTGCGCAAGGTGGTGGAGGGCCACGGACGCCGCTCCGTCTACGGGATCGCCTCCGGGCGCGCCCCCCACGAGGCCGCCTACATGATGCAGCGCTTCATACGGGCGGGACTCGGGACGAATCACATCGACAACTGCAGCCGTGCCTGACACGCCCCCACAGTCGCCGGTCTGGCGGCAACAATCGGAAGGGGCGCGATGTCGAATCCGCTCGCGGACATGGAGAAGCCCGATGTGATCTTCTGCATCGGCACCAACATGACCGAGTGCCACCCCGTCGCGGCGACGCGCCTAAAGCGGGCGCTGGCGAGGGGGGCGAGGATGATCGTGGCGGACCCGCGCCGGATCGGGCTGGCCGACATCGCCGACATCCACCTGCCCATCCGCGTCGGTTCCGACGTCTCGCTCCTCCTGGCGATGGCGCACGTGATCGCGCGCGAGGGGCTGGTGGACCAGGCCTTCATCGACGAGCGCACCGCCCACGGCGAGGACTTCCTGAAGCACGTGGAGAGGTACACCCCCGAGTGGGCGTCCGAGATCTGCGAGTGCGACCCCGACGACATCGAGAGGGCGGCGATCATGTACGGCGGGGCCGATCGGGGCGCGATCTACTACACGGTCGGCATCACCGAGCACATCTGCGGCGTCGACAACGTGCAGAGCCTCTGCAACCTGGCGCTGATGACGGGGAACCTGGGGCGCGAGGGCACGGGCGTGAACCCCATGCGCGGCCAGAACAACATCCAGGGCGCGGGCGACTCGGGGGCGCTGCCCAACAACTACCCCGGCTTCCAGTCGGTCACCGTCCCCGCGCACCAGGAGAAGTTCGAGCGCGCGTACGGGCGCCGGATTGACCTGGAGACGGGGATGACCAAGGTCACCGCGCTCGACCTCTGCGGCGACGGCATCCACGCCATGATCATCGACGGCGAGAACACCCTCGTCACCGACCCGGACCGCCACCACTGCGAGCATGCGCTGAAGAGCCTGGAGTGCCTCGTCGTCATCGACCTCTTCATGACCGAGACGGCGAAGGTGGCCGATGTGGTGCTGCCGGCGACCGCGTGGGCCGAGACCGACGGAGTGTGCACGAACACGGAGAGGCGCGTGCAGCGTCTGCGGGCTGCGGTGCCGCCCCCGGGCGACGCCAGGCCCGACTGGTGGATCGTCTCGCAGCTGGCGCAGCGGATGGGATGGGAGGGCTTCGAGTTCGGATCGGCCAAGGAGGTCTTCAACGAGCTCTGCTCCCTCTCGCCGACCTACGCGGGGCTCGACTGGGACCGGATCGAGGACGGCGAGTACCAGTGGCCGGTGCCGCACGAGGGGCATCCGGGGACGCCGCGCCTGCATGAGGAGCGCTTCGAGAACGGCCGCGGGATCTTCAAGATGCTCGCCTACCGGGACCCCGAAGAGGTCATCTCGGACGAGTACCCGATCTGGCTCACCACGGGGCGGCGGCTCGCGCAGTACCACACACGCACCCAGACGGGGAGGGCCGGCGGGATCGACTACCTGCTGCCCGAGGAGACGCTGGAGGTGCATCCCGACGACGTCGCGCGGCTTGGCCTCGAGGACGGGGGCTGGGCCGAGATGAGCAACCCGCGCGGGCGCGTGCAGGTGAAGGTGCACGCTACCAACAAGTCGCCCAGGGGGACTGTCTTCGCGTCGTTCGCCTTCGAGGACGTCCCGGTGAATGTGCTCACGGGAGGCGGCTACGATCCGGTCACGCAGACGGCGGCGCTCAAGGCGTGTCCGGTGGCGCTGAAGCCGGTGGCGTCGCCAGCGGCGCTGGCGGGGGACGGGGGGTCTGGAGCCCCAGCGCTGGGGCAGCTGTAGGTCGATGGCCGAGGACCGGCGGCTCATACGGAGAGTAGTGCTCCGCAACTGCAAGAGCATCGCCGCACAAGTGAGAGGCGACGGGGCGAAACGGCTGGGAAGGTAGGAACGCTACTCTTCACCTCGCCGGCCACAGCGCCGACCTGCTGGACGAGGAGGGAGTCGGTGGCGTGTCTGTCCTGGCCGTCGTGTCCGACGACGGGATCACCCGGATCGGGCCGCTGGACGAGGTGGGGGCGTCCGTGCTCCGGGACCGTCTGTACACTGTGGGGAGGATCGGAAGCTGAATCATCGGGCGGAGTGGAGGCCCTCGCAACCTGTGCGGATTACGCATACCTTCGAGCATCACGGCAGTTGGTGCCGGACTCGGGTCTGGCCAGCCCCACAATTAGCCAGAGCTATCTCTTTGGGGGCAGTGGCCCTTGGTGAAGGGGAAGCAATGGGATCCAGGTGGACGGCGTCCAGCAGTTGTAGATTGACGGCCCGAGGAGCAACGCAGAGCGAAGCCACGGGCATGGGAAATTGTAAACCATGGATTACACAATGTATACCATACATTACAGTGTGGGGAGACGGGCGAAGCGGTCCAGCGGGGATGCAGCGCTGCTCGAATGCCGTGGGAGGTTTGTCCACGGGCTGCTAGTCCTCCTCTCTGTCGGATTCCTCTGCAGCGCCGTTGCCGCGTGCAACGATGCCAAGTCCGAGAGGGACGTTCAGGCCCGCAATGTGGTTCAGATCTCCGACTCGGCCGGGATCACAGACATCTCCTTGGGCCGGGTGGAGGAACTGGCGGCACCCGAGTTGGCGGCGGAGCTTGTTTTCTCCACGCGGGGACTCGGGATCGAGTTGTTCTGGGTTGGGGACGCCCTCCTCCTCGGCAACGGTCGCTTGGCAGTGGCCAACACGGGCGAGAGCGAAGTGCTGATCTTCTCCGCCGATGGTTCCCTTGCAACGCGCGTGGGCGGAGAGGGCGAAGGCCCCGGGGAGTTCAGCGAGATCACAACGCTCCTCGCCACGGAAGCTGGGTTCCTGGTCTACGACTCGCGGCTGGCCCGTCTCAGCGAGTTCGCGGAGACTGGGCGGTTCCTCACGTCGACGCGACTCGACCCGGAGAGCGCCATCGTGAGTCTGAGACCTCTCGCGACGGACACCGCCGGTCACGTCCTCGCGATCCTGGGGGAGCAGCGGTTCTTTCTTCCCGAAGGCATGAAGAGGGATACGACGCCTCTGCTCTCGTTCACGAATCTCGGGGCCGAGCCAGAGACGTTGGGGCTTCTTCCAGCCAAGGAATGGAGCTACGGCAGCATTCCCGGAGGAGGGGCCACTCGGAGCGAACCCGCGTTCGGACGCGATATCGTCGCCAAGGGATTCGGGGACCGGGCGCTGATCGGCGACACGGACGTGTTGAGCCTATCCGTCTACGGGGCCGACGGTCGCCTCACGCGACGGATCCGCGGCACCGGCGGCGGGTGGGCGGTCACGGCCGAAGAGATCGAGGCGTCGAGGGCGGAACGGCTCGCCCGCCTGGGGTCGGACGCACCGGAGTGGTACCGGCAGTCGGTTGAGAATGCTCCCCACCGCGATACCCACCCCGCCTTTCACTCTGCGCTCCTCGGGCCCGACGAGATGGTCTGGATCGGGTTGGCCGCCCGCCTGGGGGAGGAAACAAGGCGCTGGCTCGTCATCGGTGCCGACGGACAGCTCCGGGGATGGCTGGCTCTTCCAGCCACGGCGAGTGTACTGGCAGTGGATGCCGACCGATTCGCCACCCTCCTGCGTGATGCCAACGACGAAGAGGAAGTCAGACTCTACAGCCTTGGTCCCAGCCGCAGGTAGAGCGCTCTCCACAGGACCCCGGCCTTTACGACGGGCGCGTGTGGGCCGACCGCGCCATCATGAGACCAGAGGCGCGCCCGCTGGCGGCGTCACCCGCAGCTGGCTAGCGGCGGAGGGGGTCTTCTCGTCGCACGGACTTGCGAATTGGCCGACGCTCTTGGTACGGTTTTTGCGCTTCTCGGGACCGACCGCGCAATGCCTGCGCCCGAGTGGGGAGACTGCGACGAGACGTGATCAACGTGGAGAGAATCGGTAGGGGCCACCTGCCCCAGCGATCCGTTCGGGAGTGGCCGTCTCGCCGATGAAGGGGCGACGATGGCGTAGCCTGGGCGCGCGCGCCGTCAGCATCGGGGAGAGGGCAAGGAGCGGAGCGACGTACAATCCCCTGTCCCCGAGCGTGATCCAGAGTCCCTACGAGACCTATTCCAGGCTGCGCAGGCGCAGCCCTGTGCATCGAAGCGCGATTCTGGGCAGCTGGGTGCTCACGCGCTACGAGGACGTGTTCGCCGCCGCGAGGGACCACGAACGCTTCTCCAACGACCCGAGGTGGCGCGGAGCGACCCGGAGCGTGCTCCCGCCGGCCCCGGACGACTACAGCATCCTGCTCGTGGACCCGCCCGAACACAGGCGCCTCAGGAGATGCGCTGCCAGGGCCTTCACGAGAGAGCGCCTGCAGGCACTGAACGAGACCATCGCACACACTGCGGTCGAACTCATCGGGCGGGCGGCCCGACGGCGGACGATCGACTGGATCGCCGAGGTGGCGGAGCCGCTTGCCATGCGGGTGATGCTGGCGATGATGGGCCTCCCCGAGAGCGAGCACCGCCGGTGGGAGGCATGGTCGCGGAGGCGCGCCCGCCTCCTCGAGATGATCGCGACGCGCCGCGAGCGCAGAGCCGCACACGTCGCGGGCTCCGAGATCCGACGCTACTTCACGGCCCTGCTGCGCCGGCGGACGCAGTCCGACGAGGACGACGCGATCAGCACACTGGCAAGGCTGGCCGCCGCGGGCGAGGGGATCAGCATCCCTGAGGCCGCCGACATGCTGAGCGTGCTGATGATCGCCGGCAACGAAACCACGACCCACCTCATCGGGAATGGCATGCTCGCCCTGGTGCGCAATCCAGAGCAGATGGAGCGCCTGCGCGAGGAGCCGGAGCGGGTGCGCGCCGCGACCGACGAGATGCTGCGGTTCGACAGCCCGGTGCAGACCGACTTTCGCATCGCGAAGGCGGACGTCGTGCTACGGGGGCGGACGATCCGGAGTGGAGACGGGGTGATCCTGCTCACGGGATCGGCCAACCGGGACGGGGCCGCGTTCCAGAATCCCGACACCTTCGACATTGCGCGCACGGGCCCCAGGCACACATCGTTCGGACACGGGGTCCACCAGTGCATCGGCGCCGAACTCGCGCGCATGGAGGCATCCGCGATCTTCACCGAGGCGCTACGCAGGCTCGGCACAATCAAGCTCGCGGCGGGCGCTCCGCGCTACCGGATCTCGACGGTGATCCGCGGGCTGGCCGCACTCCCCTTGCAGGTTGCGGCGTGAAGTCGGGCCGGATCAGCTTGCGGAAGGCTCCGTTCAGCGCCTCGGCGGGAAGGACCGGGTTGGTGCCCCTACCGGTGGCGGGACATGGCTATCGCTACGGAACCTGTGCGGAAATTGCATGGGTTGCCTTGGGGCTGTAGCTTGGCTGGCACCTGAGAGGAGTGGATAGATGACCAGGCAGAGGGGAATGATCGCTCCAGGGACCGCAGTCGCGCTGGCGATCGCGATCTTCGTGGCCGCCGTCTGCCAGGTGGCTTGCCGTGCCGAAGCGTCGGCGCAGGCGACCCGCGACAGCGCCGGCATCCGCATCGTCGACAATGCACGCCCTGCGGATGGTTCGCGGCTGCCATGGCGGGTCGGTGCGGGGCCGGCGGTATCGATCGGCGAGGTTGTCGGCGAGGAGGCGTACCTGCTACATCGGGCCAACGACGCGACGATTCTGCCCGATGGACGGATCGTGATCGCGAACACCGGCTCCAGCGAGCTTCGCGTCTTCGACGCGGCAGGTGTGCATCTGGCCACGTGGGGACGGGAAGGGGAAGGGCCGGGCGAGTTTACAAGCCTCGCGGGTGTCGAACCCTGGCCGGGCGATTCGGTCGTCGCGTGGAACAACCGGACGTGGGTGATTTCGGTCTTCGATGCTGAAGGCGCATTGGGACGGTCCTTTACCCTCGATTCGGAAGCCGGGGCGCTCGAGCCCCGGGCCGTTCAAGCCATACGGGGGCATTACCCTCGGCAGCGTCGCGATTCGGAAGCCGGGGCGCTCGAGCCCCGGGCGGTGCTGCACGACGGGAGCATCCTGGGGCGGACCGGGGAAGTGACCGGCGATGGATACCGGCGCTCGCAGGAGACGTACGAACTGCGCCCCAGCTACGGGGGCTCACCGGTCGGGTTCGGCACCCATCCCGGCCAGGAATCCCACATTGGGTACGAGGGCGGCATCGCCCTCATGGGCCTGCTTCCCTTTGGGCGCTCGCTCTGGGAGGCGGAGTGGGGCGAGCTCGTCATCCTCACCACCGACGACAACTACGAAGTCCGCGCATACGACCCCTCGACCGGGGCCCTCGCCCGCATCGTGCGCCGCGAATACGAGAACCGCGCGCCGACCCGCGAGGAGGTCGACGAGGCGCTCGAGGCAGCTCTGGAGCGGGCCGGATTGACCGGACCGAGCCTGAAAATGACCCGCCGGGGCTACGGCAGCATGCCCATCGTGGAGCAATACCCGGCCTTCAACAACCTGCTGACCGATCCCCTGGACCACCTCTGGGTGCGCGAGGCCACGCTCCCCGGCATCGACCGGCCCGCGCCGCTGTGGACGGTCTTTGACCCCGAGGGGCGGGCGCTGGGGTTCATCGAAACGCCCGACGGAGTGACGGTCTACGAGATCGGCGCCGACTACCTGCTGGGCCTTGCGACGGATGAGATGGGGGTGGAGTCGGTGCAGCTCTGGGAGTTGGAGCGGTGATTGTTGTCAAATGTGGTTTGCATGATGTAAACCGGAGTTGACACAGGGAGGTCCCCCGGCGCAACCCCAGCTTGGCCCCCGCGATCGGAACGTACTCCGACACGGCAAGGACCAGGAGTTGGAGGGGCCTCCCGCATGGCGGTTGTGGTCGCGCGGCGGGGGCGTCCATTCGAGGCGCTGCCCTTCGCTTATGTGCCCCCCTCCGCACCATCCGGCCTGGCTCTCAGGACGCACCGCACACAGTGGGACTGCACCTCGAAGACAGGGTCGGGCTGGTCGTTTCGGCGCAACGCGTCGCGGGCGATGCCGATCCCCACCCCGAATCGCTGGACGATCCCCAGAACGCGCATCGCCTCGGCCAGACTGGGGTTGCGGTAGTCGGCCAGCCCCGGCCGCCCGAACTCCTCCGCCGTGACCGCGCCGTAGGCCCCGCCCGGGCTGATGATCTCCACTCGATCGTCGAACCAGGTGACGCGGACCGGCGCGTTGGTTCCCTCGTAGGTCCGGTGCATGACCGCGTTGTAGGCGATCTGCCGGAGCGCGTCCGGGGCATGGAAGTGGCGTCGGATCTCCCGGGGACCCGACGTGATGTCCACCGAGGTGCGGTTGTGCGCGTCGAGCTTGAGGATGAGCCTCTCGAGCTGCTTCCTGACGTCGCCGGTGCAGCGCGCCTCGTCGCGGATCGGGCTGGCCAGCTCGGCACCCTCGATCCTCAGGAACTGGATGTACGCGCCCGGAAGGAAGTCCTGGGGAGTGCGGCCGAGCGCCAGCACTCCAACCACGGTGGGAACGGGGTCTTCGACGGAGAGGATCATCCGCGCGGCGGCCAGGCGCTCCTCCGTGGTGCGGTCGTTCGCGGCGAGCGCCTCCGGGTCGAGGGCGCCCGGCAGGTAGTCCTCCTCGAAGCGGCGGATGTGGAGATCGGCGAGGGTGGCGCGGTAGAGAGGGCGGAGGTCGAAGGGCGTGTCGCGGTGGCGGCGGCGCTCGTTGAGGATGCGCTCGGCCATGAGAGCTTCGAGGGCCCGGTCGGAGTAGGGCGCTGTCATGGTGTCTCCACCGCTGGCCCGCAGCTCCCTCGAATGGGTCTCAGCGTCGTCCATACGCGCAACATTAGTCGTGAAGCCTCAAGGCAATTGCTCGGTGTCAACCTGTTCTGGCCGGGATTCGGCGCCGATACCGCGCCAAATCGTCGGCTGTAACAGCCTCCGGCGGTACGAGCCGGTAGCGTCTCTCGTTGGCTACCCGGATCTCCGAGTCGTCTTCCTCGAATTCCAGCAGTGCGACCACGTCGCTGTCAACGGCGTAGGCCCCGACCGGTCGGCATACCAACGACGGGAGCTTGTCGGCGCAAACCGCGATGTCCTGCTCAATCTGCACCCTGCCGATCTGGTTCGTACCACTCTTAGCCTGAACGGGAATCACGTAGTGGACACCCTGCTTGTCCACTCCCACGTACAGTTCATCCGTTTCCACCTGCCCCATCCCGCCCACCGAGGTTCGCAGGTGATTCTGGAGCGAGTAGCAGGCGATTCCGAGAAACACGTCAATCAACCTGTTATACCGGACACGCGCCAGGACCGCCTGCTCGTCACTGAATGCGTACTTGGCAACCATACCGGGTGTCGCGTCTGGAATCTTCGTGACTGCGAGATTCGGGTTGGGCATCAGGGGAATGTCGGTCACCAGATCGAATCTGTACCGCGCCGGTCCAGCGGCCCGGATGATCCAGGTTTTCCCTGCAGGTGCCGTGGCCCGAATGCTGTCCGGCAGAGGGCGTCGGTATCTGAAGGCGTAGACGACGTCCCCGAGGTTGCTTGGTGGAGCCAGTCCCAAACTGACGGCGACCGATGTAATCTGATCGCGCCGGAATTCGACCGACTTGTCCCCCGCTTCGTACCGGCCGTGAAAAATTGCCTCGACGATGGCAGCGTAGCGGTTCTTAGTTGCCATGGTTCGCTTCACTTGACGAATCACCCGGCCAGCGCAAAAGAAGCACCTCCTCCCGCAGTTGCGCGCGGGTGGCCGTAGCCAGCCGGGTGCGGAACAAGTCGATGTCGATGACCTCGTACCCCAGCGACTGTGCGATGCCAGCGAGCAGCTGACCGGTTCGGATCATGACCCTCAGATAGGAAGCCTGGTCTCCCACCACATAGGCGAGCTTCGCGCCGGGCCGCAGTACGGTTCGCAGCGACGCGAGGTGCCGCGCCATGCCGCCGAAATAGAGTTTGACCACACGAGCGTACATCCGCTCGAATCCCGATGTCTTCCCGAGGGCGACCCGGCGTCGCTCGATTTCGTCCGCGATGGTTCCGATCTCAGGGTACGCCTCGACCGCGATGTCGTCGTCGTCGAGCCTGTACACGCCTCTGGTATTCGACCGAACCATGCCGCGCTTGAGGGCTCGCAGGTCCTTGGGGTGCCTGATGAAGCCCAGGATGACGGATTCGAGGCGGGTGGTTCGGGTGTAGTCCTTTTCGTTCGGATAGGGCGGAGACGTGACGACGGCATCGATCGACTGCGGCGGCAGGACTCCCCCGGCGTCCCTGGCGTCGGCCCGCAGGACTCCGGCTGTCGCGGCCGGTCCGTTGGAGACTGCGCGGATGTCCGTGATGATGGTCTTCATGTTGGCATGCCAGATGTCCACCACCGACGCATCGGACTTGATGCGCCCGACACCGACCTCGGGTCCGAATCTCAGGTTGCCGATGGTTCTCACGAGGCCGGTGGCCAGAGCGAGACGACCGTAGGCGCGCATCTGAGGATCACCGAGCCGATCGACCGCATCCAGAGTGACCAGAGTCTTGTGCAGCGGAACGGGACTAATGGAGTTCTTCAGCAAGAGCTTGGAGCGACTCGGCTCCAGGGTGCGGATCGAGGCCGGGCCGGGACCATTCCCGGTCAGCAGGGGCAGATCGGTCCAGTCGTCCACTCCCTCGTCGGTCAGCGTCGCCTTCGCGCTCTGCGCTACCGCGTCCGAATACTCGGCCAGCCGTCCCGGATCGACCGACCAGTCGACCTTGACCGAGCTCGCGAAGTGGGCCATGGGGTTCCGCTCCAGTCCCACGCTCGCGACGCCACGCTTCTTGCACTCGACGAGGGTCGTCCCGGTGCCGCAGAACGGATCGAGGACCGTGTCGGAAGTGCCGATGCCGAGACGCTCCAGGTAGTCCCGAACCAGATGAGGCGGGTAGGAGAGGACGAAGCGGTACCAATCGTGGACCGGACGGTCGTCGGGACGCATCCGGTTGGGATCGACCGCCTTCGTGACAGAGACTCTACCCATTCAGGCCGCGGGCATGGTCCACCTCGACGACGTTGAACCGGTTGACCGCGAGCCAGTCGTTGTTCGCGAGGTTGTCGTGGTCGAGGACGGAGACTTGGGCGCCACGCACGGTACCGCCGGTGGTTCGGGACTCGGTGAGGCGGGTCATGCGGTTGGAGCCGCCAGCAGGTTGGCGATGAGGCGGACCACGAGATCCCTGTCGGCGGGAGCGCTCTGGGCGAGGAGAGGGAGCGCGGCGAGGGCGCGAGGGTCGAGGTCGTGATTCAGCCCCTCCTGGCGAAGGTAGAGGAGAAACAGGAAAGCGCCGATGCGGTTGTTGCCTTCGGCGAAGGGGCGCTCCCGGACCACGGAGTAGAGCAGGTTGGCCGCCGTCTCTTCGCAGGTTGGGTGTGTGGAGTCGTCGGAGCCGGTCCGGTTGATGTCGTCCAGGATCCGTTCGAGCGCGCCGTCCCGGGTGTTCCCGAAGAGGGGCGAGGCCTCCCCGCGCGCGACCAGGGCCGTCTTGAAGGCGGTGATCGCCGCGACGGCGAGATCGTGGTGGAGGATCGCGGAGGCGGGCCGGAGGCTCGGCGGGGCCTCCAGGCGGTCCTCGTCGTACTCGAGGAGTAGCCGCCACGTCTCGGCGTAGCGCGCGACGAGGGGCCGGAGGGTCTCCGCTATGGCAGCGGCCCGCCACCGGTTGCGCAGCACCCGGTCGGCCCACCGGCGGAACGGGACCGTGCGTATCGAGTCCACACGGTATCCCACCGAGATGATCGCGTCGAGGTTGTAGTGGGTCACGGCGCGTCGCACTCGCCGACGCCCCTCGGTTCGAACCAGCGAGAATTCCCTGCTGCTTTCCGAGGGATCCAGCTCGCCCTCGTCGAAGACGTTCCCCAGGTGCCGACTGACGTTGCTGGCGCTCGTGCGGAAGAGGCGGGCCATCCGTTTCTGGGTCAGCCAGAGGGTGTCCCCATAGAGCCGCACCTCCAGCGGGGCACCCTCGGGCGGGGGCACGTCGTAGACCACGATCTCGCCGTCTGGGGAGTGCGGCTGGCTGCCCTTGGGTTCGGTCATTGGTCGTTCCTTATCCCTGCCGGTCTCGGGAGGTGGCGTCCCGTGCGCAACCTGTGCGGAATTTGCATGAGTTGCCTTTGGGCGGGCAAGTGGAGTTCTCACTCATCCCGACGGACCCCGCGACGCACGTCGCCACCGAGCCGCTGGACCGCTACATCTGACGGCTCTAGTCTCGAGGCCCCTATTTCGCGGCGATCAGCTCAGCCAGCTTGTTGGCCATCAGGTTGCGGGTGGCCTCGTACACCTCTTCGCTTCTTTCGTAGTTCCAGTTCCCGTCGCGCTGGGCTGCGGCCTTCGCGGCTGCGAGCTCGACGTTGGACGCTGTGTTGCTGACTGGATCCTGCTCCAACGCGACCCGGCAGGCGTCTGCCGCGACAATCGCGGCCATACCGGTGCCGTCATCGGGCTGGGAGGCCATCCATACGGAGGAATACGCGAGCGCCTCCGCCCTCTCCCACTCTCGCAACCGCGTCGGTTTGACCTCTGCACGATGGCGCGTTATCACGACCGCTAACTGTGTTATCATTCCATCTGATGGCCGGTGCATCAGCGCACGCGGCAACTCTCGCCCTCATTGGCTTCTGGAGGCACTCCATGATTCGAACCCAGATCTCGGTTGACGAGCATGTCTACAAGCGGGCGAAGGACGTGGCCTACAGGAGGGGCATCTCGCTCGCGGAGCTGGTGCGCAGGAGCTTGGCGGAAACCTTGTCCAGGGAGGACGCGGGACGCCCGTGGATGGCCTATGTGGGGACAATGGGCGGCCAGCCGGAAGACAGCTGCACGGTGGATGATGTCCTCTACGGGCGCGACCCTTGAGCCAGGCCAGGGTGTTCCTGGACACCGGCATCGTGATTGCCGCCCTGAACCGTCGCGACCAGTACCACGCGCAGGCTCGATCCCTCTTCGGCTCCGGCCGGCTACCGGACTGGCACACGTCCGTCCTCGTGTGGTCCGAGGCCTACTCGTGGTGTCTGCACCGGCACGGCGAGGAGTCGGCTCGCACCTGTCGCAGATTCCTCGAGAATCTGGACGGCCTAGTCGTCATGGAGGCAACCACCGCCCTTCACCAGAGCACCTGCCGGATGCTCGACCGCCTCCGCGGAACCAAGCTCACCTATGTGGACGCCAGCAGTCTCGTCCTGATGGAGGAGCTCGACATCTCCACGGTCTGGGCGACCGACCACCACATCGGGCTCACCGGCGCACAGGTGCTGCCGAGGGGGTAGTATCCTTAGCCCTAGACAAACGGGGAGCCGAGCGCGTCACCATCCGCGCCCGACCCCCCGTCGGGGATATCCGCCAAGCGGGAGTGGCTGCTAGTACATCCCGCCCATGTCGCCGCCGCCACCACCCGGCATCGGCGGCTTCTCCTCCTCTGGCTTCTCGACGACGACCGCCTCTGTGGTCAGCAGCAGGCTCGCGATCGACGCGGCGTTCTGCAGCGCGCTCCGCACCACCTTGGTCGGATCGATCACGCCAGCCCCGACCAGGTCCTCGTAGCTGTCGCTCTGGGCGTTGTAGCCATAGCCGCCCTCGCCCTCGCGCACCTTGGCCACCACGATCGAGTCCTCGGCACCCGCGTTCGCCGCGATCTGACGAATCGGTGCCTCGAGGGCGCGACGCAGAATGTTCACGCCGACCCGCTCGTCCTCGTCATCGACCTCCACGCCGTCGAGCGCGCGCTGCGCTCGCAGGAGCGCCACGCCGCCACCCGGCACGATGCCCTCCTCGACCGCTGCCCGGGTCGCGTGCAGGGCGTCCTCGACCAGGGCCTTCTTCTCCTTCATCTCGGTCTCGGTCGCCGCGCCGACGTTGATCACCGCCACGCCGCCGGCCAGCTTCGCCAGACGCTCCTGGAGCTTCTCGCGATCGTAGTCGGACGACGACTTGTCGATCGCCACCTTTATCTCCTCGATGCGGCCCTGGATCTTCTCCTCGGAGCCGGCACCGTCGATTATCGTGGTGTCGTCCTTGTCGATGACGACCCGCTTCGCCGTGCCAAGATCGCTGACGACCGCGTTCTCGAGCTTGAAGCCGACCTCCTCGGAGATCACCTGGCCTCCGGTCAGGATCGCGATGTCCTGAAGCATGGCCTTGCGCCGATCGCCGAATCCAGGCGCCTTGACGGCCGCGACCTTCAGCGTGCCGCGCAGCTTGTTCACAACCAGCGTGGCCAACGCTTCGCCCTCGACGTCCTCGGCGATGACCATCAGCGGACGGCCCATCTGCGCGACCTTCTCGAGGATCGGCAGGAGGTCCTTCATCGACGAGATCTTCTTGTCGTGCACGAGGATCATCGGGTCCTCGAGGGCCGTCTCCATCCGCTCGGGATCGGTGACGAAGTAGGGCGAGAGGTAGCCGCGGTCGAACTGCATGCCCTCGACCGTGTCCAGCTCGGTCTCGAGGCCGCGCGCCTCCTCGACGGTGATGACGCCGTCCTTGCCGACCTTCTCCATCGCCTCGGAGATGAGGTTGCCGATCTCCATGTTGTTGTTGGCCGAGATGGCGCCGACCTGCGCTATCTCGCGCTTGCCCTTCGTCTCGGTCGACGCGGCGGCGAGCGCCTCGACGACTGCCTCGACCCCCTTGTCGACTCCGCGGCGGATGCCCATCGGGTCGGCTCCGGCGGTGACGTTCTTGAGGCCCTCTCCGTAGATCGCGTCGGCCAGCACGGTGGCCGTGGTGGTCCCGTCGCCGGCGACGTCGGAGGTCTTCGTCGCGACCTCCTTGACCATCTGCGCGCCCATGTTCTCGACGGGATCCTCGAGCTCGATCTCCTTCGCCACCGAGACGCCGTCCTTCGTGACGGTCGGGGATCCGAACTTGCGGTCGATCACGACGTTGCGGCCCTTGGGGCCCAGTGTGACCTTCACCGCGCGGGTGAGCTTCTCGACGCCGGCCTTGAGCCGCCTGCGCGCCTCCATGTCGAATTCAAGTTCCTTCGCTGCCATTTCTCTTGTCTCCTGGTGGTTCTCGCGTTATTGGACGATGGCGAGGATGTCGGACTCGCGGAGGATCAGGTAGTCGTCGCCCTCCACCTTGACCTCGGTCCCACTGTACTTGCCGTAGAGCACCCGATCCTCGGGCTTCACCTCCATCGGGATCCGGTTGCCGTCCTCGTTCAGCTTGCCAGGCCCGACGGCGATCACTTCGCCCTCCTGCGGCTTCTCCTTGGCGGTGTCGGGGATGTAGAGCCCACCCCGCATCTGCTCGGCCTCTTCCAAGGCCCTGACCACAACCCGATCCGCCAAAGGCTGGATCTTCTTCGCGGCAGACATACGCTTCTCCTTGAGGTGCTGTGCGTGTTGGGCGCGGATCCGAGCCGGATCGCACGCCGGTCTCCTGGAACGCGGCCGACGCGCCCTGACTTCGGCGACTGTCGGTGCCGTCAGTCGAGGTTTGTTAGCACTCTTCGAGTGCGAGTGCTAACAAGCCAGCGGTGAGTATCGCAGGGTGGGGCAGGCGTGTCAATACCCAGCGTCGGCTACCCCGCGGACACCCCCTGATGGGCAAGCCGAATCGGGAAGCGGGTCGGTTGCGAGGCGCCCCATCTCGCGGCAGTCCGCGAAAAGCCTCCCGCGTGCACCGAGAGCGGCGAAGCGTCCCGCTGGCAGGGCACCGCAGTGATCAGCGGGTCCGAGAGCGCGCATGCATCCCGTGCTGGGCCGCGATTCCCCCCTCCAGGGTACGCACATCCGCACAGCCCCACTCCACCAGCGCCTCGGCCGCCTGCAGGCTCCGCGCCCCGCTATGGCAGTAGATGACGATCGGTCGTGCGGGCGGAATCTCATCCAGTCGCCCCGGGAGCTCGCCGAGCGGCATCAGCACGGCGCCGAGGTCGGCCAGGTTGAGTGCGTCCCACTCCGCTGGCTCGCGCACATCGAGCAGAAGGGGACGCGGCTCGGTGGCGAGCACGGCCGCCAGCTCCTCCGGCTCCACGATCCCGATCGTCCCTTCGCCCTGACGGTGTCCCCCGGCCGAGGATCCGCAGAAGAGCTCGTAGTCGATCAGCCCGGTCTGAGTCGGCCGGTCGCCGCAGACCGCGCAGCCGGGGTCGCGGCGCACCTCGATCTCACGCCAGCGAGACCGGAGCGCGTCGAAGATCTGGAGGCGCCCCACAAGTGGTCGGCCCACACCTAGGAGCAGCTTTATCGCCTCCATCGCCTGCGCGGCGCCGATCACCCCTGGGAGCGCCCCGAAGACCCCGGCTTCGGCGCAGCTCGGGACCATGCCCGGTGGAGGCGGCTCGCGAAAGAGGCACCGGTAGCAGGGCCCGCCCTCGGCCGCGAAGACCGCCAGCTGCCCTTCCCAGCGGTGCACCGCCCCGTAGACGTCGGCCCTGCCCGTGAGCACGCAGGCGTCGTTCACGAGGTAGCGGGTCGGGAAGTTGTCGCTCCCGTCGACCACGACATCGTATTCCTCCACGATCCGAAGCGCATTCTCGGAGGTCATCCGCACCCCCTCTGTCTGGAGCGCGACGTGCGGGTTGGCGTCCCGGAGCCGCGCCAGAGCCGCATCGACCTTGGGTGAGCCCAGGTCGCCGGTTCCGTACAGAATCTGGCGCTGGAGATTGCTCAGCTCCACCGAGTCCGCGTCCACTATGCCGAGAGTGCCGACTCCGGCAGCCGCGAGGTAGAGTGCGGCCGGAGACCCCAGCCCGCCCAGGCCCACGATCAGGACGCGGGCCTCCTTCAGCCGCTCCTGTCCATCCCTTCCCACCTCGGGGAGGACAAGGTGGCGAGCGTAGCGGGTCGCTTCCCGCCTCGTCAGCCCCTCGCGTCTGGCCGTCATCGTACGCTATAGCTAATGCCGACGGCCGCCCGGACAAGGGGCGACACCTCCCTAGAGCGGCGCGTCCAGGTACGCCTCGACTCTGAACTGACCCTCGCTTCCGGTCAGTCCGCGCGATAGGTCCAGGCGGAACAGACCATCCAGGAAGCTGGCGCCGACCCCTGCGCCGTAGAGCAGCCCGTCCACCTCGAAGGCGTTTACGTCGCCCGCCCATCCTGCGTCGCCGAAGACGATCAGCGAGGCCAGCTCGTAGGTGCGAGCCACCTCGATCCTTCCCCGCAGGTACGAGAGCCCCTCCCGCACCGAGGGTGGGTAGCCCCGGAGCGTGCGCCTCCCTCCCAGAAACCATGACCTCTGCGCGGGAGCGTCGCCCAAGGTGGTGCCGACTGCCCCCTCGAGGGCCATGCTCCACCCCCGCCAGCTGTCGCCGGCGACGGGCAGCACCGCAGTGATCCTGGCGCTCGCCTGCTGGTAGAACACCGGATCGCCACCGCCACCCGGAGTGCGCCAGAGCGCAGCCCGCCCCAAGAGCTCGGCGTCGAGCCGCGCACCGCTGGGGTCGTCTCCCCAGAGCGGTGCCAGCCAGAGCTCCGCGCCCCACTCGTCGGCGGTGTCGGCCACCAGGTTGGCGGGGAAGTCCCAATCGCTGTCGAAGGCGTGCAGCACCGAGAAGGAAGCGGCGTTCGCCACCGCGCTCTGGCGCTCGGCGTAGACGGAGAGGGAGTAGGACGCGCGCGCCAGCCGAGGCGGCCTCCAGGCGAGGCTTGCCCCCGTTGCACGGTAGTACTGACCGCCGTCTCGTCCCCAGAGCAGCGCATTCAGAGAATTGCCCAGTCCGAGGTGCCCTGCGCGGCTATCGGTGGAGCGCAGCTCGTGAAATGCACTCAGCTGGACCGACCGGAGCAGCGAGCTCCGCACCAGGTCGAGGCGTGCCTTCGGTCGGAAGTCGGCGATGCCAAGGAAGCCGGACGCCCGTGCCCGGAAGCCCCTGGGCAGCGCGAACTCGGCGCGCACACCCACGGCGGGACCCTCGACCCGGTTGTAGCGCAGGAGGTCGTGCCCACGCCACCCCCACGTAACGGCAGCGGTCGCCACTTCGGCACCGACGGTGATGGCATTCAGCATGCGGCGGAACCTCTCGAGCTCGTCTTCCGAGAGGAAGCCCGGGGTCTCCTGCCAGATCGGCGGCGGCAGCGCGGGGCTCTCCGCCAACAGCTCACGCTCCACCGGCGCGATCAGCCGTATTCCATCCCGCCGGGAGGACGTCGACTCGTAGGCGACCCCCTCCCCCTCTCCCAGGATCCGGGCGATGAAGGAGAGCGCCTCCTCGCGGCTCTCGAAGTGCACGTGCTCGAGCGCGGAGGCGTAGGCACCGAGATCGGCCGCGACCTGGGCGGCGCTCTCCTCGTCCTTAAGCGTAACCGACTCGATCTCGTACGAGGTCTCCATCGAGACGGGGAAGTTGAGAATTCCGGCTCGCAGGTGCGCGTCGATCGACATCCTCCTGGGCAGCCATGCGCGGCGCTCCCAGAGGGAGTACTCGACCGCCACCGTCGACAGGTCGAAGGTCGCTGGCGAGAGGAGCCATGGCACAACGCGCCCCGGCCGAGTCTCCCCCCATTCGATTTCGAACCGATCGAGCTCGAGGGTGCCGGAAAGACGGTAGACGGCCCTCACCAGGGCCCCCGACTCGGGCTCGATCCAGAGCGCTCCGCTAATTCGGCTCTGGTCGGCCCGGCGCGCACTCACGTCGAGGCGAATCGCCCGGAAGCGCTCGCCGCCGGGGAGCGACAGCGTCAGCGTGTCGCCCGAGGCGAAGCGGTAGAGCGAGTCGGCACCTGGAGCAAGCGGGTGCGCGACCGGATACTCCGACGTCGGGCCCATCATCCCGAAGAAGAGGTGGTCGGATCCGGGCTCGAAGGGCTCCTCGAGGTTCAGATCGTCCAGCCAGTCCAGGTCGCCCTCGCGAACAGCCGTCTCGCGCCCCGGGTAGTACGAGCGGGCCCCGAGCACCTGCGTGACGGCGTCTTGCCCACGCTGCCAGAAGGCGCGCACGGCGGTCTCGTTCCGGTAGATGACTCGATCCCGAAGCGGCACCCGCAGACGCACCGCCCCGCGCTGGCGAATCAGCGCCGAGTAGCGGGCGACCGATTCGTCGAGCTCCTGCCAGCTCCGCTGAGCCGCCGCGTGAAGTTCCCGGGCCGTCTCTCCGGCGTAGGCGCCCCCGGAGGTCGCCACCTGAGCCTCGAGCTGAGGGGCGGCTGAGGCGCCGGCCAGCGCAACCCATGCTACCGCACCGGCCAACCGCGCCGCGTGCCTCAACGGCTGAGCTCGCCACTGCGCGGGTGGCGAAGGCGCACCTCGCCGATCTCCGACCAGGCGACATGGCGCCACCCGCTGGACGGACCCTGCCAGCTCCCGCCTGCCCCCGCGACCGTCGGGAAGACGAGCACGCCCCGGTTCCCCTCGTCCACATCGCCCCCGTCCGTCAGGTGGAGCGTGCGTCCGTCGGCTAGCGACACCCGAAGTCCCCCCTTCGGGTCGCGCTCCATGAGCTCGATCTCGGCGAAGGCGACCAGGAGGTCCACCCCGCCGGAGCTTCCCTCCAATAGCTCCCACGACCACTCCTTGAGGGCGTTCCAGCGAATCCTGCCCTCGATCTCCTCGCCGCCCGAGGTTGTCACCGTCCCCGCCAGCGGCCAGCTCCGGTGCCACTCGCACCTAACAGCCCGTGGCGAACCCTCCGACGGTCCGCCAGCAACCAGCCGAAGCGACCGAAGCGCTCCGAAGGGGATCTCCACCACCCCGAGCTTCGGAGCGGCCACTCGGACCGGTCCAGGGGCTACGCTGCGGGCGATCGCGCCGTCGCGCTCGACCGTTGCCACCCCCTCACGTCGGGCAATCTCCGAATGCGCAATACTGTGCAGGACCGAGGCGGAGACCGAGTCATGGCGCATGACTATCTTGCCGAGCGAGTCCGACTCGAGGCGCACCGCCCCCCAGCTGACCCACCCCGTGTAGGATCTCCCAACGGTGTCTACCGCAGTCCCATGGAGCGGGCGGGGCGCCACACGCCCCGAGTCGCCAGCTGGCGCGGGAGAGAAGTCGATCCTGGCAATCTCCTTCCATCTCATCGTGACCCGCGAATCCGCGTTCTCGATCCGCACCTCGTCGTCCGGGAACGGTGCCTCGATCCTCGGCCCGACTCGTCCCGCGCTATCTGCCCCACCCATCGGCTCGCCATCAGGACCCCAGGGGGAGACGACAACGCTCCCCTCTCCGTCCAGAGCGAGCGAAGCGACGTGCCCGAGGCGAATCGAGGCCCGCGAGGGCTGTGTGAATTCCGGGTAGCGCTCCTCCCACGTCACCCGATAGCCTCCCACCTCTACGACGCCCAGGTGGGGCACGCCGCCCCTCGCGGCCTCGAGCCATAGCTGGTAGCTACCGTCGGAGATCTCCCGTCTCCCCAGGAGCGGGTCCGCCCAGGTGGCACCGCCTCTGGAACCAAGGAAGTGAAGGAAGCCCTCGTGGGATTGGCCGTCGTTTGCCGTCACTCGCCCCCAGATGCGTTCTTCGTAGCGGTTGCACGGCGAATCGGGCTGCGGCACCGCTGGCAATAGGGTCGCGAGGACCGCCAGTGTAGCCGATCTGGCTAGCTGACTCCGGCGGCGTGGCGGCGACTCCTGGCACATGGGCTATTCTGACAGATACCGCCCCGCAATCGCGAGTCCCTCAAGGGTGAGGAGCGGCTCCACCCGGTCCACTCCCGAGAGCAGCGGTCCCACGGTGGAGGAGAACCCCCCGGTCGCCACCACGATGGGCTCGGCCGACACCCACTCCGCCCTAATCCGCTCCAGGATCGCCTCCACACCCCCGATGGCGGAGTGGAAGACGCCGCTCCTGATGCATGCTTCGGTGCTCCGCCCGATCACCTCGGAGGGCGGCACCAGATCCACCCGGGGGAGCTTCGCGGTCCGTTCGGCCAGCCACTCCGCTCCAGCCCTCAGGCCAGGTGCGATTGCTCCGCCGAGGAAGACGCCCCCGGCCGTCACGCAGTCGAAGGTGGTCGCCGTGCCCAGGTCCACGGCTATGGTGTCGCGCCCGAAGCGGTCCCATGCACGGAGTGAGTTGGCGATGCGGTCGGCGCCGACCCCCCCTGGGTTCTCCACGTCGATCCGGATAGGTAGCGCGGCCTCGCCGGTAAGCTGGAGGACCGGGCCCTCGGCGACCTCGCCCAGGGCGCGGCGAAGGGCGGCGTCGCACGCGGGGACGACCGACCCGATCACCGCCCTGCGGATCGGGCCCAGCTCGTTGGCGCGCGCGGCCAGCAGCCTGCGCAGCATGACCGTGCACTCCTCCGCACTGCGCTCCGGAAGGGTCCTGATTCTCCTGTGGGCGTGGACTTCCCAGCCATCCAGCTCCGCCAAGGCGAAGACCGTATCGGTGTTTCCCACGTCGGCTACCAGCTGGCAGGCCATCGGCCCCCTCCTCTCGCCTCCTTATGCTTCCAGTCGGACCGAACCGGCCACTACCCGCAAGGCCCCGCCCTGGTCGTCCACGACCTCAAGGGCGCCGTCGGACGCTATCGCCAGGGCCGTGGCCGACAGGTTGCGCACCGACCGCGCGCTCCCCGAAGGCTCGCCCACCACGCCGTCGACCCGCAACCTGCGCCCGGCGAGCTCCGAGCGAGCGGAGAGCTCCGCGATCTCGCTGGATGTCAGCGCCGATGGCGAGTCTGTCCACCCGGCCAGCAGCTCGCCTACGATCGCCACCAGCGCATTCCCTCGGGGCGTCTCCCGACCCGTTGCGGCGAGCACCGAGGTGGCGGGCTGATCCACGGCCGCCAGCTCGCCGGGAGCGTGGTTGAGATTGACGCCAACACCCACCAGCAGCGCCTCGCCGACCTTCTCGCAGAGGACGCCCCCAATCTTGCATCCCTCGATCATCAGGTCGTTCGGCCACATGACCTGAACACTGCCGAGCCCCGCTGCCTCCTCGATCCCTCTGGCCGCGGCCAGTCCCGCCCGGAGCGAGGCGGTCGGTGCCATCGCCTCGCCGCTCTCGATGGCCACCGTGAACCAGAGGCCTCGTGGGCAGTCCGAGAGCCACCTGCGCTCGCGCCGCCCGCGCCCGGCGCTCTGCCTCTCGGCAACGATCACAAAGGGCCTCTCCCGACCGCAGCCGACCACATCGCGCGCGCGGTCGCTCGTCGACTCGATCCTCCGGTGCAGCTCCACCTGGGGCACCCCCAGCCGCCCTGCCCACTCGGCCTCGCCGCGCCCCTCCCAGTTCTCCACCCTAGAGCGACCAGAGGAAGGCGGCGCCCACCACCCAGAGGTAGGGTGCGAAACGGTGGAGCGACCTCCTGTGGAGCATAGCTCGAAAGACCGCGATCGCCGCCACCCCGGTGGCGCACGCAGCCACCGACGCGCCTAGGAGCACGCCCGGCACCACACCGCCCGGCTCGTCGAGCATCCCCGGCAGCTCGAGCGCCGCCGCACCCGCCACCGCCGGGACCGAGAGGAGGAAGGAGAATGCGGCCGCCTCGCCGGGCGAGACGCCCTTCCAGAGCGCCGCGACGGTGGTCATCCCGGACCGGGAGATGCCCGGCACGATCGCAGTCGCCTGTGCAAGGCCCACCAGGAGCGCGGCGGCGACCCCTACGCCGGCCTCCGGGGTGCGGCGGAGCGCGGCCCGCGCCGTCCAGAGTACACCCCCCGTACAGAGGAGCGCCGCCCCGGTCACGACCGGAAGCTCGAAGAGCGCCGAGATGAGGTCCCTGAGCGCCACCCCGACGACGGCCGTCGGCACGGTGGCGAGCGCAAGGAGCCCCAGGTAGCCGAGCTGGGCGCGATCGCCGCGCACCGCCCCCAGGGCAAGCTCGGCGACCCGGCCCCGATACGCGATCAGCACCGAGAGGAGCGTGGCCAGGTGCAGGGCGACCTCGAGCTCCACCCCGGGCGCCTCGACGCCGAGCAGCGTCTGCCCCATCACCAGATGCCCCGACGAGGAGACCGGCAGGAACTCGGTCGCGCCCTGGACCACCCCCAGGAGGACGCCCTCGTACCAGCTCACCCAGCACTCACCTCGCGCAGGACCTCCATGTAGTACGCCTCGTAGAGCGGCAGCACCCTCTCGACCGCGAAACTCTCCACGGCGACCGCGCGGGCCGCCTCGCTCCGGCGCTCCCAGAGGTCGGCGTCGGCCAGCAGCTCCGTAGCGGCAGCGGTCGCCTCGTCGGTGGCGCCGATCGGCACCAGCACGCCGACCTCGCCGTGCGACACGACTTCGGGCAATCCGCCAGCCCGGTACCCCACGACCGGCACCCCGCACGCCATCGCCTCGAGCGCGGCCAGCCCGAAGGACTCGCTCTCGCTCGTCAGGAGGAAGAGGTCGGCGCAGGAGAGCAGCTCCTCCACCGCCGCGTGCTTGCCGAGGAAGACGACGTCGTCCGCCACGCCGAGCAGGCCCGCCAGCTCGGCCGCACGGGGCCGATCGGGGCCGTCGCCCGCCATCACGAGCCGCGCCGGCACGCGTCTGCGAACCCCTGCGAAGACCTTGATCACGTCGGCCACCCTCTTGACGGGGCGGAAGTTCGAGACGTGCATGACGATCCTCTCGCCGCCCGGGGCCAGGGCCTCGCGGTGGCGGGGCGTGCGGTCGCGCCGAAACACCCCGGTGTCCACGAAGTTGGGGATCACCCGGATGCTGTCGGCGGGGACGCCGAAGTCGCGGACCGTGACTTCCTTGAGGTACTCCGACACTGCGGTCACCCCCTGCGAACGCATTATCGAGAAGCGCGTGATCGGGTGCAGCGAGCTGTAGAGTCCCACCAGCGTCACGTCGGTGCCGTGCAGCGTGGTGACGAGCGGAAGCCCGCCGTTCTCCTCGAGCATCTCGCGCGCGATCCACGCCGAGGTGGCGTGCGGGATCGCGTAGTGGACGTGAATCAGGTCGAGCGACTCGCGCAACGCCGTGTCGTGGATCGCGGCCGCCAGCGCGAGCGTGTAGTGGGGGTGCTCTAGGAGCGGATAGCGCTCCATCTCGACCTCGTGGAAGTAGACTCGCTCGTGGAAGCCGGAGAGACGAAAGGGCTGCGCGTAGGAGATGAAGTGCACCTCGTGCCCCCTCGCCGCCAGCCCGATCCCGAGCTCGGTGGCGACTGCGCCCGACCCCCCGTAGGTGGGGTAGCAGGTAATCCCGATCTTCACCTCGCGGTCGCCTCCGCCCCCGCGGCCACACGCCAATGGCGGACCACCACCTCGGCCTGCTCCTCCAGCCGGGCGGTCCCGTCGACGACGATCGCTCCGCCGTCCAGCTGATGGCGAAACCATGTCCGCTGCCGCTTCGCGTACTGCCTGGTGGCGCGTACGATCGTCTCGACCGCCTCGTCGAGGGAGATCTCGCCCGCCAGATGGGACGCCAACTCCCGGTACCCCACCGCGTTCATCCCGGCGTCGCCCGGGCGGTATCCGGCCTCGAGGAGCCCCTCCACCTCGCCGGGCAGCCCCGCCCGCATCATCGCGTCGACGCGCCGCTCGATCCTCGAGCTGAGAACCTCGCGCGGCACCCGCACCAGGAAGACGGCACCGCGGAGGCCCAGACCGTCGCTGGGCCGGTGGGCGTGCCACCAGGAGAGGGATCTGCCGGTCAGGAAGGCGACGGTGATCCTCCGCGTCATCCGCTGCCGCCCCCCATCGTCGCTCCCGGGGCCGGTCCGCCCCGGGTCGAGCGCCCGGCTCCACCGCCTGACCTCGGCGACCGGCATGGCCGCCAGGGCGGCCTCGAGCGCGCTTCGCCCTGCATCTTCGAGCGGCGGCTCGGCAAAGGGCGGATCGGTCAGCGCGCGCAGATAGAAGCCGGTGCCGCCCACGAGGATCGCCACTCGCTCCCTGCCCCGGATCTCCGCGATCCAGCGCCTCGCGTCTCTCGCGAACTCTCCTGCGCCGTAGCGCTCGCCCGGCTTGCGGATGTCGAGGCCGTGGTGCGGGACGAGGACCCGCTCCTCCGGCGTGGCCTTGGCGGTGCCAATGTCCATGCCCAGGTAGATCTGGCGCGAGTCCATCGCCACGATCTCGCCATCGACCTCGCGGGCAACCCGCATCGCCAAAGCACTCTTCCCGGCGGCGGTGCACCCCACTACGGCGAGGAAGGCGGGGGTCGCATCGACCTTGCGAATCACCTGCGTCCGAACTTCCTCTGCAGCTCCGAGAGCCCCAGGCGCACCACCGTCGGGCGGCCGTGAATGTCGTGGTACGGCAACCGGGTGGCGAAGAGCTGGTCGAAGAGCTCGTGCAACTCCTCGGGGGCCAGCTCGCGGCCAGCCTTGATCGCCGCCTTGCAGGCAAAGGACATCGCGACTCGCTCGTGCTGGTTGCGGGCCGCTCTCATCAGGTCGGAGCCGTGCAGGAGCTCCCGGATCATCTCGCGGATGCAGGTCTCGGCGTCGAAGTGCCGGTGCGGGCTAGGCACCGCCTGCACCAGCACGGCGTCGAGCCCGAAGGGGGAGAGGTCGAAGCCCAGCTTGGCGAGCGGTCGGGCCACCGTTGCGAGAAGCTCCCGCTCGGCCTCGGTGAGGCGGATGGTGAAGGGGAAGAGGAGGCGCTGGCCCTCCTCGCCCGCTCCCTCGAAGCTCTCGACGATCCGCTCGTAGAGGATGCGCTCGTGCGCCGCGTGCTGGTCGAGGATGATCAGGCCATCGCGCGTCTCGGCGAGTATGAAGCTGTTGTGGATCTGGAGGAGCGCGGGCCGGGGCGCTCGCGGCAGGTAGACGTCCTCGGGGGCACCGCTGGAGGACGGTGCCTCCCGCTCGGGGTGGAGAAGGCGGATCTGCGGGTCGGCCTCCGGCTCGTCCTTCCCCCCCTTTTCGCCGGTCGGCACCTCCCGCACCACCTGCAGCGGCGCTGGGTCGCCCCAGGTGGCTGCCGCCCCGATCCCCTCGAGAGCCTCGCGTACCGACTCCTCGACGAACCTCTCGGTGTCGGCCAGGTCGCGGAAGCGCACCTCCGCCTTGCCGGGGTGAACGTTGACGTCGACCTGGTGGGGTGGAAGGGAGAGGAAGAGAAAGAGCCAGGGGCGGGCGTCCTGCGGGATCGTGGTGCGGTAGCCGCGGTCCGCCGCCGCGAGGATCCGAGGATCGCGGATGGGGCGTCCTCCCACGAAGAGGTGTGTGCGCCGAAAGCCCGGTCGGGCGAGGTCGGGTCGCTGCACCGCCCCCGTCAACGCCAGCCCTCCGCGACGCGACGCAAGCGGCACCAACGACGCTGCCTGGGCGTCGGGCCAGATCGCGTCGATGCGAGCCTCCAGCCTCCGGTCGGCCGCCAGATCGAAGACACCCCGGCCATTCGACTCGAAGACGAAGCGCACCCTCAGGTTGGCAAGCGCGAGCGCGTGCAGTACCTGGGAGACGGCCCGGGTCTCGACACCTGCCGCCCGTAGGAAGCGGGCGCGAACCGGCGTGTTCAGGAACAGGTTGCGCACCTCGACCGTGGTTCCCCTGCGCCGCGCGAAGTCCTCGACCCCCTGGATCCGGCCGGCCATCACCCGCAGGCGGCTCCCCGTCGGCTCACCCTCGGCGGCCGTCTCGATGACCACGCGCGACACGGCCGCGATCGAGGGGAGCGCCTCGCCCCGAAAGCCGAGCGTGTGCAGCTCGCGGAGGTCCTCGGCGCGACGGATCTTGCTCGTAGCGTGACGATCGACCGAGGCCAGCAGGTCCTGGCGGATCATCCCGCACCCGTCGTCCGCCACCCTGATTCGCCCCTTGCCTCCCTGCGCGATGGAGACCCTCACCACCCGTGCGCCGGCGTCGAGGGAGTTCTCGGCGAGCTCCTTGACCACGGACGCGGGGGACTCGACGACCTCGCCGGCAGCGATCTGGTTCGCCACATGGTCCGGCAGGATCCGGATTCGCGGTCGGGCCGCGGCGGAGTCGCTCATGGAGCTGGGGCGACTAGCAGTCCGTAGAAGCGCTCGGTGTTGGCCCAGGCGGCCGCCGCCACATCTGCGGCCGACTCGCCCCTATGCAGCGCAAGCGCTGCCGCCACATGACGCAGAAGCGACGGCTCGTTGCGGCGCCCTCGGGCGGGAACCGGCGCGAGGTAGGGGGCATCGGTCTCGATCATGTAGCGGTCGGCCGGCACACCCCCAGCGAGCTCCGAGTCAAAGCTCCGGAAGGTGGCGATCCCAGTGAAGGAGACGAACCACCCTGCCTCCAGAGCGGCCTCGAGGAGCCCGGCAGGGCCGGTGAAGCAGTGGAGCACCCCCACGACCCGTCCTGCGCACTCGCCCACGATGGCCTCGGTGTCGGCGACCGCGGAGCGCGAGTGCACGACAAGAGGCAGCTCCAGCTGGGCGGCAAGCTCGATGTGGCGGGAGAGGCTCCGTCGCTGGGCCTCGCGGGAGGCGTTCTCATGGTGGTAGTCGAGCCCGGTCTCGCCTATCGCGACGCACCTGGGGTGGCTCGCCAGCTCCCGGATGGCGGCGAAGTCCGCCGCCGCCCGGTCGGCCTCGTGGGGATGGATGCCCGCTGTGCACCAGATGTCGTCGTGCTCCTCGGCGAGCCTCCGGGCCGCCTCGGCGTCGGCGGCGTCGGTTGAGATTGTGACGACCCGCCCAACTCCCGCCCCGCGTGCCCTTCCGAGCACCTCCGGAAGGTCGTCCTGGAAGGAGCGGTCGGTCAGGTGGCAGTGCGAGTCAGTAAGCCTCACACCGCGGCGGCTCTCCGCTCGGCCCGCTTCCGCTCCTTCGCTCGGGGGTCCGCGATCCCGTAGCGTTTCTGGATTTCGAGGAGCGCCGGCGAGGCGATGAAGATCGACGAGTAGGTCCCGATCAGGACGCCCAGGATAAGCACCATCGTGAAGGGACGGAGCACCGCGCCGCCAAGTGCCAGGAGGGAGAGCAGCACCGCCAGCGTCGTCCCCGAGGTCAGCACCGTGCGGGGGAGCGTCTCGTTGATGGAGCGGTTGACCAGCCGGTAGGGGTCCTCTCGCCTTCCGCCCCGCGCATTCAGGTTCTCGCGGATGCGGTCGAAGACGACGATCGTGTCGTTGAGCGAGTAGCCCAGGATGGTGAGGAGGGCGGCCACCGTCGGGAGCGCGATCTCGACCTGGAAGAGGGCGAGTAGCCCGATCGTGATGAGTATGTCGTGCGCGGTGGCGATGATCGCCGCCACGCCGAAGCGGAGCTCGAAGCGGACGGCGATGTAGAGGAGCGTCAGGGCGAAGGAGAAGAGCACCGCCATCGCCGCCTGTCCCCTGAGCTCCTCCCCGATCTTCGGGCCCACCGCCTCGCGCCGCACAATCTCGAAGGAGTCGTCCCCGAAGGCGGCCCCCACCTGGGTGCCAATCCGGGCCGCCACCTCGTCGATCTCCACATCCTCGTCGATCGGGGCGCGTACGACGAACTCGTTCTCGCCGCCGAAGCGGGTGATCGGCGGGGCGTCCACCCCCCCCAGCGCGGCCCGCAGCTCGCTGTCGCTCGTCGCCTCGGCGAAGCGGAGCTGCACCAGGACGCCCCCGGTGAAGTCGACCCCCTCGTTCAGCATCTTGCCGGTGCGGAGCAGGTTGATCGCCATCCCGCCGACCCCGAGCGCCAGGACGACCCCGGACCCGACGTAGGCGATCCGGCGGAGCTTGATGAACTCGTACCTGGAGTTGTGGAAGAGCCACATTTGCAGGTGTCGCTACACGCTCACCGGATCGGCACCCCGCTTGCCCGACAGGTAGATCAGGAAGAGGGTGCGGGTCACGTAGAGAGCGGAGAAGAAGGAGGCCACGATCCCGATGCAGAGCGTGACCGCGAAGCCGCGTACCGGCCCGGTGCCGAACTGGAAGAGGATCATGCCGGTGATCAGCGTCGTGATGTTGGCGTCGACGATTGCGGAGAGCGCGTTGCCGAAGCCCTCCTCGACGGCCGTGCGGGGGGCGCGTTTCGCCGCCAGCTCCTCGCGCACCCGCTCGAATATCAGGACATTTGCGTCGACCGCCATCCCGATCGAGAGGATCAGCCCGGCGATCCCCGGGAGGGTGAGGGTGGCGTTCAGGGTAGCGAGACCGCCCAGCACGAGGAGGAGGTAGATCGAGAGCGCAACGATCGCCAGGACCCCCGCCATCCGGTAGTAGAGCGCCATGATCACGATGACGAAGGCCAGACCGACGATGCCCGCGATGCGCCCCTGGTCGATCGAGTCCTGGCCGAGCGACGGGCCGACGGTGCGCTCCTCCATGATCGCGAGCGGAGCTGGCAGCGCACCCGCGCGGAGCACCAGGGCGAGATCGTTGGCCTCGGCCATCTGGGCCCCGGCGAGGTCGATGGAGCCGCGCCCCCGGATCTCCTCCCTCACGACCGGGGCGCTCACGACCTCGCCGTCCAGGACGATTGCGATGCGCTCGTCGACGTGCGCGCCGGTCACCCGCTGGAACTCGCGCCCGCCACGTCGGTTGAGCTCGAAGAGGACCTGGGGCTGGTTGAACTGGGGATCGCGCGTCGCGGTGGCGTCCTCGAGCTGGTCGCCGGTCAGGAAGGGGTCCTCCTCGAGCACCCAGAGCTCCCTGTAGAAGCGGCCCCCCATGGAGAGCGAGTCCATCCCCCACTGGAGGCTCACGTCGCGCGGAAGCGCCCGGCCAAACTCCGGAAGCGACATGAAGATGTCGGCGTCCTCGACGCGGGAGTAGTCGACGAAGTAGCTGACCGTCTGCTGGCGGTCGTCGGTAGAGCCCCTATTGAGCAGTCGGGTGAAGGGCCTAAGATTCGCCTCTTCGGCCTCCCCTTCCGCGTCCTCGGCCCCCCCGTCGTCGGCCTCGTCGCCGCTCGGCAGCTCCTCGCCCCCGGCCGCCGCGCCGGGATCCAGCTCGTCGCCCTCCACCGGAGCGGCCGTCTCGTCGGGGCTCTCCTGGAAGAGCAGGTCCTCGATCGAGGGCTCGTCCGGTTCGGCCACCTCCACCTCGGCACCAAGTGCGCGCACCGAGTCCTCGCCGAGCGCCGCGACGATCGCCCGATCCACCCTCGCAAGCGCCTGTTCTACATCGGTGGTCGGGAGCACCAGCTTCCACTCGAGGAATGCCTGGCGGTTGATTATCTCCTTGGCGCGGGCCTCGTCGTCGAGGCCAGCCAGCTCGACGATGATCCGGTCCCCGCCGCTCTTCTGGATCAGCGGCTCCTCGACCCCGAAGGCGTCGATGCGAGTGCGCAGGATCTTGAGCCCGCGGTCCAGGGCGTCCGCCTTGAGATCTTCGGTCATCGAGCCGTCCGGATCCTCGATCTCGAGCACCAGGTGCATACCGCCCTGCAGGTCGAGACCCAGCTTGAGGCCCCGGGTGGCGAGGTAGTACGCAGAGATGCCGACCACCGCCAGGATAACGATGATCCGGCCCCTAAGTGACTTCAGCATTGCTTCCTTTCCGGGTCATCCCGAACCGACGGCAAGCGCAGGGGAACTTCGCCGGAGCATGCCGGGGTGTCAATCTGGGGTCCCGGTCGCTCCCGAGAACAGCTCGCCGACAATCGCCTGCCTGCCGCTACTCGATCTCCTCGAAGGAGGTCCAGCTCTGAAAGACCGGGAAGGGGGCGGGCAGGTGGCCGATGCTGTCCCACAGGGCAAATCGCAGTTCGTCGTCCAGGTGGTACCTGTGGATGAGCACCGACATCCCTCTGACGTCGATGCAGTCGGTGCACTCCTCGGGATGGGTGCGCTCGACGACGCCGTTTCTAATGTGGAGCTTGTGAATCGCGTCTTCAACCGCCTTCTCGATCCAGTAGACCGGTCCGCTCACGCTCCACTCGGCGACGACCTGTCCCCCCTCAAGCTGCCGAGCCCTTACCGCGAGCTCCCCACGCCGAAAGTCGATCTCGACAGTCTTGCGGTGCACGGCATCCGCGGAGGGGTCGGACTGGCGAAAGGCCCTGCCATTCATGGTGGACTCGAGGCGCTGGATCTCGGGGATGTCCAGGAATTCCCAGCTGTAGTCCAATGGCCTCACTGGGACGTTGCAGCCAAGCACGGCCGCGGCCAGAAGGAGCGGTGCGAAGCGACGGGTGTGTCTCATGGGAACCTCGGATTTCAGTGGCCACCGGAACAGGGGGCTATCAGGCGCAACGCCCGGAGTGTAACTTGGGTGCCTAGTGGGCTCCCAGGCAAGTCTCTCGTGCGGCGACACCCGCCCGGCCGGTCCGATTCCGGGGGAGCGCCTGGCAGTCCGCGTATGATCTCGCGAGCACCGAGACCGGCGAGGCGCCAGCGGGGATGCAGCGCTGCTCCTGCCGTGGGAGGTTGTCCACGGGCTGCCAGAGCTGCCCTTCGCTATTGCGCCCCAACCCACCCCAGCCTATCCTTCACAACTAGGAACCACTGCTCACTAGGAGACATGGAATGCGGCAGAACTTCAACTTGGTGCCCTACGACCTAGCCGGCATCGCGAGTCGGGTCGGCGTCGCGGTCGCGGCGCTCGTGGTCCTGAGCCAGCCGGTGGCAGCTCAGAGCTTCAGGATGCCCAGCACGCTCAGGTACGGATCGGGTCTAATCGACGTGCCGGTCGCGTGGGTGCTGCCCCATATGGGCGTGACGGGCACGTTCTCTGCGATGGCGCTTTCGAGCGAAAATCCCGTGGTCTTGAACAGTGAAGGAGAGCCGCTGACGAAGACCGACCCGGAGGAATTCAGCAAGACGGTTATGGACGGCTCCATCGCCATCGGGATCATGAACCGCCTCGAGCTGGGAGCAAGCATTCAGCACTTCGCCCCGGAGGAGGACGGCGGCAACATGCTGGGGGCCTTCGCCCGACTGTCGCTCTTCTCGACCGATAGGTTCGGCGTCGCCGGCGGTGCCCGCTACGTGACCTCGCCGTCGCCATTCGGAGCGGGGGGTGGCCTCGCGCCGGGTCGCCTGGGATACCCCGACTACCGGCTCTCGGATGAGCTGGAAACCAACCTGAGCCCCTATGGGGTCGCGACCGCCAAGTTGTTGAGCTCGGAGTCGGCAAACCTGACGCTGACCGCCGGCTACGGGATAGGAATGTTCGCCGAGGGCAAGGATCTGGATCTCTACGCCGAGAACGCGACGGGAGGAATTTTCGGGGGCGCGGCGCTGCATCTGGCGCTGGGGAACGGTCGGCTGGTGCACCTGATGGGCGAGCATAACGGCTTCGATATCAACGCCGGGGTGCAGGCGGACCTCGGAGCCTTCAGGGTGGGCGCCTTCGCGCATGGTCTGACGGGGAGCGGGAGCGTAGCCGATGGCGACGGAACCAGCACCTACCTGTCGCAGAAGTTCGGAGTGGTGGCGTCTATCGCCTTCCCCAACAAGAGGGAGATCGTCGTCACGCGCGACACCGTCGTAACCCCCCATTCCGTCGTGACCCGGGACACGATCGTCACCGCCGACACGACCATGGCTGCTCTCGACCTGCCGGCCGAGACCAGGCAGATCCTGGAGGAGATGGTCCTCTTCGACTTCGACCGGCACGCCCTCTCGGACTCGGCCCAGGCCGCGCTGGGGCGGAAGGCCGAGGTCATGATGGCCGACCCGGGAATCACCCTGTTGGTCGAGGGGCACGCAGACGAGCGAGGAACCAGCCCGTACAACGTGGCGCTAGGGTCCCGGCGGGCGGCTGCGGTGCTGGCCTATCTGACCGGCGAGGACTTCGGGCTGGACAGCATGCGATTCACGGCCGAGTCCAAGGGCGACTCGGAGCCGATCGATCCGTTGCCGTCGCCCATCAGGGAGCCGTCGCGAAACCGTCGCGTGGACTTCAGCGTCACCGGCTTCACCGAGATGGTCGACACCACGATCACCGTTACGCACACGATTACCGAGACCGAGGTCGTGACCCACACCACAGTCATAACCGAGACCGAGACCATCCTCAACACGAGGATCATCGGGGCTCCGGACACGGTGAGCATGCACACGAGCGAGGTCAGCAACACCACCGAGACGGTGAGCGAGACGACCGACACCGTGGCCGTCGAGGTGAGTGATCTGGGGGTGGGAGATCGTGGCCCTGGCTCCGTTGGGGCGGTCGCGCCCGCCAGCGCGGCGGCGGCTGCGGACGTTGCCGCGTGGCGCTCGGTCAGGTTGACATGGCGGGTCGGTCAGGCAGCCGCCGATCTGATCGTCCCCAGGGGGCGTTAGGGCAGAACGCGAGACGGGGCCGACCGACACGGCTAGCCGAAGGCCGCCGGGGGGTGTCTCCCTCGGCGGCCTTTCTCATTGAACTACGAGCCTTGCGACCACGGCGGGCGGCCCAGGCGGCAGGGGATACGTCTTCGTCAGCAGGGGATCATCAGCCAGCGACGCTGCCACCCGCACCCGCAGGCGCGTGCCCGCGGGGATGTCGCAGAGTAGGAAGAGCCCCCGCCAGTCGGTGGTTGTCGTGGCGGTGGCGAAGAGGCCGTCGCGTACGTACGTCCACTCGCGGTAGGGGGTGCCTTCGGGGCCGAAGGGTGCCGCGATGCGTGCCGGGAAGTAGAACGACGCGTGCGGCCATCGCACCGAGACGGCCATATCTCCCACCGCGGTGCCGCCTGGGGTGGTGATACGGCCCATGAAGGCGACCGTACCGCCGGGACGGGGAGCCCCGCCGCATGCGGCGGCCAGCGCGTCCGCGATGCCGGGCGCACGCAGGCGGACATGGACGATTTCGCCCGGCCGTCCCTCGATCGCCACCACCTCGTCCGGCGGCACGATCCCCCAGCTGGCGTAAAGGGGGCGACGTACACGCAGAAGGTGCCGACCCTCGTCGAGGCCGGTCAGCAGGAAGGAGCCGTCCGAATTGGCGATCGTCTGCATGCCGGTCTCCAACAGCTCCACGACAACCAGATCGGTCGGCGGACCGGTTCCGGCCGAGTCGGTCACCACCCCCGAGATGCTCGCGGTTTCCGCGTGCAGGATCTGCCGGCCCGCCGAATCCGTGATCACCCATACGAAACCGCCATCCTCGATGTAGCCGGTGCGCATGATTCCCCGGCGAGTCGGTTCGAAATTAGGCATCCGGATGAGCCAGTCGCGAACGATCCAGGCACCGTCCGGTAGCCGCGTGAAGGCTACCTCCCCCCCCGGCTTCGCGACCTGAATGGACCGGATCAGGTTTACGTAGGCGAACTCCAGCCGCTCCAGCTCGGAAGTCTCCGCGTTTAGCCAAAGAACCCCGCCGATCTCGGGAACTTCGCGACCCTTCAGTGGCCGAAAGACCAGCCCGATCATGTCTTCTTCCCCACCTTCGCCCTCGCGCAATTCGAAACAGTGGGTGTCGAGGAAGGCGTCCGATAGGAGCGCTTCCGCATCCGGAGCGTAGAACTCCGCGGTGTCCTCGATCGCTTGGACAAAGCCCCGGGCCACGAGGTGCTCGATCGGAAAGGACCGAAAGGCCGCCGGCAGATTCTCCATGATTCCGGCCGTATGCTCGATCGTCTTCCGGCCGCGGCGGTCCAGCTTCCGCTGATAGCGGATCAGGGTATAGCGATAGAGCGACGCCGCGCGCGTGAAAGCCTCCGCCGCCAGAGCCTTGCGCACCTCCTCCCAGACGCGCGCGGTCGCCTTGCCCTCCTCGGGCCTGACCTCGCATCGACGGCCCGCCGACACATCGAGCCCCTGAAGGCGGACAGCCTGCACCGGCACCCGTATGGTCAGCGGCCCGCCGCCGGGTTGTGGCTCGAAGCGATCCGTGGTCCAGTCGGCGTATCCGATCCGCTCCACCGTGATGTAGTGGAGCCCGGGCTGTTCAGCCCGCAACAGGAACCGGCCAGTCGCGTTGCTGAGGGCGCTTGATACCTGGGCGCCGGTGCTGTCGAAGAGGATCGCCATGGCCCCGTGGATCGGCGCGCCAGTGCCCTCCTCGACTACGATCCCGACAATGGGCTGGGCTGCGCCGCGCAGGGGGGCGAAAGCCATGACGAGGAGGACGAGGCGGGCGGTTCGCATGTACGAACAGTCGAGAGCGCTGGACGCTCGCGCCAGTGTCCAGGTTTATCCACGGACTGCTAGGCGGCCCCGCAGCGCACGGAGTTTCGATCCGTGGCGGTCTTCCCTGAGCGAATCTAGAAGAAGACCGGCTCCCGGTAGGCGCCGAAGACCTCCTCCATGGCGGCCCGGATCTCGTAGAGGGTGCAGTAGGCGTGGGCACAGGCGAGGATGTCGGGCACGATGTTGGCCCCGCTCGCCGCGGTCTCGCGGAGCCGGTCCAGCGCCACCTGCGCCTCCCCGTCGTCGCGTGAGGCTCGCAGCCGGGCCAGTCGCTCCCGCTGCCGCTTCTCCACGGTCGGGTCGATCCGCAGGGTGTCGATCTCGATCCCTCCCTCCTCCTCGACGAAGTCGTTCACCCCGACCACCGTCCGGAGTCCCGCCTCGATCTCGGCCTGCTGCCGGGCGGCCGAGCTCGCGATCTCGCGCTGGAACCAGCCGTTCTCGATTCCGGGCACCACCCCTCCCTGCTCGGCGATACTCGCGAAGATCTCCTCCGCCTCCTCCTCGAGCCGGTCGGTGAGCGCCTCGAGGTAGTAGGAGCCCGCCAGCGGGTCGATCGTATTTGCCACCCCCGTCTCACTGGCGAGGATCTGCTGGGTGCGGAGCGCGACCGTGACCGCCTTCTCGGTCGGCAGCGCGAGCGTCTCGTCCATCGAGTTGGTGTGCAGCGACTGGGTGCCCCCGAGGACGGCGGCAAGCGCCTGGTAGGCGACGCGCACGATGTTGTTCTCGGGCTGCTGCGCCGTGAGGGCGACCCCCGCCGTCTGGGCGTGGGTTCGTAGACGCCACGACCGCGGGCTCCGGGCACCGAATTCGTCGCGCATGTGACGCGCCCAGATCCTGCGCGCGGCCCGGAACTTGGCCACCTCCTCGAAGAAGTCGTTGTGGACGTCGAAGAAGAAGGAGAGGCGCGGAGCGAAGGCGTCCACCGGGAGGCCGCGCTCGACGCCCCGGCGCACGTAGTCGAAGCCGTTGGCCAGGGTGAAGGCCAGCTCCTGGCCCGCCGTGGCGCCGGCCTCGCGGATGTGGTAGCCGGAGATGGAGATCGGGTTGTAGCGGGGCGCGTTCCCGGAGCACCACTCGAACATGTCCAGGATTAGCCGGAGCGCCGGCTCCGGTGGGAACACCCACGCGTGCTGGGCCTGGTACTCCTTGAGGATGTCGTTCTGGACGGTGCCGCGCAGGACCTTGGGATCCACCCCCTGGCGCTCGGCGGCCGCCACGTAGAAGCAGAAGAGGATGATCGCCGGGCCGTTGATCGTCATCGACACCGAGACCTGGTCGAGCGGAATTCCGTCGAAGAGCGTCTCCATGTCGGCGAGCGAGGAGATCGCCACCCCGCAGACGCCGACCTCGCCGAGCGAGCGCGGATGGTCGCCGTCGTAACCCATCAGCGTCGGGAAGTCGAAGGCCACCGAGAGGCCTGTCTGGCCCTTGGCGAGCAGGTACCGGTAGCGCTCGTTCGTATCCTCGGCGGTGGCGAAGCCGGCGAACTGCCGCATCGTCCAGAGTCGGCTCCGGTACATGGTGGCGTAGGGGCCCCGGGTGAAGGGGAAGCTACCCGGCACTCCGAGCTGTTCCAGGTAGTCGCCCTGGGCGTCTCGCGGCGTGTAGAGCGGATCGACCTCGTTGCCGGAGATGGAGGAGAAGAACGGCAGGCGCTCCGGCGTCGCCTGGCGCGTGGCCTCCCAGGCGGCGAGCTCGGCGCTCAGCCGCTCGATCTCCCGTTCGTGCCCCGCGATCTCGTCGAGGAGCCGGCCGCGCCCCCGCACCCTCTCTCTTGTGGTCGCCATCTGCCTCTCACCCTCCACCAGCGTCGCTTGAAGTCCCCGCTCTCATGCTATCGTCTTGGCGACCTCCTGGGCCACCCCGTACGCCGTAGAGCGCCCGGCCGCCACCTCGCCGACCCACCGCTCCAGCTCGGGGTGAGTCGCCAGATGCTCCCTCGCCCGACGGGCCAGGCGCCGCTCCACGACCTGCCGTATCCGTTGCCGCGCTCGCGTCCGGCGGCGCAGCTCGAGCTCGCCCGAGACCTCCAGGTAGCGCTGGTGCTCGAGGAGCTGTTCCAGCATTCCATCGATCCCCTCGCCGCGGCCGGCCGAGGTCTTGATCACCGGAATGCTCCAGCCGGAGGGAGGAGGAGATGGCGGAGCAGCGGCCGCGCCGGGCCGTCGCGCCGCACTCCCCCCTTCCGATTCACCCGACATCCGCTTCAGATCGACCCCGTGGTGCGCGGGCAGGTCGCGGCCGGCGTGTCCGGCTCTAAGCAGCAGCGCCTGGCGGATCGCCCTCACCATCCGGTCGGCGCCGACCCGGTCCGACTTGTTGACGACGAAGAGGTCGGCGATCTCCATCAGCCCGGCCTTCATCGCCTGCACTCCGTCGCCGGACTCGGGGACCAGGACGACCGCGACCGAGTCGGCGGTGGAGGCGATCTCGAGCTCGGTCTGCCCCACCCCGACCGTCTCGACCAGGACGTTGGGGAAGCCGAATGCATCCAGGAGATCGATCGCCTCCCGGGTCGAGGCCGCCAGTCCACCGAGGGACCCCCGCGTCGCCATCGAGCGGATGAAGACACCCGGGTCCGTCGCCATGTCGTTCATCCGGATGCGGTCCCCAAGCAGCGCCCCCCCCGAGAAGGGCGAGGTCGGATCGACGGCGATGATCGCCACCTCCTCGCCGCGGGCGCGGAGCAGCGTTGCGAGAGCGCGGATCAGGCTGGACTTTCCTGCCCCCGGTGGACCCGTGATTCCGAAGCGCCTCGCCTGCGGCTGGGCGAGGAGGAGGTCGGCCAGGACCCCCATAGCGGCGGACCCTCCCCGCTCGACGATCGAGATGGCGCGCGCAAGCGCTGGCCGCCTCCCCTCGCGAAAGTCCGCGACGAGCCGGGAGGCCCTCTCCCGGCGATCGGCTGGAGGTATCTTCACGGGCTGCCTATAGCAGCAGTCCCGCAGCCAGGCTGAGGACCAGAACGAAGCCGACCAGATCGGTAAGGGTGTGGGCGAAGACCGACGACGCGACGGCCGGATCGACTCCGACACGCTGCAGGATGGTGGGTATCAGGGCGCCGGCGAAGCCCGCCACGACGATGTTGATCCACATTGCCAGCAGCACCACCACGCCGATGCGGGGGTCGCCCTCGCGGAGGTAGGCGAAGACGGCGAATCCCACTCCGAGAACGAGGCCGTTCAGGAGTCCCACCAGCACCTCCTTCCTCACCACCTGGAAGTGCCCCAGCCGCACCTCGTCGCCCACGGCGATGCGGCGGATGGTGACCGCGAGCGCCTGCGTTCCCGTGTTCCCCCCCAGCGCGGCGATCACCGGCATGAGGAAGGCCAGAAAGGTGACCTCCCTGATGAGATCCTCGAAGCTCAGGATCACCGACGCCGCCAGCCCGGCCGTCACCAGGTTGAGCGCCAGCCAGGGCAGCCTCGATCGCACCGACTCGAGCCACTCCGCCTTCAGCTCCTCCTCTTCCGACACACCGACAAGCCGCAGGATGTCCTCGGTCGTCTCGGCTTCGATCGCGTCGATCGCGTCGTCCACGGTAATGCGCCCGAGAAGTCCTCCCCGGTCGTCCACCACCGGAAGGCAGACCAGGTGGTAGCGCCTCATCACGCGCCCCACCTCCTCCTGGTCGGTTTCCGGCCCCACCTTGGCCAGCGCGGGAACCACCAGCGACTCGACCTTGTCCTCGGGCTCGGCCAGGATGAGGCGATCCAGCGCCACGGTTCCCTCGAGCCTGCCGCGACCGTCGACCACGAAGACCGTGTACAGCTGCTCGACCTCGCGCCCCTGCTCGCGTATCGCTGCAATCGCCTCGGCGGCGGTCGCAAGCGCCGACACCGAGACGAGCGAAGTGGTCATGAGTCCGCCCGCGGTCTCGTCGGCGTACTGGAGCAGTTCCCGGATCTCGCCGGCCTCCCGAGAGGGAAGCGCCGCCAGCATGCGGTCCCGGTCGCCGGGGCGCAGTTCGCCGAGGAGGTCGGCCGCGTCGTCGTCGGCAAGCTCGTGCAGCATTGCCGCTCCGCGCCGAGCGCTCAGCGCGGTCAGCAGGTCGGCGCGGTCCTCGTCCTCCTCCATCTCGGCGAGGGTCTCCGAACCGACGTCGGTCGGTAGCGCCTTGAGGATGAGGAGCTGTCTCTCCTCGTCCGGCACCGACGCCAGGAGGTCGGCGATGTCGGAAGGGTGCATATCGCCGACGAGGCCGGGCAGACGGTCGAGCTGCCCGGAGTCCGCAAGCTCGAGCAGCTCCCTTAGCGCCGCGGGAGTCGCGACGGCGGACGGCGCCACGCTGCTCACCGCCCGACTGTCCCTGCACGGGTAGCGGCCATCCCGTCGACCGCGGCGGCTAGCGCCCCCTCCTGCCTGGCGTACATCTCGCTCGCTGTCCTCTCCGGTCCCTCCGGGTGCTCGTACCCCAGTACGTGCAGCACGCCGTGCACGGCGAGCCGCGCCAGCTCCTCGTCAGCCTCGACGCCAGCTTCGTCGGCCTGGCGCATGGCCTGCGCATGCCCGACGTACACGTCGCCCAGCGGGTCCTCCCCCTCGCCGTGCAGCCGAAAGGAGAGTACGTCGGTGGGCGTATGGCTGTCCAGGTACCTCGCGTGCATCTCCGAGATCTCGCCGTCGCCGACGAAGGTGACGGAGAGCTCGCCCGCCTCCACTCCCTCTCGGTAGAGCGCCTCCAGGACGGCCCGCCTCACGAGCTCCCGGGGCACCGGGCAATCGGCACGCGCGTTGATGTGCACCGTGATCATGGGGTAGGCTCCGGTAGGGCAGTCCGTGGATAATCTCGCGCAAGCACCGAGAGCGGCGAAGCGCCCCGCTACCGGCCCAAGGAGCAACGCAGAGCGAAGCCTCGCGCATTGACGCTGTAAATCATGGATTACAAAATGTAAAGCATAGATTACACTGTGGACAAGCGGGCGAAGAGGGCCTGTGCGGGTCGGGCGGCCAGTTCCGCCCGCGCCTCGCCCGGCGAACAGGCGGGGGCTTCGCCCCTTCCGGCGTTTCCTATGGACAACGGCCCGGCCTTGCCGCGCGTGCCCTGGAACAGAACGCCTTCCGCGAAAGGAGCCCCGGCGATGCGACCGACCCGAACCCCTCCCCCTGCCCTCCCGCTGGCCGTGCTGGCTGGCCTCCCGCTGCTCTCTGGATGCTTCGACGAGGAGCTCGATCCCGTCGACGGGCTCCTCGAGGCGATCGGCCCCGAGCTTCCAGAGGGGGTGTCGGCCGGTCCCGGCGGCTCGATCGTCATCGACAAGGGGCTGGAGGCCGGCGGCGACCCCCTGGCAAGTGAGGGCGGGGGGTTCGAGTGCGAGGACATCGACGACTGCTGGGACAAGTGCGAATCGCACTGCTTCTGCAAGCCGAGGGAAAACGGCTACTGCTGCTGCAACACGGGGGCTGGGGAGCTGAACTGCGACCATTGCGAAGCGGGCGGCGACTGTGGAGGCGAAGGCGGCGGGAGAGACATAGGTCTGGAGTGCCGTGGGGCAACGCGCGGTTCCCACGGCTCCTGCCGCGTGTACAGGACCACGATCGATCCGGACTCCCTGAGGTTCGACTGGAAGCTGGAGAGTGGCCGCACCGCGGTGGGCTCCAGCTACTCCGCGACCGGCCGGAGCGGCATGACGTGGGGCGGAATCGCCACCGAGACCCGCACGGTCGTGCTCGAGGTCAGGCGGGAGGGGGGCCCGCAGCATGGGCAGCGGGTGTGGAGGGGCAGCGCCACCGCGGAGGTCGGCGCGCGCAACTGGAGGCTCCAGACGCAGAGCGCGAGCCCGAGGTGGGTCAACTCGATTTCGGAGTGGCCGAATGCGTGGGGCATCTACACGGGGGGAGAACTCAACCGCTACCAGCTGTCAGTCAGCCGGGGAACCGGGCCGTGGGCGGGGAGCTACTATCTGGCGGGGACCCCGAGTCTCAGCCGTGCGGACATGAAGTTGCACAACGACCTGAGAAGCGGCGGTCCCGCGTATGCGATTCCGGCCGGCGACACGATATGCGGGCTGTCGAACGTCCTGCGCGGCGTGCACGTGCTCAACACGACGTGCAAGACCGTAGGCGTGCTGAACGGCTTCAGGGAGCTGGTCGAGGCGCACGAGTACAAGCACCAGGACAGCCTCAACGACTGCATCCGGGTCGTGAACCGTCGCTGGATGGGGCACGTCGAGGAGGCCGTCGGCGGTCAAGATCATGTGGATGACGTTCTGGAGCACACGTGGTACCAAGTGGCCGAAGACCTCGCGGCCGCCGTCGTGACCTTACAGGACCCCTTCGGGAGCCATGGCGACGCCCATTGGTACTACGGAGGCTGGCGGTACAAGCCCCTGACGGGCACGGGCCACAGCGGCGGCCAAAACGGCTGCTGACAAACCGGAGAACCGGAGAAAGGAACCGACCGACGAAGAGGACCCTGACGACGATAGCCGCCTTGGTGACGCTGGCTTGGCTGATCCCTTCGACGACGGCGAGCGCCCAGGATGCGGCGGTGACAGCGGCGCTCGAGGAGCTGCAGCGGGAGCGGCAGCGCGGCGAGCTGAGTTGGCAACGGCCCCACATCCCCGCCGTCGCCATCCTCCGCCAGGCGTCCGGGCCGCGCACGCCGGCCGAGCTCGACGCCTTCGCCGACAGGCTGGCCGCGATGGCAGCCGACGCCACGCTACCCGAGCACGTCCGCGACAACGCGGATCGCGCCCTGATGGGTGCGGCGTCCACCGACCCAAGGAGTCCGCGGAGAGGCAAGCCCTACGCCCGCGCCTTCGACCTTCTGCTGCGGCTGTACGAGGGCGGGGCCAACGACGTGCTGAGCACCATCTTCCGGCTCGATCCGGAGCGTGGCCCGGCGTATGTGCGGGACGTCTTCGAGCGGAGCGAGCGGCCCATGCTGTGCCTGTACCACCGCCCCGAGGCGGGCTACTACGTCGACGATGCGGGCGAGCTCACGACAGAGCGCCCGGACCCTCCGGAGTGCGCGCGGGGGTACCGCACGTTCCACGAGACGACATGGTGCAAGGCGGGGTACATCCTCTACAAGGACATCGTGTACGAGGCCGAGCGCCGGACGTGGCCCGACGGCGGGGGCGGGCCGGTTGCGGGCGAGCCGCATCCCATGTCCGACGGGCTGCCGGAGCACGTCGAGGACTGGTACCGGCGCTGCCAGTAGTCCCGGTTTCCCGAGGGTCATAGGCAAGGCGGTTTCCGGCCCCCGGGTGGGGCGCGTCTCGCCGTCGCCGGGTGGAGGCCTGCGGCCGCTGCTAGCCCCCTCCCGGCTGCGGATGGCTCCCAGGGTAGGCGATGCGGCCGTGGTAGCTCGCGCGCAGGAAGCTCACGAAGCGCCGCCTGAGCACCTCCAGATCCTGGAAGGTCAGCGGACAGTCGTCCAGCTGCCCGTCGCCCGCCTTGGTGGCGAAGATCTGGTCCACCAGCTCGGTCAGTCGCTCCTCGGTCGGCGAGCCGAGCGCCCGCGCCGCCGACTCGCAGGAATCGGCCAACATGACAATCGCGGTCTCGCGGGTGCGTGGCCTCGGCCCATCGTAGCGGAACGCGTCCGGATCGGGGGCATCTCGCCCCTCGGCCTCGGCGAGCTCGCGGGCGCCGTGCAGGAAGAAGCCGATTTTCTGGTCGCCGTGGTGCTCCCTGATGAAGTCGACAAGCACCTCGGGCACGCGCTCCCGCCGGGCCAGCTTCACACCCTCGGCCACATGGTCCCTCAGAATCGCTGCCGACTGGGCGGGATCGAGCTGGTCGTGCGGATTCTCGCCATCCTGGTTCTCGATGAAGTACCGTGGTTGCGCCAGCTTGCCCACATCGTGGTAGTAGACACCGGCGCGGCAGAGCAGCCCACTGCCCCCGATCGCCTCCGCGCCCGCCTCGGCGAGATTGGCCGTCTGTATCGTGTGGGCGAAGGTGCCCGGCGCCTCGACCGCCAGACGGCGCATCAGCGGACGGTTTGCATCGGCCCACCCAGCGAGCGTCTGATCGGTGACGACTCCGGTCGCCAGCTCCAGGACAGGCACGAACCCGATCGCCAGAATAGCCCCCACAACGGTGCTCCCGGCAACCCAGCCGAGGGTTGGCCAGAAGTCCATGTCGGCACCCTGCAGATGAAAGGCCAGGAGGACGGTAGCAAACGCCAGGGCGGTGATGGCGATGAACGCCCACGTCTGGGCCAGCCTGCGGAAGGCCCGCACCGAGAGCGCGGCCGCCGACCCGCCAGTCATCAGCACGACGAATGTCTGCACCGACTCGAACGGCTCCTGCACCACCGTCAGGGTGCAGGCCACCACCGTCGCCAGGACCGCCAGCCGACCGCCCCAGAGCACCGAGAGCGCCACCGAGAGGAAGGCGATCGGCATCGCCACCGGGGGTGCCTCCAGCGCCCCAATCGCCTTGCCGGCCAGATGGTAGGCCGCCAGTACTCCGACCACCGCTGCGACCGCGCGGAAGGAACAGTAGATCCTGGGGCGGAAGAAGTAGAGGAGCACCCCGAAGATCGCCAGCAGCATCGCGTTGACGACGAAGGCGCCTACGTTGCCGACGACGTTCGAGCTGTCGACACCGACCCCAATCGCCCTGAGGCGGTCGCGGTACGCCTCCACCTTGCGTAGCTCCTCGCTGCCGATCCGCTCGTTCGCGCGCACGATTGCTTCGCCTTCGAGGATCCCGTACTCGACTATCGCCACCGCGTTGCGCGCCACCGCCCGCTCGCGGGCGTTTCGCCCCACGTCCGGTACCAGGCTGGGGGTCAGGCTCCTCGCCAGGAGGAGTCGCAGCAGGCTCGCCTCGGCATCGTCGGCGAGGGTGGCGAGGGCGCGATCGTAGAAGTCCCTCGCGGTCAGGAGCGAGCTCGCCGCCACGACCCCCTCGTCCGTCCCGTCGGCCACGCGCACCGAGTCTGCCGTCAGCTCGGCGGCCGCTTCCGGGGAGACGACGCCGAGAGGGGCCAGCGATCGCACCGCCGCCTTCGCGGTCTCGTGCAGCCGGGCCGCGCGAGCGCGGCCGGAGAGGATGTCGACCTCCTCGGCGGTCGCGTCTATCCCCGCGGCCGAGAGCGCCGCGGTCGTTCCCGCGGCACCCTCCAGGGAGGCCGCCGAATCGATGGTGCCGAAGATCCTCGCGAGCGAAGCCAGGGTGGAGTCGACCGCGCTCGGCCGGTAGATGAAGGTGGGGGTCACCGCGTCGGCCGCCTCGTCCCGCTCGCGACGCAGGTGGGCCGAGTCCTTGAGCACCTGGAAGTCGACCTGGGCTATCACGCTCCGGTCGGCGACGGTCCCGGCCTCGTAGCGCCCCACCTTGACTCCCGGACCGGTGGGGTACAGCACCACCAGCCCCCCGGCTAGGAGGAGGAGGAGGCAGAGTCTGGCGCCGTGGTGCAGAATCCCCTCGGGCCAGACCCGCTCCGGAGCCCGCGAGAGCGGACTGCGGCTACTCCCCTCCATCGCTGGCCAGCTCCGGCTGGCGCTCGTCGGCGGCGGCGTAGGCGCGCACTATCCGCTTGACGAGGCGATGGCGGGTCACGTCGCTTTCGTCGAGGTATACGAAGTCGATTCCGTCGACCTGGGAGAGGATCTCCTCCACCTGGACCAGACCCGACACCTGCGAGGGCGGGAGGTCGATCTGGGTCTTGTCGCCGGTGATGACGACACGCGAGCTCACCCCTATGCGCGTCAGGAACATCTTCATCTGGGCCGCGGTGGCGTTCTGGGCCTCGTCCAGAATCGCGAAGGCGTCCGAGATCGTGCGTCCCCGCATGTACGCCAGCGGCGCGATCTCGATCACTCGCTCGGCGATGCCGCGGCGCACCCGCGCCGGGGGCATCATGTCCTCCAGGGCGTCGTAGAGGGGGCGCAGGTACGGATCGACCTTCTCCTGCAGATCCCCGGGGAGGAAGCCCAGGTTCTCCCCCGCCTCGACCGCTGGCCGGGCCAGGATGATCCGCCTCACTCGCTTCCGCAGCAGTGCGTCGACCGCGCTCGCCACCGCGAGGTAGGTCTTGCCGGTGCCGGCCGGGCCGATCGCGATCACGATGTCCGACTCGGAGAGTGCCCGCAGGTACGCTCGCTGCCCCTCGGAGCGGGCCCTTATCACGCGCCGCGCCCCCGGTACCGCGATCTGGAGTGCACGGTCGCGCTCCGGCGTGGCGAAGGTCGCCGCTCTCCTACCTCCGCTCGCCCCGGCGGCGGCAAAGCGCCCCACGTCGGCGACGCCGATGCTCCGCCCCAGGCGTGCGAGTCCGATCATGTGCTCGACAACGGGAGCCGAGGCCGCCACGAGTTCCTCCTCGCCCGAGAGGCGGACGGCGTCGCCGCGCAGCACCACTTGCACGCCGAAGAGCGACTCCACCTCGCGCAGGTTGGCGTCCCCCACCCCGGCCAGGAGGAAGTGGTCGGCACCCTCGGCGTCCAGGAGCTGGTCGACCGTTGGCGGCGCCTTCGTCGCCGTCACTTCGGCACGATCCCCAGCGCTGCCAGCTCGTCGGAGGCAACAGGTGTGGGAGCGCCCTCGAAGGAGGCTCGCGCGGTGGTCGTCTTCGGAAAGGCGATCACATCGCGCAGGCTGGCCCGTCCGGCGAATTGAGCCACCAGCCGGTCCGCGCCCAGCGCGATTCCGCCGTGCGGGGGAGCACCCGATCCCAGCGCCTCCAGGAGGAAGCCGAACTTGACGGCGATCTCGTCGGGTTCCACCCCGAGGAGTCCCAGGATCCTGGTCTGCAGCTCGGCGTCGTGCGGCCTGATGCTCCCCGACCCGAGCTCGGTCCCGTTGTAGACGAGGTCGTAGGCCATCCCCCGCACCGAGAGCGGGTCCGAGTCGAGGAGGTGGATGTCGTCGGGGTGCGGCTGCACGAAGGGGTGGTGGTTCGCGGCCAGGGCGCCGTCGTCGGCCTCCTCGAAGAGGGGGAAGTCGGTCACCCAGAGCCACGCGTCCTCCACGACCATCGGGGGGGCGAGCGCCGAGATGGCCGCGCTGCGGGCAGCGGCGAGCGCAGGCGAAGTCACCCTGTCGCCCCCAGCCGCAGCCAGGAGCAGGTCGCCCGCCTCCATGCCGAGGCGGGCCCCGGTGTCGTCGCCGAAGAAGCGTCCCAGCGGACCGGTGGCGCCCCCCTCGGAGATCTTGGCCCAGAGGAGCCCCGGCGCCCCGGCGGCCTTGGCCGCATCCTCGATCCCGCCGATCTGTCGCCTCGTCAGGCGTGAGCCACCACTCAGGCGCAGACCCCGGATGCGCCCCCCCTCGGCGACCGCGCGACGGAGAATGGTCGACCCGAGCTCGCCCAGCACCGGGGTCAGGTCGGCGATCGGATAGCCGTGCCGCAGGTCCGGCCGGTCGCTCCCGTAGCTCTCGATCGCATCGCGATAGCTCATCCTCCGAAAGGGCGTCTCGGCGCCGATCCCGGCGAGCGGCGCCAGCTCGGCCATCAGTCCCTCGCACCACCGGTAGATGTCGCCCGGCTCCACGAAGGAGGCCTCGACATCGATCTGCGTGAACTCGGGCTGCCTGTCGGCGCGCAGATCCTCGTCGCGAAAGCAGCGGGCGATCTGCAGGTAGCGGTCCAGTCCGGCAACCATCAGGAGCTGCTTGTAGAGCTGGGGGCTCTGCGGGAGGGCGAAGAACTCGCCCCGGTGAAGACGGCTGGGCACCAGGAAGTCGCGCGCGCCCTCGGGCGTCGGCTTGGTCAGAATCGGCGTCTCGATCTCGAGAAAGCCCCGGCGGTCGAAGTAGCGCCGCACGGCCAGCAGTATGCGGTGGCGAAGCGCGAGGCACTCCTGCAGCTCTCCCCGGCGCAGGTCCAGCACCCGGTGGCGAAGGCGGAGCTTCTCCGAGGGGAGCTCCTCCTCCGGGGGAAGGTAAACCGGGATTTCGGGGGTTCGCGCCCGGTTCAGCACCTCGAGGGCGGTAGCGCGAAGCTCCATGTCGCCAGTGGCCATATCGGGATTGCGCGCCTCCTCCGGGCGCTCCTGCACCAGCCCGCGGACGCGGATCACATCCTCGGGGCCAAGGGAGCCCGCCGCCTCGATCGTCTCGGGAGACGACCACTCGGGCCCGATGGATATCTGGAGCACCCCCGAACGGTCCCGCAGATCGACGAAGGAGAGACCGCCCAGCTTCCGTCTGCGGTGCACCCACCCGACCAGCCTGACCTCGCGACCGGCAAGCGAAGGGTCCACCCTGCCAACCTCGGCGGAGCGCATGGCGGTGACACCTTCTGGCCCTCTGGTCGACAGTTGCCTTGCTCCAGGAGTGATCGGGGCGGCGGCACGCGGGGGGAGGCCCATGCGGGGCACGCCCACGGCGGGGCCGTTAACTTAACGACCGCTTCGAGCGGCCATCAAGAATCGGCGCCCATCGACTGGAGCTGACGGAGCCTCGCACCCCGTGACCCGAGCCCGACCCAATCTGCTGGGACTTGTGCCCGACGACCTGCACAACGTCGCCGCCGAGCACTTCCGTGAGCGAGGAGAGCCGGGGTACCGGGCGCGGCAGCTCGTGGAGTGGATCCAGGGCGGCCAGACGTGCTCCTTCGCCCAGATGCGGAATCTCCCGCTGCGCGAGCGCGACGCGCTGGAGGAGCGCTTCCGCCTCGAGGAGCCGAGGGAGCACACGGTCTCGGAGTCGGTCGACGGCACCGTCAAGCACCTCTGGAGCCTCGGGGACGGCGAGGTTGTGGAGAGCGTCCTGATCCCCTCTGGCAGACGCCTGACGCTCTGCATCTCCTCGCAGGCGGGGTGCGCCCTCGCCTGCCGCTTCTGCGCGACCGGCTGGTCGGGCTTCGGTCGCCAGCTCTCCACCGCCGAAATCGTCGGCCAGTACCGCGCCTCGGCCAGATGGGCGGCGACACGGGAGCTCGGCACGATCACGAACATCGTGTTCATGGGGATGGGCGAGCCACTCGCCAACCGCAAGGCTGTCCTTCCCGCCCTGACGGTGCTGAACTCCGGCTACGGAGTAGGCGCGCGCCGCATTACCGTATCGACCGTTGGGGTGATACCGGGGATCGCGGCACTGGCGGCCCGGCCGGAGCAGTTCCGTCTCGCCCTATCGCTGCACGCGCCGGTGTCGTCGCTTAGGGCCGAGCTGATTCCGCTGGAGAGGCGCTATCCGCTGGACGAGCTCATCGTCGCGCTCGAGGAGTTCAGTCGCAGCGGCGGACGGCGAGTCACCTTCGAGTACACGATGATCCGGGGGGTGAACGACGAAGTGTCGCTGATCCGCCCGCTGGCCGAGCTGGCTCTTCGCGTCGCTGCCTTCGTCAACCTCATCCCCTTCAATCCGATCCCCTACATGGAGTGGCGGCCGAGTGCGCCGCAGCGGGTGCGGGCCTTCCGCGACGGACTGCGCGAGGCAGGGGTGGCGGCCGAGGCGCGCGCGCCGAGGGGCCGCGACATCGATGCCGCCTGCGGACAGCTGCGGGCCGCAAAGGTGGGGCGCCGCCCGTCGGCGCTGTAGCACGGCAGGGAGCGCCGTCGCTACCTGATCCGGTCGAAGATGCGCCCCGCCCGCATCTCGCGAACCCACGGAAAGGGCCGCATCGACTCGCTGTCGTAGGAGTAGTAGATCGCGACCGCCCGCCCCTCGAAGCGCCACCCCTCGAGGAGCCCCCAGTAGCGCGAATCGTAGCTCGCGTCCCGGTTGTCGCCGAGCATGAGGTGCATCCCCGGGGGGATCGCGATGGGGCCCCAGTTGTCGCGGGTGGGCAGATAGTCGTCGGTCGCCTCGCCGACCAGGTATTCGCGCTGCCAGCGCATGATCGGATCGAACTCGTCGGGTGCGTCGGTCGTCACGACGTACGGCTCCTGGTAGGGCTCGCCATTCAGGTAGAGCACCTTCTGGCGCATCTCGATGGTGTCGCCCGGCATCCCGACGAGGCGCTTGACCAGCGTCAGCGTGTCCTCGTGGTGGGGATCGAAGACCAGGACATCGCCCCTGCGGGGCCCGGAGTACCCGGGGATGCGCATGTCGGTGAAGGGTACCCGCGAACCTATCGCCATCCGGTTGACGACCACGAAGTCGCCCACCAGGAGCGTCTCCTTCATCGACCCGGAGGTGATCACGAAGCCCTGGGCGACGAAGGTGCGGAGGACGAAGAAGATGACGACGACCTGGAGCAGCAGCTTGACCCACTCGCGAAGTGGCCCTCCCCGCCTTTCTCTCCGGCCGTCGGCCCCCCCGGCACCGCGCCTCCGCGATCGCCCCCCGGCCTTCCTGGCACCCACCGCTACGAATCCCCGTCGCCGTCGCTCGTAACTCCGCACATCAGCGTGCGAGCCGAACCGCGCCCCCCGCCGCCACTCGCCGGCTGGGGGCGGGGCGCCTCCGGCGGGGCCCACTCGGCGCCCAGGCGCACCGTCACGTCCACGAAGAGCTCGGGGTCGGGCTCGCTGATCACGCTATCCACGCCCAGCGTCTCAGCTACCAGTCGCGCCATCCGCATCTCGCCCACCCTGTCGATCACGACCGACCGATCCTGGTCGAAGCTCTCCGCGTTGCCGAGCGTGACGACGTCATAGCCAGCGCCGCGCAGGAAGTCGGTTGCCGAGCGGGCCATCCCCTGCACTCCACCGGCGTTCCTGACCTCGACCGTGATCCGCTCGACCCGGCCCGGGGGCGAATCGTGGCTCACCCCGACCTCGCCGTCGGGGATCCACTGGTGGATCGCCGAGCCCGCAAGAAGCAGCACCGCCGCCAGCACCACCACCTCGGTGGCCCTCCGGAACGCCCGCCAGATACTCAACCGTTCGCGGGTCTTGACGGACCGCTAGCAGCGCGCACGGTTACATCCCCCTGCCATCCGTCGGCGAGAAAATCGAGAAAGCGGGCCGTCTGCGGGTGCACCGACCGCCCGACGCGAGAAAGGTAATCTAACTTCGTGCGGACCACCTCCGGGATGACCTTCGTCGGATCGCGCGGCACGCGTTCCCGCAGAGCGCGGCGCACCCCGGTAGGGTCGTCGCGTCCCGGGTCGAGGAAGTCGGCGGCGAACAGGGCGCCTCCGAGGAGCCCGAAGCGCCTCGAGCCGAGCGTGTGCCAGCTGATCGCGTGGAGGAGCTCCCAGTCCTCGACGCCGTCCTCTCGGAGGGCGACGGCAGCCGCCGGGCCGTGCCACGCCCCCGGAGGCAGCTCGCCGGGGCTCCGGGGGAGAAATCGCGACCACTCGGACTTCAGCTCGGCGAGACCGGCCGCAGCGGCCGCCCGTCCGTCGGTCGCACCCTCCGCCAGCTTCAGAAATTCGCGGAGCTCCGCAGGCGAGGCGCCTCGGAGCGCATCGTGCAGCAGCCCCGCCGCGCGCCACCTCCTCTCCTCTGCCTCTACGGCGCCCATCCGCCGCGCCCAGCGGCCGAGAAGCTCTGCGACGCGCTGCATGTGGGCGCGGCGCCGCCCACTGGCGACATGCCAGGAGGGTAGCGTGCCAGCAGCGGCGGCGGCGACCACGGGGTGTGGTTCCGGCGGCACCCGATCGTCTCCTTCCATGGCGGAAGGTAATGGAACGAAACGATCCGCAGTGGCGAGTGCGCGTTGATCTGGGACGGATCCCTGACGCGGTCCGTGGCGACCGAGCTCGACGCCCGACTGCGGGGCCGGCGAGCCCGGCGCATCGCCCTCGTGCGCGACCCGGCTGGCGTCGTCGTCTACCTGAGGGATGCGACTCTGGCGGTCGATCTCTCGCCGGGCAGGATGACGGTCGTGCTTGGCGATCCCTCGGAACCCGACCACGACTCCGAGCCGCTCCCCGCCCTGGTGACGGGGGTGGAGGCCACCCCGGACGAACGCATCCTGCTGGTGAGGCTGCGCCGGGTCAGGGGGCGGCAACCCAACCCCACGCTCGTCCTGGAGCTAGCCGGGAATCGCCGTCGCGCGGTCCTCGCGCTCGGCCCCGACCTCCGCGAAGCGAAGCGGGTGGGCGGCGCGTCGGGCCGTGCTCCCCCCGTCGGACAGCCATGGGTCCCGCCGGGGGCTCGAGGGGGACGACCGCCCAGGCGAGAGCCCGACCTCCGCGGCTGGGTCGAGCTCCTGGCCGACCCGGATCCGGGCGCGAGGCGGGCGCTGCTGCTGAGGAAGGTCGCCCACACCTCCTCGATCAACGTGGACGCCCTGGTGGAGGCCGAGAGCCCGGAGGAGGCCTTCCGGCTCTGGTCGCGAATCGCGCAGGGCGTGGATCTGGACCCTCACCTGCTGGAGCTCGGGTCGCGCCGCCAGCCCTATCCCTGGCCCCTCCCCGGGGTGATCGGCGAGCCCGCGCCCAGCCTGCTGGACGCCATCGCCACCGTGCGCGGCGAGCGGGCCGCCCATCCGTCGCCGGCGTCAGCGCGCCTGCGCCGCGAGGCCAGACGGCTCAGGCGCAAGCTCCGTCGGCTGCGCCAGGAGCTGGTGGCGTGCGGCGCCGCGGCCCGGGTACGCCAAGACGCCCAGCTGATCCTGTCGTCGCTCCACCTGATCGAGTCTGGGGCGCCGAGCGTCACGCTACCCGACTTCGACGGGTCCATGCGCACGATTCGCCTCCCGGCGGCCCGCAGGCCCCACCAGCAAGCGAACGCCCTATTCCGCAGGGCTGCGCGCCTGGAGCGCGGCGCCCTCGAGCTGCCGCAACTCATCGGCGCGGCCGAAGACGAGCTGGCGCGAGTCGAGGAGCTGCGCGAGCGGCAGGCGAGTGGAGAGGCGGTCGCGATCGGCGCGGTAGCCCCTGCGCCGAGCGCCGCGATCGACGGGGGGAGGCGCGGCGCCGATCCCGGTGGAGGGGGGCGGACCCCGTACCTGACCTTCAGGAGCTCCGGCGGTCTGGAGATCCGCGTGGGCCGCTCGGCCAGCGACAACGACGATCTCACCTTTCACCACTCCCGCCCGCTCGACATCTGGCTGCACGCCCGCCACACCGCCGGCGCCCATGTGATCCTCCGCTGGACCGGCGCCGAGCGCCCCCCGGCGGCAGAGCTGCGAGAGGCCGCCGTCCTGGCCGCAAACCACTCCTCGGCGAGGGGGTCGGGCACCGTGGCCGTCGACTGGACGAGGCGGAAGTGGGTGCGCAAGGCGCGGCGGGCCCCGAGGGGGGCGGTGGTCACCGAGCGGGTCGAGACGATCTTCGTGACGCCGGACCCGGAGCTGAGTGCGCGGCTACGGCGATGACACAGCTTGATTGTACCCTGCACCGCCTGTCGACAGTGTAATGTATACTTTACAATATGTAATCCATGGTTTACAACTTTTTTGCTCGTGGCATAGCTCTGCGCGGCTATTCGGGCCGGTAGCCTCTAACCCGCTACTTGCGCAGCGCCGTCCGCACAGTACCTTGGCTCCCCGTAACCGGCGGTAGCGGGGGTTGGCCTTTTCCAGGCCGACGATCGGCTGGCTGGCGCAGTCCCGAACCCGGGCCGTCCCCAGTCTTCTCCATCACCAATGTGACAACCGCCATGACGAACTCGACGGCTACTCCGCTCGCTGGCAGAGGGCTCCCCGGCAGGGTCTTCCGGCCCGTATCGGTCGCCTTCCTCGCCGCTCTCCTCCTCGCATCCCTCCCCTCCTCGGCCTCGGCCTCGACCGGCGGGGAGAGCGCCTTCGTCTTCAACACGCTCTCCTTCCTCATCTGGGGGGCGCTCGTCATGTGGATGTGCGCCGGCTTCACGATGCTGGAGTCCGGGTCGGTGCGCTCCAAGAACGCCTCGGTGATCTGTCTCAAGAACGTCGGTCTCTACTCGATTGCCGGCATCTCGTACTTCGTACTCGGGTACGGGCTGATGTACACCGATGTGGGGAGCTTCATCGGGTCGCTCGACTGGTTCTACGGTCCCTCGCCCGACGAGTTGGCGCTCCTCGGAGGCAACGACGGGGCCACCGACGCCGTGATCGGGAACGGCTACGCCGTCACCTCGGACTGGTTCTTCCAGATGGTCTTCGTGGCGACGACGGCGTCGATCGTCTCCGGGGCGCTCGCCGAGCGGGTCAACCTCTGGGCCTTCTTCGCCTTCACGGCGGTTCTGACCACGATCATCTACCCGGTCGTCGGTGCGTGGACGTGGGGCGGCGGCTGGCTCGCCGAGCGGGGCTTCACCGACTTCGCCGGCTCCACGATCGTGCACTCGACGGGGGGATGGGCCGCCCTGGCCGGCGCGCTCGTGGTGGGGCCTCGCTGGGGCAAGTTCCGCAAGGACGGGTCGGTCAAGCCGACACCGCCGTCCAACATCCCGGCCGTGACCCTGGGCGTCTTCATCCTCTGGCTCGGGTGGTTCGGCTTCAACGGCGGCTCGCAGCTCGCCCTGGGGAGCGCCGCCGACGCCGTGGGGATGAGCAATGTGATCGTGAACACCAACCTGGCCGCAGCGGGCGGCGTCATCATGGCGATCATGGTCTCGAGGCCGATTCTGGGCCGCACCGACCTCTTCGCGGCGCTGAACGGCGCGATCGCGGGACTCGTAGCGATCACCGCGGGGCCCAACATCCCGGACGGCAGGTGGGCGATCGTGATCGGCGCCGTGGGGGCGCTGGTCTGCACGATCGGGCTGAAGGTGCTCGAGCGCGCCCGGATCGACGACGTCGTCGGCGCTGTCCCCGCGCACCTCTTCGCCGGCGTCTGGGGCACGCTCGCCGCAAGCATCGCGGCAGGCGCAGATCTGGCGACGCAGCTGATCGGCGTCCTGAGCGTCGGCGCCTTCGTCTTCACCCTTTCGTGGGGGGTCTGGTTCGTCCTCGAGAAGACGATGGGGGTGCGCGTGTCGAGAAAGGTCGAGGAGATCGGCCAGGATGCGGCCGAGCTTGGAATCGACGCTTATCCGGAGTTCGCCCTCATGGTGGACCCGGAGGATGGCGGCGACTACCGCGACCCGTAGCAGTCCGTGGATAAACTCAGGCGAGCACCGAGAGGGGCGCTGCGCTGGCGGTCCGTGGACAGGCCCGGACGAGCACCGAGACCGGCGAAGCGCCCCGCTGGCAAGGCGCGACGAAGGGCCAATAGCCGCAGCGCTATTGGTCCGAGGAGCAACGCAGAGCGCAGCGGCCCAGCGGGGATGCTCCGCCGGTCGAATGCCGTCGGGGTTCTGTTCGCGGACCGCCTCACTGGCAAGGCGCTTCGCAGCGCGAATAGCAGCGCTATTCGTGCAAGAAGCAACGCAGAGCGCAGCGGACCAGCGCGGATGCAGCGCGCCTCGAATGCCGTCAGGGTTTATTCCACGGGCTGCTAGCAGCGGCCGGCAAGAGTCCGTGGAGCCACTCGAAGGCGGCGTCCGGGCCGGTTCGGGCGCCTTCGCCGACTACAGGCTGGAGGGTCGCTTCTTCGACGAGCTCTTCGGCGCGGACGGCAGCCCTAGGCCCGCGTGTCGCCGGCTGGGCGAGGCGCTGGGCCGGGTGCCGCCGGAGGAGCTCGCGCGCATCCAGGAGAGCGTTCACCGTCGTTTTCTGCACGAGGGCATCACCTTCACCGTCCTGGGCAAGGACGAGGTGTCGGAGCAGATAATTCCGATCGACTGCGTACCCCGCATCGTGACGCCTGGGGAGTGGCAGGAGGTGGAGGGGGGGATCAGGCAGCGGATGCGCGCGATCAACCTCTTCCTGCGCGACATCTACCACGAGGGCCGCTCGCTGAGGGACGGCGTGGTGCCAGCCGAGCTGGTGCTGGGGTGCCCCCAGTACCGGGTCGAGATGCGCGACGTGAGGGTCCCGCACGATGTGTACGTGGCCGTGGGGGGGACCGACGTGGTCCGGACCGACCGGGGCTTTGCGGTGCTGGAGGACAACATGCGGGTCCCGTCGGGAGTCTCGTACATGCTCGCGTGCCGGGCGGCGACCAAGCGGGCGCTGCCGGAGCTGTACCGGGAGCATCGGGTGCGGGAGGTCTCGGAGTACCCCGAGCGGCTGTACTCGACTCTCGCGTCGCTGGGATCGGGAGACGGGGGTCCGCGCGTGGCGATCCTGACCCCGGGGCGCTACAACTCGGCGTACTACGAGCACGCCTTTCTGGCCGGCGAGATGGGGGTCGACCTAGTCGAGGGACGCGACCTGGTGATGCACGACGCCACCGTGTACGCGCGCATGGCCGACGGGCTCAGGCGAATCGACGTGATCTACAGGCGCATCGACGACGACTACACGGACCCGGTGGCCTTTCGCGAGAACTCGGTCCTCGGGGCGGCCGGGCTCTTCCACGCCTACCGGGCCGGCAACGTGGTGCTCGCCAACGCGCCCGGCACCGGGGTCGCGGACGACAAGTCGGTGTACGCCTTCATGCCCGATATCATCCGCTACTTCCTGCACGAGGAGCCGATCCTGGCGAATGTGGAGACGCATCTCTGCCGGGACCCCGATGGGCTTGCCTTCACCCTCGACAACCTGCCCGATCTGGTCGTCAAGGAGGTGGGTGGATCCGGCGGCTACGGGATGCTGGTCGGGCCCGAATCCACCGCCCAGGAGCGTAGCGCCTTCGCGGAGCGCCTGCGCGCGGATCCCGGCAACTTCATCTCGCAGCCCGTCCTGCCGCTGTCGCGCGCGGCCTGCTTCGTGGACGGCGGCGTTCAACCGCGCCACGTCGACCTGCGCCCCTTCACGCTGCACGGAAGCCGCGGGCAGCATGTGGTTCCAGGGGGACTCTGCCGCGTCGCGCTCAGCAAGGGCAGTCTGGTCGTGAATTCGAGTCAGGGGGGTGGCTGCAAGGACCTCTGGGTGCTGGCGGCCTAGCGGCAGATGCTAGCCCGAACGGCCGCCGACCTCTACTGGATGGGGCGCTACCTGGAACGCACCGAGCAGACTGCCCGTCTGCTGCGCCACCAGCTCTCCGGGCTCCCGGACACGCCCGCCGACGAGTTGGCGCTGGGCTGGCGATGCATCTACCGGACGCTGGGGCAGATCGCGCCCGACGCCCCGCTGGACGCCGACGAGGCCGAGGTCTTCCTTGTCGCCGACGCCTATACGCTGGCCGGAACGCTGATTGAGGACCATACGAACCAGGACTCGCTGATCTCGTGCTGGAGGATGGCCCGCGAGAACGCAACCCAGCTCCGGCCGCAGCTGCCGCTCGATGTGTGGACCACTCTCAACCAGGGCTACCTCTGGCTCGCCGAGTGCGACTTTCCGCGAGCGTGGTCGGCTGGTCCGACGGGGCTGGCCTCAGAGGCGATCGGCCGCCTGCGCCTCCTGGCTGGGGTGGTGGAGTCGTCGATGGCCCGCGACGACGCCTGGCGCTTCCTCGAGCTGGGCCGGTTCGTGGAGCGTCTTCAGCACCAGACGACACTCCTCTCCAACTGGGAGAGGGTCGGGCGCCGGGGCACCCAGGGGATCCAGCTGCAGTGGGCCGACCTGCTGCGCGTCTGCGCGGCGTACGAGCTCTACTGCCGTCGTCACACGATGACCGTGCGCGGGCGCGAGGCGATGCACTTCATGCTGCACGACCCCGAGGCGCCACGCTCGCTCTGCTTCGTGGTTCGGAGTCTCGAGGCGCTCCTGACCGGGATCGATCCCCTCGCGAGCCGGCACCCGCTCGCCCCGCCCCACCGGATGGTGCTGCGGCTTGCGGCGACGCTCGCAGCCGGCGCGGGCGCCCCGCTCGAGACGGACGAGACGGAGGGCGGGACGGATCGAGCCGAGGGCGAGCTGCTGAGGCGTCTGGCCGCCGACGGCGCGGCTCTCCACGACCTGATCATCTACGCCTACGTCGCCTACCCGATCACGAAAGGGCTCCCCAGGTGATCGCCCGGCACACGATCGAGCACCAGCTCGAGTTCCGCTACACCGAGCCGGTCGAGGCGTCGGTCATGACGCTCTTCCTCTGCCCCCTGCGGGATCGCGCCCAGGTGCTGCTGGACTTCCGCATCGACACCGATCCCGTCGGTCCCGTCTTCGGCTTTCGCGGCCCGTTCGGCAATCGTGGCCACTTCCTGGACCGCCCGGGTGCGCACCGGCGCCTCTGGGTGAGGAGCTTGTGCACCGTGGAGGTGCAATCGACGGCCAGGCCTCCCGCGCCCGCGGGTGCCGACGGCTGGATCGAGCTGAAGCGGGAGGCCGCGGACCCCGAGGTCGGAATCATGCTCCAGCCCAGCCGCTTCGCCCGCCCGTCGCCGGTGCTCGAGCGCTTCGTCGAGGCTCGGGGCCTCGGGCCGTCGGACGACCCGCTCGCCACCGCGATCGAGCTGCGCGAAGAGCTGCACCGGGCCTTCGAGTACGCCGTCGGGAGCACGGCCGTGGACTCTCCGATCGAGGCTATCCTGGAGAGCGGACGCGGCGTCTGCCAGGACTATGCGCACGTCATGGCGACGATTCTCAGGGGCTGGGGAGTGCCGTGCCGATACGTATCGGGCTACCTGGGACCGGCGGCGGCGGGGACAGCCGAGTCGGAGAGCCATGCCTGGGTGGAGTGCCGGATTCCCGGAATTGGATGGGTCGGAATGGACCCCGCCAACAACTCCGTCCCCGGCGAGCGCCACATCCGCGTGGCGGTCGGCCGCGACTACGCCGATGTTCCCCCCACCCGGGGCATATTCCGGGGCGGCGCCCGCTCCTCGCTGACACCAACGGTGACGATCTCCCGCCAGGATGTGCGCTAGCAGTCCGTGGATAATCTCGCGCGAGCACCGAGAGGCGCGAAGCGCCCCGCTGGCAAGGCGCGACGAAGGCTTGGTAGCAGCGCTACCGGGCCAAGGAGCAACACAGAGCGAAGCCAGGGATACAGGAACTGTAAGTCATGGATTACACATTGTAATGTATACATTACAGTATGGACAGGCGAGCGAAGCGGTCCAGCGGGGATGCAGCGCGCCTCGAATGCCGTGGGAGGTTTGTCCACGGGCTGCTAGGTGGGGCGGACGGGGGTGCGCGAGCCGAACACGTAGACTACCGTGGGGGGTGTTCTCCACGGGGTGCCAGCAACCATGAACGAGAGGCAAGGGAGATGATACACCGCACCAGGTCGTCCATTCGTCACACATTCCTATTGGCGGCAGTCGCGCTTGTGGCAGCCGCCTCTGCTCCCGCAGCCGCGCAGTCGGTCTCCCTCGGGGCCGATGTCGTGAGCCGATACGTATGGCGAGGCCTAGACTTCGGCGAGTCGATGGCGCTCCAGCCAGCGCTGACGATATCGCTCGGCATGCTCGAGTTCGGTGCCTGGGGGTCGTACTCGATCAGCGCCTCCGGAGCCGCCGCCAACGAGAACGACCTCTGGGCTAGCTTCACCCACGAGTTCGAGGCGGGCGCGAGCCTGTCGCTCGGCGTGACCGACTACTACTTCCCGGGCCCCGGCGCGACGGATTTCAGGGACGGTGAGGCGCACACGCAGGAGGTGTGGGTGTCAGTCTCGGGACCGGAGTCCGCGCCTCTCTCGGTGTACGCGGGCCTACTGCTCGACGATGTCGACCGTGACGATTGCGGTGAGGAGGAGGACTGCTCCGTCCAGACTCTCTACGCCGAGGTCGGCGGACCGCTGATGGATGCCGAGGGGGTTGAGCTGGCATGGCACCTAGGGTATGTGAACGGCAAGAGCGTCTTCTACCAGACCACGGGCGATCCGGATGACGAGAAGTCTGCCGGGGGCGCCGCCGTGGTGAACATCGGAGTCACCGCCAGCACCGAGCTCGGCATCACCGAGTCCTTCGCCCCCCCGGTCAGCGTCTCGTACGTGGTAAACCCGGCGAGGAGCGTGAACCGCGCGTACCTCGTCTTCCTGCTGAGCCTCTCGCCATAGTACACTATGGTTTACATTTTGTAAACTACGATTTACTTTGTAGGTGTGGGGATGCCGCGCTGTTCCTGCCGTGGGAGGTTTGTCCACGGGCTAGCAAGCCAGCAGCTCGGCCACGCTCGCCATGTCGGGCACTGTGGCGGTGGGGCGGGCAATGGCGGCCGGAGTCGCGCCGCTCCCCCGCCCCCGGGTCGGGCGGTCCACATGCACGGTGGCATAACCCAGCTCGGAGGCGGGCGCGATGTCGTGGAAGAGGCTCTGCGCAACGTGCAGAGTGCGTTCGCGCGGCAAGCCCGAGCGGCGCTCCATCTCGACGAAGTGGCCGGGGGCGGGCTTGTAGCTCCCGACCTGGGAGGCGGTCACGACGCAGTCGAAGTCCACGCCTAGGCACGGCAGCGTCCGTGCGAATAGATCGTCGTCCACATTCGAGACGATGCCCAGCCGGTACCGTCCCGACAGCCGCTCCAGCGCCTCGCGAGTATCGGCAAAGACGGGCCAGTCGCCCACCGAGCCGGCGAAGGCGGCCCTCTCCCCGGAGGTGGCCGCGCAGCCGAGCGACGTGGCCATTCGCCCGCGCGTCAGCGCCAGCACCTCGCGGTAGCTGCGGTAGCGCTCGCTCTGCACCAGGTGCTCGGCGTGCGAGAAGGCCTCGAGAATGTCGGCGTCCGAAGCCTCGCAGCCAGCGGTGGTGGAGCGCACCGCGCCGACGATCCCCGACTCCCAGTCCACCAGTGTGCCGTAGCAGTCGAAGGTCAGCAGCTCGAAGCGGGAGGGATCGAGTGGGTGCATCGGAGCCGTCACGCCGGCACCTACATCTCCGGGAAGTCGGCGGTTGGCCCCATCGTCTGCGGAACCGGGACATCGAGCAGGCGCAGGTAGACGCCCAGCTGGGCCCGGTGGTGAATCAGGTGGTCCAGGATGAAGGTGCGTATGACCGCCCCCTTGGGGAGGGTGAAACGGACATCGCCCGCCACCAGCAGGCTCCACGGCTCCAGGAAGGTCTCGTCCGAGGTGGCCTCGACTACGCTGCGGGCCTCGGCCGCGCTCTGGTCAAGCGCCGCCAGCAGGTCGGCGGTGGTCTTCGGGGGCGCCACGGGAGGCATGGGCTCCCCGCCGACGGGTGCGAGGTCGAGCTCGGACGCGTTCAGCGTGCCCGCTGTCCAGCTGGGAATGTTGGCGATGTGGGCTGCGAGCTCGCCCAGCGTCCAGGAGCGGTCGTGGGGTCGCCAGCCGAGGCTGTCGTCGGGAAGGGCGGCGAGGAGCGGGCGCGTGCCCTCCAGGATCTGATCGAGCTGGGCCACGATGGATGCGGAGGTCATGGTTGGGATTCTCCAGGAGTGCGGAGGGTCGATGTGGTCGGCGGACCTTTGCGGGCAGGCCGGGGATGAATCTGGCGAGCCCACCGAGGGCGGTGCCACCGTTGACCCGCTTACCGCTCGCGTGCGTGATATCGTACCCCGAAATTGGATGGACCTCGCCATGCCTCGGAAGCAACTCCTTCAGGCCCGAATCGACAAGACCGTGAAGGAAGATGCGGCCGCGGTGCTGGCGGACGTTGGCCTGACCGTCTCCGGCGCGCTCCGTCGTGCTTCGTTCCGTTCTCTGGCTGCGGGGGCTCTCATCGCGCCCCTGGGCGTGTGTTCACCGGCTGGAGACCATGGGACGGCGCCAGCCACCGTCCGGGACTCGCTCGGTGTCGTGATCGTGGAATCCACCGGGCATGACCGGCCGCTGGACGAGACGCCGGTTCGGGTCGGCGTGCTTACACATCCCGACCGCACGCTGGATTTCGTGCCGTGGGGGATTGCGGACGCGCTCTACAATCTGGGAGAGGCGAGCGCCGTTGCGACCCCCACGGACTCGGGCAAACGGCGTGCCTCACGACGTCCCTTTGCCGATAAGCGCCATCCGGGACCGCGCGATCGCGCGCGGGTGCTGGAGCCGTCGATTGAATGATTACCCTTCGCCGATGACCACCATGAACATCTCGCTCCCCGTCGGCCTGAAGGCCTTTGTGGACGAACAGGTCGCAGACGGCGGGTACGGAAGCTGCAGCGCGTACATCCGCGCGCTGATCCGCCACGATCAGGACTCCAGGGTGCTGCGAGCCGCGTTGCTCGAAGGCTTCCAGACGCCGCCAGCGGTCGTGGCGGACGAGGCGTACTTTGATTCGCTCCGCGACGACATTCGGCGGCGCGCAGCCGGGAGTTGACCGCAACTCCAACGCACCCGGCGCCTCCAGCGCCGCCGGGACATGAGCAAGGTGCTCTCGCTCCGTCGATGTCAACTACAGATTACATTATGTCATCTGTGGTTGTCATTATGGGGTGCTCCGAGGGGTCATGGCGAGCGATTCCCGTCCCTGGCCGGGCCGCCCTCAATTCCGAGAGCGGCACCGGCGGCCCTCCCCAGACCACCCCGCGTAAGATGGTGAGCGCCGTGGAACGCCAGATTGCGAAAACGATCACAAGCACGGCCAGCGGGAAGGGGAGGACGTACCACCATGGGTAGGCGTTGTCCCTTGTGAGGGTCGTGGCCGCCGTCCAGCAGATGACCGGGCAGGCCGCGTAGAGCGCTCCGGCGAGGGGCTGGCCGGTCGCCAGAAGGAGCGGCGCCATCACGAGCGGCCCGGCGGCGAGCCAGGCAAGGGTGACGGTGGAGCCCGTCACCATGAGGAGGCTGTAGTCGAGGGCGGCGAAGAAGTTCTTGTCGAGACCCCGAACGAAGTCGCCGAAGGAGTGGTACCAGCGGATCTCCAGCAGCTCGACCCCCTTCAGGAAGCCCGACCGCATCCCGGACCGCTTTACGATCTGGCCCAGGCGAAGATCCTCGTCCGGCCGGAGCGCGACGCATTCGTATCCTCCGACGGCCCGGTAGGAGTCGGCGCGCATCATCGTATAGGCGCCGATTCCGATGAAGGCGGAGCTGCGCGGGTCGCCCACCTTCCAGAGCCTCTGCCTCGCGCCGATGAAGAACTGCGTGGCGATCGTGCAGGCCCGGAGCATGGTGCCGGTGACCGTGACACGGGGCCCCGCGGCAAGGTGGTCGAGTCGTTCCCTGAGCAGGTGCCGCACGCCGCACACTGCGGCATCGGGGGCGAAGACCACGTCGGCGTCGGTGAAGAGGAGGACCTCTCCGGTGGCCGTCTCCGCGCCGCGCCGGGCCGCGTGGGTCTTGCCGAACCAGCCCGGTGGAAGTTCGTCGATGTGGAGCACTTTCAGGCGCGCGTCTCCGGCGCTCAGCCGCTCGGCGATCTCGCCGGTCTGGTCGGTGGAGCGGTCGTTGACGAAGACGACCTCGTAGTCGGGGTAGCGCAGGGCAAGGAGCGAGCGAAGGGCGCGTTCCATGGACCGCTCCTCGTTGTGGGCGGTGGCGATGATCGAGAGGCGGGGAAGCGGGGGGTCGCCGGGGCGGTCCGGGGCCACGTCGTGCAGGCGGGGGACCTTGTAGTGGCTGAACAGGGCGGCGATGGCGAGGGTCAGCCAGGCGGCGAGGGTGAGGGCCGCGAGGGCGAGGGTCAGGGTCGTCGTGTCAATGGTTCTTCCGGGGGGACCGGAGAGCGCGGGGCAGCCGATCGGCAGATCCTACGCGTTGACCAATTCGGTCGAAGAGGGCTCGGGAACCGGAAGTCCATCGCCCTCAAGTTCGTCGATGTAGATCTGGATCGCTTCGCGGATGAGGGTGGAGACCTCTTCACGGGTGTCCGCGGCGGCGACACAGCCAGGCAGCTCCAGGACATGGGCTCCGTAGCTGGTGGGTCCCTTTTCGATGACGATGGTGTATTCCATCAGTGTTCTCGTCTAGCAGTCCGTGGATAATCTCGCGCGAGCACCGAGAGCGGCGAAGCGCCGGGCTGACATGTGGTTGTAGTTTCGCATCTTGTTGCGGTGAATGTGTTTGCATGTTCGACAGCCCGATTTCCCGCTGAATGATTCCCGCCGGTCTTGATCTCAGCCGCGAGCCCGGCGGCGGTCTTCCAGAGCCTTCCGAAGCTGTCCCTCGTCGGCTCTCTGATAGCACCGAAGCACCGTCTTGGCCGTCTTCCAGCCGCCGAGTTGGCAGAGCACCTTCAACGGCTGGTCCATCAGGTCGGAGGCGAACTTGCGCCGCAGCGAGTGCCAGCCCCGTCCGGGCTTCGGCTCCAGTCCCGCGAGCCGCTCGGCCCTGTCCCACCATCCCTGCGCCAACGCGGCACCCATGCAGGCCGACGGATTCCGGGGCGCGGGCAGCACCGGGGCATCCCCGGTCGAGCGATTCCAACTCCGCGCCTCCTTCAAGGCATCCAAGGCCTCTGGAGTGACCGGCGTGACGTGCTGGTAGCTGGTCTTGTCGTGCTCGGCTCGCCAGACGATGGTTTCGCCCTCGAAGTCGATGTCGCGCCACCGAAGCTGGCGGATGGCCCCGATCCGGTGGCCGGTTTCGTGCGCGAGCGCGAGGGCGACATGGAACCGCCAGTCCACCCGGAGTGACACCTCCAGAAGCGCGTGGTACTCCTCCTCGCCAAGCACCACCCGGTTCGGGTTCTTCTCCGTGGGCGTCCTGAGCCCTCTGAGCGGGTTCCGGTCGAGCAGCAACCGGCCCCGCTCGTCGCGGGACTTCGCCGCCCAGTTGAAAACGGCAATCAGGAACTTCAGGTCGTATTCGACCGTCCGATCCGCCACGGGCTTGCCACTCGGTCCGATCCTGCCCGCGCGGCGCTCCCGGATGAATCGGTCCCAGTCCCTCTGAGACAGGGTCGCCGGGTCGCGGGACAGTCCGAAGAGGTCGAGGAACATCCGCATCGACGTTCGGTCGTGCTGCCGCGTGTGAGCGCCCTTGGCGGGCGTCACCTCCTGACCGTAGATGTCAAAGAGCCGCTCCAGAGTGAGCGGCTCGGGCTTGGCTTCCGCCCCGCCCCCGATCTCCGGGCCGGCGAACCCGGCGGCGAATTCGTCCGCCTGCCGCTTCGCGCGCCGCCAGTCACGGTGCTTGAGGGACCGGGTGAGCCTGCGCCCGTTCTCCCGCCACTCGATCTGGAACATGCCGGTCTTCGGGTCCGGGAAGATCCTGACCCGGTTCCGGCCCCATTCGCCGGCGCCGTACGAGCGCCGACTTCGTTTCGTGCGTGCCATCGTTCGATTCCTCTCGATTCGATGGACTGCACGATCTGCGCGAACGAAGTATCGCGGAGGGAGGGCTTCTCCGCCAGTGTGCGTGTCTCTCTCTCCGCACCTTCGTCTCCAGGAGGCCCGCACGGATCGCGGGCGACGGGAACATGCCGGGCCTCGAACGGTATCATGGGCGGAAACCCCTTGGGCCGTTGGATGCTGCCCGGCCCCACGGAAGGACGCCTCCAAGCCGCCGGGGATGGCCCGGCAGAAAGAGCAGAACCGAATGTCAGGCAGAACCCGTCTCGCACTCTCCGGACTCGTGCTCGCCGTCGTGCTGGCGGGGTGCGAGGATCCGGTGGACCCGCCGGACACGCTGACCGAGGCCGAAGCCCTGGCCCTGTTCAAGGCGATTACGGTGGGTTTGGAGCTCCTCCCCGATGACGATGTGGATTCCGGCTCCGTGGATACCACGGTCGCCTGCCCGCACGGGGGCGAAGCAAGGGTGGCCGGAACGGCCACCGCCAGGCAGGCCGGGGACACCCTCAAGTTGGCGCTGAATGCGGTGGTCACGCCGGCCGGTTGCAAGGTGTCGGGCGACGGACTGGCGTTCACGGTGGACGGCGACCCGAGCATGAGCACCGGGATGTCCTTCGATATCATCGCGTTCGAGACGGTCGTCTTGGGCGGTGGTATCGAAGGGAAGGTCAAATGGCAACTGGAGGACCGGTCGGGGGAATGCGCCATGGACCTGCCGCTCGATGCGACGGTCGATTTGTCGGATCCCGAGAACCCCAAGGCGACGGGCGGCTACAAGGGGAAGATGTGCGGCCACGACATCGAATTCGACATCACGGTCACCGCTGGAGAAGCAGCCGATCTTCGAGTCGCGAGCGATGGTTGAGCCGTTCTTTCCGGGACGACGCTTGAGAACGGCGCGGGAGGCTACTCGAAGTCCCGAAACGGCGAAGTCGTGCCCGGATGGAGCCGCACATGTGAAATCGTGGTCGATGTGCGCGGAATCGCCGTTCGGACGTGCACGACGGGGATCGCGCATGTCCTTGTCCGGCTTGTGGTTGCGCCACGGCCTCCGGGGCGGCGGTGCCGCGCCGGAAACGGAGGACGTGGTCGTAGCGACCCGCCTTTTTCGATGCCTGTTGTGGCATCTGCGGAGGTTGGGATGTGCAATTCCATCCCAAGCCGCCGCGGCGGGTCGCTACGGGTCCAGCAGTCCTTTGCAGGAAGGCCGGAGGACGCTCACGGTGGGGGCATCCCGACTCTCGGCAAGCCGGACCGCCGCCTCGAACCGGCGGTCTCCATGGACGGAGGTGAAACCAGGACGGGGAGCGCTGCGTAGGGGCAGACGCGGATCGCGGTGTCGGGGCCAAGACCGCCGTGGGTGGCCGGAGCCAGCCACCACGCGGGCGGACGCTGGCAGGAGAGCGGCGCGGGCAATTTGGGCAACGGCGGCAGCCGGAGCAGGATCGGGTTGGTCCGCCGTGTCCCGAAGCGGCGTTCGGACGGCCTTCCCGCCAGGGATTGTTGGTGCGGGAGCGACCCAGGGAGGGCAGGGACGAGGTGTGAATTTCCACCTCGTCCCGAACCCGTACCAGGCCCTCGGACTGGGGGGTCGCTCCCCTCCACCGCCCAGGTGGCTCCCGTGCCGCGGCAGGCCGTGCGGCGGAGCCGCAAGACGTTGCCGCCCCAACGGATAAGCGACTTGGCCGGTGTGCATCGCCGGAGCGCCGAAATGTGCATTGGCCCCCCGTGTCGTATTCACACTCCAGTGCGGCCGTAAGCCGTGGCGCGGGCACCGTGCAACGTGCGCCGGTGTGCACCCCCACTGTGGCGAACGGAGGCGGTGTCGAGACTGGCGCGGGTGGGTCAGGGCCCCGTAACCAAGTGGAGTTCATGGTCGATCTTGCGCCCGCACACCGTCCCCGAGGCCCGCGCCACGGGAGCAGCGCCACCCCACAGGGCTTCCAGGGAAATCCGGCTCGTCACCTTGTTCGCCAGATCGCAGCGGCCACTGCGGTGACCGGCCACCCAGCCCACCCTGCCCGAGGACTCCGCCACGAGCAGGATGCTGGCAAGCCGGGGCACCAGTGTGATTCGGATCGACTGCGCCAAACCGTCGCTGTCCACCACGACCCCCAACCCGTCAGCGTGGAACGCGCACTTCCTGGTGACCAGCGAACCAGTCGCCTCCGCGCTAACCTGTCCTGCCTGCACCTCGGCGGTCGCCTCTCCCTCGAAGGTGGCGTCGCCGCCGTCGGGGCAGGGAATCGTCGCGTTGACGGCCGATGGCCGGCCCGGCAAGGG
>JAPOYJ010000081.1 GCA_026706635.1 Gemmatimonadota bacterium | reverse complement strand
TGGCCTATCCGGGCACACTGTCGCCGCCTACCGGCGCGACCTCCTGGAGCTGGAGGCGTTCGTGCGCGTGTACCTGGGGCAGGACGACTTCGAGTGGAGGGAGGTCTCCCGCGAGGCGCTCCGGGCCTTCCTGGGCGAAGCGGTCCGCCGTGGACTGGCGCCGCGCACCATCTCGCGCAAGCTCTCGTCGGTGCGTGCCCTGCTGCGCCACCTGCACAGCCGAGGGGAGATCGTCTCCGACCCGGCCCGCCTGCTGCGCGGCCCCAGGGCCGACCGCACCCTGCCCAGACACCTCCGCGCCGTTGAGGTTGGGGAGCTCTTCGGGTGGCTGGAGGACCGCGCATCGAGCGAGGACACGCTCTACGCGACTCGTCTTCTGGCGATCCTCGAGGTCCTGTACGGGAGCGGTCTGCGCCTCTCCGAGCTGACCTCTCTCGACCTAGCCTCCCTCGATCTCGAGGTCGGGCAGCTGCGAGTGGTCGGCAAGGGGCGCAAAGAGCGGATTGTCCCGCTGACGGCGTCGGCGTCGCGCGCTCTGGGCCCCTACCTGGCCCACCGTCTGGAGGTCGTCCGGCCGGGATGCTCGGCGCTCCTCGTGAGCAGGCGCGGCAACCGGCTCTCAGGTCGTCAGATCCAGCGCGACGTGGGCGCGGCGATCGCGGACTTCGCCCGAGGTGGCGGCGTCTCGGTGCACTCGCTTCGCCATACCTTCGCCACCCATCTCGTCGACGCTGGCGCCGACCTCATGGCAGTCAAGGAGCTCCTCGGCCACGCCTCGCTCAGGACCACCCAGATATACACGCACACCTCCAGGGAGCGGTTGAAGAGGTCGTACCGGAGGGCGCACCCGCGGGCCTAGCAGCTCGAGTGCTACCGACCCTCCTCGCTGGCTACGATCTGGAGGGGTAGGGCACCGAACCGGGGGCGGAGCGGCTGCCGCCCGACACCAAGCCAGATGGAACTAGTGCGGATTCCGCATAGGTTGCGGCGACAGGGCGGCAATGCCCAGTGCTCACCCCGCTTGCCGAAGACGGCGCTTCACCGCTCGCTGGCCACTCACCGCTCGCTCGCGCGAGATTATCCACAGTGCCGCTAGCTTCAAGGGCCACCGAGGCTGTCCTTTGGCGCAGGGCCAGCCTGCGGCGGACCCCGAACACCTCCACCCTCGTCTCGACTCCCGAATGGTCTATCGCAATCCCCCGGCTTCGTCGGTGCTTCCCGGTCAGCCCGTGCATGCGACCACCGTGATCGCGGTCGCGCGCGAAGGGCGCGTCGCGATGGCGGGCGACGGTCAGGTCACGATGGGGGAGACGGTCGTCAAGGGCGCAGCTCGCAAGGTCCGCCTGCTCAAGGACGATCGGGTCCTGGCCGGCTTTGCCGGGGCCGTGGCCGACGCCTTCACCCTCTTCGCCAAGCTGGAGGGCAAGCTGGAGCGGTGGCCCTCGAACCTGCCGCGTGCGTGCGTGGAGCTTGCCAAGGAGTGGCGGACCGACCGCTACCTGCGCCGCCTGGAGGCGCTGCTGGCGGTCGCGGATCGGGAGCATCTCTTCCTGGTGGGAGGCGACGGCAATGTGATCGAGCCGGACATGCCAGTGCTGGCAATCGGCTCCGGCGGCGGGTTCGCATTGGCTGCGGCCCGGGCGCTCTACGCCTCCTCCGAGCTGGACGCACCGACGATCGCCCGCAGAGCGCTGGAGATCGCCGCCGACATCTGCGTCTACACGAATCACGAAATCACCGTATTGGAGTTGGCCTCGCAATGAGCTCCCGCGCCGTAGCGTCCGAGTCCACCGACACGCACCAGGCCGCCACGCCGCCCGAGGCGCCCAGGTGGATCGAGCCGCTCACACCGCGTCAGATCGTGGCCGAGCTCGACAAGTACATCATCGGCCAGTCGGACGCGAAGAAGGCGGTTGCCATCGCGCTCCGCAACCGGTGGCGCAGACAGCAGGTCGAGGAGGATCTGCGCGAGGAGATTCTCCCGAACAACCTGATCCTGATTGGGCCGACGGGGGTAGGGAAGACCGAGATCGCGCGTCGCCTGGCCCGCCTTGGCGGATCGCCCTTCATCAAGGTCGAGGCGTCCAAGTTCACCGAGGTCGGCTATGTGGGCCGGGATGTCGAGTCGATGATCCGCGATCTGGTCGACACCGCGGTCGCGATGGTCCGCTCGTCGCGCGAGGAGGAGGTGGAGGGCGAGGCCGAGCGGCAGGTGGAGGAGCGGCTCCTCGACCTCTTGCTCCCGGACTCGGCGGCCGCCGCTTCCAGGGTTGGGGGTGGGCCGGGGGCGGTCGCGGGTAGGGGTCCCGGAGGTGTGGGGTCGGGCGGCCAGGTCTTTGTGGCCGGACGCGCCGGGGAATCCGCCAGCACCCGAACGGCCGACCCGAACAGCGACCTGGAGCTCGCGGAGCGCCGCCGCCGGACCCGCGAGAAGCTCCGGAGACTCCTCCGCGATGGCCAGCTGGAGGACCGGACGGTCGATGTGGATGTGGCGCAGGGAATGCCGATCGGCGGGATGATGTTCCCCGTCGGGGGGATGGAGGGGATGGACGTCAACCTCACCGAGATGCTGCAGGAGATGCTCCCGAAGCGCACCAAGCGGCGCACCGTCACCGTCGCCGAGGCTCGCCGCATCCTCTTCCAGGAGGAGCTGGACCGGCTCGTGGACATGGACGAGGTCGTCAACGAGGCGCTCGACCGGGCGGAGGAGACGGGGATCATCTTCCTCGACGAGATCGACAAGGTCGCCGGCGGCAAGGGCGGGGGGGCGGCGCCCGACGTGAGCCGGGAGGGAGTGCAGCGCGACCTGCTTCCGATCGTCGAGGGGTCGAATGTGCAGACCAAGTACGGCTTCATCCGCACCGACCACATCCTCTTCATCGCGGCCGGCGCCTTCCATGTCGCCAAGCCCTCCGACCTCATACCCGAGCTGCAGGGCCGCTTCCCGATTCGCGTGGAGCTGAAGAGTCTCGGGGCGCCGGAGTTCGCCCGCATCCTGCGCGAGCCCCAGAACGCCCTGGTGCTGCAGTACGGAGCGCTCGTCCGTACCGAGGGCGCCGAGGTGGAGTTCACCGACGAGGGAATCCACGAGATCGCGACGATCGCGGCTGATCTGAACGACCGGATGGAGAATATCGGTGCCCGCAGACTGCGCACGGTCCTGACCACGCTTCTCGAGGAGCTGCTCTTCGACCTGCCCGAGGAGGGGAGCGGCGATACGCTGGTGGTCACGGCCCCCTTCGTGCGCTCGCGCCTCGATAGGATAGCAGCCGACGGTGACCTCAGCCGCTACATTCTGTAGAATTGTAAACTGTAAATTACATAATGTAATGTCCGCATTACATTTAGTTGACAGATTGTGGGCATAATCTGTCAGACGGACCCCTGGAGAGGACGCTCCGAGGTGACCGAGCCCCGTCACTTCATCGAGATCGCCGACTGGACGAGCGGCCAGCTTCAGCGCCTCCTCGACCTGGCTGGACGAGTCAGGGACGGTGCCTTCGCCGACCGGCCGCTGGAGGGTCGCACGGTGGCGATGATCTTCCAGAAGCCCTCCACCCGCACCCGGGTCAGCACCGAGGTGGGGGTCGCGCAGCTGGGCGGGCACGCCCTGATGATCTCGGAGCTCGACTCGCAGATGGGACGCGGCGAGAGCGTCTCCGATACCGCGCGGGTGCTGAGCCGCTACGTCGACGCCATCCTCATCCGCACCTTCGGCCACGAAAGGGTGGTCGAATTCGCCAGGCACGCCACCGTCCCCGTCGTCAACGGGCTGACCGATCTCGTGCACCCCTGCCAGGTGATGGCCGACCTCATGACCATCGTCCAGGAGTTTGGCCCCGACCTTTCCCGTATGCGCGTCGTTTGGATCGGCGACGGCAACAACATGGCCAACTCGTGGCTCAACGCCGCCCGTCGCTTCGGATTTGCCCTTCGCCTGGCCTGCCCTCCTGGCTACGAGCCGGATCCACGGATCCTGGACCGCGCCCCAGCCTCCCGGGTGGAGCTGGCTCGCGATCCGGAGAGGGCCGCAGAGGGCGCTCACGTCGTCACGACCGACGTCTGGGCCTCGATGGGAGCCGAGGGCGAGAGGAAGGAGCGGGCGGAGGCCTTTGCGCGATACCAGGTCGACGAGCCGCTGATGGCGCGTGCGCACCCGGAGGCCATCTTCCTGCACTGCCTTCCGGCGCACCGGGGAGAGGAGGTCGCGCCCGAGGTGATCGACGGCCCGCGTTCGCGCATATTTCGAGAGGCCGAGAACCGCCTGCACATCATCAAGGCCATCCTCCTGGAACTGATCCGTTGAGGCGACGACCGTGAATTCCCCGCTGGCCAGGACCCCGCTGTACGACGTGCACATCGCGCTGGGGGGCAAGATGGCGCCCTTTGCCGGCTACTCCATGCCGGTCCACTACCCGACCGGGATCCGTGCCGAGCACGAGGCGGTGCGCACAGCCGCGGGGATCTTCGACGTCTCGCACATGGGCGAATTCGTCGTGCGGGGCCCCCAGGCCGAGGAGCTGGTCCAGCACCTGACGGCGAACGACGTCTCTTCCGTTGCGGTCGGGCAGGCGCAGTACTCGGCGCTCTGCAGCGAGCGCGGCACGGTCCTTGACGACCTGCTGGTGTACCGGTTCGCCGACCGCTTCATGCTGGTGGTCAACGGCGCGAACCGCGACAAGGACTGGCGGTGGGTCCGGGAGCACAGCGCGGGCTACGACGCGGAGGTCGCCGACGAGTCCGACCGGATCGCCCTCATCGCCCTACAGGGGCCATCCAGCCAGGATGTCCTGGCCCCGCTCGTCTCGATCGACCTCTCGACGCTGGGGTACTACCGCTTCGGCGAGGCCGAGGCCTTCGGCGCCGATGTCGTGGTCAGCCGCACCGGCTACACGGGCGAGGATGGCTTCGAGCTGTACCTGGAAGCCGAGGCGGCGGCTTCGGCGTGGCGGACGCTCTCGGAGGCCGACGCTCCCACCGCACCGCTGCCCGCCGGTCTGGGCGCCCGCGACTCCCTTCGCCTCGAGATGGGGTACGCGCTCTACGGCAACGACCTGGACGAGCACCACAATCCCTTCGAGTCCGGGCTGGGGTGGATCGTGAAGCTCGACGCGGGGGACTTCGTGGGGCGCGACGCTCTTCTGGCTACCAGGGAGCGCGGGGTGGCCACTCGCCTGACCGGTATCCGCCTTCTCGAACGGGGATTCCCGAGGCCCGGCTACGAGCTGGTGCAGGGGGACGAAGTGGTCGGGCAGGTGACTTCCGGGGTATACAGCCCGACGCTTGGGGTCGGGATAGCGATGGGGTACCTGCCCACTGCGGCGGCCGCTCCCGGCACCGAGGTCGGCGTCCGGATTCGCAACCGCGTGATTCCCGCGCGCACCGAGCGACCGCCCTTCTACAGCGGGGGCTCGATCCGGAGGTAGGTTGCGGCATGGCACGCTCCAAGATGGCCGGGACCGTACTCGTGACCACTCACGATCTGCCGCTCGCGGGTGCACTTAGCGACGGATTTCGGCGGCAGGGGTACGAAGTCGAGCTCTTCACACCCACCGAGGTGGTGGCTGCCGTGGACGAACCGGTCCTGCTGGTGCAGACCGGCGGCGCCCGGACGTCCGCGTCGCGACGCCACGCCCGGCAGGCGGCCAAGCTCGGCGTGCCCGTCTTCGCGGTGACGGGTCTGGAGGACGAGGCGTCCTCCCTGCCCGAAGTGTCCGCGAGCTTCGCGACCCCGGCCGACGCCGAGGAGATAGTCCTGGTCGGCAGTCGCACGATCGAGCGCGACCGGCTGCGGCGCGCGACGGGGATAGTGGGCGATACGGACGCCATGCTCGAGGTGGTCGAGCGGATCGTGCACTTCGCCCCGGTCGACGCGACGGTGCTGATCACGGGGGAGTCGGGGACGGGCAAGGAGCTGGTCGCGCGCGGCATCCACGCCCTCTCGCGGCGTCGGCACCGCGCCTTCATCCCGGTCAATATGGCGGCGCTCTCCGAGACGCTCCTGGAGAGCGAGCTCTTCGGGCACGAGAAGGGGTCCTTCACCGGTGCCATCGATTCCCGAAAGGGACTCTTCGAGCTGGCTGACCACGGCACGATCTTCCTCGACGAGATCGGCGAGATGCCCCTCCAGACGCAGACGAAGCTGCTGCGCGTGCTGGAGCAGCAGGAGTTCCACCGGGTGGGCGGCGAGAGGTTGAAGCGCGTGGATGTGCGCATCCTCGCGGCCACCAACCAGGAGCTGGAGGAGCTGGTGGCGGCGCGTACCTTCCGCCGTGACCTCTTCTACCGCATCAACGTCCTCAAGGTCGAGCTGCCGCCGCTCCGCCACCGACGGGGCGACATTCCGCGGCTTGTGGACGCCTTCATCCGCGAGGCGAGCGAGCGCCACGACCGTGGCCCCTTCCAGGGGATCGACAGCGAGGCGATGGAGATCCTGGCCAGACATCGGTGGCCGGGCAATGTGCGCGAGCTGCGCAACCTCGTGGAGAGCATGGTGATCCTTGCGCCAGGTCGGCGGATTCGTGCCGAGGACATTCCCGAGGACGTGCGCAGGGGAGGGGGGGCGCTGGCGCTGGTTCCGACGCCTGCGCGCGACCGGGTCGTGGCGGACGACGGCCTCCAGACGCTCCGCCCCCAGCTCGAGCTGCTCTTTCGCACGATGATGGAGATGAAGGTCGACATCGACGACTTGCGGAGGGACTTCGAGGAGTTCAAGGCTGAGGAGGAGCGGGGTCGGGTGCTGGTCGGCGGGCCTCGCGGCGAGGTGGCGTCGGCGCAACCGTTAGGTGGCGAGGGCGAGCCGGTGGCGGCGGGAGAGCTACCGCCTGCCGTGGATGTGGGCGCGTCGGCGGGGTCGGAGAGGCCTTCGTCGGATCCGGCACCGCCGGATGTGGATCCTCGGTCGGAGGGCGGTGGAGTCTCGACGCTGGCCGAGATGGAGCGCGAGGCGGTGGCGGCCGCGCTTCGGGCCACCGGGTGGAATCGCCGCCGGGCGGCCGAGATCCTCGGGATCGGGGAGCGCACCCTCTACCGCAAGATCAGGAAGTACGAGCTGGCGGTCCGTGGATAGTCTCGCGCGAGCGCCGAGACCTGGTAGCAGCGCTAACCGGCCCGAGGAGCAACGCAGAGCTAACCCCGGGCACAGCGACTGTAAACCATGGATTACATATTGTAAAGCGTGGCTCTCCTTCGTTCACAGCCAATCCTGAACTCAATCGCACCTCGGGCCTCTCCAAGAGATTCCGCGCAGCCAATCGTCGAACTCGTTGGTGTTCGGAGCACAAAGGCCGTAGTTGTCGTCCCAATAGAAATGGTATAGCGACGATAGGTTGAGGAAATCGGACGGAATCTCGCCGGTCAGCGAATTTTGTTCAAGCCTCAACCACACGAGGTTCGAGAGGTCGCCCAGCTCAGGCGGAATCTCGCCCGTCAGCGCATTTTCGTCGATATGCAGGCCTTCGAGACTCGCCAGCTCGCCAAGCTCCGGCGGGATCTCCCCGGTCAGCGAATTGCCGCTGAGACGCAAGTAGCGGAGACTCGACAGGTCACCCAGCTCCGGCGGGATCTCGCCGCTTAGCGAACTGCCAGCGATATACAGGACTTCGAGGTTCGCTAGGTCGGCAAGCTCCGGCGGGATTTCGCCGGTTAGCGAATTGTCGTCGAGCCACAGGTACCGGAGGTTTGACAGATTGCCCAGCTCGGAAGGAATCTCGCCGTTTAGCGAATTGTCGTAGAGATCCAGGGACCTGAGGTTCGACAGACTCCCCAGCTCGGACGGGATCTCGCCGGTCAGCGAATTGTGTTCGAGATTCAAGTAGACGAGATTCGACAGATTCCCCACCTCGGACGGAATCTCGCCGGTCAGCTCATTCCAGGCGAGATCCAGCCGATTAAGATTCGACAGGTCGCCCAGCTCCGGTGGAATCTCGCCGGCCAGCGAATTGCCGCTGAGGGACAGCACAACAACGTGGCCGTCCGCATCCGTGAGCACCCCGTCCCACTGGTCAAGCGGCGCATCCGTCTTCCAATTCGTGTTGTTGTCCCAGTTGTCGCCGTCCAGTGCGTCGTACAGGATCTCCAACACTCCCCAGTCGGCGGAGCGGACGGTCACCGCAAAGGCCTGCGTCGCCGCAAGCCCGTCCGGGTCAGTCGCCGTCACCGTCACGTCGGTCGTACCGTGCGAGACACCGCTCACCGCGACCGCGGTCTCCGACACCGACGCCGTCGCCACCCGGGTGTCCGATGTAGTGGCCGTGTACGCAAGGACATCTCCGTCCGGGTCGCTGAAGTACCCCGCGAGATCGACCGAATCGGTGCTGCCGACGCACACCGTCAGCCCCGCTATATCCCCGACTGCAACCGGCGGCTGAGGCTCAACCGCGGTCTCGCCGCACCCAACCACCGAGGCGGAGACCGCGGCCAGAACGGAGACCCCGAAGGCGAGCCGGAGAGCACCGTGCGCTCTATGGCGGTGAGTGTCTTTACGGCGACAGTTCACAGACATGGCATGCCTCATGTTGGCGGATCGGTATGTGTTGGCAATTTGCCATGAGGTTGGCCCACGCGCAAGCGGACGGCACCTTAGGCACTCCGTGGCCGGCCCTCCACGGCATTCGTCATTCGTGGTGCCCTGGCAGTGGGACGGCCCGTGAACAGCACCCCGACGGCATTCGCCCGGTGGAGCATCCCCGCTGGCCCGCTTCGCTCCGCAGTGCTCCTCGGGCCAGTGGCGCTGCTATCCGTCATTCGTCGCGCCCTGGCGACCCGGCGCTTCGCCGCTCTCGGTGCGCGCGACGTTGTGCGCCGGGTCCCCTCGTCACAGCCAATCCTGAATTCAATCGCACCTCGGGCCACTCCAAACCAGGAGCTCGTCCAGCCAATCATCGAACTCGCTCGTGTCCGGCGCGCAGAGGCCGTCGTTGCTTTCCCAAAAGAAAAACAATAGCGCCGATAGGTCGAGGAAATCACGCGGAATCTCGCCGGTCAGCGAATTGTTGGTGAGATCAAGCCACTCGAGACTCGACAGGTCGCCCAGCTCCGGCGGAATATCGCCGGTTAGCGAACTAAAGCCGAGCCACATAATTTCGAGATTCGACAGGTCACCCAGCTCGGGCGGAATCTCGCCGGTCAGCGAATTGCCGCCGAGAAACAGCTCTTCGAGACTTGACAAACTCCCCAGCTCGGACGGAATCTCGCCGGTAATCTGATTGCCGTCGAGATACAGGACTTCGAGATTCGACAGGTCGGCCAGCTCGGACGGAATCTCGCCGGTCAGGGAATTGCTGTCGAGATACAATCGCTGGAGACTCGGTAAGTTGGCCAGCTCGGACGGGATCTCGCCGGTTAGGTCATTGGAGCCGAGAGCCAGGTATATAAGATTCGACAGGTCGGCCAGCTCGGACGGGATCTCGCCAGTCAGTTCATTGTCGGAGAGATCCAGCCTCTCGAGATTCGACAGGTCGCCCAGCTCCGGGGGAATCTCGCCGGTCAGCGAATCGCCCTCGAAAGACAGCATCTCGAGATTCGACAGGTCGCCCAGCTCCGGCGGAATCTCGCCCATTAGAGAATTGTAGCTGAGGTCCAGCGTATCAACCCGGCCGCCGGCACCAGTGCTCACCCCGTACCACTCGTCAATCGGCGCGTCGGTCAGCCAGTTCGTGTTGTCGGTCCAGTTGTCGCCGTCCAGTTCGTCGTACAGGATCTCCAACACTGGCCGGTCGGGGGAGCGGACAATCGTCGTAAAGGCCTGCATCGCCGAGAGCCCGCCCGGGTCAGTCGCCGTCACCGTCACGTCGGCCCTACCCGGCGACACGCCGGTCACCGTGACCGCGCTCCCCGACACGGACGCCGTCGCCACCCCGGGGTCCGATGTGGTGGCCGTGTAGCTGAGCGCGTCACCGTCTGGATCGCTGAAGTTGCCCGAGACATCCACCTGCGCGTCCTCCCCGACGAATACCTCTATGTCCTCGATCGGTTCGCCAGCCTGCGGCGCCCGGTTCGGCACCGTCACCATGAAGGCCTGCGTTGCAAGAAGGCCGCCCGGGTCAGTCGCCGTCACCGTCACGTCAGCCGTACCCCGCGACACACCGCTCACCGTGACCGTGCTCCCCGACACGGCCGCCGTCGCCACCCCGGGGTCCGATGTGGTGGCCGTGTAGCTGAGCGCGTCACCGTCTGGATCGCTGAAGTTGCCCGAGACATCCACCTGCGCGTCCTCCCCGACGAATACCTCTATGTCCTCGATCGGTTCGCCAGCCTCCGGCCCCCGGTTAGGCACCGTCACCATGAAGGTCTGGTCGGCAGAGAGCTCGTCGGGGTCCGTAGCGGTGGCGGTCACTGTGGCGCTCCCCGCTGCAACCGCCGTCACCTGCGCCTTGGTACCCGATACGCTGACCGTGGCTATGCTCGTGTTCGACGACCTCGCGGTGTACGTAAGTTCGTCTCCGTCCGGGTCGCTGAAGTACGCCGCGAGATCGACCGACTCGGTGCTGCCTACCTCGACCGTCAGGTCCTCTATGCTGCTCTCGGCAACTGGTGCCTGGGGTTCGCCGCACCCGACCACCCAGGAGGCGACCGCGGTCAGGACGGAGACGCTCACGGCGAGCTGGAGAGTGCCGCGGGCTGGATGGTGATGAGTATCTCTGTGGCGACAGTTCACAGACATGGCACGCTCCCTCTCTTGGCGGGGGTCGATGTGTGCCATCAACCTGCCTTGAGGATGGCCCATGCGCAAGAAGCTGGGGAGTCCGTGGACAACCTCCACGGCATTCATCCACGGACCGCTAGCAGTAGGCGGGTCGATATGTGTTACCAATAGTTCTTGAGTTTGGCCCAATGCCAAGGAGCTCGCAGGGGGATAATCCCGGAATGAAGTGACGACAACACACGACCGTATCGGTATTGTCCTCCCGTGTGGCGTGGCGATAACGCGATCCGCACAGAGGCCCAAGCACCGCTGTCCGTCCGGTTCGATGAAGTATGCTAGGCAGGCGTGCGGCGGCCCGACAAACGTCCAGTCCGGCACTCCGCCGCTTTACGGTGCTCACGCGAGTTCATCCGCCGACCGTCAGGAGCGCCGCCATGGCGCCTAGCAGCTCCACCGTGCCCTCTCCGGTCCGTGCCGAGCTCGCCACTACCTGATCCTCCGAGACGCCGAGGCGCCTCGCCAGCCCAGCCCGGATCCCCGTTTCCCGGTCCCGTGCCCTGAGCTTGTCGACCTTGGTCAGCGCGATCAGCGTCGGCACTCCGGTCTCGGCCAGGAACCCCACGAATTCCAGGTCCCCTGCGGTGGGCGGATGCCGCGAGTCCACCAGATACACCACGCCCCTCAGCTGCTCGCTCCCCTCCAGGTAGCCCCGCACCAGCTCCCGCCACGCGTCGCGCGCCGCCCTCGGCGCCTTCGCGTACCCCGACCCCGGCATGTCCACCAGGTAGAAGGAGCGGTTGACCTCGTAGAAGTTGAGCGCCTGCGTCTTCCCCGGCGAAGCCGACACGCGCGCCCCGCCCCGCCGCGGTCGCCCCAGGAGGCGGTTGATCAGCGACGACTTGCCCACATTCGAGCGCCCCGCGAAGGCGACCTGGGGGAGCTCGCCCGGGAGCGGCTGGTCGCCGGCGACCACGGATCCGGCGAACTCCACGGTGCGAATGATCACGACCGCACCTCCCCGTCAGGTGGCCCGCGTCCGCGGCCATGCGCAATATGCATACTGTACATGACAAAACGTAATGTTTGCTTTACATCAGGATGGTCGCGCGTCAACCCCGCGAGCGCTGGCGGCGCGCCCCGGCACCCGCATCAGAGCCTCTACCAGGACTTGGTCCATCGTCTCGGCCGGAACCAGCTCGACCTTCGGCCGCACCTCGCGGGGGAGCCGCTCGATGTTGCGGGTGTTCGCTGCGGGGAGGAAGGCTGGACGGCCCCTAAGCACGCCGTTGGACGGCTCCCACGGTATTCTTCATTCGTCGGGGCCGTGGCGGCCAGACGTTATCGCCGCCCGCGCGCGATGTCGTGCGCTGGTTGGCGTCACAGCCAATCCTGAACTCAATCGCACCTCGGACCACGCCAGAGCTCGATTCCGTCCAGCCAATCGTCGAACTCGCTTGTGTTCGGTACACAAAGGCCGTCGTTGTCGTCCCAAAAGAACTGCTGTTGCAACGATAGGTCGAGGAATTCGAGCGGAATCTCGCCGGTTAGCGAATTCCCTTGGAGATAGAGGATTTCGAGATTCGACAGGTCGCCCAGCTCGGAGGGAGTCTCGCCCGTCAGCGAATTGTAGTCGAGATACAGGATTTCGAGATTCGAAAGGTCGCCCAGCTCGGGCGGAATCTCGCCGGTCAGCGAATTGCGTTCGAGATGCAGCCACTTGAGGTTCGACAGGCCGCCCAGCTCGGGCGGGATCTCGCCGGTTAGCGAATTGAAGTCGAGATACAGGATTTCGAGATTCGAAAGGTCGCCCAGCTCGGGCGGAATCTCGCCGGTCAGCGAATTGCGTTCGAGATGCAGCCACTTGAGGTTCGACAGGCCGCCCAGCTCGGGCGGGATCTCGCCGGTCAGCGAATTGTCCGAGAGAGACAGTGCCCAGAGACTCGACATACTCCCCAGCTCGGATGGAATCTCGCCGGTCAGTTCATTCCGGGCGAGATTCAGATACTGGAGACTCGACGGGTTGCCCAGCTCCGGCGGGATCTCGCCGTCTAGCCGATTGCGGTAGAGAGACAGGTATTCGAGATTCGCCAGGTTGCCCAGCTCCGGCGGAATCTCACCGGTTAGAGCATTGTTGTTGAGGCTTAGGTCTTCTAGATTCGGGAGGCTGCCCAGCTCCGGCGGAATCTCGCCGGTCAGCGAATTGAAGCCGAGACTCAGGTATTCGAGATTCGCCAGGTTGCCCAGCTCCGGCGGGATCTCGCCGGTTAGCTGATTGGAACCTAGAGACAGCCTTTGGAGATTCGACAGGTCGGCCAGCTCCGGCGGGATCTCGCCGGTCAGCTGATTGCTGTAGAGAGTCAAGTACATAAGGCTCGACAGCTCGCCCAGCTCGGGCGGAATCTCGCCGGTCAGTTCATTCCGGGCGAGATCCAGATACTGGAGACTCGACGGGTTACCCAGCTCGGACGGGATCTCGCCGGTTAGCGAATTGAAGTCGAGATCCAGATACTGGAGACTCGACGGGTTGCCCAGCTCCGGCGGGATCTCGCCGTCTAGCCGATTGCGGTAGAGAGACAGGTATTCGAGATTGGACAGGTCGCCCAGCTCGGACGGAATCTCGCCGGTTAGCGAATTGCCGTCGAGAGACAGGTATTCGAGATCCGACAGAATCCCCAGCTCGGGAGGAACCTCGCCGGTCAGCTGATTGTCGACGAGACGCAGCGTATCGACCCGGCCGTCCGAATCCGCCGTGCTCACCCCGTACCACTGCTCAAGCGGTGCATCCGTCAGCCAATTCGTGTTGTCGGTCCAGTTGGCGCCGTCCAGTTCGTCGTACAGGATCTCCAACACTTGCCGCTCAGTGAGGCGGACAGTCACCGTAAAGGCCTGCACCGCCGATAGCCCGCCCGGGTCAGTCGCCGTCACCGTCATGTCGGCCGTACCCTGCGACACGCCGCTCACCGTGACCGCGCTCGCCGACGCCGACGCCGTCGCCACGCCGGCATCCGATGTGGTGGCCGTGTATGTAAGGACATCTCCGTTCGGGTCGCTGAAGTACCCCGCGAGGTCGACCGACTCGGTGCTGCCGACGTACACCGTCAGCTCCGCTATATCCCCGACTGTAACTGGCGGCTGAGGGTCAACCGCGGTCTCGCCGCACCCGACTACCCAGGGGGCAACCGCCGCCAGGACGGAGACGGTCACGGCGAGCCGGAGAGCGCCGCCGGTTTGATGGCGACGAGTGTCTCGGTGGCGACAATCGGCAACCATGGAACGCCTCCTGCTGGCGGGTCAACGCAGGTTACCAGGCTAGCCTTGAGGTTGCCCTATGCGCAAGAAGCTGGGCGGCCCGACGATCGTTGCCCCTCTCGGTGCTCACGCGAGATCATCCACCGACCGCCAGGATCGCAGCCATGGCGCCTAGCAGCTCCTCCGTGCCCTCCCCGGTCCGCGCCGAGCTCGCCACCACCTGATCCTCCGAGACGCCGAGGCGTCTCGCCAGCCCAGCCCGGATCCCCGCTTCCCGGTCCCGTGCCCTGAGCTTGTCCACCTTGGTCAGCGCGATCAGCGTCGGCACTCCGGTCTCGGCCAGGAACCCCACGAATTCCAGGTCCCCTGCGGTGGGCGGATGCCGCGAGTCCACCAGATACACCACGCCCCTCAGCTGCTCGCTCCCCTCCAGGTAGCCCCGCACCAGCTCCCGCCACGCGTCGCGCGCCGCCCTCGGCGCCTTCGCGTACCCCGACCCCGGCATGTCCACCAGGTAGAAGGAGCGGTTGACCTCGTAGAAGTTGAGCGCCTGCGTCTTCCCCGGCGAAGCCGACACGCGCGCCCCGCCCCGCCGCGGTCGCCCCAGGAGGCGGTTGATCAGCGACGACTTGCCCACATTCGAGCGCCCCGCGAAGGCGACCTGGGGGAGCTCGCCCGGGAGCGGCTGGTCGCCGGCGACCACGGATCCGGCGAACTCCACGGTGCGAATGATCACGACCGCACCTCCCCGTCAGGTGGCCCGCGTCCGCGGCCATGCGCAATATGCATACTGTACATGACAAAACGTAATGTTTGCTTTACATCAGGATGGCTGCGCGCCAACCCCGCGAACGCCAGCTTCGCGCCCCGGCGCTCGCATCAGGGCCTCCACCAGCACCTGGTCCATCGTCTCGGCCGGAACCAGCTCGACCTTGGCCCGCACCTCGCGGGGGAGCCGCTCGATGTTGCGGGTGTTCGCCGCGGGGAGGACCACACGCCTGATGCCGCCCCTCAGCGCTGCCACCGCCTTCTCCTTGATCCCGCCGACGGGAAGCACGCGCCCGCGCAGCGTGATCTCGCCCGTCATCGCGACATCGGCGCGGGTGGGCGTTCCGGTGAGCGCCGAGATGAGCGCGACGGCCATCGTGATCCCCGCCGAAGGGCCGTCCTTGGGCGTGGCCCCCTCGGGAATGTGAATGTGGATGTCGAGCTCCCTGTGGAAGTGCTCCGAGAGCCCCAGCCTCTGCGCCCGCGACCGGGCGTAGGTGACCGCCGCGAATGCCGACTCCCTCATGACGTCGCCCAGCGTGCCGGTGAGCTGCACCTTGCCGGAGCCGGGAACGACGGCCACCTCGACCTCCATCACCTCGCCGCCAGCCGCCGTCCACGCCAGTCCGCAGGCGATGCCGGCCCGATCGGCACCCTCCTCCCGGCCGGGTGGCAGGTGCACCGGCGGCCCGAGGAGCTCACGCAGGTGAGCGGCCTCGACGCGGCTCCTCTCCGCTCGGCGGCCGTCGACCACCCCGCGTGCCAGCTTGCGCGCCACCCGCGAGAGTCTGCGCTCGAGCTCGCGCACTCCCGCCTCGCGCGTGTACTCGGCGATGATCCTCTCGATCGCCTCGCCGGAGACTTCGGGAGAGAGAGGCTCGATCCCGGAGCGCGCGACCTGCCGCGGCCATAGGAACTGCTCGGCGATCACCCGCTTCTCCGTGTCCAGGTACCCGGGCAGGCGAATTACCTCCATCCGGTCCCTGAGCGGGCTGGGGACATCGCCCAGCGTGTTGGCGGTGGCGATGAAGAGGACACTCGAGAGGTCGAACTCGAGCTCGAGGTAGTGGTCGGCGAAGGAGTGGTTATGCTCCGGGTCGAGGACCTCGAGGAGCGCGGCCCCGGGGTCCCCGTGGAAGTCCCTCGCCAGCTTGTCCACCTCGTCCAGGAGAAAGACGGGGTTGCGGGAGCCGCACTTGCGGATCCCCTGCAGGACACGCCCCGGCAGAGCCCCGACGTAGGTGCGCCGGTGACCCCGAATCTCGGCCTCGTCGCGAACGCCGCCGAGGCTGATCCGTGCGAACTCTCGCCGCAGGCAGCGGGCGATGCTCCGGCCCAGCGATGTCTTGCCCACCCCAGGCGGTCCTACCAGACAGAGGATCGGCCCTGGGAGCCTCCCCACCAGCGAGAGGACGGCGATGTGGTCCAGGATCCGCTCCTTGACCTCGGCCAGGCCGTAGTGCGCACCCTCGAGCACCGCCGCCGCCCGCTCCAGGTCGACGCTGTCCTCGGTCTCGCGCTCCCACGGCAGCGAGACGATCCACTCCAGGTAGGAGCGGATGACCGCGGCTTCCGGCGCCACCGGATTCAGCTTGCGCAGCCTCGCGAACTCCCGCTCCGCCCGTTCGCGGGCCTCGTCGGTCAGCTGCGCATCTCGAATCTCGGCCTCCAGATCGGTCCACTGCGGATCGTCGGTGCCCGAGAGAAGAGCGCCGAGCTCGTCCTCGAGCGGGAGCCTCGGTGCCCCCTCCTCGGGCTGAAGGCGAAACTGCTCGTCGAGCTTGGCCTCGATGCGGAGGATCTCGACCTCGCGGACGAGCATCTCGCGGAGAATTCCGAGGCGCGCCCGGCCGTCGGTCAGCTCCAGCAGCTCCTGCTTCTCGGCGGTTCCGATCAGCAGGTGGCCCGAGATCAGGTGGGCGAGACGCACTCGATCCGAGATGTCGGCCGTGGCGGCGATCACCTCGTTCGGGATCTTGCGCGAGAGGCGGACGTAGTCGCGGAAGAGCGCCGCTACCTCGTCGGAGAGTCGATCCAGCTCTGGATCGTCCGGCGGGTCGGGCTCGAACTCCCACTCGGTCAGAAGCCCGACGCTGGCCCGGAGCGGGCCGCCCGGAGCGAGGAAGGACTCGATGCGCGCCCTCCCCATCCCCTCCATCACGACACGCGCCGTCCCGTCGGCGAGAATGGAGACCTGGACGATGCGGATCACCGTTCCGGCCTGGTAGAGGTCGTCCGGGCCGGGTTTGTCGACCTCGGCGACGCGCTGCGCCACCAGGAGGGCCATCCCGCTCGCCGCCCGAGCCTCCTCGAGCGCCGCCACCGAGGCTGGCCTCCCGATCAGGAGCGGCACCACCATGTACGGAAAGAAGACGAGATCGCGAAGCGCGATTACGGGCAGCTCGTCGGGAATCTCGAAGGTGCCGTCAAGCCGGTGGAGCGTCGCCATAAGGTGTCATCCCCGCGACCGCGCACAGCGCACGCTCGCCGAGCGGACCCTGTCCACCGTGCCGCTAGCAGTCCGTGGGAGGTTTGTCCACGCGCTGCTAGGCCTCTTTCCTCTGCGTCTCGGGCCGCAGCACCAGAAGCGGCGGTACCGAGCCGGTGACGCAATCCGGCGTCACCACGACCTCCCGCACATCCTCGCGCGATGGCAGGTCGAACATCACGTCGCGCATTATCCGCTCCATCACCGCCCGCAGCCCCCTGGCGCCGGTTCCCCGCGAGAAGGTCTGCCGCGCTATCTCGGCGAGCGCGGCCGGATCGAAGGTCAGCCCGATCCCCTCCAGCTCGAACATCTTCTTGTACTGCCGCACCAGCGCGTTCTTGGGCTCCCGCAGGATGCGCACCAGCGCCTCCTCGTCGAGATCCTCGAGCGGCACCGTCACGGGGAGCCGGCCGACCAGCTCCGGGATGAGCCCGTAGCGCTGCAGGTCCTCCGGTTCCAGCCACTGCAGAGGATTGCCCCCGGTGCCGTACCGGGTATCGGCACCCTCCGCCTCGTCGTCGGGCTCCTCCCCGCCGAAGCCGATCTGGTGCTTGCCGAGACGGGCCTCGACGATCTTGTCGAGCCCCTCGAACGCCCCTCCGCAGACGAAGAGGATGTTGCGCGTGTCGATCTGGATGTACTCCTGTTGGGGGTGCTTGCGACCGCCCTGGGGGTGCACGCTCGCCACGGTCCCCTCCAGGATCTTCAGCAGCGCCTGCTGCACTCCCTCGCCGGAAACGTCGCGGGTGATCGAGGGGTTCTCGGACTTGCGTGCGATCTTGTCGAGCTCGTCGATGTAGACGATCCCCTTCTCGCAGTCCTCCAGACTGAAGTCGCTCGCCTGCAGCAGCCTGACCAGGATGTTCTCGACGTCCTCCCCCACGTAACCAGCCTCAGTCAGGGTAGTGGCGTCGGCGATGGTGAAGGGGATCTTGAGCACCCGTGCCAGCGTCTGCGCCAGGAGCGTCTTGCCCACGCCGGTCGGCCCTACGAGGAGCACATTGGCCTTGTCGATCTCGACGTCTCCCAGTCGCCCCTGCCCGTGCACGCGCTTGTAGTGATTGTAGACGGCAACGGCGAGGGATCGCTTCGCCTGCTCCTGCCCGATGACGTAGTCGTCCAGGAACTCCTTGACCTCGCGCGGCGAGAGGGAGGTGGCGGCTGCGTCCCGGCTCTCGCGCTCGTCCTCCTCGGCGAGGATCTCGTTGCAGAGCGAGATGCACTCGTTGCAGATGTAGACCGACGGCCCCGAGATGAACTTCTTGACGGACTCCTTCGACTTTCCGCAGAAGCTGCAACGCAGGTGCTTGTCGCTGGACATCCTAGTGGTCCGTGGATAGAGCCGGAGCGCCGAGAGCGGCGAGGCGCTGGATCCCCCGAATGAGCGCGCTCATTGGCCGCTGGGACCGTCGGCGTCGCCGCGGCCCTCTCCCTTCCAGAGCACCTGGTCGACCAGGCCGTACTCGACGGCCTCCTCGGCGCTCATCCAGCGGTCGCGGTCCACATCGGCGGCGATCTTCTCGAGCGACTGCCCCGTCCGTTCGGCCAGAATGCGGTTGAGGCGCTCGCGCCGCCCCAGGATCTCCTTGGCGGCGATCTCGATGTCGGAGGCGGTGCCCTGGTACCCCGAGGAAGGCTGGTGAATCATGACGCGCGCGTTGGGAAGGGCGCTGCGGCTGCCCTTGCGCCCGGAGGCCAGGAGGAGGGCGCCCATCGAGGCCGCCATCCCGACGCAGTAGGTGGCAACGGGCGCCCGGATGTGGTTGATCGTGTCGTAGATCGCGAGGCCCGCGTACACACTGCCCCCCGGCGAGTTCACGTAGAGGTAGATGTCGCGGTCGCGGTCGTCGGCATCGAGGAAGAGGAGCTGCGCGACGACGATGTTCGCCACCTGGTCGTCGATCGCGCTCCCGATGAAGACGATGCGATCCATTAGGAGGCGGCTGAAGATGTCGTAGCTGCGCTCGCCGCGGCTCGTCCGCTCGATGACGTACGGCGGGTAGGTAGACATCGGCGGCTACCTCCTAGCGGCCCGTGGACAGACTGCTGGGGGAGCGGGTCACGGTGCCTCCGAGACCTCGGAGGAGGAGCGCAGGAGGGCGAAGACCCGTCGCTGCATCAGCCGCCGGACCAGGTCGGTGATCCCCTCCGACTCGGCGAGGCGCGCTCGAACCCGCCTCGGGTCCTCGCTGGCCCGCTCCGCCAGCGACTCGATCTCCCGGTCGATCTCGGCTTCGGCAGGGTGCAGACCGTGCTCGTCGGCGATCCGGTGGAGCATCAGGTCGCGCTTCACCGCGTACTCCGCCGTCGGGCGGAGCGACTCCCGCAGAGAGTCCGCCTGGTCCCCGTCGGTCTCTGCCATCCCGGCGATCTCTGCCATCCCGTCGACCAGAGCATCGGTGTAGCTCTCGACCATCGACTCCGGCGCGTCGAAGGGGTTAGCGTCGATCACCATCGCGAGGAGTTCCTTGTCGAGCTCGCGCTCGGCCCGAATTCTGGCTTCGACCTCGAGGTCGTGCGCGATGCGGCCGCGCAGGTCGTCGATTCCGTCGACAGCGCCCAGGGACCGGGCGAAGGAGTCGTCGTCGGGCAGCTCCGGCGTCCGGCGGGAGAGGAGCTCGATGCGCATCCGCTGCACCGTCCCGCGCCGAGCCGAATCGGCGAAGTCGTCGGGAAAGGCCACCTCGAAGTCGCCCTCCTCGCCGACCCCGAGGGTGGAGATCGCCTCCTCCATCCCGGGGAGCGCGGACCCGTCGCCAAGCACCAGCTCGTAGTGGCGCGTCTCGGCCTCGCCATTGGGAGCCCCGTCGAGGGGCGTTACCGAGACCTCCACCTGATCGCCGGGCGCGGCCTTCCCCTCGATCTCCGGGCGCCATGTCGCACGCTCGCGCCGGAGCCTCTCGACGACCCGTTCGACCGCCCCCTCCGCCGCCTCGATCCGGGGCCGCGTCAGCCTGAATCCGCCGATCCGGCCCAGCCTGATGACGGGCCGCACCTCGAACTTCGCGCTGAAGGTGAGGGGGCCGTTCACGGGGTACTCCACATCAACGATGTCCACGTCCGAGACCGGCCTGAGATCCTCGGACTCGATCGCTTCGGCGCAGGCGCTCCGCACCGAGCGGTCGACCGCTTCCCTTCCGATCGCTGCCCCGAAGCGACGGTCGATCACCGAGCGGGGCACGCGGCCCCTCCGGAAGCCCTTCAACCTGAGTGTGGAGGCGTACTCCGACGCCACCGCTTCCCGGCGACGCTCGACATAGCCGCGCGGCACGGTGACCTTCAGCGTCCTCCGGCACGCCCCGTCCTCGGTCAGCCGCGCCTCAAGCGCTCCAGAGCCGTTCCTCCCCGCCGGCACCCGGTCTCCGCCCCTCCGGCTCATGTCGCGCAACTACGCGCGCAACTACGCCAGTGCGAAAGGGGGGACTCGAACCCCCACGGCCCGAGGCCACAAGATCCTAAGTCTTGCGCGTCTGCCAATTCCGCCACTTTCGCTCCCTTGTCCGGCTGGTGCGAGCCCGGCCACTCCGCAGACCTGCCGCCCGGCCTGGCCCGACAGCCACAAAGCTAAACAGAAACCGCCCAAGGAGGGGGCAGCCGGTGCCTCGGCGAGGCACCGGGCTGGCTAGCCGCCGTTGTCACCCGGGTGCCCCGCCCCTCCCGACGGCTCTCTCAGTGGTGCCCGATCGGCTCGAACGCCTTCTGCCAGCCCACCGTGAGCACCCAGTCGGTCTCCAGCTGGGGGCCGTTGAGGTTCTGGTAGACCGGCAAGTGCCACTCGACGGCGATCCGGTGACCGGCAATCGGTCCGCTACGCACATAGAGGTTCAGCCCCAGCGGGATGTCCACGCGCGTCCCCCCGCGCAGATCCTCGCGCACGGTGGGGACCATCATCGAGTGGTGGTGGTAGGCTGCGTCGCGGCCGGAGTGGTTGCCCCAGCGGCGCACCAGCGTCCGCCCAGAGAGGCTCGCCAGCTCCGAAGCCCTAAGCGCGAACCACGCGGTCGTCTCCAGCTCGTGGCCGCGCCTGTACCCGCGGCTGTTCTCGTTCAGGCGGAGCTTGGCCTTCCCCTGCGCGCCCCACGACGTGCGCCCCGTCATGCCCAGCACGGTGAGTCCGGGCGTCAGGTCCCAGCTGCCCGAGCCGATCTGCATTGGGTACGGGAGCTGCACCTCCTCGCCCATGCTCATCGGGGTGACGCCCATCTCCTCGATCGATCCCACCGGGATCGAGACCCCCGCATTCAGATGCGCGCGCACCGATCCGGCGTTCCTAATCCCGATCAGCGCCGAGACCCCGATGTCGCCCACTCCCGAAGACGCGACGTCGGCCGCCTCGCCGGCTCGGGTCACCAAGTTCATGGAGTTGTCCAACCAGTGGGCCGTCGCCATGAGTGTGACGGCGTCGCTCGGTGCGTACATCAGACCCGCCATGTGCATCCTCATCGCCATGTCGAGCGGGGCGACCATGAAGTCCTTGTGCACCTCGTCGGTCTCGATCCGCTCGGTGCCGTCGCGGTTCCCCGCCATGGCCATGCGCATGTAGCGGTAGGAGAGCATCCACTCGCCGTGGGAGTGGAGATGGTCGCCCATGACGCCGATGGGGGCGTGCCCGTCGGGTCGGGACGAGCTCCACTCGACCTGGCCGGCGAGGGACGGAGCGCTGGCGAGGATGAGGCCAGCGATGAGGAGGGGTGGAAGTGCGGTCGGCGGAATGGTCCGCCGCCGGAGGGTGTGCTGTGCAGACATAGTGGTTCCTCTCTCGCGAGTGAGCAGTCGGGTCGTGAATCGCTTGCTCTGCCGCTAGCAGTCCGTGGATAAACTCAGGCGAGCACCGGCAGCTGGTCGCGCGCGCTAGGCGGTCGCGCGGCAAGGGGGAGGAGGCGAGGCGGGCAGGCCGCCACGCCCTTCACGAGAGAGGCGGAGCGTTGGCGAAGGGAAGCGTGTAGGGTCGCCGTACGGAGGCTGGCGCCTCGGGGTGCGCTGACTGGGCAGCGACAAGGCCAGTGGCCGCGAGTCCCTGTCGGAGCTGTGCCGGCGGTGCTCCCAGCGCCGTGGGAACCGGGCACTCGCCAACGCAGTCACATGGAGGCGAGGGGGCGGGAAGGGGTTCCTCGGGTGCCGCGCGATCGGCCGAAGGCGCCTCGTGCTCGTGGTGGCCCCCACCGTGGTCGCTCCCCGCGCCGTGGCCCACGCTCTCGGCGTGCCCGCCGTGGCCAGCCCCGGCCGCATGGTGCGGACACCCCAGCCCCACAAGCGCCGACGCCGACGGAAGGGCGAGCGCTAGCAGGACCAGCAGCCCCATGAGCCTCTCGGCAGTGCGCCTCCGGGGTCCGGTTGTCACGGCAGCGGCACGACCGCCGAGCCACGCATGGCGCGGTCCCGCGTCAGGAGGGGGACTCCGTGCACGACGCTGGTGGCGGCGATGATCTCGTCGGCGGGGTCTCCCCGGAAGTCCAGCCGGGTCGAGGCGAGCGCAATCGGTAGATCGAGCGGCCAGACATGGATTCTGCTGAGGGCGCGGACAACTTCGCGGTCTTCGAGATCCATCTCCAGACGGCCCAGCTGAACCAGCTTCGCGATCTCCCACAGCACGATCGCCGACACCGACCAGCGACTGCGGTCCAGTAGCTCCAGCTCGGTCACCTTCAGCCGCCCCTCGAGCGCGTGGATCAGGATGTGCGTGTCAAGGTTGATCATCGGCGTCCCAGCGAACCCCCGTGGTCATGATGTCGCCCCGGACTGTGATACGGTCTCGCAGGCTCCCGATCAGGCGTGAGTAGCCCTGCTGGTAGGGCAGCACCCTCGCGACCGGCCTGCCGTGCTTGGTGATCACCAGTCCGTCGGGCGACAGGCGGTCCAGAAGGGCCAGACACCTCTCCTTGAACCGGGTCGCCCCAATCGTCTTCGGCTGCATGGTTCGCGCTCCCAATTCGTGGACTGACTGGACATATTATATGACTGGTTGAAAGAAATGTCCAGTTCGAAGGAGCCGGACCTCGCTGGCCGAGCGCGCAGTCCGACGCTACATCGCCGTGGCCCCGGGCCCGTCCGTGACCGGCCTGTCACGGTCCACAATCCCGGCGGCGGACCCCGCGATCAGCGGATCGGGGCCCGTGACCACAACTTCATCCTTGTCGGGGTACTCGAGCCGTGCAAGGAAGAACTGCAGCGCGGCGATGCGGGCGCGCTTCTTGTCGTCCGACTTGATCACGGTCCACGGCGCATCGGCGGTGTCGGTGTAGAAGAACATCGCCTCCTTGGCCTGCGTGTAGTCGGGCCACTTGTCGAGGGCGGCCGTGTCGATGGGCGACACCTTCCACTGCTTGAGCGGGTCGGTGCTGCGCCGCTCGAACCGGTGCAGCTGCTCCTCGCGCGAGACCGAGAACCAGAACTTGAAGAGGGGGATGCCGCTGTTGACGAGCATGCGCTCGAAGGAGGGGCACTGCCGAAGGAACTCCAGGTACTCCTGTCCGGTGCAGAAGCCCATGACGCGCTCGACGCCCGACCGGTTGTACCAGGAGCGGTCGAAGAACACTACCTCCCCCGAGGTCGGCAGGTGCTTCACGTAGCGCTGGAAGTACCATTGGCCCCGCTCGACGTCGCTGGGCTTGTCGAGGGCCACGACGCGGGCTCCGCGCGGGTTGAGGTGCTCCATGAAGCGCTTGATCGTGCCGCCCTTGCCAGCTGCGTCCCTTCCCTCGAAGAGCACGACGATCTTCTGGCCCGAATCCTTCACCCAGCGCTGCGCCTTGAGGAGCTCGACCTGCAGCCGCGCCTTCTCCCGCTCGTACGCCCGCCGCTTCAGCTTGGTCTGGTACGGGTATTCGATGATGGTCTCCTGACTCTGTTTGTACGGCCCCCTGACGCGACGGGGGGCGGCTCCCGCCGCCGACCACCGGGGTGCCTGTCCCCGGCGGTACGGTCGGACGCGCCAGCTGCCTGCCAATGTGGCCGGTCCGCGGCGGTTTCGCTATCCTCAGGCGGAGCGGGAACTGAACCGCAAGCGGAGGAGAACGCTCGCAATGAAGAGGACTGCCGGCCGTTGTGCCGTGATACTGCTCGCCGTGGCAGCCGCCGTGGGCGCGCCCTCCGCAGGTGCCCAGCAGGTGCTGGTGATCGACACCGCGGCCGGGCGGGTCATCATCGACGACGAATGGCGTGCCATCCGCACCATGGAGGACATGCCCCTCGACCGCACGAGGGGAATCCTCTACGTCACCGACGCCGAGGAAGAGGAGGAAGGGGTCATGGCCTTCTCCCTCGAGACTGGCGAGTGGATCCGGACCATTCCGACGCCGGAAGGCGACGGCCCCCGCGAGCTTCCGCAGGGCATATCCGGCATGTCGCTCGGCCGCGACGGGGGGCTCTACGTGGCTGGCTTCGTGAAGGTCCTGGAGTTCGACCCCATAGGCCGGTACGTCGGCAACTGGCACCCGCACGCAGGCATGATACACGGAGTGTGCGACCTCGGCGGTCAGCCGACCGCGGTGGGCTACGGCGGCGTGGTCCGGCGAGCTCCCGACGGAGCCAGCGAGCGCTTCGGCCCCGGTATTGTGGACCACCGCACAAGAACCACCAAGAAGACACGGGATGGTCGTGTCACCACCGCATCCGGTTCCCCTCCCCGCATCGCCTGCACGGCCGATGCGGCATACGTCCTGGCGAGCTCCGGGGAGGGCGCGGATTCGGTGTTCGTGCACCATCGCGACGGCGGGGTGAAGAGGTGGGCCGTCCCGGCCGAGCTCGCCGAGGCGCTGGACGACGACTGCAAGGTGCAGGTCGAGCACTTCTCCATCGAGCTGCCCTGCACCACCTGGCCCCGCTACCGGAAACCGCATCTGGACGGCCAGGGCGACCTCGTCCTGATCGGTCATGACGTGGAGGTCCCGGGTGCCGTCATCGATCCCGAGACTGGATGCTACGCCGCGGTGCGCAAGCCGGGAAAGACATTCGACTACGGCGCCATGAACGTCTACCGGGACAGCGTTCTCGTCTTCCGCAACGTTGCCTGGGGAGACGACCGGGGCAGGGCCACCCTCTCGAGCGCCGCCAACCGGGTCTCCCTCCATCCGCTCCGCCGGGTCAGCGGCGAGCCGTGTCCGGGGATGCTCCCGTCGGTGGGCGAGGGGTAGGGCGGGGGGGCCCGCTCACGGCCGGTTCCTCCACCGCGCCGCGTTGGCCTTGATCGCGTAGCGAACGAAGTCCGCCAGCCCCGCGGCCCGCTTCTCCAAGATGGCAGCGAAGCGCGGGTCGGCCGTGTGCATCTCGGCGAGCTCTCCGTGCATCCTGTGGTCGCAGGGGGGTAGAACTCGCTCTCCTCTTCCGGTGCCGCCAGGGCCCGGGCAACCCCGCGAATGATCCTAGTTGTATTACTTATTGTGAGAATTCAGGAAGTGAGTTACCATAACCGCATGGCTACCTACCAGCGCCCCCACGTCGACGAACTCGTTCGCCTCCTGACCGAAGATCGCCTTCCGCCCCGGATCGTCGCCATCACCGGCCCCCGCCAGTCCGGCAAGACGACGATCGTGCGGCAGGCGCTACGACGCATGCGCGCAGCCGGGCTTCCGGGTGAGCACATCGCGGTGGACGACCCGGAAGGGATGTACGGCCGTTCCCACGTCCCCTCCGATGCCACAGTCGCGCCGGACCCGCGCCTCCGCACCGTCGATTGGCTCGTCCGTCTCTGGAAGTGGGGCCGCGAGCGGGCCTGGGAACATCCCCGCGGGTTCGTCCTGGCCCTCGACGAGATCCAGGTCATCCCTGAGTGGTCGGGTGCGGTCAAGGGACTCTGGGATCGCGACCGGGACACCGGATGTCCGCTCAGGGTGGTCATTCTCGGATCCGCGCCGTGGGCCCTCCTGACGGGTCGTGGTGAGAGTCTGGCTGGCAGGTTCATACCCTTCGACGTGCGTCACTGGTCGTTGGTGGAGATGGTGGACGCCTTCGACTTCACGCTTGACGAGTACACCTACTTCGGCGGATATCCGGGCGCGGCTCCCTTGATCACGGACCTTAGGGAGTGGCGCCGGTACGTTGTCTATTCGATCATCGCACCGGTCTCCGACCGTGACATCCTGGCGCTCACCCGAGTCGACAAGCCCGGCCTGATGCGGCAGCTCGTGGACCTGGCCCCGGAGTACTCGGGGCAGATCGTCAGGTACGACCACCTTGTGGGACGGCTGCGCGCCACCGGCCACACGACCACGATTGCCCACTATCTCGGCCTGCTCTCCGACGCTGGCATTGTCGCCCAGCTGTCGAAATACTCGGGCAGCGCCGTACGGAGGAGCGAATCCAGCCCGAAGCTCAACGTGCTGAACACCGGTCTGATGACGGCAAAGTCCGGCTACTCGTTCGACCAGGCTCGGGCCGACCGCACATTCTGGGGGCGGCTGGTCGAGAGCGCGGTCGGGGCGCATCTCCACAACACGCTGGAGACATCCATGCGGCTCGCCTACTGGAGGGATGGCCCTCACGAGGTCGATTTCGTGCTGTCGCAGGGGCCTCGGGTGCTGGGCATCGAGGTCAAGAGCGGTCGGCGGGCACGTTCCCTGCCGGGGCTTGCGGCGTTCGAGAAGCGATTCCCGCGGGCGTGGACGTTGCTGGTCGCCGGGACCGGCGACGCTGGCCGTGGCGTGTTCGGCGACCAGACGGCTGTGCCCATCAACGAGTTTCTAGCAGCGCCAGCGTCCCATTGGCTCGAGAAAGCACCGTGAGCCTGATCGTTCCGCGCACGGTGACGGTGGTCGGCGATAGTCGAGGTCGCTCTGCGCCGCTGGCCAACTTCAGGTCCGCTCGTGCCTACGTCCTGCTGGGCGATCCAGGTGCGGGGAAGACGGAGGCGTTTCGGGCGGAGAGTGCGGAGCATGATGACGGGGAGTTCGTCACCGCGCGGAGGTTTCTTCGGAGGCGTGTCGACCGGCTATCCGAATGGCAGGGGAAGACGCTGTTCGTCGACGGGCTGGACGAAGTGCGGGCGGGGAGCTCGGATCCGCGGCGGCAGCTGGACGAGATCCTGGAACGACTGGATAGGCTGGACAATCCCCACTCGAGGCTCTCCTGCCGTGCGGCGGATTGGCTGGGGCAATACGACCTGCGGGAAATCGTTTCGGGAAGGGGATATGAGGATGTGTGCGTCCTCTACCTCCAGCCCCTTACCACCGGGGACATTCACGAGATCCTCATCGATCTGGGGGTACTGGACGCTGATGGCTTCCGGGGCAAAGCCCGCGATCGCGGTCTGGAAGGCTTGCTCGACAACCCGCAGTCGCTGCGAATGCTCGTCAAGGCCACGCGAGATGGGGAGTGGCCCGAAGACCGGAAGGGCACGCTGGCCCGCGCCTGCAGGAGGCTGGCCCGCGAATGGAACGACCAGCACCGGGCAGCGCATGGCGGCGTGGAGCACATGTCGGTCGCACGAATCCTCGCCGCGGCAGAGCGGCTGGCGGCGTTCATCCTCTTGTCGGACAGGGACCACGTGTCTCTGGACCCCCCGGACGACTCCGACTGCTTCGGCCCCGACGACATCGGCGGCGCCGATCTGCCAGCGCTGGCGCGCGCGGTGAAGTCCAACCTCTTCGAAGGCCGTGGCGAGGGACGCTTTGCGCCCGTTCACCACCAGGTCTCGGAGTTCCTGGCCGCACGCTTCCTACACGACCGGATCGACTCCGGGTTGCCCGCCCGCCGAGTCTTGGCCCTCATGACCGGCCACGACGGGATCGTGGTTACGAGGCTGCGCGGCCTTGCCGCGTGGTTGGCGGCCTTCAATCCCGCCTCGCGATGGACTCTTGTCGAGATGGATCCGGTGGGCGTCGCTCTCTACGGCGACGTCAGCGGCTTCCGCGGCGACGAGATGGAACGCCTCCTGCGCGTCTTCGCGGAGAGATCCGGGGAGATCAGTCCCTGGAACTGGCCCGCGCCCGCGTTGGCGTCATTGAGCAACGAGCACTCGGTCGCGCTGCTGGTGCGCTATCTGGAGGACGACGACCGGTCGGACGGCAGGCAGGCCGTCGTCGGTTTGCTCCTTCACGCATTGTGGCGTGCAGAGCGAGTCAGCCCGTGCACCCGGAGCCTCCACCTCGCGATCAGGGACGCCACCTGGGACCCCTGGGTGCGAAAGTCCGCGTTGCGAGCGCTGTTGCGCCATGGCGCGAAGGAAGGACCCTCCGCGCTGATCAAGCTGCTGGACGAACTCCGCGACAAGCGAGTGGAAGACCGGAACGGGGACCTGTTGGGCACCCTGCTCAGCCACTCGTACCCCGTGCACCTAGGTCCGGAGCGCATATGGGACTACCTGGTTCCGCGCGGGTCCTGGGACTATGCCGGACCGTACCGGATCTTCTGGTCCGACCATCTCCCCGACAGGACGAGGGGGAGCGAACTCGTCGCCCTCCTTCGGTCCCTCAGGGAGCAGTGGCGAGCCTTGCAGAAGCACCTTCGGGATGAATGGGTGTGCCGCATGATCCAGAAGCTGGTGGGCGGGGCGCTGGACGATACGGGAGATCATGTCTCGGCTGCGACTCTCTACGACTGGCTGGAGTTGATCGACTTTGACGAGATTGAGTCCACACTGGTGCGGACTGAGTACCGGGAGGTCGGCAAGTGGCTGGCGGACCGCCCCGAGCTCCAGAAGGAACTCGCCCTGGAGGGTTTGCGCAGGCGTGTGGGCCAGAAGAAGTCGGAGGCTCGGGACGCGGAGATACGACACCACAAGGAGGACAATGAGTACCGGCGGGAACGCAGACGGGAACGGGAAAGGTTTGTAACTCATGTACAAGAACACGCTATAGAGTTACAGAAAGGCGGATGCGCCCCGGGACTGCTCCACCAACTCGCCGTGGCCTATCACGACTTCTTTCACGACAACAGAGAGGCAACCCCCAGCCAGCGGGTACTGGAGCTCCTCCAGGGACACCGGGATCTGGCCGAGGCGGCCATTGAGGGCTTCCGCCGCGTGGGCGATCGCGACGACCTTCCCACTCTGCGCGAAGTCATCCGGTTGAACGAGCAGAAGCTGATGTCGTACCATGCGCTCCCGATTCTGGCGGGGCTTGACGACGATCCTGATCTGCTGAAGTCCCTGCGCCCGGCGGAGATCGCGAGAGCCGCGGCCTTCTACTACCTCACACCGCTCAACGTGCCGGGACACCCTGCATGGTACCGGTGGGCACTGGAAAACGAACCCGAGCCGATTGCCGAGGCACTCTTGAAGGTGACGCGATCGCTAGTGCGGGGACGGCGCAACTGTTTCCATCTCTGGGACCTTGCGCGCAACGAATCTTGTCGTGCCGTGGCCGACCGGGTCGCCGTGCCGATGCTGCGCGCCTTTCCCACCCGTTGTACCGAACCGCAGATATCGGCGCTGCATGAAGTGCTGCTGGCAGCGCTGAGGTGGCGCGTCGACGGACTGGGGGAGTACGTCGACCAGCGGGTCGCCAAGGTTGACCAGGATGTGTCCCAGCGGGCGCTCTGGCTCGCAGCGGGGCTGCTGCTCTCGCCCGGGCGCTACGTACCGCAGGTGGCAGCTTTCCTGGAAGACGGCGAGGAGGCTCGGTCGCGGGAGATCGTCCGGCTACTGGCACCTGCCGAGATGGACCGACTCCCGACGCCGTGGGACACTCGTGAACTCGCGACGATGATCCGGCTGCTGGGGAGTCGCTATTCGCCATGGAGCGCGGAGGGCTTTGGGATGGCCGGGCCTGTTGAGGAGGACCGTATGAAGGTGGAAGTCCTCATCTCGTCCTGGGCGACCACGCTGGCCTCGCGCACCGACGGCGAAACGTCCGAAGCGCTTCGTTCGCTCACCGAGGATCCGGCGCTCGTGCCGTGGCATTTCATGTTAAAGAGCAATCGGGACGAGCAGCTTCTGGCACGGCGGGACGCCACCTTCGTGGTGCCGGACCTGCGCGCGGTTCAGCGGACCCTGGCCGACACCGAACCGAGCAGTCCCGCTGACCTGGCCGCCCTGGTGGCCGACAGGCTGGAGCGGCTCGGCCGGGAGATCCGCTACGGCACCACCGACGACTGGCGGCAATACTGGCGGGAGGACGAGCGGCGCCAGCTCGTGAGCCCCCGCCGCGAGGAGTCCTGCCGCGATGCGCTACTCTCCGACCTCAGGAAGCTCTTGCCCAGCGGCGTGGACGCCCAGCGCGAGGCGGTCCATACGCGAGGCAACAGGTCGGACATCCGGGTCTTCTTCAACGGCCACGCGATCCCAGTGGAAATCAAGAAGGACTACAACCCGAAGCTCTGGAGCGCCATCGCCGACCAACTCGTGCCGAAGTACACAACCGCTCCCGAGTCCTCCGGCTTCGGGATCTTCCTCGTGCTGTGGTTCGGGCAGGGCAAGATGCCGGTGCCGCCTACCGGGCGGCGTCCGAAGACACCCGACGAGCTGCGCGCACGTCTCACGCAGCAACTCGCTGGTCCGTACCGCCACAAGATCAGCGTGATCGTGATCGATGTGAGTGCTGGGGGTGCGTGAGTCCAGAGGTGGGGGCCGTACCGGTCTCACGGGCGCTCGAGGCGTTCGGGGCCGAGCTCAGGGTGGTCAGGACGGCCCGACCTTCAAGTTGAGCAGCCCCACGATTGTGGCCACCCCCGCGTCTTCCGGTCCAGCGGGGATGCAGCGCTGCTCCAATGCCGTGGGAGGATTGTCCACGGGCTGCTAGCTATAGCCAGGCGCGACCTGGCGCGGATCCATTGAACCCGCCTTATTCATGATCGACCTGGGAGCGGGAGCGACGTGAGGCGGTAAGTGTT
>JAPOYJ010000053.1 GCA_026706635.1 Gemmatimonadota bacterium | reverse complement strand
ATCAGGCGAGGCGCGCGGCCCTCGGTCGCCAGCGCTTCGACCCCCCGCCCCCGGCTCCCACCCCACCACCCTCCCCGCCACCGCCGACGCGGCCACCGAGTAGGGCGACACCAGGTACAGCTGCCCCGGCCCCGACCGCCCCGGGAAGTTCCGGTTCTGGGACGAGACCGACACCTGGTCCGGCGAGCGCGTGATCCCCGGCCCGGCCGCGATGCACGCCCCGCACCCCGGCTCGATGAACTCGGCGCCGATCGCGCGGAAGAGATCCAGGTACCCCTGCTCGCGGGCGTACTCGCGCACATCGGTCGAGCCGCACTGGATGAAGCACTCCACCTCCGGGTGCACCCCGCGCCCCCCCGTCTCCCATGCCTCGCGGAAGACACGCGCGTACATGTCCATGTCCTCCTTCTTCCCGGCCGTGCACGACCCGGCGTACGCGATCTCGATCTCCACCGGCTCCGCCAGCTCGTCGATGTACACCCCGTTGCCCGGATCGCCGGGGAGCGCGACCATCGGGCGCAGGCGCGAGGCGTCGATCTCGATCACCCTGACGTACTCGGCGCCGGGATCGCTCTGCACCCCCTCCACCAGCGCCCGCGCCTTCGCCGGGTCCATCCCCCGCTCCTCCACGAGGAACTCGACGGTGCGCTCATCGGCCGCGACGAGCCCTGTGAAGGCCCCCACCTCGGCGGCCATGTTGGTCATCGTCGCGCGTTCGTCCACGCTCAGCCCTTCGACGACCGGTCCTGCGTACTCGACGATCTGCCCGATCGCGTGGCCGTCGCGCACGTACGGGTGGCGCAGGATCTCGAGCATCAGGTCCTTCGCGGTGCAGTTCGCGGGGAGCGCGCCGTCCACAACCACTTTGAACGTATGCGGAATCCGCACACGTACGTCCTTCGTGATCCACGAGTTGAAGATCGCCGTGGTGCCCACCCCGAAGGCCAGCGCCCCGACGGCGCCCGCGTGCGGAGTGTGCGAGTCGGTCCCGATGATCAGCATCCCGGGCTCGGCGTAGTCCTCCAGGATCTTCGAGTGACAGATCGCCTCGGAGCCCATCACGTGGCCCTGCTGCTCGCCGTAGAGCCGGATCCCCTGCTTCTCGGCGAACTCGCGCTGCTTGACCTCCAGCTCGTTTGCGACCGCCAGCAGCCCCTGCTCGATCCGCTCCTGGCTCATGACCTTGTGCAGGAAGGTCAGGTGGTCGCGGAAGAAGAGGATCGAGCCGGGGTCGAGGACCTTGGCGTCGGCGCCCATCTTCTGCTCGAAGAAGATGGCGGCCATCGGGGTCACGTACTCGTGCGAGAAGCGGACGTCGGCGCGGAAGAACCCCGCCTCGCCGGGCTCGGCCCACTCCGCCCCGGTGCGCCCTTCGGCGGCGTCCATCACCCACTTCCGTGCGAAGATCTTCTCGCCCAGCGTCATGGGGTGGGGAGTTGGAGGGCGACCGTTCCCCTGCGGCTGCCCCTTCGGCGCGACGGCTGCAGGCGGTCCCCCGTTTCCTGCGCTAGCGCGCGCCGTCAGCGGCTGCGGCAGCGTCGCCCGCCCCGCGAGCCGCGCCATGTTGAACTCGAAGAGCCCCCCGTACTCGACTATCTGCCGGGTTATCTCGTCCGCGCCCGCCGTGAACTCGCCGAGCGGGATCGGCTCTCCGGAGCGGATCCGTTCGATGAGCCCGAAGTCGGTCGTGGTGAGGATCCCCAGGTTCTGGCAGTTCTCGTTGTAGATGCGCTCGATGCTCTCGCCGACCACGACCCTGATCCCCGCCATCAGCTCGGCGTAGGGGCTCTGTTCGCGGCTCGATCCCTTGCCGCGCCGCTTCCCGGCCACCGAGCAGACGAATCCGCCCGCCCTCACGGTGCCGCGCTCGATTGGGGTCACGGCCTCCCCGTTGCCGCTCGCCACTTCCAACCCCAGGTAGGGGAATTCGCCGAGCGTCTCGTCGTAGAAGAAGCAGATGTACGCCGGCGTGATCTCGTCGGTGCTGATCTGGTCGCGGAGCAGGGCCTTCAGGCCGGGGGTCAGCTCCGGGTCCAATCCCTCGTGGAGCTGCCGCCGGATCAGCTCCGCGTCGTCGGCCAGGAAGAGCACGCGGCCGCCGAAGGAGATCTCCGGCGGGCGCTTGGGCGGCACCGGTCTTGGCTCGGTGCCTCGCTTCATCGATTCACTATGTAAAGAGAACAGGTGATTGTGCACTTGGCGCACGGGAAGGCGGGCGATAGACCCGGTTTCGGCTTGCCCCCGACGGCGGTTTTCCGGTAGTCTGAAAGGGTCGCTTTGACTCACCGAAAAACCGGAGACGAGGGATGTCGAGGGTGAGGCGGAATGGGCTGACGCAGGATGACCGCAACTGGATCGCCGGTGCGATCAGGGATGGGCTGAAGCCCGTCGAAGGACGGCTCGACAGGATCGAAGGGCATCTGGAAGGCGTCAGGAACGCCATGCTCATCATGGCCCAGCACCTCCCGGGGTCGGTGCCGGAACGCGACTCCCACGTCGCCCGGAAGATCCGGCGCGCGCTGGGAGGCTCGTGGAAGGTCGGGGCGGAGGCGGCTGCCGAAGCGGCAGAGTGACCGTGCTTGGCGTCGGAAAGCGGCTTCACTGGGGCGGGATCGAAACGAGCCTGCGTTCGCCCGCCGCGGCGAACGCCAGCGACGCCCGGATGTCTTCGGGCTCCAAGTCGGGGAAATCCGCCAGGATCTCCGCTTCCGTCATCCCGGAGGCCAGGTACCCAAGCAGATCGTACACCGTGATCCGGAGTCCCCGAATGCACGGTTTGCCGGACCTCTTGCCCGGCTCCAGCGTGATGCGTTCCAGATGATCCATGCCCCAAGGTACCCGGTTCCTGCACGGGAGGTCAAACTTCTGCGATGCCTTCGCGAAGTTCGGACCGGGCCAGCGCCGGCCGGGCTGGCGCTGGAGGCGGTGGGTGAGTACCCGGCTCGCGTGACGGATTGAGCTCGATCTCGCCAGGTGTCAACTGGCCAGCGACAGGCAGCAGTCTTAGGATTGGTCGATGATGGCAACCTGCGTTATTCATGAAACATCGGGTCGGAGAGTAGGATGGGGGGCTGAGGGGCGTTGCTGCAAGCCCCAGGGCATGTGCGAGGCCGGAAATGACCGGTTCGGGGGGTGGAAAAGCGGCGTTTCGAGTCCGAAGGAAGTAGTTTTTCGGTGGCCGGGGACACCCCGGCATCGTTTCGGCAGCGGGGCCGGGAACGGGGTCGGCGTCCGGGCGGAGGCCGCGCTATCCGGAGGGGCCGTGCAGGGTCGCGAGCCCGCGGGCGAGCATGTGCCAGTGCGCCGACGCGCCTCCGGTGGTCATCGTGATCCGGCGGCCCGAGCCGGTGAAGCGCGCCGGGGTGCGGAGCACGCGCTCGGCGAGCCGCCCGAGGCTCCAGCCGGTGCCGGTCACGCGCTCCAGCAAGGCGCGCTGGACGTGCATGATCTGATAGCCGAAGCCGGCGAGCAGCAGGCGGACCTGGTTGCACGCGAAGGGATCCACCCCCTTCTCGCGCTTCCTGATCTCCTTGCCCCGGTAGTGGCTCTTGCGGCGCGACGTGGACGACAGGGCCG
>JAPOYJ010000049.1 GCA_026706635.1 Gemmatimonadota bacterium | reverse complement strand
TGGATGGAATCATGCAACGTGCGGTGGCGCGGGGACTTGCGCGCCGCAAGACGGAAGCGGTCCGACGCCTTTCGGTGGACGAGACCTCATTCCGCCGCCGGCACCAGTACGTGACCGTGGTGTCGAACCCGGAGACGGGCCGCGTCCTGCACGTCGCTCCGGGGAGGGGCAAGGATGTGCTGATGGCGTTCTACGAGAGCCTGGGAGAGAAGCGCCGGGCGGCCGTCGAGAGCGTCAGCATGGACATGTGGGCGCCCTACATCTCGGCGACCCGGGCGATGATCCCGGATGCCGTGATGAAGATCGCCTTCGACCGGTTCCATGTGGCCAGGCACCTCGGCGACGCGGTGGACAGGGTGCGGCGGGCGGAGCACCGGGCGCTGGTGAAGGAGGGCAACGGGATCCTGGCGGGCACCAGGTGGCAGTGGCTGAAGGGGCCGAGTCGGAAGACGCACGCCGAGAAGCTGGCGTTCGCGAGGCTCCGAACGGGCACCCGACGGACCGCCCGAGCCTGGGAGCTGAAGGAAGCGGCCACCAACCTCTGGAACTATCGGAGCAGAGCCTGGGCGCTGGCCGGATGGCACCGGTGGCTGGAGTGGGCGTCGGGCTGCGGTCTGGAGCCGGTCCTCAAGGCCGCCCGGATGATCCGGGACCATCTCTGGGGAATCGTCAACGCGATCATCCTCCGCGCCACCAACGGACCGGCGGAAGGCATCAACAGCCGGATCAAGACCGTGAAGGTCCGCAGCCGCGGCTTTCGCAACCGGGAACGCTTCGCGAACGCCATCCTCTTCCACCTCGGTGGCCTCGACCTCTACCCCGATAGCCTACCAGCATGACCTGCCACCCACCAGAAAGGGGGAAGAACCCTTCAGATTACATAATGTAATCCATAGTTTACACTTCTAGCGCCTTCGCGACCGCTTCGAGCTCGCCTTCGCCTTCGTGGAGATCCTCGAGGTTTTCCACGGACTGCTGGCGCACCAACCTCCCTGCCCCTTCTCTTTGGGAGTGAAGCGAGGCGGAACGCCGCGGACTCGGCGGCGACGAGTATCCCCTGATCTCAATTGCACCTGGGGCCGTGCCAATCGACGAGTCCGTCCAGCCATTCGTCGAACTCGGCCGTGTTCGGTGCGCAGAGGCCGTCATTGTCGTTCCAGTAGAACAACGCCAGCGACGATAGATCGAGGAATTCGGACGGAATCTCGCCGCTCAGCGAATTTCCCCAGAGAGACAGGTATACGAGATTCGACAGGTCGCCCAGCTCGGACGGAAGATCGCCGGTTAGAGAATTGTCGATGAGAAGCAGCTCCGTGAGGTTCGACAGACTCCCCAGCTCGGGCGGGATCTCGCCGGTTAGCTGATTGTCCCAGGCGTAGATGTCTTCGAGCGTCGACAAGTTGCCCAGCTCAGGGGGAATCTCGCCGGTTAGCGCATTGTCGAAGAGATGCAAGCGGCGGAGATTCGACATGTCGCCCAGCTCGGGCGGGATCTCGCCGGTTAGCGAATTGTGGGCGAGCCACAGGTGGCTGAGATTCGACAGGTCGCCCAGCTCGGACGGAATTTCGCCGCTTAGCTGATTGTCGCCGAGACGCAGGAGTTCGAGGTTCGACAGGTTCCCCAGCTCGGGCGGGATCTCGCCGGTTAGCTGATTGAGTTCGAGATGCAGCTCTTCCAGACTCGACAGACTCCCTAGCTCGGGCGGGATTTCGCCGATCAGCGAATTAACGGGGAGATTCAGGACTTTGAGATTCGACATGTCTCCCAGCTCGGACGGAATCTCGCCGGTCAGCTCGTTGTTGCCGAGATCCAGGACTTCGAGGTCCGACAGGTCAGCCAGTTCGGGTGGAATCTCGCCGGTCAGCGAATTTCTGTCGAGATCCAGGACTTCGAGGTCCGACAGACTCCCTAGCTCGGTCGGGATCTCGCCGGTTAGCCGATTGAAGTCGAGGTCCAACGTATCAACCCGGGCGTCCGTGCCCGTGCTCACCCCGTACCACTCCTCAAGGGGCGCGTCCGTCAGCCAGTTCGTGTTGTCGAACCAGTTGCCGCCGTCCAGTTCGTCGTACAGGACCTCCAACGCTCGCCGGTCGGCTGAGCGGGCAGTCACCGTAAAGGCCTGCGTCGCCGAGAGCCCGCCCGGGTCAGTCGCCGTCACCCTTACGTCGGCCCTACCCTCCGACACGCCGCTCACCAGGACCGCGTTCCCCGATACGGACACCGTCGCCACTCCGGGGTCCGATGTGGTGGCCGCGTAGCTGAGCGTATCACCGTCTGGATCGCTGAAGTTGCCCGAGACATCCACCAGCGCCTCCTGCCCGACGAATACCTCTGTGTCCTCGATCGGTTCGCCAGCCACCGGCGCCCGGTTCGGGACCGTCACCGTGAAGGCATGCGTCGCCGAAAGGCCGCCCGGGTCGGTCGCCGTCACCTTTACCGCCATTTGAGATCCAACAACGTCCCAAGATGTTCATGAAGGTTCATATAATCCAGTAATGGTAACGTTTTACGGGACTCCACCACCAATACCATCAGCCAACGCCGTCCCTTGCGATCCGGCTCCATCCCCCATATTATGGGGGGATGAGTACTGGAACGAACACCGCCCGGAAACCACGGAAGACCAAGCCCAAGGGCCGCCATCCCCACAAGGCCCTGTCGGCCGCCTTCATCCGCTCCGCTCCGCCCGGCAGACACGCCGACGGCAACGGGCTGTACCTCTACGTCCAGCCCAGCGGAGCCCGCAGTTGGATTCAACGGCTCGTCATCCGTGGACGGCGGCGGGAGCTCGGGCTCGGCAGCGTCGCCCTAGTCTCGCTGGCCGAGGCGCGGGAGAAGGCGCGCGCCAACCGGAAGCTCGCCCGCGAGGGCGGGGACCCGCTCGCGGAGAAGCGCCGGGCGCGGGGTGTCCCGAGCTTCGCCGAAGCCGCCGTGAAAGTCGTCGAGCAGCAGAAGGCCGGGTGGCGCAATCCGAAGTACCCGAGGGCTTGGCTGAGCAGTCTGGAGCGCTTCGCGTTCGGACGAATCGGCAAGATGCCGGTCACCGAGGTCACGGGGGCGGACATCTACGAGGTCCTCGCCCCGATCTGGCACGTCAAGCCACCCACGGCCCGGACGTTGCGCCGCCGCATGCGCGCCGTCCTGGAATGGGCCGTGGCGATGGAACTGCGGCCCGACAACCCCTGCGACCGTATCGGGCGGGTGCTCGGTCCTCAGAACGACGTGGTGAAGCACATGAAGGCGCTACCGCACCGCGAGGTCGCGGCGGCCCTTGAGACGGTCCGGGCGTCCAATTCCCTGCCGATCGTCAAGCTGGCCTGCGAGTTTCTGGTCCTGACGGCGGCGAGGTGGGGCGAGGTGCGGTGGGCCGTGTGGCCGGAGATGGACCACGGGGAGGGGGTGTGGACGATCCCGGCGAAGCGCATGAAGGCCGGACGGGAGCACCGGGTTCCGCTGTGCGGGCGGGCGCTGGAGATCCTCGACGAGGCGCGGAGGCTGGACGGAGAGGGTTCCATCGTCTTCGCGAGAGGGCGCGGACGGGAGCTTGCCGAGAAGCAGGTTCGCCAGATGCTGGAGAGGCTGGGAATCGCGGCGGTGCCGCACGGGTTCCGGTCGTCGTTCCGGGACTGGGCCGCCGAGGA
>JAPOYJ010000065.1 GCA_026706635.1 Gemmatimonadota bacterium | reverse complement strand
AAAAGCGGACACATTGCGTGCTCCGAAAAGCGGACATATCATTTGCTCTCGACACGCCATTCCGCAAGGGCTCGGCGTCAAGTCGGACGAGGAAGGTCACGAATCTCCGGTTTCCAGCACCCGGAGACAGGTCCTCTTCCGCCACCACTATCCCGATCGGGTCAGGGCCGACTTAGATGCCCATCGGCTGCCTGCGGTGCAGGTTCCCGGACGCATCGGCCCCGCCCCATGCCCCGGCGCTCCCGTTTACGACCGCACCGGAGTGTGAAAACGACATGGGGGGTCGATTCACACTTCGGTCTGCCTCCGATGCACACCTGCCGTCCTGCTTATCGTGATGTGCGGCAACGTCTTGCGGCCCGGCCGCCCGGTGGCCCGTGGCACGCGAGCGGCTGGGGCCGTGGCGGGAGCGACCCCCCTCGCCAAGGGCTCGGTACGGGTTCGGGACGAGGTGGAGATTCACACCTCGCCCCTGCCCTCCTGGGGTCGCTCCCGCACCAAACAATCCCTGGCGGGAAGGCCGTCCGAACGCCGCTTCGGGACGCGGTGGAGCAACCCGATCCTCCTCCGGCTGCCGCCGTTGCCGAAACCGCCCGCGCCGCTCTCCTGCCCGCGCCCGCCCGCGTGGTTGCCGACTCCGGCCACCCGCGACGGCCTTGGCCCCGGCACCGCGATCCGCTTCTGTCGCTACGCAACGGCCCCCGTCCGGGTTTCACCCCCCGTCCATGGAGACTGCCGGTTCGAGGCAGCGGTCCCTCTTGCCGAGAGTCGGGATGCCCCCACCGTGAGCGTCCTCCGGCCTTCCTGCAAAGGACTGCTGGACCCGTAGCGACCCGCTGCGGGGGTGGGATGCAATGCACATCCCAACCCCGCTCGATGCCACAACAGGCATCGAAAAGGGTGGGTCGCTACGGGCACGGCCTCCGTTTCCCGCGCGGCATCGCCGCCCCGGAGGTCGTGGCGCAAACGCAAGCTGGACAACGACTTGCGTAGCCGGAGACCTGCACGTCCGAACGGCGATTCCGCGCACATCGGGTCTGTTGCACATGTGCGGCTTCATCCGGACACCGACCCGTCCATTCCGGGTCTTGGATCGACCTCCCGCGTCGATTCCGAGCACCGCCTCGAAAACAGCACTTCAATCGTAGCCCGTGACGCGAAAACGGGGAAGACTGACTGGCTCATGGCGTAGCTTCCTACTCCTTGTCCCCGTCGTCCTTGACGACCGTCACCGTGAACGTGTCCGAGGCGGACAGACCGCCCGTGTCGGTGGCTGTGGCCTCGATTTCCGCCGTCCCCACGGCGACTGCGGTGATCACGATGCTCCAAGTGTCGATCGCGACCGACACCACATCGGCGTCCGATGAAATCGCCGCATAGGTGAGGTCGTCACGGTCCGGATCATAGAAGTGGTACGAGAGAAGGAAATCGGTCTCGCCGTCTTCCACGATGGTCATGTCGTTGATGGGCAGGTTCAGCACGGGCGCCCGGTTGGTCCTCTCTACCGTGAAATCGGCGGTCTGGCTGGCCGACAGCCCGCCGGGGTCGGTCGCCGTGACGGTGATCATCGCCGTTCCGGCAGCCATCGCCTTCACCATGATCGTGTCGTTCGACATCGAGGGGGTCACCACGCTTGCGGCCGACGACTTCGCCGAGTAGGCGAGCTCGTCACCGTCCGGGTCGGAGAAGAACGCCGATACCGTCTCCGTGAAAACGTCCTCTTCCGTCAGGGTGACGGGTGGAATGTCGCCGACGGCGACCGGCGCTTGGTTCTCCGGTTCGGTATCTCCGCACGCGAACACCACGACGGCGGTTGCAAGTCCAAGCAGCTTCTTCACGGTCCTCGCCCTTTCGTCCAGGGTTCCGCCTGACATTCGGTTCTGCTCTTTCTGCCGGGCCATCCCGGTCGCTTGAAGCGTAGGAACCAACGGCCCGAGGGTTCTGCCTATGATACCGTTCGAGGCCCCGCATGTTCCCGTCGCCCGCGATCCGTGCGCGCATCGGTGGGGTCCCTTGGGTACGAGCGTGGGAGACACTGGCGGAGAAGCCCTCCCTCCGCGATACTTGGTTCGCGCAGATCGTGCAGTCCGTCTATCGAGAGGAATCGAACGATGGCACGCACGAAACGAAGTCGGCGCTCGTACGGCGCTGGCGAATGGGGCCGGAACCGGGTCAGGATCTTCCCGGACCCGAAGACCGGCATGTTCCAGATCGAGTGGCGGGAGAACGGGCGCAGGCTCACCCGGTCCCTCAAGCACCGTGACTGGCGGCGCGCGAAGCGGCAGGCGGACGAATTCGCCGCCGGGTTCGCCGGCCCGGAGATCGGGGGCGGGGCGGAAGCCAAGCCCGAGCCGCTCACTCTGGAGCGGCTCTTTGACATCTACGGTCAGGAGGTGACGCCCGCCAAGGGCGCTCACACGCGGCAGCACGACCGAACGTCGATGCGGATGTTCCTCGACCTCTTCGGACTGTCCCGCGACCCGGCGACCCTGTCTCAGAGGGACTGGGACCGATTCATCCGGGAGCGTCGCGCTGGCAGGATCGGGCCGAGTGGCAGGCCGGTGGCGGACCGGACGGTCGAATACGACTTGAAGTTCCTGATCGCCGTCCTCAACTGGGCGGCGAAGTCCCGCGACGAGCGGGGCCGGTTGCTGCTCGACCGGAACCCGCTCAGGGGGCTCAGGACGCCGCGCGAGAAGAACCCGAACCGGGTGGTGCTCCAAGAAGAGGAGTACGGGGCGCTCCTGAAGGTGTCGCGGCGGGTGGACTGGCGGTTCCATGTCGCGCTCGTGCTCGCGCACGAAACGGGCCACCGGGTCGGTGCCATCCGCCAGCTTCGGTGGCAGGACATCGATTTCGAGGGCGGGGCCATCGTCTGGCGCGCCGAACACGACAAGTCGGGTTACCAGCACATCACGCCGGTCACGGACGAGGCCTTGGATGCCTTGAAGGAGGCGCGGAGTTGGAATCCCGCTGCTGGGGATGCCCCGATCATGCCCGCACCCCGGAATCCGTCGGCCTGCATGGGTGCCGCGTTGGCGCAGGGATGGTGGGACAGGGCCGAGCGGCTCGCGGGACTGGAGCCGAAGCCCGGACGGGGCTGGCACTCGCTGCGGCGCAAGTTCGCCTCCGACCTGATGGACCAGCCGTTGAAGGTGCTCTGCCAACTCGGCGGCTGGAAGACGGCCAAGACGGTGCTTCGGTGCTATCAGAGAGCCGACGAGGGACAGCTTCGGAAGGCTCTGGAAGACCGCCGCCGGGCTCGCGGCTGAAATCGAGACCGGCGGGAATCATTCAGCGGGAAACCGGGCTGTCGAACATGCAACCACATTCACCGCAACAAGATGCGAAACTCCAACCACATGTCAGCCCGGCGCTTCGCCGGTCTCGGTGCTCGTCCGGGCCACGGACCGCCAGCGCTTCGCCGCTCTCGGTGCTCGCGCGAGATTATCCACGGGCTGTAGGCTACGGGGAGCGTGCCGAGAGCAGGTCGGGGGTGAGCAGGAACTCGCCGAAAATTTCGAGCTGGAAGCGGGTCACTCCGGCCTGCCGGCCCACGAAGGAGCGCTGGTCGACGATTTGGAGGCGCGCACCGATACCGTGGTCGCGCAGCTGGGAGGATACGGTGACGGAGGCCTCGCGGAGGAAGCGGTCGACGAAGGGAGCACACTCGCCCGCCTCGCTCTGGATTCGGCAACGGAGCTCGTCGCGGTAGGCGAGGCCCAGCGCAACGCGCATCGGGGCCCCGCGGCGGCTGAGTGCCGCGATTGGGGACGGCATCGAAGCCGATGCCGAGAGCGAGTGCGCGGTGCGCTCGCTGTTGGTGTTTCCGGTCGGATCCGTGGTTTCGCTCGTGTCGAAGCGGCCCCTGTAGGTGACTGAAGCGCCCCGGGGGAGCCGGAGGACCAGGAGGAGCGGCGTGGCGCGCTCCTCCCGGCGGCGGTTCTGGCGGGCGCCCTCGCCGAAGATCGAGGAGCGCCACTCGCGACGGTACCCCGCCCGAAGCGTCAGGGAGCGCAGGAAGCCGGAGAGGAGCGGAGGAGCTGCGTTGGATATCGACAGCGTCAGATCCGGCCACACCTCGCGTCGGTCCTGGCGATCGGAGCGAGAGTCCAGCTTCTGGTCGCGGCTGTGCTCGTAGCCGACGGAGATCGATGCAGCGCTGGGGAGTCGCAGCCCTCCGCCGATCCGGACGAGCTCCCGGTCGTGCAGCGTCGAGGCCGAGTCGCCTTCGATGAGGAGAAAATCGTCGCGGCCACCCCACCCGATCTCATAGACGAAGCCCGGGTCGACCGCTTCGCGCTCGAAGCGCGAAATGAGTCCGCTCTCGTAGCTGAGTGAGAGAACCTCGAGGCCCCGGGCCAGGACGCCCACCCAGCTGCGCTCTTCGCGCTCGGCTACAGCCCCGGCCGGGTCGATCGCGAGCGTCGCCACGATCCTCTTATGCCCGTTGACGTTGCGGAGCAGCGTCAGCGCGGTGTCGCGCACCTCGATCAGATCCGAGTTGCGCTCAGACCGGTAGACCGTCGACATCTCGAACCTAGTCTTCGTCCACTCGGCGACGCTGGGCTCGAAGACGACCCGCGTCCGCAGACGGCGGTCCGTCTCCCACCCCAGATCGACACCGGCCACCCTCCTGCGCTCCGAGTCGAGGAGTCGGCGGCTCCCTTCGTCGTCGGCCAGCTCCTCAACCCCGAGGAGATCGCGACCGCTCAGCATCTCGCCCTCGGCCGTCAGCGAGGGAAGCGGATTTGCGACGACCTGCACCGAGAGGGCTGCATCTCTGCGCGGCGCCTCGGTCGCGCGGACGGCAGTGTCCGCGTCGGTGGCAACGATCCGGTCGAAGCGCCACGTCGAGAGCTCGCGGTCGGCGAAGCCGCCGCGCAACGAGACGCTGGTGGGCAGCCACTGCAGGCGCGCGCCCGCCAGCTTCTCGCCTACTCCGCGCGGCAGGACGCGGCGGATCAGGTCGCCCACCCCGCCGGGGAAGAGGGTCAGGTCGCGGCGAGCCGGCAGCAGCTCGTATGCGACCGAGCCATCCACGGTGCTTCCCTCGCTCTCGGTGGTGATCGTCCTTAGTGACGAGCTTCCCACCCCCACCCGTACGTCCAGGCCACCTAGCACAGCTCCCCAGAGTCCCTCGTCGGCCACGCCCGACCGCCAGAGGGCGAGATCGGCACGGGCATGCTCGTACCCCGGCCGCCGCACCTCCAGGCGGTCGACGCGCACATCGCTCCGCCCCAGGAAGATAGGCGACTGGTCCTCGCGCTCCCAAGTCACCGTGAGCGGGAGCTGCATCCCCCACCCGTCGGGGGCGAGGCGACCGAGCTGAAGTGTGGTTCGCGCGTCCGTCCTGCGGTTGTCCTGGAAGGTCGGGGTGGCGTGCAGCTGTCGGAAATAGCCGCTCCTGTCCCGGAGCGAGGCCCGTGCGTAGAGGAACTCGCCGCCCCGCACCTCTGCGTCGAACGCCGAGACGATCCCTGCGTCGCGGATGCCCCTCGCCAGACGCAGCTCGTCCACCCACACCTCTCCCGTGATCGTCCCCCTGGTGTGGTTGGCCACGCCAACGCTGATCTCCCGCACTGCCGCCAGATTCGGAGCCCGTCCCCGGTCCTGCATGTAGATCGCGTAGGCGCTGTCGGCGCTCCAGATCACCAGAGGCGGATCGTCCGGCCGCCTAGGTTGGGCGATCAGTTGAACCTCCGCTTCGCGCCGGAGCCTCAGCCACTCCTCGAAGGAGATCACGACCTCCGGGCTCCACTCCTCGGCGGTGGCCATGCCTGGCGTCTCGGTCCCCTCCAGTGGCTTGCGATACAGGTAGAAGTTCTGGTCGTCGGTGCCGATCTTCAGGAAGAAGTAGGCCGGGAGTTCCGGGACAAACCCCCCAACGGGCGCGACGACCCAGAGACGCGCCTCCTGGTACGACATGAAGTCGCGCGGACGCTGCGTAAAGCGGTTGTATACCTCCGCCCGGTTGCCGTCGGCCACATCCTCGAACGCGATCGCCAGCGACCGCTCGCCGAACTCGATTCCCTGCCCGGCGAGCGCGGCCCCGGGGTCGTCCAGCTGCTCGATCACCCCAGGGGGCGAGGAGTAGGCGTCCCCGACCGTGAGGCGCGATACCGGACCCACCTCCACCCTGCCGGAGACCGTCGTCGTGTCGCCCCCGATCCCTTGCAGGACCCCCGTCTCCGACCGCCTGATCCACGTTGACCCCACGATCGCCATGCGGGTGAGCACCAATGTCCCCGGAGTCCTCCCGACGACGGTGATCCGCAGGTGCCGCACCGCCCGCATATCCGCGTCTCCGGCCGCGGGCCCCACGTCGGTGGCCGAGGCGTCCTGCAGCGGCACCCGGTAGAGCCGAAATTCGGTGCCCGTCTCGCCTCGGTTCCTCACAACGAAGGGCGAAGAGCCGTCCAGCTCCACCACAAAGCGCCGATACCGCTCGACGGTGTCCAGATTGCCGTCATTGTCGAGGTCCTCGCTGTCGAGGCGGCCGTTTCCCCGTGTGCAGTTCGCGTTCGGGTCGCCCAGTTGGTAGACGCGCCCCCTCTCGGCGATGCACGCCTCCGCCCAGACGCCCACCTCGTCAGCCTCCGTCCCCCACACCTCGCCCCGGCGCGGGTTGGCCTCCTGGTCGAGAACCCCCTGGCCCCAGGCTGACCCCGATCGCTTGATACCCTCGGTTGCGCCGGTCGCGTCGACGAAGAAGGCGTCCTCGCTCACCACGCCCAGGTCCATGACCAGCGACAGGTGAGCACTGTCGCGAGCGTAGAACTCGATGAAGTCGCTCTTGGTAAGGTCCGTCCCCGACGTGCTCAGCACCGTGGTGAGCGACGACCAGGCCGCGCCCTGCGTAGCGCCGTCGGGCTCGAAGCGCACGAAGAGCCCCGGGTCGCGGACCGCGGTGCCGGTGATCCGTATCTGTTCGTCGATGTCGCTGCTGGGGTGGAACCCCTCGAAGATGCCCAGGCTGTCCCCGCCTGGATCTTCGACGATCCATACGTGCTGCCACGTCGCACGGGCCAGATTCGCCGCCGAGAGCTCGGACGGGAGCACATCCTCCGCACCGAGCCTATGGGCGGGGCGGCTGCCGAGTCGCCATTGGGGGCTCTGCAATGAAATCGGACGCTGGTTGGCCGCGTCGAAGTCGTCCAGATAGACTGTGCCCTGGGTGTTCGGGTTCGGGACCGAGATACCCGCCTCGCCGGAGATGCTGAGCAACGAGCGCTCGTCCTCGCCGACCCCCCCGATCGCTCCCAGGAGTCGCGTCAGCGCCGGTACATCGAAAGCCAGACGGCCGCTCGCCATTCCCAACCCCACGGCGCTCGCCTCGACACCGAGGCGCGGCCGCCGAACCAGCCGGTCCTCCGTCTGATAGAGGCCGACGGCGTTCACCTCCCCATGGTCGCCCAGGTCGTAGTGCGCGTTCACCCCGAAGACCGACGACGGTGCGATCTGCACGAAGCTCCTCTGCTCCCACGTCACCTCCAGCTCCCGCTTCCCGCCAGCCGCCAGAAGGGCGTCCGGGTCCAGGAGCGTGATGACGCCGATGTCGTACTCGATGGTGTAGTCGACCCCTCGGACCAGGTGCCGGTCGTCGAGCGTCACCCGCTCCTTTCCCTCGCGAATTCCGACCGCGCCGAGCGCCAGCGACGAAACCACCCCATCGCCCCGTGCCTCGTACGAGATGTTGAGGCGGAAGACCCCGCCGTACTCGCGTTCGTAGGGATCGTCGGCCCGATAGATGCGGTGGTTGCGGTTCTCGCCCAGTAGGCGCTGGACCTCCAGCGAGTCGATTTCGAGGCTGCCGAGCGGTGCTGGCATTGCGAAGGGCTCGAGCGTCGGGAAGACGATGAAGCTGCCGGGAAGGGGCGGCTGGTCCTCGAAGGACTCGAGCGCCGGACGGTAGACGTGCGAGGCGTCCAGGAGGTCGCGCGGCGACTCCTCGTCGAGTCCGAAGAGGCGCAGATAGGTCACCGTCTCGCCATTCGGGCGGCGCGCGAAGGTGCGCCCGGCGCTCTCCTCGCCAAGGGAGATCGAGAGCTCGATCGAGGCAGGGTCCACCTCGCCGGCCGAGGAGACGCGGTAGACCTGGTGCATCTCCGTCCGCCAGGTGGGTAGTCCGGGCCGGTGCCTGCCAGCCGACGCCTTGAGGAGGCGAAGCGTCGGGCGGCCACCCTCGCTGTACACCACCTCGGGGTTGTAGCTCCCCACGGTGTCGCCGCTGGCCGCGATGTAGGTGACGGCCAGCATCTCGTCGGCCAGGAGCGGAGACCGCAGCGCTACCCAGAGCCCGCTCGGGTGCACCAGGTAGTCGCGTCCGGGCTGAAGGTACCGGAACCACGCCGACTCCACCACGGTGTCGGCCCCGAGGACGGCGATCGCGTCGGCCAGGATGTGCCCCTCGACCTGCTGCTGTGCATACGGATCGATCTCGGAGCGGTAGAGCTGGATCGGCCCGCCGCCCGGCGCGTCGAGTGCGTCCGAGTCGGAGGGGGTGAGCGCCAGCACGTCGATGTGCGGGTAGTCGTGGATGCGCTCGGGATCGAGGAGGAAGAAGAACTGCCCGTCCAGATAGTCGGCGTCGTCGAGCACGATCGTATCGCTCAGGAGCACGCCCTCGTCCGCGGCGCCCAGCCGAAAGCGACGAGTAGTGACCTCGCCGGCCTGCTGCGCCCAGACGGAGCTGACCGCGACCGGACCGATCTGCATTTCGCCCTGGAAGCCGAAGGCGCCCGCCGGAATTCCCTCGAGCAGGAAACGCGACGGGGGCAGCTCGAAGCTCACATCGCCGATCTCGAGGCGCTGGAGCACCTCCCCCGGCCGCCCCTGGTAGGCGACGTTGATCCGGTTGGCACCCTCGAAGCTGCGGGTCTGCTCGTAGTCGACGTCGACCACCATGCGGTCGGCGACGGTTCCGTCCGCGGTTGCCGAGAAGACGATGTCCGGGGTGATCCGGGGAACCAGCGGGACGCCGCACGTCAGCTGCACCGCCTCGTCGCAGGGGCGGAAGGAGGACCAGTCCCCCCCCAACCGTGCGGTCCCGCGCACCGAGAAGCCCAGGTCGGCGAAGTCGTTGCGAAGGCGGCCAGGGGAGGCCGCACGCTGGGTGCCGGTTGGTGCGAGGCCGCTCGGCGCCGGGATCGAGGCGTAGCCGATGACGCGCCCCAGGGTGCCAAAGCGCAGGAGCCGGTCGCGGTTCCAGTCGGGGAGTGCCAGCGTCGCGGCAGGGGGGCCGTGGGTCATGGCGTGGGAGAGCGGAGAGGCCCGCGAAATGAGGGCCACCGGAATCTCGGCCAGCCCCAGGCTGACGGTCGGCGTGTCGATCCCGGGCAAAGCCAGCGCCGCCCAATGCGTCTCATTGGGAGGGGGAGCGCCCCGCCCCTGCCCCGAAGCGCCGACAAACCCCACCGAAAGCAGTGAGAGCGACGAGACCAGGGCGGCGAAGAGCCAGGAGAGTGTGCGCACGGGGCCACTCCGGGCTGCCAGTGCCCTAGCAGCCCGTGGACAGGCCTCCCACGGCATTCGAGGCGCGCTGCATCCCCGCTGGACCGCTTCGTCGCGCCTTGCCAGCGGGGCGCTTCGCCGGTCTCGGTGCTCGTCCGGGCCTGTCCACGGACCGCCAGCGCTTCGCGCCTCTCGGTGCTCGCGCGAGATCGTCCACGGACTGCCAGAGCGGGAGCCTCGCCGGGTTCGGTTAGATTTCGCCATGAGCATACTCAGTCGCTACATAATACGGTCTCACCTGGGTCCGCTCTTCTTCACCTTTAGCCTGCTCACCGGGCTGATGTTCGTGAACGCGGTCGCGCAGCGGCTGGACGATCTTGCCGGGAAGGGGCTCCCAAAGGAGATCATCTTCGAGGCGCTCATCCTCACCCTCCCCCACACGATAGCCCTCACGCTCCCCATGGCCGTCCTCCCGGCGGTCCTCTACACCTTCAGCGATCTGGCCGCCAACAGCGAGATCGTGGCGATGTCAGGTGGCGGCGTACGGCCGCGCAGGCTCTTCCTGCCGACGATGTTCATGGGGATTGTCCTAACCGGGGCGACCTTTTTCTTCAACGACAGAGTGCTGCCCGAGGCGAATCATCGGCTCAAGAACCTGCAGATCGCAATCCGTCAGAAGAGCCCCACCTTCCAGCTGAGCGAGAGCGTCGTGAATGTGATCAGGGGCGAGGGCGGCCTCGGCCCCTACTACCTGAGCGCCGCCGCGATTGACCCGGAGTCGAGCTCGCTGAGCGAGGTCGTCATCCACGACCTGAGCCGGGCGGCGACTCGACGCACAACGTACGCCGACCGCGGCACGATGCACATGAACGGCGCCTTCACCGACCTGCAGCTGCGCCTCTACGACGGACACTCCTACGAGGTCCGCACCCTGGCCGAGCCTGGCAGCTTCAGGCGGACGTCCTTCGACGAGCAGGTGTACGTGCTGCGGGGCGTCGCGGACATCTTCGAGGCCGAGGACGGGAGCTACCGGAGTGACCGCGAGATGCCGGTGCGGATGCTCTGGGACTCGATGTCGTATAGGACGGCGAAGCTGGACTCGCTAGCGGAGGCGTCCCGGGCAGGGACGCTCACCGCCGTGCAACGGGCACTCGGAGAGGAGGTCGGTGCGCCCGAGGGTGGCATTCGGTCGCCAGCGCACATCGCCGGCGCCGACGGTCCCACACGGCGCGTCTCTTTCGAGGCGCACGCCCGCCAGAACCGCTACGACTCGCTCAGAAGGCAGGCGAACCGGTACGGAGTGGAGTTCCACAAGAAGCTGGTGATAGCCAGCGCGTGCATGATCTTCGTTCTGATCGGGATGCCGCTCGGGGTGCGCTTCCCGAGGGGCGGAATCAGCATGGTGATCGTGGTCTCGGCGCTGGTGATCGGAATCTACCAGTATGGCCTGTCGACGGGCGAGGATTGGGCCGACCGCAACCGAGCGACCCCCTTCTGGGCGATGTGGAGCCCGAGCATCGGGCTGATCGTCATCGGCGGCCTCCTAGCGACACGCATCGGGAGGTGGACGGCCTCGTCTCGCGACAGCGGGTGGCGGGAGCTCTGGCTGGAGGGACGGAGCGCACTCGCCCGTCTGGTGCCCCGGAGGCGACGGCGGTGACGCGAAAGCTGGACCGCCTGGTAGTGGGCACCTTCGTGCGCATCTTCACCTTCTTCGTGCTGAGCGTGCCGGTAATGTTCATCCTGGGCGACCAATCCGCCAAGCAGGGACGCTACATCGACCGCGGCCTCTCGATGCAGGAGATCCTCTGGGGCTACGTCTTCGAGTACCCGAAGTTCGTTCTCTGGTCCTTTCCGGTCGCCGCGCTCGTCGGAACCGTCTTCACCATCCACTCGATGACGGTCCACCGGGAGATCCAGGCGGCCAAGGCGGGCGGAATCTCCTTCCACCGCCTAGTGGCACCCCTTTGGCCGGTAGGCGCGGTCCTCACGGTGGCGGCCTTCTTCCTCGGCACCCTCGTCACAACCACCAACCGAATCGCGGCCGAGATATTCCGCGAAGTCGAGATGCGGCGCGACTGGCGCAACAACTTCGTTTTCCAGACCGACGATGGCGAAGTGCTGAATGTGCAGGAGCTCAGGGTATCGAGTGGCTCGATGCGTGGTGTGATCCTGCAGAGCACCGACGCGGACGGCGTCCTGACCCACATGTGGGCCCGGACGGCCACCTACGAGGATGAGGAGGGGTGGACCTTCAGGGAGGGCCACCTGCGACGCGTCTACCCGGAAGATGAGCGCGAGCGCACCTTCGCCTTCCTGAACTATCGGCGGACGGGGTTCGACGAGACGCCGCAGGACCTCCTGCAGGACCCGCCCGACGAGGAGGAGATGACCTACGAGGAGCTCGGGCGCCAGGCTGCGAGCGTCTACCGCTCGGGGGGGGACCCGAACAAGCTGCTCGTGGGGCGGGAGCAGAAGCTGGCGATCCCGGCCGCGACGCTCGTGATCATGCTCTTCGGAGCGCCGCTAGCGACCACCGTCAAGAAGGGAGGCGCGGCCTTCGGGGTCGGCGTCTCCCTTGGATCGACGCTGGTGTACATCCTTCTCCTGAGGCTGTGCGGCGCCATCGGGATCGCGGGCGGCCTCCCGCCGCTGTGGGCGGCGTGGGCGCCCAATATGATCTTCCTTCTGGTGGGCCTCGTGCTATTGGCGAGGGTCCGAACGTGAAGTCCATCCGTCTTTGTCTTGTATTCTGGGTGCTGACCATCCCCGGTTCAGCCCAGGTTGCTGCCGAGCAGCAGCGGCCGCATGCACCCACCAGGGAGGACTACGCCCGCGCCGAGTCCTTCCTGGCCCCGAACACCTCGCGGTTGGTCTTCGGCGCTACGGTGCGACCCCAGTGGCTGGCGGACGGTCGCCTCTGGTACCGAAACACGATCCCGGATGGCACCGAGTTCGTGCTGGTCGACGCTACGGTCCGGGCGCGGGAGCGGGCCTTCGACCACGAACGCCTCGCCGAGGCGCTGAGCGAGGCCACCGACACCTCCATTTCCGCCTTCGCAATCCCGGTGGACGCACTCGAGCTGGGCGGAGGCGGCGGGCTTGTCGCACTCACGGCCGAGGTCGGCGACGGCGGCGAGCGCTACCGCTGCGGCCTTGAATCCTTCATCTGCGAAGCCACTTCCCCGGCTTCACCCACAGATCCAAACGCGATCACCTCACCCGACGGGACGAGGGCCGCCTTCATCCGGGACCACAACCTATGGCTGCGCGATCTGGAGAGCGGTGCCGAGCGGCCGCTCACCACCGACGGCGTGCAGGACTACGGCTACGCGACCAACAACGCCGGGTGGATCAGGCGCGAATCGCCAGTCCTCCTCTGGTCCCCCGACTCGAGGATGATCGCCACCTTCCAGCACGACGGGCGCGGCGTCGGGATGATGCACATGGCGACGACCAGGGTCGGACACCCGGAGCTTCAGTCGTGGCGGTACCCGCTCCCGGGCGACACAGTGATCTTCCGCATCGAGAGGGTGGTGATTCACGTTGACGAGGCGCCGGACGGGTCACGGCGAGACGCAGACGGTGGCGCACGGGTGACGCGCCTCCAGATGCCGCCCGATCCGCACCGCTCCTCGGTCACCGATCATGTGGCGGGGCGGGGCGGGGTCTTTCTCGACGTGGAGTGGAGCCCAGACGGCGCCAGGCTCGCCTTTGTCTCGTCGTCGAGGGACCACAAGGTCGCAGCGCTGCGGATCGCCGATCCCCAGACGGGCGAGGTGCGCGATGTGCTGACTGAGCGCGAGGAGACCTTCTTCGAGTCGGGGCCCGGGACTCCGAACTGGCGCGTGCTGCACGGGTCCGGCGAGGTGCTCTGGTACTCGAAGCGTGACAACTGGGGGCACCTCTACCGCTACGACGTGGAGAGCGGCGAGCTCGTAGGCAGGGTCACCGACGGCGATTGGAACGTTCACCGTGTTCTGCATGTTGACGAAGCGGGAAGGATCGTCTATTTCGTCGGCAATGTGCGCGAGCCCGGCGATCCGTACTTCCGGCACCTCTACCGGGTCGGGATCGACGGCGCTGGCCTGCGCCTCCTCACCCCCGACAGCGCCGACCACGCGGTCACGCTGTCCCCCTCGGGCGAGCACTTCCTCGACAGCTACTCGACGCCGGTGTCGCCCCCGGTGACGGTGCTCCGCGAGATGGAGGGCAATGTCGTCGTCGAGCTGGAGCGGGCCGACATCTCGCAGCTCGTCGCGATCGGATGGCGTCCGCCCGAGCCCTTCGTGGTGAAGGCGCGCGACGGCAAGACCGACCTTCACGGCCTGATGTATCGGCCGACGTACTTCGACGCCTCTCACAGCTACCCGGTCGTCAACTACCTCTATCCGGGGCCGCAGTCCGGGAGCGTGCGCACCCGATCGTTTCGGGCGGCAAGGCGCGACAAGCAGGCCATGGCCGAGCTGGGATTCGTCGTCGTCGAGGTGGACGCCATGGGGACGCCCTGGCGCTCGAAGGAGTTTCACGACGCCTACTACGGCAAGATGGGCGACAACGGACTCCCCGATCAGGTGGCGATGATCCGGCAGCTCGCGGAGCGGCACCCGTGGATGGACCTGGAACGGGTGGGGATCTGGGGGCATTCGGGCGGCGGTTTCGCGAGCACGGCCGGGATCCTCCGCTACCCCGACCTCTACAAGGTCGCGGTCTCGCAGGCTGGCAACCACGACAACCGCAACTACGCCGACGACTGGGGGGAGAAGTGGCAGGGGCTGCTGAAGAGCCATGGCGACGGCACAACCAACTACGACAACCAGGCGAACCAGCTGCTCGCCGATCGCCTGGAGGGGAAGCTCCTCCTGGCGCACGGCACGATGGACACGAACGTTCCCGTCTACAACACGCTCTTGATGGTGGATGCACTGGTCGCGGCCGACAAGGACTTCGATCTGATCATGCTGCCGAACCGGGGGCACGGATTCAGCGGCGAGGCGTACATGACCCGGCGCCGGTGGGACTACTTCGTGCGGCACCTGCTCGCGGCGCAGCCGCCGGAGTAGAGCATGCAGCGCGCCTCGAATGCCGTGGGAGGCTTGTCCACGGGCTGCTAGAACACCACCAAACCCACCCCCAGCGTAGCCCGCAGGTCTGGATACCAAAGACCCACAGTCTTTCCCCGCCCTCCCGAGTAGCGGCCCCCGGTTGCATTCGCAGCCAGATCGGCACTAAACCGACCCAAATAGGTACCTAACCCTGCCGAAACGCGGAGGACCGAGTGCGACCCGGGGCTCTCGAACACCTCGGCAATCGCGTCGCAGATGATCCTCAGGTCGTCATTTCGATCCGTGCAATCGACGTCGCCAAAGCTGTACCAGCGGCGTCCGTACCCAACTGCGAATATCGGCGCCACCGTCCGCTCCAGAGATGTCTGGAAAACCCGCACTTCCACGAATAGCCCGCTCATCGTAGCCGATACTGACTCGGGAGTGCAATCAGCCAACTCGCACAGCGCCAGGAAGCCCTCCGCTGTTCCGCCGGTGGTGGTCTCCCACCCGGTGCGGACCGAAAAGCCCCGAGTCGGGAACCTCAACTCCAGGCCGCCGGAATGCCCCACTGCCGACTCGAGCTCCGCACGAACGTCGAGTCGGCGGGCCAACACAACCGGGAGCGCGTTCGTCGCCAACCGCCCCAAGGGCCTCATGACGCCGCTCTGGGCCCACACGCCCAGCTGCCACGGTCGAGAATGACCGCTCGCCCCGGCAGCCGTGCGCGCGACCTGGGCCGACCCCTTGGTTGGCTCAGCTATGTTCGCAATTGCCAACAGGGCGAGAGAAGTTCGCCAGGCAGGCCCGCTTCTGCGGTGCCAACGCGATCCGCCGTGCATGCTTCAGCTGTCCAGCAGGAAGATCGGGGCCGTGCGCACATACGCTTCGCCGGTTCCAGTGTCAGTCACCATCAGAACGACTTCCAGAGGACCGGACTTCTCGTTGCGGAGGTCGAGATCGAGGTGGTGCGTTCCGGTGGGCGCAACCGACTCCAAAGCCATCACGATTGCGGCAGTCGCAGCCGCCGCCTCTCCGTCGCTCGACGGCTCCGTGGCCCGACGGAGGATCTGAAGTCGAATGTCGAACCGCCGCGTGTCGCCCTCCCTCACTGCACTCTGATGGTAGATCTCGAAGTAGACGCGCAGCAGGTCCTCGCGCCAGAGTCGAGTCGCTGGCAGGAGGGGAACCGGCATGTTCTCTGGGAGCAACCCCGGCTGCGGCACGATTCCGACAATAAGGTCGCTCACCTCCGAGACACTTCCCCTACGCACGAGCGGCGGATTCACGGTGAAGTGGCTATGCCCGGGCAGAACGCCGCTAGTGTCCACAGCCTCCTCCCCGGTCGCCACTACCCCATCGGCCTCATCCACCCTATGCTCAACTGCTACAGTAAGGTGACCCAGCGAGCGAACGTGCCGCAGCACGAGCTGCGACACGGTACCGTCCCCATCGATCAGCTCCATGTCGCCGCGCGCAACCTCCTCCAGTTTGTGATTGCGAGCGATTACCGTGTGCCTCCCAGTGTGCTCTCTCAACTCCACCGTGTCGGCCAACTCGCCATCCTCGACCTCCGGTCTCCACAACGGAGAAGAAACCGCCAGCACCATCACCAGCGCCTCGTCACCGTCGAGAATGCGCGCCATCTGCGCCGAGAGCACGCTCCTCGGCGAGTCCTCGTACGCCGACAGTATCGGCGGCCGCGGCACTTGCAAGCGACGCCGATCAGCGTCGGCGTACCGGAAAGATGTGGCCCGCATGGCAGCGTCGTGCGGTTCCGCCCGTCCTAGCCAAATTCGGTCGAGCTCGTCTGCACGCTCACCGTATGGTCCACCCATCCGGGCCGCATCCTGGTAGTAGGCCCACTCCAGATAGTGCACTGCGCGTCGCCCCCTGATCCCGCCTCCGGACTGCGCCCCATCTCCCGACACGTTAAAGCTCCTCGCCCCTGTCGGAATAAGCTCGTGCACCCCCTGGACGTGACGAAACTCACCCGATCCTTCGTCGTTTCCAAAGAGAAAATAGGTAAATCCGCGAGCAGCCAACCCTCCGTACCGCCATACCTCAAACTGTGGAAACTTGTCGTAGCGATCCAACACGACCTGAGGCATCCCAATCATCCGCTGCTCCCAGCGACTGACCGACATAATACCGTTCACAATACGATCGGGGGTCCCGTATTTTACGAAAAACACGCCCCGGTCGTCGGTCCCGTACACCGATCGTTTCGTGTATCTATACCGACTACGAGCCTCCGCAATCCGCTTCCAATGCTCCAGAAGCCGCTCATTCACCATTGTCGTGGGCGAGGGATCACGCTCCAGCCAGAAGCGCTTAATCGCCAGCGCCAGCGACACCGGATCGTCTTCCCCTCTAACCGCCCACTGTTCAGCCACAACGGAGTCAACCAGCGCAAAGGTCCGCCTTCCTTCCGCGAGCACCTCTGATCTGTACGGTTCTCGCGCCACAGTCCGTCCCGACAGGCCCCAGTAAAAAAACCGTGTCGCCACATCTTCATACGCCGCCAACTCAAGCGCCGCGACCACCTCCACGAACGCCCGACCGATTCTCGGGTCTTCGGCACCCGCTTCCGTCAGGCTATCCTTGGCACTGATCCAAAGGTCAAGAGCGACGACGCTGTCACCCGCCTGAATATACCCGCGCCCCCGCTCGTAGACATCCGCGCCCCCGTCTTGGGCGACGATGCCAAGCTGAGATCCGCCGACAAGACCGATACAAAGCACAACCAAATGCGGGGGCCACGCAACAAGCCGCGGCCCCCGCATGATCTATTGCCTCTCTGCCGTCGTGGTCACAACTATGGCAAAAATCTCCGAGCGAAACAATGTGCTATCGATTCAACCCCGTCCCGATCTCCATCTCCAAGTCGGAAAATACTGGCCGAAACCACTCGATCACCGACTCAGGAATCCTCCCCGAGTGCCATTCGGGGTTGGTCACACTCGCCACCTCGTTCTGAAGTTCCCAGGTAACGCGGAAAATCGACGCCTCCGCATCCAGGCCACCGACACCCGACAACCGACCGTAAATCACGATTCTGTTTCGAGCGCCCGTGACTCCAAATACCTCCTCCTCGGCGCTAACGTCGCGGGAAATCCAAGCAAGTTCGTACAAAAAATCGCGGGCCCGCTCGTCTTCCCGATCGACCTTGAGTGCGTGCCTTCGCACGATCCGATCGATACCCGCGACCACAGTTTCCCTCGTCATACGCCCCATGTCCTCACGCCACACACCCTCGGAAACGGCGGACACACCACCACTTGCGCAGGCCGTTGTCGCCACTACACACCCAGCCGCCAATTTCCCGCATCCGGGAAACAACCACCGCGCAACCGCGCGACTCCGAACCACGGTCTTCCGGATCGTGCCCCACGCCCGAAAATTACTATTTCCACCCATTGCCAAGCTCATCTCTGATTACCAATTCCGTTTGCTGCCGCGCTCTATTTATCGCCATTCTCTCCCGGATTTCATCTTCATCAAGGAAACTATCGCGATTCAACCCGATCACGCCAGCGGCACCGCCCGCATCCGCTGCGCGACCACCGCCTGCGTTGGGAAACGTATAGTTCGGAATGCCGAGGATCAGGAGCTCCGAGCCGGGAATCGGCAACTGCTCCCACGTACCTGCCACAAGGTCGCCCCAGCCACGATCATCGACATAGTGACTACTGGCAATGTCGTACCCATGGACCTCCATTTGCTTTTCGTATTTCAAAGCTGCCCAAAGATCGCCGCACGACCCATCGGCGTTCTGCGGAACGCAACGTGAGCCGCCTGGGGCGACTCCCGATGGGTTAGTAAACGGGGGCAGTTCTCCACTGTTCACCCGATACTGATTCACGATTTCCATGGCAGACGTCATATCTCCGCTCCGGTAATCAGCCTCAGCAACCAGAAAGTCGAAGACGGCCGTGTCAATCAGCGGCCAATCCGTCGTTAACTGCTCTTCGAGTATGTAGTCCCAACGACTGTCTCTGTAGTACGAACAGTGATATATACCTCGATCCAAACGAAATGGGCAAACCAACTGGAATTGCATATACTTACCGTCGCTCTCGGGATTACCAGCAGTGATCCTCCGATCGTCGGTATCAATGCGAAACATCGTCCGGTCATTCAGGTCCGATGCAATCCACTTTTCCCATCCGCCGGACGCGTCAGCTGGTCCAATCCAACGATAATCCGAGCGGCTCCAGTCTGGAAAAAGCAGCACCGGATGCTTGGTTCCCGTCCAGGCTGTGTTGCAATTGGCATTGAACGCCAATGCACCAACGAAGCGCGTTCGTCCCGCTATGGCGTCCGCCCGAATAGCAGCCCAGTCGACTGAGGCCCTCTCCTCCGGGCTCCGAGCAACCGCCGCAGCGTAGAGTGCTCGATATGCCCTAGCGATCTCCACGGCTCGCCCAACTGTCCAGTCGTTCTTGCAGCCAACCCAATGGTTAGGAACTACCCATTCGGCACCCTGAGCAAGCTGTAGGAATTCTTCGTAAAGTCCCATAGCCTTTTCCATGATTGCCGGATACATCTCGGCCTCGCCTATTTCTTCGAGGTCTTCAACACTCGTAACCGGCCATCCCCGGTCGAAAATTGTCGCCAGGCTGCTCAGCGTCAGAGCCTGTATCAGTTTCCCGAACGCTGTGAACCGGGCGACTCCGACCTCTCCGAGATCCGCAACCATGCGCGACTGCATGTCGGGATGAGAAGCAGCCCTGAAGCCCTCAAGGACCGAGGATAGTGCGTCGGATGTCCAACCCCAAGACCATTCGTTGACTTCCCTATAGGTATGGGTCGCAGAGTTGTTGAAGCGGACCCGGGGCTCGGAACTAACGTCACGCATCCCATAGTTTGCCCAGGACGAACTTGTCCCGTCGGCGGCCGTCTGCATGGCCGCCGTGGGGTTTCGATTATTGCCGGAATGCCACCACCAAATGAACGAGGTTCGAACGAGCGACTCAATCGCCTTCGGAGTGGTCAACACATCTCGAGTCGTCGGGTCGTTCTCGTTCTCCACGTCTAGATTGAGGCACGCACTCGCACTTCCCAGCGCCACCAAACATGTCAGTATCCTGCTTGTCATGCATTTCATATCAGAATCCTTGGCTGTATTGTCATCTGTTGCGACTTCGCTACACGCGGAACGCTAAAACACCAAACGCACGCTGGCACTGAGCGTTCTGTAGTTTGGATACTGGTAATTGTCGACTCGGCCCACCACCTGCGACCCACCGTCACCGTCACGACTGCTGCCTACCTCTGGATCGTACCCCTTATAGTTCGTGAACGTCAGTAGGTTGCGTCCGATCAGCATGAATTCCAATTGACTCACTCGGCCGCCGAAGTAGGAATCCAACAACTGCGGGGATACCGAATGGCTCAGAGACACTTCACGCACTTTTACAAAGTCGCCAGCTTCAACAAACCAAGAACTCGGGCCATTCGCGTCATAGAGTTTCTCGTAGTATTTTATAGGCTTTTTGAACTGCTCCTCTTTGCCAGCCTGATCCTGATCTCCCGATCTCCCCTCGCGATAGGCCCATTGGCGCGTCTGATTGTATATCTGTGCACCGATTTCGCCGTCAAGCAGCACATAGAGGTTCAAACCCCTCCATTGGAAGGTGTTCGCTAGGCTCACATTAAAATCTGGAGTTGTGTTACCCATGTATTGGGTATTCCCACACCCGGCCTCGGCTTCAATCCTGTAATCGCAGGTCCGCGTGGTTTCCGTCGGTTCCTGACCGTATACCGGTATGGGCATTCCCCATTCGTACACAATGCTGGCCGTGCTGTTCCGGTCGGCGTCCGTAACGTAATTGACGATGAAGGTGGTGTCCGTGCCCCACAACAGCCCACTGATGCCGTCTGTGACTCTGTATCCACCGGTGTACACGAGCAATCCATCGTCGTTGACTGCGAAAAATGACTCGCAAATGTTCCTCTGGGTACTCGCGTCTTCGCTAAACCTGGGAAGGCCTTCGCAACCAGTAGCCCATACCTGACCGTAAAAGGAACCAAACTTCTCGCCGGTTCTGTAGAAGAAAAACTCTGACGGAGATTTAAATGGAGGAGGACCTAGGCTGTCAATTTGCTGCCGCGTTCGATCGAAGTTTAGACGAAAATCCCATCCAAGATCGCGCGTCGAGATAATGGGTGCGCTGACCGACAATTCCCAAGTGTTGTTTGACATAGTGCCAGCATTTTGAATTTGCCGGTTGAACCCAAATACGGATGGAAGAGGCACACTCAAGATCTGGTCTCTTGAAGTCGTGGCCGCGTATGTAACCTCGGCCGCAATCCTATTGAACATGAACAGATCGACACCCGCTTCGAGCTCGGTTGAGCGCTGCGGTCTTAGCTCCGAGTTGCCGAGCGTCGCCGGAGTGATAAGGCCGCCAGGGTCGATGTTGTAGGCCTCGTACTGGTGCCAGAAGGCAGGTCGCCTACCAGCTGTGCCCACCGCGGCGCGGAGTTTCATTTGGTCGACTGAAGCCAGAGGCCACCATGGCTCCTCGTCCAGACGCCACGCCCCGGCCGTACGCCAATAAACTTGGTTTCTCTCATCTGGACCGAAGAGACTCGATCTGTCCCAGCGCACAACACCATCGAATATGTACTTACCCTGGTACTCAAGGCCGGAAATCAGAAAAACGCCCTCAGCTCGCTCCGTCGTAACCCACGACGTGGCCGTGATGTCTTCGGTATTGTCGAGCGTGTAAAGGTTTTCCGCGATGAAACCGTCGCCCCGGGCCCGAACGTACTCGGCATCTTCGAGCTCCTGAAGATAGCGCAGGCGCGTTCTGGTCGCGATATCACCGAAGGCGCGACTCGTGGACAATGTCACGTCCGAGTTATACCGCGTTGCAATGCGTTGGTCCTTTAACAGAAAACCAATTTCCGGATCCCCGTCTGGGGTAAGTAGCCCTTTTGGACGGATGTCGTTTTGCCGCGTCCAATTCTTGTCGATGCCGAAAGTGCCCTCCAAGTCCATCCACGAATAGGGGCGCCACACGATGTTGGCACTGGCTCTCTGGTTCTCCTGTTTATCCCGGAAATCGTGGAGCTCGAGACCGTAAAGCGGATGCGCCTGGTTGGAGAGCGGGTCAGGGTTATAGTGGAAGCAGCCACTATCCGGGCAGTAGGGCGTATCCAGCGTAGCGCTGTCTCGCGCCAAGAGGTCTACGTAAGGCCCCATGAAGGTCAGGTGGAAGAATGGACTGCCACCGATGTCCTCCCGGTCGAGGTGGTTGTACGCGGTGCTGACGGATATCGACAGGTAGTCGCGGACCTCGTGATCCAGGTTGAGGCGGAAGCCGCGGCGCTGGAACCCATCGTTCCACCTCGACAGCACACCCTGCTGGTCGTTTCGTTCAACTGAGGCGCGGTAGCTTGTGTTGCCGTCGCGTCCTTCAGTAGCCGCGTAGTTGGTCATGGACATGCCGACAGTGTAGATGCGGTCAACGTGATCGTATCGGTTCATGTGCGCTGGCCACTCGTTGTCCTGGAACACCTGCGCGGTGGACTCCCCGTCGAGGGCGGGCTTGGGGGCGAGCGAGTCCAGGAAGTCGGGAATTCCGTCGCCAAACGAGTCACACAAATACCCCGCGTACTGCCCCGACTCGACGACACACCACGGGTGGTAGTTGGACAGCTGGATGCTGCCGGGAAGCTGGTCACCGCCCGCCTCATTCCTCACCACGATGCGGCTGTAGTCCTGGCCGGCGAATCCGCCGCCTCGCTTCGTGCGAATGACTACTACCCCGTTGGCTGCCCTGGACCCATATAGCGAGGCCCCGGCCGCACCCTTTACCACCTCAACGGACTCGACATCCAGCGCGGCTATATCATTGAGTGAAGTCCCGCTGATGACCCCGTCAACAACAAACAGCGCGGCCTGGCTGCCGGAGATGGATGTGGCGCCGCGCAGCAAGATGTCGCCGGATTTGCCAGGCTGTCCGCTGCCTCGAACTACCTTCACTCCCGGCAGCTTCGCGGCTAGGAGCGATTCGGTCGAGAGCGCTGGCACCGGCAGATCCTCGACATCGAGCTTCTCAACGACGATCGGTAGCTTCGACTGAGGCGTGGCGCGCGCGACTCCGGAGACCACTAGGTCCTGCATCCGGATGGCGCCAGCAACCATCGAAATGTCGCGCGCGGTGGTCGCACCCCCAGCGACGTCGACCTCTACGGTGACCGTCTCGTAGCCGATCAGCTCGAAGGTCAGAGTGTGCGTGCCTGCGGGGATGTTCGCCAACACGTACCTGCCGTTCTGGGTGGCCAGCGCTCTCTGGGCGCCGCCGTCGTAGGTCACCCGGGTGCCCTCGAGCAGCTGCCCCGTGGCCTCGTCGGTCACCACGCCGGTGACCGTACCCGATTCCTGACTCGCCGCCGGTGTGGCGGCCATGGCGAGAGCAAGGCTGGCCGCCACTACGAGCAGCCCCCACCTTTCCCGCTTCGTCCCGGGCCCCCGGGATCTGTACAGTAGTTGTCTGTCCATGCTCACCTCGCTTGGTAATGGGTTGCGGAGCCAACCCTGCGGCGGCCTTGGTGCGTCCAACGGCCCGGGAGGCGCCCACCTCGAGCACCGCTGGGACCGATCGCACCGGACCCGCCGCAGCCCGACCGTCCGGCCGGAGCACAACTCCGCCCTCTGTGCTCGTCTATATTATTGGGTCCCCGTCGCTCTGACGCAAGGTTAGCGGCTCCAGATGCCCGAGTTCTGCCTCGACCTGAACCACAACCCGAGGGGCTCCAACCCAGCCGCCCCGGCACCTTGAGGACCTCGAAGACCGGCCTCCTCCGGGAGGCCGGAGAGATCGCCCGCCGGGCCTTCGGCCTTGACGGAACCGTACACCCTCTGGCTGGCGAGATCGACAGCAACTTCCGCATCTCTGGGTCCGGGGAGTGCTTCCTGCTGAAGCTCGCGCCTGCGTGCCGCACGTCCGTCGCGGAGCTGCTGACGGCCTGCCTGCACCATCTGGCGACCGCGAAGCTGCCGGTCTCAGTTCCCACGCTCGTACCTCCTGCACCCTTGGATTGCCCGCCCGGGGACGTGCCTGGCGCAGCGCCGGGCGCTCGGCTCTGCTACCCCGCCCACCCGGCGTTGGTTCCCGTCAGCTACGCGGGCGCTCCGCACACGGTCTGTGCCATGACGTGGATCGAGGGGACGCTTCTCGCCGAGGCCGGGGCTGCCTCGCCGCCGTCGCTCCTCGAGGAGCTGGGCGCCGCTCTGGCCTGTGTGGACGCGGCGCTGGCGGGGTTTGAGCATCCGGAGCTGGAGCGCGACTTCGCCTGGCGGATGGAGGGCGCACCGGAGACCATTCGGCGCTACCTTCCCGAAGTGGAGCGGGGGGCCGAGCTCGTAGCGGCTATGGTGGATCGCTCGCTCGCCCGTCTGGCACCGCTCCGGCGCCTGCTCCCCCGCACGGTGATCCACGGCGACGCCAACGGCCACAACGTCCTGGTGCGTTCGTCGCCGTCGGGGGTCCGCCTTGCCGGCATCATCGACTTCGGCGACGTACAGTCAGGCTGGCGCGCCTCCGAGGTGGCGATCGCCGCCGCCTACGCCATGATGGACCGCTCCGACCCGGTGGCGGCTGCGTGCGCCATCGCCCGGGGCTACTCAACGGTCGCGCCGCTCTCGCCCGAGGAGTGCGCAGCGACCCTTTCGCTCGCGGCGCTCCGCCTCTGCCTCTCGGTCGCGGTGCAGCCCCACCAGATCCGCGAGGATCCGGGAAACGAGTACCTGGCGGTCAGCCAGGTGCCCGCCTGGCGGCTCCTCCGCTCGCTCGCCGAGCTGGAGTGGCGCACCGCCGAGTCGCGGATTCGGGAAGCGTGCGGCCGTGCGAGCTGCCTGTGAACCCCCACGCTATCCACGGGCCGCCCACGCTGCGACGATCCGGTGGATGGCCTCGACCCCGTCGGTGAGCGCGGCGGGGCCCGGCTGCAGGATGAGCGCGGACTTGATCTCGTGCACATGCCCGCCCCTGACGGCCGGAATCTCCCCCCACCCCTCCCTGGCGATCACCCGTTCGGGGCGGAACTTCCGCCCGCACCACGATCCGATGATCACGTCGGGTTGCCGCCGCGCCACCTCTCCCGGGTCGGCGATGATCCGGCCCCTGGCGAGCGACGATCCGCGGAGTTCCGGGAAGCAGTCCTCGCCACCCGCCAGCTCGATCAGCTCCGAGACCCACCGGATACCGGAGATGAGCGGGTCGTACCACTCCTCGAAGTAGACTCGCGGGCGTCTGGGGAGCGCCTCGGCCCTTCTTCGCACATCCGCGAGGCCGTCCTCGAGCTCAGCGACGATCCGCTCGCCCGCCTCCGTCGCCCCCACCAGCGCCGATATCACCCGCACAGTGCGCAGGATCTCCGCGACCGACCGGTGGTTCAGGACGAAGACCTCGACGCCTCTCCGGATCAGTTCGGCCGCTATCTCGGCCTGGATGTCGGAGAAGCCGAGCACCAGGTCGGGCTCCAGCTCCAGGATGCGGTCGATCTTCGCGCTCGTGAAGGCCGCGACCTTGGGCTTCTCCCTCCTCGCGCGGGCCGGTCGCACCGTGAATCCCGAGATGCCGACGATCCGATCCTCCTCGCCGAGGCGGTAGAGGATCTCGGTCGACTCCTCGGTCATGCAGACTATGCGGTGGTACAGGCGCCGATCTCCTCCAAGTCTTGCGCAGGCAAGGCTCCGCCGGGCCGTGAGCCGCCACCGGCCTTAGGTTGGATCCAGCCGTTCCCCCAGCGACGCCCCAGAGGACCAGGAGATAAAGATGCGCAACCACCAGCCCCGTCGGCCACACCCTCTAGAGCGTCTCGGCACGCTCCACCGTCTCGGAGCGTTCTGCGCGCTCCTCGCCGTCGCCCTCTCGCCCGGCCTCGCCTCGTCCCAGGACACCGGCGGCGACGAGGAGCTCCCCGAGAGGGCGAGAGCAATCCACGAGCGCGTGCTGACGCTCGACACGCACATCGACATCGACACGGACAACTTCACCATCGAACGCAACTACTCGATGGAGCTGCCCACCCAGGCCACGCTGGGCAAGATGGAGGAGGGCGGGCTGGATGTGGGGTGGTTCGTCGTCTACACCCGCCAGGGACCGCTGGACGCCGACGGGTACGCGGCCGCCTACGCGAACGCGATCGACAAGTTCGAGGCGATACACCGCCTCGCCGCCGACTTCGCCCCGGAGCGCATCGAGGTGGCCCTCACTGCGGACGAGGCCCGCCGCATCGCGGCCGCGGGCAGGCTGGTCGCGATGATCGGGGTGGAGAACGCCTATCCGCTTGGCGAGGAGATCGGGCGGATCGAGGAGTTCCACGGGATGGGCGCACGCTACATGTCGCTCGCGCACAACGGCCACAACCAGCTCTCCGACTCGCACACGGGCGAGGAGGAGGGCGACTGGATGCACGGCGGCCTGAGCGAGATGGGGCGCCTGGCGATCGCCGAGATGAACCGGCTCGGCATCATCGTCGACATATCCCACCCCTCCAGGGAGTCGATCATGCAGACGCTCGAGCTCTCGCGGGCACCGGTCATCGCCTCCCACTCCTCCGTCAGAGCCCTGGCCGACGTCAGCCGCAACCTGGACGACGAGATGCTCCACGCGGTGGCGGCGAATGGCGGGGTGGTGCACGCCGTGCCCGTCAGGAGCTTTGTCGACAGGACCAAGGCCGAGGAGGTGGTGGACGTCGCCGACTTCGTGGACCACATCGACTACATGGTCGAGCTGATCGGGATAGAGCACGTCGGGATCAGCTCCGACTTCGACGGCGGCGGCGGAGTGAATGGGTGGGACGACGCGTCGGAGACCTTCAACGTGACCCTCGAGCTGGTCCGCAGAGGCTACACGGAGGAGGAGATCGCGATGCTCTGGAGCGATAACCTATTGCGGGTCCTGGAGGAGGTGCAGGCGGTGGCGGCGCAGATCCAGGAGGAGGACCGGCTAGCCGCCCACCATGCCCAGTAGCCACGCGCAGGCGAGACCGCCGTAGATGCCCAGGATGTAGCCAGCCACCGCCATCATGAGGCCGACCGGCGCCATCGCGCGGTGGTACACCCCCGCCACGATAGGTGCCGACACCGCGCCCCCTATATTGGCCATGCTCCCGGTCGCCACGAAGAAGAGCGGCGCCCTGACGAGCCGAGCCGCTGCCAGGAGCACCGCCGCATGGATGGCGATCCAGAGGGCGCCGGCCGCCAGGTACATCGGCGCATCCAGCACCGCCCGCAGGTCGGCCTTGGCGCCGATGCCGGCCAGCAGCAGGTAGAGCGCCGCGTAGCCGAGGTGGGAGGCACCGGCCGCCTCGATGCGCCGAGCCGGGGTGAAGGAGAGCGCCAGGCCACCCGTCACCACGATCAGCACCGCCCAGGTGGTGGCGCTCACGATCGTGGGGTCGCCCATCGCCGGGAGCATATCGCCGATTCTTTCCGCCACCACCGCGCCCGCCATCCCGAAGCCGATCATGAGGAGCGCGTCGCGCAGAGTAAGCGGGCGGCGGTCGTCCCCCTGCTCCTCCAGGCGGCGGCTGGCCTCCCCCATCGCCTCGGTCCGCGCGGTGCGGTCGAAGCGTTCCTGCAGGCCCACCATCGCGATCAGGATCCCCATCCAGCCGTAGCCGACGACCGTGTCGACCACGATTACCGGCCCCATCGCGTCGGCGGAGGTTCCCACGCTCTCGGCAATCGCCACCATGTTGGCCGTGCCGCCGATCCAGCTGCCGGCGAGCGCCGCGAAGCCGGTCCAGGCGTCCGCCGGAAGCCAGTCGCCGAAGACCATGAGCGAGATCGGACCGCCAATCACGATCCCGAAGGTCCCCGCCGCCACCATGAAGAGCGCCGTCGGGCCGAGCTTCAGGATGCTCCGCACATCCACCGAGACCATCAGGAGGAGGAGCGCGAAGAGGAGCAGGTAGGGAACCGTCCAAGAGTAGAGCGGGGACGAGGAGGGAGTGATCCCCGCGGTGGTCGCCAGCATCGGCAGGAAGTAGACGAAGATGACCGGAGGCACGACTCGGAAGAGCGGCTGCAGGCGCCGAGTCCCCGATAGCCAGAAGACCAGGGCCACGATACCGGCCAGGAAGGCGAAGACCCCCATCGGGTCGGTTATCAGCGCGGTGGCGTGGGTCTCCACGATTCCTCCAATCGAAGCTCTGATCGATGGTCCGTCCGAAGAGTGGGCGCTGACGGATTCGAACCGCCGACCTCCTGCTTGTAAGGCAGGCGCTCTGGACCAACTGAGCTAAGCGCCCCGCTTGAACTTACGAGATCCCCCGGGTTCGACTCCCGCTATTTGTTCCCGCTAATTGGGTCGCGAGCAGACCCTGCGGCGGTCCTCAAGAGCCTCTCTGAGCCGATCCACGTCTGCGTGCTGGTAGCACTGGAGGGTCGTGTGGGGCGTCTTCCAGCCGCCCAGCTCGCAGAGGACCTTCAGCGGCTGGTCCATGAGGTCAGATGCGAACTTGCGCCTCAAGGAGTGCCAACCTCTACCGCGCTTCGGTTCCAGTCCTGCAAGCGTCTCGGCTTTCTGCCACCATACGCGCACCCTAGACCGGTCCAAGCATCTCGATGGGTCTTTCGGCGCGGGCAACACGGGAGCGTTCCCAGTCTTGGGGCTCCGCATCCGTGCCTCGTCCAGGACAGCGAGCACCTCGACCGTGATCGGTGTCCGGTGCTCGTATCCGGTCTTCTCATTCTCGGCACGCCACCGGATGGTTTTGTCCTCTAGGTCGATGTCCAACCATCGAAGCTGGCGGATCGCGCCGATACGGTGTCCCGTTTCGTGGGCGATGACCAGCGCCACGCCGAACCGCCAGTCAACCCGTCGCGACACCCTGAGCAGCGCCTCGTACTCCTCGTCCGTGAGAACCACGCGCATCGGGTTCTTCTCCTTCGGCACCTTAAGGCCCCTCAGCGGGTTGAAATCGAGCAGGAGTCTTCCCTCCTCGTCCCTCGATTTCGCTGCCCAGTTGAGGATCGCAAGCAGGAACTTCAGATCGTATTCGATGGTCCGGTCAGACACCGGCCTGCGACTGCGCCCGACCCTGCCTGCGCGCCGCGCCCGGATGAACCGGTCCCAATCGCGTTGGGAGAGTGTCGCGGGCTTGCGGTGCCTGCCGAAGAACGGGAGGAACATCTCCATCGTGCGGCGGTCGTACCTCTGCGCCCGCTCACTCTTGGTGGGGGTTACCTCGTCTCGGTAAATGTCAAAAAGCCCTTCCAGGGTGAGCGGCTCGGGCTCAGCTTCGGTCTTGCCGTTCGGCGCGTCAATGAACCCAGCGGCGAACTGATCCGCCTGCCCCTTCGCGCGCGCCCAGTCGCGGTGTTTCAGCGACCGGGTGAGTCTACGTCCGTTCTCCCGCCACTCGATCTGGAAAAAGCCGGTCTTGGGATCGGGGAAGATCCGAACCCGGTTCCGGCCCCATTCACCAGCGCTGTATGCGCGCCGGTCACGTTTCGTGCGTGCCATCTTCGATTCCTTTCTCGATGATGGACTGCACGATCTGCGCATTTGAAAGCTCGCGGCGCGGTGGCTTGCGCGCCAGTCGCGGCTCGGTTGGCGCGTTGGCTTTCCGGGGGAGGTCCTTGAGGGCGATTCTGGGCGCGCCGGGCCGTCCGGCGTTGGGGATCTTGCCGTCGCGAACCAGGCGGCCCAGGTGATCGGCGGAGTATCCGCTCTCGCGAGCGGCTTCAACGAGCGAGTAGGTGGTCCCGTCCCTTTCGACAAGCGTGGCTTCTAGGTCTTCGGCGCAACGTTCGATCGCCGTGGCCGGGGTGTCGCCCCCGTAGCGGCGGATCACCTTGGCCCGCTTCCGCCAGTCGGCGGGCAGGCCCTCCACGGATGCGGATCTGGCCTTCCGTCCGCGCTTCCGAGTCATTCCCATTCTCCCTCGTCATCCTGCCGGAGGGAGTCCGAGAGGCCGGGATCGCCCTCGCCGCGCCGGACGGACCGCTCGGCGAGATCGACGCGGCGGCCGAGGTCCGCGAGCCCGGTGGTGCGAGCGATGGCGTAGATCGCGGCCGCGACGGCGGTTAGCGCGAGCGTGGCGTGGAGGAGGAGCACGATTCCGTGTCCGGCGAGGATCGCTGGCCAATGGGGTGCGAGGTATTCGAGGCGGGATCCGCCGAGTAGGAACGCCGACCCGGCGAGTGCGGCGGTGAGTCCCGCGCTGATCTTCCAGGGCTGCATCGTGTTCTCTCCTTAAGGGGTCAGAGTTCGACCGAAGCGGGATCGCGGTCGGCCGGTCCTTTGAGCCAGGAGCCCTTCTCGCCTCCCCCGAGCCCGAGCTTGCGGAGCAGACCGGCCGCGGCCGGGCCATTGGCGTGCATTGCGAACCCGGCGGCGGCCTTCGCGCGCAGTGCCGGTTCGCGGTAATTGCCGGATGCCACCTCGATGTTGACGCGGCCGGTCCGCCCTTCGGCGTCCGCGTACTCGATCTGCGCGTCCGGGTAGAGCACCTTGTCCCGCTCGTCGAGGGGAAGCCCGAGCTCACGCGCGATGCGGTGGCGCTCGGCGTCGGCGGCCTCCCTGCCGTGCTTGAGCCGGGCGGCCTCGCTCGCGCGTGCGACGGCGCTCTTGAGTTCGGCGTCGAGCCGGACGCGCCTGACGGTGGCACCCCGTTCGGCCAGGAGCTGCCGTTCCTTTCGGAAGGCGCGGTAGATGGCAGTGTCGTGCCCGGCCTCGGCGGGCTTCATGCGGTGGGACCGGATCCGCTGTGCGGGATCCATTCCGCGCCGGGTGGCTTTCCTCCGGGCCTCGACGACACCCTCGCGAGTGAGCGATAGGATCTTGAACGGATTGCCCTTCGGTCCGGTGGCCCGGTGCTCCTCGACCCATCCCTTGCGGATCCAGGCGTTGACGGCCCTCCGGGTGGTGTGGGGGTGGCCGCCGAAGCGCGCCTCGGCGAGGTCGCGGTAGGAGACCGCGCCGAAGACGCCGATGTCGGTGAGCGCCCCGGCACAGCGGTCTTCAAAGGAGATGGACCCGCGCGCCCGGCTCGCGGCGTATTCTCGGCGGTGGCCGTCCCGCAAACGTTGGCTGTTGCGGCTGGGTGGCGCGGCGGGGCGCGGGTCCGGTTCGGCCGGGCGGCCGAACGTCTCCCTCCCTCTCACGGGTCAGCGGCTCGGCCCGAAGCCGCGCTCGGGGACCGGGATCCGGGGCACGGGAACGACGAGCCGTTGAGGTCCCTGCGCGGGCGTGCGGACTGCGGCCACGGCGAGGGGTTCGCGCGCGGCGACGCGCTCGCGGTGCCGAACGAGCACGAAGTCGGAGATCTTCTGCGCGTCCGCAGCGGCGCGCCGGATCTCGCGCGGGTCCTCTTCGAGCGCCTGGACCCAGCCCTCGACGTATGCGGCGCCCCTGCTCGGGTCGTGGCCGACGCCGACGCGCTCGCCGGTCATCATCGCGCTGATCTCGGCGCGGAGTTCCTCCCTCGCGTAGGCGGGGGAGCCGAACCCGTTCCCGATGCCCTCGATCAGCGTCTCGCGGTTCATCCGGTCCTTGTGGCCGGTGCTGTGGCCCAGCTCGTGGAGCGCGGTCTGGTAGTAGTGGTTGGCGGAGGGGAACTGCCCGCGCTCGGGCAGCACGATCTCGTCGCGCTTCATGTGGTAGTAGGCGCGGTCGCCCGCGACGTGGCGGATGGGCACCCCGCCGTCCTCCATGACCCGCTCGGCCTCCTGGTGGGCCTTCCAGAGCGGCTCGGGCGTGGGGTTGGACCGCTCGGGCAGCCCGTCAGCCTGCTCCGCGTTGAACACGGTGTACTGGCGGACGAACGGCGCCTTGAGCTTTTCATAGCGGTAGATGCGCTTGCCCTCCGCGTCCCTCCTGGGCCGCCCGCGCTCGTCGGTGACGGCGATCCGCTTCTTGTCCTGGAAGGAGAGGATGCGCGTGCCGCGCTCGCCCTTCCTGACCTGTCCGCCGCGGGCCTTGATCTGGCGGTAGGTGCCCCAACGCACATCGCCGTAGCCCTCCTCCTGCTGGACGGCGGCCAGATGCAGGCTGTTCCCGCCCCGGTAGGAGCGGTCGGTGTCCACGTTCATGGGGAGCACGCGCTCGCCCGGTGCCCACGGCTTCTGCCAGGGCGCGGTGCCTTGCCTGATCTGCTCGATGATCGCGTCGGCGAACTTGCGGTGATAGTCGTCGTGGTTCATCGCCCGTCCTCCTCGCCGTGGGGGTCGTCCCAGGCGGCCGCGATCTCTTCCTCGGTCCCCACGTCCTCGGGGAAGAGGCCGTACTCCTCGGCCAGGTAGGCCGCGACTTCGAGGGTCTCGCCGCCATCGCGGGCGAGTTCGCGGTCGAAGTCCTCGAACGTCTCGATGGGGATGGTCCTGCGGTTCCAGCTCATGGGTTCACCTCCTTCGGTGTGTGGGTGTGGGTTCCTATCACCGGTTGCGTTCCGGGCTCCGCTCCAGGCGGCGCGGTGATCCAGTGGCCGGTGGCCGCGTCGTAGCCGCATACTTCGAGGGCGTCCTCGACGAACCGCCGGCCTCCGCGGCGGGCCACGTGCAGGACGAGCGCGATCCCGTCGACGACGCCCCGGCACGTGACCTCCCAGGGAAGCGCGTCCCCGGCCTGCATGGCGCAGCTGGCCAGACGGGAGAGCGCGGAGCGAGCGTTGTTGGCGTGGATGGTCGTGAGCGAGCCGCCGTGTCCGGTGTTGAGGGCCTGAAGCAGGTCGGCGGCCTCGCCGCCCCGGACCTCGCCGACGACGATGTGGTCGGGCC
>JAPOYJ010000072.1 GCA_026706635.1 Gemmatimonadota bacterium | reverse complement strand
TTGCTGGCGGGTGGCGCTAAGACCGACGCCCGGGACTGGGCGGGGACAACCCCGCTACACGACGCAGCCCGGTGGCGGGACCTCGCCATCGTCACCGCACTCATCGAGGGCGGCGCGGATCCGAACGCACGGGACGCGAACGGTCGCACCCCGCTTCATAGGGCCCTCGGCAACAGCGACCCCGCCGTGGCCCGTGCGCTGCTGGCCTCGGGTGCGGACCCGCTGGCGCGCGACGAACGGGGCATCATCGCCGATCCCGCGCACTGCGAGCACTGGAACACGCGGTGGTTCGCCGCCGCGGCCACACTCGAGACGATGGCCCGCTGCATCGAGTCGGGCGCGGATCTGCACGCGCGCTTCCGCAGCTTCCACAGGTATGCCCCGTTCAAGGGAAACACACCTCTGCACCATGCGGCAATGTACGAAGACGGGGCCAACGCGGCCCTTCTCGTCGAGGCGGGTGCGGGTGTCGGTGCGCTCAACGAACGCGGAGAGACCCCGCTGATCGTGGCGGCCTCGCATGGACGGGTGGGGCCGGCGGCCGTGCTCCTCGATGGGAGGGCGGATGCCAACGCCCGCGACGCGGAGAGCCGTGCCGTGCTGCATCACGCGGTTTTCGGAGGCAGCCCCGAGGTCGTCGCGCTCCTGCTGGAGGCCGGTGCGGATGTCCACGCGAGGGACGACAACGGAGCAACGCCCCTGATCCTGCCGAAATGGCAAGTACGGCATCTACATGCGACGCTGTCCGAGCCGGCCGTGGTCGACCTGCTCATCGGCGCGGGCGCGGACGCGAAAGCGCGGGACGACGACGGCTGGACCGCACTGCACGCCGTGGCGTCCAACCCCGATGCGCCCAACGCACTTCAGGTCGCAAAGAGGCTCCTCGAGTCCGGAGCCGACCCCAGTGCACGCGACTACTGGGGCGGGACTCCTCTCCCTCTGGCTCTTGCGGTGCGGGGCGACACGAGGCTCTCGTCCGCGCCCTCCTCGGAGCCGGAGCTGACATGGCGGCCGGGGGACGCAGTGAATCCGCCCTGCATGCGGCGGCCGGGGCGAGCACCAACCCCGGCGTGCTAACAGCCCTCCTCGAGGCCGGAGCGGATGTGGCCGCGCGGGACACAGCTGGCAATACGCCGCTGCATCGCGCGGCCACGGGAGCGACGGGGCGACGCCCCTGCACGAAGCTGCGTCGCGCGGACCTCCCCTCGTAGTTGTGAAAATGCTCGTGCAGGCTGGCGCGGAGCTGGAGGCGCGCAGACCAGGGGGACGCACTCCGCTGCATCTGGCAGCCTGGAGTCCGGCGAAGTACCAGCTGCTCCTGCAGCTCGGTGGCGATCCCACCGCGCTCGACGACTATGGGTGGGCCCCACTGGACTACTTACAGTACAGTTCACCGCACACTTGGCTTCCGACGCGGCTTCCGATGTGGCGCACGTGGCCTCCGACGGGCTTCTCCCTCGGCCGTACGAGCGTCAACCCGTGCAGGGCGGTCGTAGGGCCGAGACCCCTCTGAGATCGTGGGCGGATGACGCGCTTGCCCGCCTGGGGCGTCCCAGTGGACACTGTAAACCATGGGTTACATAGTGTAAAGCGTACATTACACTGTGGGCATGCGAGAGGAGCGGTTCAGCGGAGATGCAGGCCGCTCCTGAGGTGGGAGCTATGCCCACGGACTAGTCGTCGCCGTCCCCACCCAGAGCCTCGAGCGCATCCGCCACAACGGCGACGGGGCTCTCCCCGCCGCCGCACCTGAAAACCAGGGAGAGCGGCGCGAGCCGGGGCACCTCGACGGTGGCTTCCCTCCGCATCAGCGCCTCCTCCAGCGCCGAGATCCGCGGGGTGGCCTCGGGCCAGAATCCCACCCGCGCCACCTCCCCCCGCACCGAGATGCGCTCCGCGCCTGCGCCCTTCCCCACGACGGCGAGGAGAGCCTTGGCCAGGAGGGACCGCGCCTCGGCGGGAAGGCGTCCGAAGCGGTCGGCGATCTCGGCCGTCAGCGCCTCCACCTCCCGGCGGCTCTTCGCGGCCGAGAGCCGCCGGTAGAGGTGCAGCTTCTGCTTGGTGTCGGCTACGTAGGAGTCCGGGAGGTAGGCAGCCGCCTCCACCGAGACCTCCGGGGCGGGGAAGTCGCCTCTCCGGCTCCCACCCGCCTCCAGCCGCCGGGCCGCCTGCTCGAGGAGGCGCATGTAGGTGTCGATCCCGACCGCGTGGGCGAAGCCCGACTGGTCCTCGCCGAGGAGGTTGCCGGCACCCCTCACCTCGAGGTCTCGCAGCGCGATCTGGTAGCCGCTCCCGAGCTCGGTGTAGTGCTCAAGCACCCTGAGTCGCCTCTCGGCCTCGGGGGTCAGCGACTCCGGCACCACCAGGTAGCAGTATGCGCGGCGGTCCCAGCGCCCCACCCGCCCGCGTATCTGGTATAGCTGCGCCAGACCGAAGCGGTCGGCGCGCGTCACGATCAGGGTGTTTGCGTTGGCGACGTCCAGCCCGTTCTCGATTATCGAGGAGCAGACGAGGATGTCGGTGCGTCCCGCGACGAAGCGGGTCATCGCCCGGTCCAGCTCGGAGACGGCCATCTGGCCATGGGCCACCTCCACCGTCGCGCCGGGGAGGAGCCGGGCGACCCTCTCCGCGGCCCCCCCGATCGTCGCCACGCGGTTGTGCAGGAAGAAGACCTGCCCGCCCCGGTCGAGCTCCCTCCGGCACGCCTCGGCGATCAGCTGGTCGCTCCACTCGATCATGTGCGTGACGATCGCCATCCGGTCGCGCGGCGGGGTGCGGATCACCGAGAGGTCGCGGATCCCGGAGAGCGACAGGTACAGGGTGCGGGGAATAGGCGTCGCCGAGAGGGTCAGGACGTCGACCGTGGTCCGGAGCCGCTTCAGACGCTCCTTCTGACGCACGCCTAGGCGCTGCTCCTCGTCCACGACTACGAGCCCGAGATCCCGGAAGGCCACATCGCCCGAGAGGAGCCGATGGGTGCCGATCACGATGTCGACCCTCCCCTCGGCGAGCCCCCGAAGCGTTTCGCGTTGCTCCCGGGGGCGGTCGAAGCGCGAGAGCGAGGCGACCACCACCGGGTAGTCTGCGAGGCGGTCGCCGAAGGTCTTCAGGTGCTGGGCCACGAGGACCGTGGTGGGCGCGAGCACCGCGACCTGCTTGCCGTCCTGAACCGCCTTGAAGGCCGCCCTGATCGCGACCTCGGTCTTCCCGTAGCCTGCGTCCCCGCAGACCAGCCGGTCCATCGTGCGGGGCTCCTCCATGTCCCGCTTGATCTCCTCCACGACGGTCCTCTGGTCGCGTGTGTCCTCGTAGAGGAAGGCCGACTCCATCTCGCGCTGCCACCGCGTGTCTGGCGGGAAAGCGTGTCCGGGGCGCGTTCGCCTCTGGGCGTAGAGGTCGACCAGCTCGGCGGTCATCCTGTTGATCGCCGCCTCGGTGCGGCCCCGCAGCCGCTTCCAGCGCCTGCCGCCGATACGGTGCAGACGATCCGGCTCGTCCCCGGGGTGTGCGCCGACCCACCGCTCGACCTTATCCAGGGAGTGGACCGGCACCCGCAGCACCTCACCGCCGTCGTACTCGGCCACGAGCGCCTCGAGCGACTCTCCCCCGATCTTCAGCCGCTCCAGCCCCCGGAAGCGCCCAATGCCGTGCTCCATATGCACGATGTGGTCGCCTGGCGAGAGCTGGGCGAGGCTCTCGAGGGCGGCCGCTCCCCGAAAGCGCCTGATCCGCCTTAGGCCCCGGCTGCGGTCGAAGATCTCGTGGTCCGTTAGGACGTTGACCGTCGGGTCCGAGTCCTCCAGGACGAAGCCGCCCGCGGTCGAGCCGACCGTCGTCCGGCACCCCCGAGGCAGGCTACCCCGGCGGTCGGCGAGGAGCTCCTCCAGGCGCTGGGCCTGACCCTCGTTGTCGCAGAGAATCCAGCTCTCCTCGCCCCTCTCCGCCGCATCGTCCAGATAGCCCCGGAGCCGCTCCACATTCCTCTCGAAGCGAGGGGGTCGCCGGGCCCTGAGGACGAGGTCGCCGATGTGTTCCTCGGCGAAGCTCAGGCGGGGGTGACTGGCGACTAGCTCGGTGAAGACGCCGGGGTGGAGGAGCGTCGGAGCCGCGTCGGGAGCCTGATAGTCGCCTTCGACCCCGCTCTCGGCGCCTCCATTGACAGATTCCCCCTCGAATCTGTCAGTGGATTGCTTCCGAACGCCCCGCTGCCACGCTTTGCGCGCCTCCAGCTCCCACTCCTGTCCAGAGGTGTGAACGACGATCGAGTCGAGCGGAAGGCGCTCCAGGATCGAGGAGCGGGTTGCGGCGCCACCGGCCCGGCCGGCCTCGAAGCGCACAGGCAGGATGTCGATCCGGTCGAGGGTGTCGGTCGAGAGCTGGTCGAGCACCCCGAACCGGCGAATCGACTCCACCTCGTCGCCCCAGAACTCGATCCGCACCGGACCGGCGGCACCGTAGGAGAAGAGGTCCACGATTCCGCCCCGCACGGCGTAGCGGCCGACCTCCTCGACGAGCCCGCCCCGCACGAAGCCCCGGTCCTCGAGCGCCGCCACCAGATCGTCTCGCCGCACCTCGTCCCCGACGGCGACCGTGACGCGCAGCTCGGCGAGCTCCTCGGGGATGGCGGCCACCTCCTGAAGCGCCCGCGCGGTCGCCACCAGGATGCGCGCTTCGCCCGCGAGGAGCGCCTCGACCGCCTCGATCCGCTCCCCCTCGGCGGGGTCGCCCGGGGTGCCATCGGTGGCGCCCTTGGTTTCGCGGGCCCCCCTCTCGGGAAAGTTGACGGCTGCACCGGGACCGAGGAGCGTCGCCAGGTCGTCGTGGCATCTCCCCGCCTCGGTGCCCGACGGTTCCACAAGCACCCACAGTCGGCTCGGCAAGTGGGCGGAGAGCGCCGCCAGCGTCACGAGCGGAAGCGATCCGGCCGCCCCTCCGACCGCCAGCTGCTGGCCCGGCGCGGGCAGCGAGTCGACCAGGGTGGGGAACATTCCAGCTCGGAGGAGACCGGCGACAGCCGGGTGGAGAGTGGCCTCCGCCATTTGTTTCCCGGTCCCTGGGTGATCTGGCATGGCCTCGTCGCGGTGGTACATTGCGTGCGCCGATAATTTCGCACCATCCCGATCCCCTCGTCGCGGAGTCAACCCTTGTCGGCCGACCTCATCCGCAACTTCTGCATCATCGCCCACGTCGACCACGGCAAGTCGACGCTGGCGGACCGGCTGCTCGAAGCCACCGGGACGCTCGACCGCCGCCAGATGCGCGACCAGGTGCTCGACACCAACGAGCTGGAGCGGGAGCGCGGGATCACGATCAAGCTCCACGCCGTGCGGATGGAACACACCGCCGCCGACGGGCGATCGTACACCTTCAACCTGATCGACACCCCCGGGCACGTCGACTTCAGCTACGAGGTCTCGCGCTCGCTGGCCGCCTGCGAGGGGGCGATCCTCGTCGTCGACGCCAGCCAGGGAGTGCAGGCCCAGACGCTCTCCAACCTCTTCCTGGCCCTCGAGGCCGACCTCGAGGTGGTTCCGGTGCTGAACAAGATCGATCTGCCCGGCGCGGAGGTCGAGCAACGCCGCGACGAGGTCGCCGACCTCATGGGGATCGACGCCGACGAGGTGCTTCAGGCGTCGGCTAAGGACGGGGTCGGGATCGAACCCATCCTGGAGGCGATCGTCGACCGCGTTCCCCCGCCGGAGGGGGACCCGCGGGCACCGCTCAGGGCGCTGATATTCGACTCCTTCTACGACCGCTACCAGGGCGCGGTGCCGAGCATCCGGGTCGTTGACGGCGAGCTGCGAGCCGGGATGACGGTGACCTTCGGGACCGTGGAGGCGCGCTACGAGGCGACCGAGGTCGGGCACCTCCGCCTTGGCCGCATCCCCGCCTCCTCGCTCGGCCCGGGCGAGGTCGGGTACCTGGTGGCGGCGATCAAGGCGGTGAGCGACACCCGCGTGGGCGACACCGTGCTGGACGCGCGACGCCGCTCCGCGGAGCTCCTTCCGGGGTACCAGGAGGCCCGCCCGATGGTCTTCGCGGGACTCTACCCGTCGGACGCCGACGACTACGAGGAGCTCCGGGACGCCCTTGAGCGGCTGAAGCTCAACGACGCTTCGCTCCACTTCGAGCCGGAGACCTCGCGGGCGCTCGGATTCGGCTTCCGCTGCGGCTTCCTGGGGCTCCTCCACCTCGAGATCGTGCAGGAGCGCCTCGACCGCGAGTTCGGCGTGGGGCTCGTCACCACCGTCCCAGGCGTCAAGTACCGCGTGAAGCTCTCCGACGGCTCCGAGCTCTCGATCGAGAACCCCACCGACCTCCCCGACCGGGCACTCGTCGAGTCGGTCGCCGAGCCGGTGGTCCGCGCCAGGGTCGTCACGCCTTCCGACTACATCGGCAATGTGCAGCGGCTCTGCCACGAGCGGCGCGGGCACTTCCGCGGGATGCACTACCTCGATCCGAGGCGCGTCGAGATGGCTTACGAGCTGCCGCTCGCCGAGATCGTGCTGGACTTCTACGGCCGGCTGAAGGGCGGGACTCGGGGCTACGCCGCTCTGGACTACGAATTCCACGAGTACCGGGTATCCGATCTGGTGAAGGTCGACGTGCTGGTGAACCACGAGCCGGTCGACGCCTTCTCGGTGATTCTGCACCGCGACAGCGCTCAGCAGCACGGCCGCGCCCTGGTGCGAAAGCTGCGCGACCTCATCCCTAGGCAGCAGTTCCAGGTGGCGCTGCAGGCCGCGATTGGCGGGCAGGTGATCGCGCGCGCCAATGTGAAGGCGGTGCGCAAGAACGTCACCGCCAAGTGCTACGGCGGCGACATCACCCGCAAGCGGAAGCTCCTCGAGCGCCAGAAGGAGGGGAAGAAGCGGATGAAGCAGGTGGGCTCCGTCGAGATTCCGCAGGAGGCCTTCATGGCGGTCCTGCAGCTCGACGAGGCCGGCGGATGACGGAGGCGACGTGCGGGTAGTCGAGCTTCCGCGGTCGCTGGACTACCGGACGGTCGAGTCGCTGCACGCGGCCGTCGGCAAGGGGGACAGGCTCCCGACGCTCTTCGACGCGCGCCGCACCGAGTGGATCGACCCGAACGGCATGCTCGCCCTCCTGGCCGCGGGCACCGTGGCGGGGACGGGAGGCGCGTCCCCGCGCATCTCCCTCCCCGAGCGCTCCGAGGTGCTCGGCTACCTCAACCGGATGGGCTTCGCCCGCGCCGCCCGCGGCATCTTCTCGCCACCGCCTCCCGGCGACGGCCGCCGACGGTCGCACCGCACATCCGATGTCCTCCTCGAGATCACTCCGGTGACCACCAACTCCGATGTCCACCGGGTGGTCGACCGGGTGCAGAGCCGCGCCGGCGCAATCCTCGCCCAGACGCTCCGCTACCCGGCGCACGCCGTGGTGCGCTTCTCGGTGATCCTCTCCGAGGTCTGCCAGAACATCATCGAGCACGCCGACGCGCCGGGGTGGGTCGCGGCGCAGGCCTACAACTGGAGCCGACGGCTTGGTCGCCATGTGGCGGTGATCGCCGTCTGCGACCTGGGCCGGGGCTTCTCCGCCTCGCTCGCCGAGGAGCACGCCGAGCGCTTCGGGGAAAGGTGGGGCGACGCGGCCGCACTCGAAGCCGCCTTCCTGCACGGCTACACCCGCTTTCGCGATGCAGGCCGAGGGCAGGGGATCCAGCAGATCCGGAGACAGGTTGCCCGCTGGGACGGCCTGCTCTCGATCAGGAGCGGGACGGCCCGGATCGCGGATGCGCCGGCGTGGAGCCAGAGCCCCCGGATGCTCGAGAGGCTCCCGGCCTTCCCGGGTGCCCAGATCAACATCGTGCTCCCGGGAGTGCGCGATGGCTGAATCCGCACCCAGCCCATCCGACGGCACCCCGGCCGTCGCATTGGGAGAGGCGCTTACGGTCGATGTCGGCCGCCTGATGAGCGACCGCCTCGGCCTCTCGCAGAGCGACCTAATCACCCGTCCGACGGGCCGGGCGGTGCGCGAGGCGATCGAGGCGTGCACGGCGGGCGCATCGGGTGGGACCGTGGCGCTCGTCGAGCTCTCCGGCGTCAGGGTCATGGACTTCAGCTGCGCGGACGAGGTCGTCGCCGGGCTGCTCCTCCGTAGCCGGGACTCGTCCCGCTCCGTCCTGCGCTACTTCATCTTTCGCGGTTGCGAGCACCTGCACGGCCACGCGGTCGCCGAGGTCCTCTCGCGGCGCGGGCTCGCGGCGGCGTGCGCCTTCGGGGGCCGTCCCTTCCACCTGGTCGGCGAGGTGTCCGATGGCCAGCGCGCGGCCTGGCTTGCCCTGGAGGAGCGGCGGAGGATCGCGCTGGGCGAGGCGACGACGCTCCTCGGGCCGGGGGGACGGGCGCGGCTCGTCGAGATCTGCGAGATGCGCCTTGCGCACATGAATTCCGGAGGCCAGGTGAGGGCGCTGAGTCGGATTGGCCGAGGCGGTGGGGACGGGGCGGCACGGATCGCATGACCGGAGACGGTGCGGTGGACCTCGACGCCTGCGCTGGGGAGGCGCGGAGACGATGCCACTCCTGCCACATGCCCGGCGAAATCGTGACGCCCGCCTGGAGCTACCGTGCCCACTCCTCCCGGTCTGGGATCCCCCGGCTCCAGTACACCTCGAACCCGGCTGGCGGTGCCGGGCGCTCGGACAGCCCACGCAGGAACGCCCGCACCTGGCCGCTCCGGACGTCGCGGATGATCGCCATCGGGGCGTCGGTCTCGCCGTCCAGAGAGGCCGACCCGTCCGGGGCCGTCAGCGTGATACTCTCCAGCGAGCCCGCCCATCCGGGCTCGACCGGAAGGACGAATGCGAATTGGGCGACCCCCTCCTCCGCGTCGGCGACCTCCTCCATGTCGAACGAGAACGAGAAGAGCCGGGCGCCAGCCGCGTCCTTACCGGTCAACGTGTAGGGACCGGGCCCGCGCCGTCCGCTGGGCGGGGCATCGACCACCACGGCCGGTTCCAGCGAAGGCACTCCCTCGTCGTCCACGCTACCCCACACCAGAAGACCACGGCGTTCGAAGGTGGGGTCTCCGGGGATAACGGCCCCGTTCGCCCGAAAGCGCGTCATGTTGGAGAAGAAGTAGTCGCTGACCCATCTGGGGTCGCAGTAGCTCATGAAATCGGATGTGGAAGGTTGCACCACCTTCCTGGTGCGATGGTTGTATCCCCACGCCCCGATCTCGCCGTCCAGGTACGGATAGTTGCGATCGACCGTATTTGGAAGAGTCCCGCAGCCCGAAGCGTGCAGGGAGTACAGGTTGTGACCGAGCTCATGCGCCATCACCCAGGAGTCGAGAACCGAGAAGCTGACCTTGTTGGCCAGGAGGGCGACCCCACGACCGCCCAAGACCTTTCCGGCCATCAACCCCATCCAGTAGCCGGACCCACCCTCCACGGCCCGGATCGCATAGGTTTGGTGGAGCAAGTGGACGTGCACATTCGACGAACTCACGACGGGGTCGTGCTCCGACACGCTCAGCCCCTCCACTGGCAGCAGGTCGTAGGTGTCGTGGAGCAGTTCGTGTTCTTCCTCGTCATCCACCATTGCCTCGGTCGCCTCTAGGACCGAGGAGTCTGGATCCTCTTCCCAGAGGAAGGGGACGAAGGTCAGATCGAAGTCGGGCATGGAGTGAACTTCCAGCGCCAGCCGGCCCTCTTCGGGAATGCGCTTGGTTAGGAGGAGGTCTTCGTCCAGCGTGCCATCCGGATCGATCTCGATCACCATCTCGAGTTCGGGATGCAGGACCGTATCTGGAATGGTCACGTTGGACGAAGTCTCGAGCGAGCTCTCGTCAATCTCGGTCGGAATCACGACGGACTTGCCGGGGATCGTCACCGTGTACGTCTCCGAACCGTCCCTGTAGAATCGAGCCCGCACCGGCGGAATCTCCTCGTCGGTCTCCCTGGTCGCGGTCACGAAGACCCGCAGCAACGCCTGTTTCTCGGCGACCAGAGGGACCGGATACTCTCGCGACTGGGTGGCCTGGACGAGATAGGCGGCCAGGCCCTCACGCCCGCAGATCTTCACCCGCAAGAGCATGATCCCCCCGAGCCAGTCGAGGAAAGTGGAATCGTCGGGACCGCACACTCCGGTTCCGCCAGTGTAGAAGACCCACAACTCGGTGAGGTTGGTGAAGCTCGACGGAATCGTCCCCGTCAGCTTCGGGTTGTGGCTGACCTCCAGGCGATGCAGCCGCCCCAGGCGGCCAAGGCTCGAAGGGATGTTGCCGGAGAGATCGTTGTTGGTAAGCGAGAGTCTCACAAGATTGGAGAGATCGCCCAGTTCGCGCGGAATCGCCCCCGTCAGCTCGTTCTGGTCGAGGTGGAGGTGCCGAAGATCCGGCAACTCGCCCAGTTCGGGCGGGATCGATCCCTCGAGATCGGTGCGATCCATGTTGAAGGCGACCAGTTCGGTCAAATTGCCAAGTTCGGGCGGGATGGATCCGCCAATCGGATTGCGAGCCAGAGTCAGACCTTCCAACTTGCGCAGCTCGCCCAACTCCGGAGGTATCCCACCTCGGAGGTTGTTGATCAGAAAGTTGAGTGCCTTGAGGTTGGTGAGTTCACCCAGCAGGGGAGTGAGCGTTCCCGACATGTTGTTGGTGATTAAACTAATGCTGGCGATTCCATCGTTATCATAGTCAATGCCATGCCAGTTCCGCGGATCCCTGTCGCTCAGCCAATTCCTCCTGTACCTCCACCCGTCCCCGCCAGCCGCGTGGTAGAAGGCCTCCAGAACCTGACGGGTTGTGTAGACCACGTTCGCCTCGAAGCTCTCCTCGGCGGACAGGCCCTCCGGGTCGGTGGCCGTGACCGTCACGATCGCCGATCCCTTGGCAACTCCGGTCACCTGGAGAGTGTCGCCCGACACCGACACCGCGACCACGCCCCCGTCCGAAGACTCCGCACCGTAGCTCAGTTCGTCTCCGTCCGGGTCCGAGAAGTGCTCGAAGAGCGATACCTCGATCGCATCGCCCACGAAGACCTCGGCGTCGGAAATCGAATCGGAGGGCTCCGGCGCCCGGTTCGGCACCGTCACCGTGAAGCTCTGCTCCGCCGAGAGGCCGCCCGGGTCGCTCGCGACGACCGTCACGGCTGCCGATCCCTGCGACATCCCCGCCACCTCGAGAGTGTCGCCCGACACCGACACCGTCGCCGTTGCCGAGTCGGAGGACTCGGCCACGTAGCTCAGCGGGTCGCCGTCCGGGTCCGAGAAGTGCTCGAAGAGCGATACCTCGATCGCATCGCCCACGAAGACCTCGGCGTCGGAAATCGAATCGGAGGGCTCCGGCGCCCGGTTCGGCACCGTCACCGTGAAGCTCTGCTCCGCCGAGAGGCCGCCCGGGTCGCTCGCGACGACCGTCACGGCTGCCGATCCCTGCGACATCCCCGCCACCTCGAGAGTGTCGCCCGACACCGACACCGTCGCCGTTGCCGAGTCGGAGGACTCGGCCAGATAGCTCAGCGGGTCGCCGTCCGGGTCCGAGAAGTGCTCGGAGAGCGATACCTCGATCGCATCGCCCACGAAGACCTCGGCGTCGGAAATCGAATCGGAGGGCTCCGGTGCCCGGTTCGGCACCGTCACCGTGAAGCCCTGCTCCGCCGAGAGGCCACCCGCATCGATGGCCGTGACCGTTACGCTCGCCGATCCCTGCGACACCCCCGCCACCTCGAGAGTGTCGCCCGACACCGACACCGTCGCCGTGGCCGGGTCGGAGGACTCAGCACCGTAGCTCAGCGGGTCGCCGTCCGGATCGCTGAAGTGCTCGGAGAGCGATACCTCGATCGCATCGCCCACGAAGACCTCGGCGTCGGAGATCGAACCGGAGGGCTCCGGCGCCCGGTTCGGCACCGTCACCGTGAAGCCCTGCTCGGCCGAGAGGCCGCCCGCGTCGCTCGCGACGACCGTTACCCTCGCCGATCCCTGCGACACGCCCGCCACCTCGAGAGCGCCGCCCGACACCGACACCGTCGCCGTGGCCGGGTCGGAGGACTCAGCCAGGTAGCTCAGGGGGTCGCCGTCTGGATCGCTGAAGTGCTCGGAGAGCGAAACCTCGATCGCATCGCCCACGAAGACCTCGGCGTCGGAAATCGAATCGGAGAGCTCCGGTGCCTGATTCGGCACCGTCGCCGTGAAGCCCTGCTCGGCCCAGAGGCCACCCGCGTCGGTGGCCACGACCGTTACAGTCGCCGATCCCTGCGACACCCCCGCCACCTCTAGAGCGCCGCCCGACACCGACACCGCTACCACACCCTCGTCCGAAGACTCCGCCCCGTAGATCAGGTCGTCCCCGTCCGGATCGCTGAAGTAGCGGTCGAGCGAAATGGTGGCCATCTCTCCGACATGGACGGTATGGCCGGGGATGCTGCCCACCGTGACCGGCATCTCGTTCGAGTCGCAACTCGCTAGGCAGATGAGGGCCGACCCCAGGGCTCCGAGCACGGGCCTGCGGCCGCGCTTGCGCCCGCGTCCCCGCCGCCTAGACGGGTTCTTCACCATCCCGGTGGGTGGCGGCCCGTCCGCCAGGCCGTCGGGGTCCCGTTCGCGGGCCGCCCCACTGGCAAGGCGCTTCGATGCGCGAATAGCAGCGCTATTCTCGCAAGAGGCAACGCAGGGCGAAGGGGCCCAGCGTGGATGCAGGGCACCTCGAATGCCGGGGGAGGCTTGTCCACGGCTGCTAGTCCTCTGTCCCACAGATCGGCGGCGCGCTGTAGTCGAGGCCCATCAGGCGGAAGTAGTTCCGCCCCAACGCTATGTCGCGGAAGGCCTCGTCGTCGAGGAAGCGATTGATGCGGCTCGTCACCTCCAGCTCCGACCTGTAGACCTCGAAGTCCTTGTTGGACGATGCCAGGAAATCCGTCCCGGGCAGTATGCGGTCCGAATACTCGTTCAGGAAGTCCACGTACAGCGGCTGGTTTTCCTCCTTGGAGAAGTAGTTGTCGTCGATGATCCGCCAGGCGATGTCCAGCATGAGGTTGGGATGCCGGTCCAGCAGCGACTTCATGAGGCCGATATGCTCGCTGGCCGGCATGGAGGTCAGCTCGAGCGAGAGACCCATGTGCATCCAGACGACCTTGTTGTCGGGATAGAGGTCGAGCACCTTCTGCATCCACGGCAGGTAGCGCGTCGGTTCGTCGTCGTCTCCCAGGTCGGAGTGGATGGCAATCGGAATGTCGTGCTCACGCAGCCGCTTCATGAAGGGTTCCCACTCCGCGATGCTGTCGAGCGGCACGGGTTGGTGATCATTGTTGAAGAGCGCCTGCTTGACCAGGTTGACCTCGCCCATCCAGCGGAACATGCGCGGGTACTCCCTCTCCAGAAGGTCCATCCCCATCAGGATCTCTCCGGGGCTGGCGAGGTCGGGAAAGGTCATGGCCAAGGTCACGTGGATATCCGAAGGTGCGCTGGCCAGCAGGTTGGAGGCGTTGGCGAAATCGTTCTTCAGGGTGGGAACGACCGGGGTGCCGGGGCAGTCCAGGTAGTAGGTGCAGGGGGAATCCACCGGGAGCATCTGGCCGATGCCGTAGATGTTCACAAAGAACACCCCGGTCTCGCGCAGGTACCCCATGACCTCGTCGAAGGGCACCGGAGGGCCGCCGAAGGGGCGGAAGTGGAGATGGGTGTCGACCACCGCCGTCTGGAGCTGGGCGGAGCGGTCGTAGCACACCTGGGCCGAACCCCCGAAGATGCCGATATCGGGCCGCAGCTTCGTGCAGCCGAGCGCGCCGAGGAGTAGACTCACCGAGCAGATGGGCCCGGCCCGGCGGGCGATCACGGAGGGGGACACACGGACAATCTTGAGGAGCGCCGCGCAGTGCGCAATAGCAACGCAGCGCTAGGAGTCCGTGGATGAAGCGGATGTGGCCGGTGCGTCGGTTCCGGGCGATCAGGCCGCAGCGTTCCTTGTCGCTGGCTGGCGCTTCGCCTATCATTCACCGCCCACAGACAACCGGAACGCGCCCGATCGGGCCAGGTGGATCGAATTGGAAGTCATCGTCAAGGAAAACGAGAGCCTGGAGCGAGCGCTGCGCAGGTTCAAGCGCAAGGTGCAGCGCTCAGGCCTCTACTCGGAGCTGAGGAAGCGCCGCTTCTACGAGAAGCCCAGCGCGCAGCGTAAGCGTCGGCGGGAGGCGGCTATCCGCCGCGAGCGACGACGGCAGCGAAGGGGTAGGCGCTAGTAGCAGGCTGCGGGCACTCGTCGTACGGCCCTTCTCACGAGGAGGGCGGGCAAGTGGTCACAGCGCCAATGCAGCTCCGCTCGCAGCAGAGGGAAGCCTGCTGACCCCGCGCCCCGGGACGACCAGCCGCCGGGTCAGACCCTGATCGCTACAGGGCCGCTCGGCGTCCAGTCGTAGAATCCCGCGCCCGACTTGCGGCCGTGCCGACCCATCGCCACCAACCGCCTCAGTAGCGGCGGCGGGGCGTAGCGCTCCTCGCGGTACTCGTCGTACATGATGTCGCCCACCTGCATCAGGGTGTCGAGCCCGACGAAGTCGCTGAGGGTGAGGGGGCCCATTGGGTATCCGCAGCCGAGCGTCATCGCGCGGTCGGTGTCCTCGATGGACGCCACCCCCCGCTCCACCTGGCGGATCGCGTCGAGCAGGTAGGGCACCAGGAGCAGGTTCACCACGAACCCCGAGTTGTCCTTGGCGGCGACCGGAGTCTTCCCCACCCTCTTCGCGAAGGCGCGGGCGGCGTCGAAGGTCTCGTCGCTGGTGACGATCGTGCGCACCACTTCGACCAGCTTCATGACCGGCACCGGGTTGAAGAAGTGCAGCCCCACGAAGCGATCCGGGCGCGAGGTGGCCGCGGCCATCTCGGTAACGGTGAGAGAGCTCGTGTTGGAGGCGAAGATCGTCTCGGGGGGAGACACACCGTCCAGGTAGCCGAAGAGCTCCTTCTTCGCCCCGAGCGACTCCACGATCGCCTCGATCACCAGCTGGCAGCTCCCGAGGTCGTCGAGCGAGGTCGTGAAGGTAATCCGGCCGAGCGCCTCGTCGCGCAGCTCCGCGGCCAGCTTCCCCCTATCGACGGCCCGGGCGAGCGACTTCGCCACCCTGGCTCTTCCCGCCGCCAGCGCCCCGTCGTCCACCTCCCGCACCACCACGTCGCACCCAGCCTTGGCGGCGATCTCCGCGATGCCGCTCCCCATCAGGCCGCACCCCGCGACCCCTACCTTCTCGATCCCCAATTCAACTCTCCTTGTGACCCCGTTCGTAGTTGCTTTCGATGATTGACCAGGGCGCTCCGGCGCACCGGTCAGAGCGACTCCACGACGACCGCTCCCCCCTGTCCGCCCCCGATGCAAGCCGATCCGAGGCCGTAGCGACCACCCCGGCGCCGGAGTTCGTGCAGCAGGTGAAGCGTAATCCTAGCGCCCGACGCCCCGAGAGGGTGCGTGATCGCAATCGCGCCGCCATTCACGTTGGTCCGCTCGGGATCGAGTCCGAGCTCCTTCTCGACCGCCTTGTACTGCGGCGCGAAGGCCTCGTTGACCTCGACCAGGTCCATATCCTCCAGCGACAGGCCGGTGATCCCCAGCGCGGCCCGGGACGCCGGGGCGGGTCCGATACCCATGATGCGGGGATCGACGCCCGAGAATCCCCACGAGACAAGTCGCCCGATCGGCTTCGCACCGTTTTTCTCGGCCCAATGCAGCTCCGCCAGCACGAGCGACGCGGCGCCGTCGCCGATCCCGCTCGCGTTGCCGGCCGTGACCAGACCGTCCTCCTTGAAGTAGGGCCGCAGTCGACCGAGCGCCTCCATCGTGGTGTCGGGCCGCATGTGCTCGTCGGTTGCGAAGAGCGATTCGCCCTTGCGGGTGCGCACGGTCACCGGCGCCACCTCGGCGTCGTAGCGGCCCTCGTCCCACGCCGCCTTCGCGCGCCGCTGACTGTTGACGGCCACCTGGTCGGCCTCCTCGCGGGTGACTCCGTAGCGCTCGGCGAGCTCTTCGGCCGTCTGCGCCATCGTCAGCCCGCAGTGCGAATCCAGGAGCGACTCCCAGAGCAGATCCTCGAAGCTGTTGCCGGTAGGCCCCAGCCTCAGGCCGCCCCAGCGGGCGCCGCGCACCACATGGGGCGCCTGGCTCATCGACTCCGAGCCTCCGCAGAGAGCCACCTGGGCCCCGCCGAGGAGGATCTCCTGCGCCCCGGTCACGATCGCCTGGAAGCCCGAGCCGCAGAGCCGGTTCACTGTCAGCGCACCTGCCTCCTGGGGCACCCCGGCCCGCAGTCCGACGTGACGCGCCAGGTATAGGGCGTCGGCGGAGGTCTGGAGCGCGTTGCCGTAGATCACCTGGTCGACCTGCTCGCCCTCGATCCCCGCGGCCTCAAGCGCGGCTTCGGCCGAGTGGACGCCAAGGTCGGTGGCGGTGAAGTCCCTGAGCGTCCCGCCGAAGGTGCCGAAGGGCGTGCGCTTTCCGGAGAGGAAGACGACGTCCCTGCCCTTGCCCTGTGTCCCCGAACCCGCCGCAACCTTGTCCCGCTGCACTGTGTCTCCTCCCGGTCCAACCCGTGTCTCGTGTGTCTCCGGCCAGAAAGCTACCGATCAGGCGATGGGCGATTCAACCCTAACGGAGCGAGTGCGCCGTCCATGGCCCACGGAGCGAAAAATCCCCGTATTCCGTAAACCAGTGTTTACATAATGTCAACTTTAGTTTACACTTGGCAGATCACACAGCCAACCTCTCAATCATCCACTCACCCACCTCGCGAGTCGACGAGGTGCCGCCCTGATCGGGGGTGGTCACCCCCTGGGCGATCGACGCCTCGATGCACTCGCCCACATCCTCGGCCGCCTCCGTCATCCCCAGGTGCTCCAGCGTCAGCGCCGCGCACGCCACCGCGGCCAGCGGGTTGGCGATCCCCCGTCCGGCGATGTCCGGCGCGGAGCCATGCACCGGCTCGAAGAGCGCCCACTTGCTGGGGTGGAGGTTTCCCGAGGGCGCGAGGCCGAGACCGCCGGTGACCTGTGCGCCCAGGTCGCTAAGGATGTCGCCGAAGAGGTTGGAGGTCACCACGACATCGTAGCGCTCGGGCCGCCGCACCAAGTCCATCGCCATGGCGTCGACGTACATCGTCTCGCGCTCCATCTCGGGGTAATCCTCCCCCACCTCCCCGAATACCCGGCGCCAGAGTCCACCCTCGTATCTGAGCACGTTGGCCTTGTCGACCATCGTGACCCGGCTGCGGCCATGGTCGCGGGCGTAGCGAAAGGCAGCCCGAACGATGCGCTCGACGCCCCGGTAGGTGTTGACGCTCTGCTCGGTGGCCACCTCGTACGGGGTCCCGGCCCTCAGCGAACCGCCTACCCCGGCGTAGAGTCCCTCGGTGTTCTCGCGGAAGAAGACGATGTCGGTACTCGGGTCTGGAGCGCGCAGCGGCGAGAGCTCCGGCGCCAGGAGTCGGCAGGGGCGGAAGTTGATGTAGAGGTCGGCCCGGAAGCGCAGCCCCAGCAGGATATCGCGAGCGTGCCTCCCGTCCGGCACGCGGGGGTCTCCCAGCGCCCCCAGCAGGGCGGCGTCGTACTCGCCTACGAGTCGCTCCCGTTCCTCGTCGGTGATCGTGACGCCATCGCTCAGGTAGCGATCGGCGCTCAGCTCCCAGGGGTCGAGCGCGAGGTCTCCGCCGTGCCTGGCGGCCGCTGCTGCCAGCACCTTGCCAGCGACCCCGACGACCTCGGGGCCGATCCCGTCGCCCCCGATCAGCGCTACCTTCGCTACGGCACCCTCCCAAACCAGATGTTGCAACGGGGGCAGTAGAAGTCCTTGCCGCGCCGCACGAGCGGCGGGCCGAGCTCGGCCCTGGGGCAGAGCGGGTCGAGCCCCTCCTCCACCTGGATCCTGACCTTCCTGCGCTCTCGCCAGCCGCTGACCCGCATCGGCAGCTCGTAGCGGAGCGCGGAGGTCTTGCACTCGAAGAGGATCGTGCTCGTTCGGTCCTCCTCCTGACGCACTCCGAGAGCCATTACGAAGCCGCCCACGGGCGAGGGGACCTGCCTGCCAGCGCAGTGTAGTCGCTCCATCCGCTTGGCCTCGGGTAGCTCCGGGACTCCGAAGCCGACTCTGGAGGCCTTCGCCTTCTGGTCTGGGGCCTTGGATGCACCAGCCTTCTCCTTTAGGTCGGAAGCTTCGGGCGCGCCAGCCTCCTCCTTCGGGTCGGAATCCTCGGGCGTGCCAACCTCCTCCTTTGGATCGGGAGGCTCGGGCGCGCTGGCCTCCTCCTTAGGATCGGAAGCGTCGCATGCGCCAGCCTTCTCCTTCGGATCGGGAGCCTCGGGCGCGCTGGCCTCCTCCTTAGGATCGGAAGCGTCGGTACCGGTGTCCCCGGCGACGCCCCGGCTCTCCTCCCCGGCGCTCAACCGGCCCTCTCGAATAGGTACGCGGTGTCCTCGCGACGGCTCGCGCCGTCTCTGCAAACGGCAAATCGCCCGCCCGACCATATCGCGGCCGCACCGTACTCGCCGCTCTTGCTCACTGCGTAGTAGTTCACATTGAAGTTCGGGAGCCCGTCGCGATTCGTCAGCCTGGGCTCGACGGTGAAGGCCACGATCCGACGAAGCGCCTCCAGGCAGGCGTCGGTCGGCGACATTCCCGAACGCATCAGCTCGACTACGGTGTGCGACCCGCACGTCTTGATGACCGCCTCCCCTCGACCGGTCGATCCGCACGCGCCCACATCGTTGTCGACGTAGAGCCCGGCCCCGACGATCGGGGAGTCGCCCACCCGCCCGGGCACCTTCCAGGCGAGGCCCGAAGTCGTCGTGGCGCCCGAGATGTCGCCCTTTGCATCCACGACGTTGCAGTTGATCGTCCCGCCTGGGCGAACACCGTCGTGCGAGTCCAGCATCTCGGCCGCCACCGCTACCTCGGCGGCACCGCCGTCCACCAAGGCCGCCGATGTCGGCACTCCGGTCTCCTCGGGGGTGAGGTAGTCGTCGGAGTCGCTCATCGAGGCGCGCCACTCGATCCACCGCCTGCGCGCCCGCTCGGTGAGCAGATTCTCGATCGGGTGGCCCATCGACTTGGCGAAGCGCTGGGCACCCTTGCCCACGAGCAGCACATGGTCGGTGTGGCGCATCACATCGACCGCCACCCGCGAAGGGGTCTTCACGCCCTCAAGGCACGCAACCGCGCCCGCGCCGCGGCTCGGACCGTGCATGACCGAGGAGTCGAGCTGAACAATCCCGTCCAGATTCGGGAGTCCGCCGTACCCGACCGACATGTCGTCGGGGTCGCGCTCCACGATGTTCACGCCCTTGACCACTGCGTCAAGGGTGCTGCGCCCGTCCGCCACCCGGCCGAATGCCAGCTCTACGGCTTCGAGGCCATTTGCGCTCGCGATCGCCGTGGGTGCCACCCGGGCCGAGAGCACGGCTGGTGCGCCCGAGAGCTCCCGCGACGTGGCCAGCCCGGCGGCCGCGCCCACCCCCGCGGCGACAGAGCGCCTCAGAAAGTCGCGGCGGTCGGTCATGTGCTAGCTGCTAGGCCTTGATCGGGGCCTCGAGAGCTACCTCCCCATTCTCCGCCTCGGCTGCGGGCTCCTCCGGGGGATCTTCGCTGCGCAGACGCGAGATGACGGGCTTGCAGAACTGCATCCCGACCGCCCTCAGCTTCGTCAGCTCGCCAGCTGCCAGGTCCGGGTACCGCTCGGCCAGGTACTCGATCGTCTCCGTCATCCAGGAGTCCTGGTCGTCCTGATGCGCATCCAGAACCCCGCACCGGTGGATATGACTGAAAAGCTCGTCCCTCGCCCGCTCGATCGGCTCTCGCTTCGCCACTCTCTCTCCTTGACTCTACTGGTATTGTCGGCCCTCGGGACCCCGACCCCCTACCCGCCATCCGGGCAGCCCGTAAGGTACGAGAAGACCGGGCAATAGCAAGAACGGCCTGTCGCTACGGCCTGTCGCTACGGCGATGCCCCCACTCGTGAGCGCTGGCCACCGGACGCGCGGTCGGCCATCAGCGCCACGAAGTCGTCGAAGAGGTAGCGGCTGTCGTGCGGTCCAGGAGCGGCCTCGGGGTGGTACTGGACTGCGATCACCGGGAGCTCCGAGTGGGCAAGTCCGGCCACCGTTCCGTCGTAGAGGTTGCCGTGGGTGACCCGGATGCCCGGCGCTCCCGGGATCTCGTCGCCGTCGCCCCCCCGCACGGCGAAGCCATGGTTCTGCGAGGTGATCTCCACACTTCCCCGGTCGCGGTTCATTACGGGGTGGTTGGCGCCGTGGTGCCCGAAGGGGAGCTTGAAGGTCTCGGCGCCGAAGGCCCTGGCGATCAGCTGGTGCCCCAGGCAGATCCCGAAGATCGGGATTCTACGGGCTGCCACCTCTCTGACCGCGCCTGCCACTCGCTCGATAGCCGCGGGGTCGCCCGGACCGTTCGAGATGAAGATGCCGTCCGGCTCGATCGCCAGCATCTCCTCCAGCTCGGCAGCTGCGGGGAGGACGGTGACGCGGCAACCGCGCTCCGAGAGCATCCGGGGCGAGCTCCCCTTTATCCCGAAGTCGAGGGCGACGACATGGAAGCGTTCCTCGCCAACCGCCCGCACCACATAGCTCCGCTCGGTCGAGACGCCGCCCGCCAGCTCCAGCCCCTCCATGGGTGGGTGCGACCGGACTCTCGCCAGGAGCTCGTCGGCTGGATGGTCCGCTGGGGCAAGAGCCCCACGCATCGCCCCGCCGCTGCGGATGTGGCGCGTGAGCGCGCGCGTGTCGACCCCCTGAATCGCAACTACGCCGTACTCGGCTAGGTAGTCGCCCAGCGTCGAGGTGCTCCGCCACGAGCTGGGAAGCCGAGCTGACTCCCGCACCACGAAGCCCGCCACCTGGGGCCCGGCGGACTCGATGTCGTCCAGGTTCGTGCCGTAGTTGCCAATCTGAGGGCACGTCATCGCGACCAGCTGTCCCGAATAGGAAGGGTCGGTCAGCACCTCCTGGTAGCCGGTCATCGCGGTGTTGAAGACCACCTCGCCGACCGCCACGCCGAGCGCTCCGAGCGGTGCGCCGTCGAAGCGGCGACCGTCCTCGAGGAGCAGGTAGGCGCCTCCAATGGGACCGGGGGCGGGGGGAGGGCTGGGCGGCTGGGGGCTCGTCATCGGGTGAAGATAAGGTGAAGGCTACGACAGGACAGGGAGGGGCTGGCGCGGGTGCGCCCCCCCCCTTGCCCGGCCGGGCTGGCGACAGTCACCTTCAGCGAGAGGAGCCCCGGCAATGCGAACGAACTGAACCCCTCCCCTTGCCCTCCCGCTGGCCGTGTTGGCTGGCATCCCGCTGCTCCTTGGGTGCGTCGTCGACGAGCTCGAGCCCGTCGACGAGCTCCCCGAAGCGACGCGCGGCGGCTATGTCTGGTGCAGGGTCACGGGTGGGCTCGACTACGACTCCACACGTTCGAGTGGTACACGGAGAGGGGGGGGGAACACGCACTCCGGAATCGGCGATAGAGGCGCGGAGTGGGGCGGCTACGCCACGGAGACGCTCGGGATCATAGTCGAGATCTACCGCGACACCCCGCTGGGCCAACTTCCGCTCGGACGTCGTCGCCCACGAGTACGAGCACCAGAACAGCCTCAACGACTGCATCCGCGCCGTGAACCCCCGCAGGCTGCCGTACGTCGAGGAGTCGACCGGCAGCTACGACGATGTGAACAGGGACCTGGATGGCGCGTGGCGCCAGGTGGTCGACGACCTCCTCGACGCCAAGGAGACTGCGCAAGGGTCCATTAGCGCGGACATCTGGGAGCACCGCAAGCTCGGGAGATGGACGGACGGTGTGCTAACCGCCGGTCACAGCGGCATGTACGGGTGCTGACAAACCGGAGAACCGAGAGAAAGGAACCGACCGATGAAGAGGACCCTGAAGACGATTGCCACGCTCGCGGCGCTGGCCTGGCTGCTCCCTTCGACGACGGCGAGCGCCCAGGATGCGGCGGTGACCGCTGCGATCGAGGAGCTCGAGCGGATGGTGGAAGGCTCGTATTGGCTCGGCGACTCCACAGTCGCCATCCTCCGCCAGGCTTTCGGGCCGCGCACGCTGGCCGAGCTCGACTGGCTCGCCGACCGGCTGGCCGCGATGGCGGCCGACACCACGGTCTCCGAGCCTGTCCGGCTGCACGCCATGTTCGCCCTGGCGGGTGCGGCGGACCTCGATAGGAGCCGGAGAGGCAAGCCCTACGCCCGCGCCTTCGACCTTCTGGTGCAGCTGCACGAGGGCGGCTACGACAGGGCGCTGTCCACTATCTTCCGGCTCGATCCGGAGCGCGGCCCCGCCTATGTGCAAGACGTCTTCGAGCGGAGCGAGCGGCCGCCGCTGTGCCGGTGGAGCTACGACAGCGGCCGCTACGAGCCGCCGCAGTGCGTGCGCGGGTACCACACGTTCCACCGGGTGACATGGTGCCGGGCGGGGGACATGCTCTACCGGGACACCGTGAGCCAGGCCTGGGACCGGACGCCCGGCGGCTGGCGCGGCGGAGCTGCCGGGTATCCGCCTCCCGTTCCCGACGGGCTTCCAGAGCATGTCGAGGACTGGTACCGGCGCTGCCAGCGGTGACGTTCTGACAGCATTGCCTAAACGGCCAGTTTTCCGGGAGGGCCACGGGTGGGCGGATTCGCTTCGAGGCGGCATGGTTCAGAGGTCGGGACCGGGCGAGGAGGGCAGGGCGCTACATTTTCCCCGGACGCGGAACCTCAGGCCGGAGGGCGGAATATCGCGGGGGAGAAGCCGGTCGTACTCATATCTGCCGACGAGTCGTGTCTGGGCAACCAGTACAAGGGCACGGAGCGGCCCGGCGGGGCGGCCGCCATGCTCGAGCACTGGAGGGACGGTGCCTGGACCCGGAAGGACGTTTGGACATGCGCTCCCTCCACCACGAACAACCGCATGGCTCTAACGAGCGCTCTGGTGGCGCTTCGGGCGCTCGGAGGCCCCTGCCGGGTGCGTTTTCGTTCGGACTCTCGCTACCTCGTCGAGGGTGCCTCCAGCTGGGTGCCGAAGTGGAAGCGGAGGGGGTGGCGGCGAAAGGGCGGGCCGGTCGAGAATCTGGAGCTATGGCAGGAGCTTGACCGGACGGCGGCGCGCCACGAGATCGACTGGAGGTGGGTGCGGGGCCACGCGGGCGACCCGCGCAACGAGTACGTCGACTTCCTTGCCCGCCGTGCGGCCGGCGAGCAGTCTCGGTCGCCTCCGGTGCCCTCGGGCTTCGAAGCCTGGCTGGAAGGGCAGCGGGAGACGCACGACCGCTTCTTCGACTTCCTTGAGTTCGCTCCGCCTCGGGAGATACTGTAATCTGCGAAGCCACGGATACAGGAACTGTAAACCGTGGATTACACATTGTAAAGCATACATTACACTGTGGAGAGGCGGGCGAAGCGGTTCAGCGGGGATTGCAAGCGCCGCTCGAATCTCCCATGGCCGCGAGCGGCCACCCCGCGGGGCCGAAACGCGCTGCGCTCGCTGGCACTGTCTCACAGAGTTTCGTGGAGCTCTGTCCACGGGCTGCTCGCGCTCAGATGACCACAAGCAGCTCCAGCCTGAGCCACCCAACCTTGCCGTCCGCAAGGACGATCTCGGCCCACTCGCCGGCGCGGTCGTCGATGCGCACCTTGGTGCCCTCGTGGAGGGCGAAGAGGGTGAGGCCGGACTCCTCCGATGGGGCGCTCAGCACCCGGACCTCCTTCGCGACGACGATCGCCTCGGTCGGGCTTCCCAGACCGGTTTCGCGCACCAAGAGGGTCGTGCCCAGGAGCAAGGTCGCTGCGCCCGCACTCCACGCGGTGCGGACGAAGAGTCCGCGGCCCCGCGCCCCGCGGCCGAGGATGCGGAGAACTACCGCCGTACCCGTCACCAGGTAGCAGAGAGCCAGGAGCAGCACCAGGACGGGCCTCGGCAGCAGGTCCCTCCACCACTCGAGCGCCACGAGGAGCCAGAATCGCGGGAGCGGCTCGATGCGGTCCCGCAGCTGCCGGTTGACGAGCGCGAGGTTGGCGTGTGCGTCGTCGTGGCGGGGATCGAGGCGCAGAGCCCGCTCGTAGCCGAGCACCGACAAGCCGACGTCACCCATGCGGTAGTGGGCATTGCCGAGGTTGTAGTGGAGCACCGCCGACTCGAGGCCAGCCTCGAGGACGGCCTCGTAGCGGGCGGCCGCCCCGGCGAAGTCACCCTCCTGGTAGAGGCGGTTGCCGTCGGCGACCAGCTCCTCCTGGGCGCCTTCGTCGAGCGCCAGCCCTCCGTGTCCTCGAGCTTCCAGCGCTCCCTGTCCCCGGGCTGCCAGGGGCGGGACGAGCAGGAGCCCAGCTGCCGCCAGAACGACCGCCGCCCTCATCGGGAGAGCTCCCGGTCGAGCGTACGCATGATCCTGGCGGCCCGATCGAGCACCTCCCCGGCGGGCGGCCTCTCCGACCCGGCGGGGGCGAAGCGCTGCACATCGCAGTCGGCGAGGAAGTCGGACAGCTCTGCAAGCGTCTCATCCGAGGCTCCGCCGCTACGGGCCAGCTTGGCGGCCTCGTCGCGCAGCAGCCCGGCGCGGGCGATGTTCAGCTTGTCGGCCACGAACCCCTCGAGCGCGCCAGCGATCTCGGCGTAGAAGTCGCGCGGATCGCCCCCGGCGAGGGAGCGGGCCCTGGCCAGGCGCTTCTTCGCCATTCGCCGAGCCGATCGCTCCCGTGCGTACGCCAGGTCGGTCGCGGTGCGGTCGCGGCGGCGGCGGATTGCGGCCGCGCCTGCCAGCGCCACAGGCGGAAGGAGCGCGACCAGCCAGAAGGCGGCCTTGGTGTGGAGCGGCTCCCCGGCCGGTCGAAGCAAGGGCGGACCGGTGTCGATGAAGCGAATCTCCTCGCGGATCGGTGCCACGCTGGCGGGTAGCGATCCCGCATCGCCCGGCCCCCGGGAGGCCTCGCCGGTCACCTCGATCGTGATCGGCTCCGAGCGGACCGTCCGGAAGGTGCCCGTCGGCGGATCGAAGTACGAGACTTCGACCGCTGGTACGGTCACCCTGCCGGGCACGCGCCCGATCAGCACGTAGGTGGCCGTGCTCCTCCCCTCGACCGAGGAATCCCCCCGTTCGACGCTCCGGCTGATCTCGGGCGGAAAGACCTCGAATTCGTCGGGAAAGTCGATCGCGGGAGGAGCCAACGCGCTTATGTTCCCCGAGCCGGAGAGCGTCAGGCGCACGGTCACCGCCTCGCCGACCGGCACTTCGGCCCGGTCGGCCTCCATCGAAACGGCGAGCCTCCCGACGTGTCCCGAAAAGGACTCCGGGCGACGGTCTGTGGGAATGGGCAGCACCTCGACCTCGATCGGGCGCGACGCCACCGCCACCGGGACCAAGCGGTCGAAGAGGCTGCCCCCGAAGAATCCACCGAATCCCCCCCGGCGGCTGACGCGCGTCTGGGCCTCGACCCCCAGCGGCGCGATCGACTTCTCTCCGCTGCTCGTCGGAAAGTACGCGACGCGGCGCACCAGCGCGGTTAGGTACTCCACGCCGTCGCGCTCGACCCGCTGCACCTCTGGCGACTCGGGCTGTTCGAGCTCCTCGATCCAGAAGCCGGCCGCCTCGGGCAGCGTCGTGATGTTGTAGCGCTCGACCGAAACGCGGGTGAAGATCCGGTACTCGACGATCACCGGCTCGTTCTCGTAGACCGTCGCCCGGGCGGGCGTCGCCTCGAGGAAGACCTCCGCCTCGGAGACTCCGCTGCCCTCGGCGCCCGGATCGGCGACGCCGCCCCTCGGGGCGGGCGTGTCGGCGACCGTCAGCGAGATCGGCTCAGTACGGTAGGTGGCGCCCCCGGCCGTCACCTCCACCGGCCCGATCTCGAAGACGCCCTCCTGGGTGGCCTGGAAGCGATACTGGTAGGTGAGCGACATCCGGGTGCGGCCATTCACGATCTGGAGCGAGGTGGAGGTGCTCGACCCGAGGTAGCGACCGAAGCCGCCGAGGTCGGGGAGCACCGGCTCGGAGTCGGCCTGCTGGGCGCCGGAGACCTCGACGTTCAGCACGAACTGGCCGCCCCAGCCAACCCTCGGCGAGCTCAGGTAGGAGCGCACCTGCACCTGCTGAGCCGTCGCGTGCCCCGATAGGGCTGGCACGGGGAGGGCGAGAGCCGGCGGCGCGCTCGCGCACGCCGCGAGCGCGGCGGCCAGCAGTCCGCGGAACCAGGGGTGCGGCGACGCCCTCACCGCTACCACTCCTTCCTGGGGTTGCGGCCGGCCGGCTGCGCCGCCTTGCGGTTCACCTCGCCGGGGTCCTCGGTCACCGCCTGGAGGAGACGTGCCGCCTGCTCCGGGGTCATCTCCGACACTTCGCCATCGGCTGGCGGCGTCTCGTCCTCGCCCTCGTCCCCACCCTCGGGGGCGCTCGCCTCCCGGTCACTCTGCTCCTCGCCATCCTCCGACTGGTCCTGCTCGCCCTGGCCTTGTTGATCCTGCCGATCCTCCCCGGACTGCTCCTCCTCGTCCTCCTCCTCGCCGTCCTGCTCCTCTTGGTCCTGCTCTTGCTGCTGCTGTTGCTGGAGCAGGCGGAGCGCGTACTCCAGGTTGTGCTTCGCGTCCTGGTCGGCGGGGTTCAGCCGCAAGGCCTCCTTGTACGCATCGATCGCTCCTTCGGCCTGCTGCTGCTCCAGCATGGCGTTGCCGAGGTTGTACCACGCCTGCGAGCGCCACTCGGGGTCGCTCCGGCCGAGCGCCTCCATGTACGCCTCTGCCGAGCTCTCGAAATCGCCTTGCTTGTAGAGCGCGGCACCCTCGTTGAAGTGCGCGAGCGCCAGCTCGGGCGCCTTCCGGAGCGCCTCCAGATACCGCGCCCGCGCCTCCTCGTAGCGTTGCTCCTCGTAGAGACGGTTCCCCTCCTCGATCTCGACGCGTCCCTCCTGGGAGGCGAGCGCCCCAGCGGCGAGGAACGACACCAGCAGGCAGGTCAGCGCCGTCCCGCCCGGGGCTGCCAGGAAACGAACACGGCGCGCAAGCGCGGCGGCCAGGCCGGAGTGGAAACCCCGCGCGGCCGCTTCCCGTCGCATCGACATGACTCGTTGATTATGTAAAGTACACATTACATATTGTCAGGTAAAGTATACATAAAGGCACTCGCGCGCCTCGCTGTGCGCCGCGGAAGCACGAACTCCAGCGCCAGGAGCAGGAGCGCCGCGCCCAGGAAGATCTGGTACTGCTCCTCGAACTCCGTCACCTCCCTGGCCTCGAGCTCGCGTCCACCACCCCCAATCCGCTCGACCAGCGACTCGAGTCCGCCCGCCGACCCGATCCGGTGGTATTCGCCACCTGTCTGGAGCGCGATGTCCTGGAGCGCGGCCTCGTTCAGGCGCGAGGTGACGACCTTGCCGTCCGCGTCGCGCAGGAACCGGCCTCCCTCGCCGGCCCCGGCGGGGAGCGGCACCCCTTCGGGCGACCCCACGCCGACCGTGTGAATGGCGACCTGCGCCTCCCCCGCGAGCGCCAGCGCCTCGGCCAAGCCGCCCTCGTGGTCCTCGCCGTCCGTCACGATCACCACCATGCGATTCCCCTCCGGGGTCTCGGTGAGCGCCTCGACCGCGATCTCGATCGCGCGGGCCAGGTCTGTGCCCTGGGCGGAGAGCATCTCAGGGTCCATCGCCCCCAGGAACATCATCGCGGCGCCGTAGTCGGTGGTGAGGGGACTCTGCACGAAGGCGTCGCCCGCGAAGGCGACCAGTCCGATGCGGTCGCCTTCGAGCCTCTGCACGATCCGCCCGATCTCGATCCTGGCGCGCTCCAGCCGACTTGGCTCCACGTCCTCGGCGTACATCGATCGCGACACGTCAAGCGCCACGACGAGGTCCCGACCCTCGCGTCTGACCGTCTCGACCCGGGTGCCGAACTGCGGCCTCGCGAGCGCCAGCAAGACCAGAGCCACCCCCGCCAATAGGAGCGCGACCTTCCAGCGCCTGGCAGCCGCGCCCCGGTGGGGATTCACCTGCCGAAGCAGGCGGAGATCGCCGAAGCGGTCCAGGAGCTGCCGACGGCGCCGTCCCGAACGCCACTCCAGCGCCAGGAGGAGCGGAAGCAGGGCGAGGGCCCATAGCGCGAGTTGGGATCCCCAGCGGAACATCAGGGGATCGTCCTCAGCCAGGTGCTCGCCAGCGCCGCCTCGGCCAGGAGCAGGATCAGCCCTGCGACAAGCGGTATGCGAAAGCGCTCGCCGTAGCTGGTGAAGTTCTCGACCAGGATTGCGGTCGTCTCGAGCTCGTCGATCTCGGCGTAGATCGCCTCCAGGCTCGCGCGATCGGTGGCACGGTAGTAGCGCCCGCCGGTCTTCTCGGCCGTGGCCCGCAGCGTGGCCTCGTCGACGTCGACCCTCATCGTGGCGTAGCGCCGATTCCCGAATCTATCCGTGACCGGAACCCGCGCGGCTCCCTGCGCACCGGCACCGATCGTGTAGACGCGCACCCCCAGCGCCGCCGCTGCATCGGCGGCGGTGATCGGGTCGATCTCGCCCCGGTTGTTCCTCCCATCGGTGAGGAGGATCACGACCTTGGAGGCGGCCTCGCTCGCCTGCAGCCGCTTGACGGCGGTGGCGAGCCCCATCCCGACCGCGGTGCCGTCCTCGACCATCCCGACCTCGAGCTCTCCGATCAGCGACTCGACGACCGAGTGGTCGAGGGTGAGGGGCGCCTGGGTAAAGGCCTTCCCGGCGAAAATCACGACGCCGATTCGGTCGCTGGTGCGGGCGGCTGCGAAGTCTGCCGCGACCTCCTTGGCCGCCTCGAGGCGATTCGGCGCCAGGTCCTCGGCCAGCATCGAGGAGGAGATATCGATCGCCAGCACGATGTCGACCGCCTCGGTCGAGACGTTCTCGGCCGTGACGCCGGTCTGTGGGCGGGCCAGCGCGACTACCAGGCAGACGCAGGCCAGCCCCCTGAGCGTCGGCGCGACGTGCCGGATCCAGCGGGAACGGTCCCCGCCGACCCCGGCGAGACCGACGGTGTCGGGGTGCCGGAGCGACCGCCGCCGCCGGTCTGCCACCGCCAGACGCCACCACCCAAGTCCAGCAACTCCGAGAAGGAGGAGGAAGAGGAGCGGATCGTCGAAACGTAGGATCATGCCGCCGCACCGCTCGCTCTGTGGGCCACCTCGCCGTCCGTGTCGCTGGCGACCGCCTGTGCAGGACTCGTCGCCGCCACGAGCTCTCTGGCGCGCGTCAGGAGCACCCTCGACTCCTCCATTCCCGGCCTCGCCTTGGCAAACTTCACCAGGTCGCAGCTCTCCAGGAAGCGCTGGAAGCCGCCTACGATCCTCGTCCCGAGCGCAGCAGCGCGCATCGCGTCAACCACCTCGCCCGTCGCGAGCTCCAGCGCGGGAACCTCGAACTGCCCCTCGAGATAGGCGCGCACCACCTCGGATACTCGCACATGGTACTCCATGACCCGACCGCGCTCCAGGAGCTGCGACCGCTCCAGCTCGGCCAGCGCCTCCAGCGCCACGAGGTGGGCGGGGCGGGGCGGGGCACGGGGGATCGCCGACACCTCGCCGGAGCCCGGGCGACGGCGGCGCCGAATGTAGAGCGCCACTGCCGCGACCAGCAGCGCCGCCAGCGCGATCCACGGCAGGAAACGCCACGGGTTTCCGGGCACCGAGAGCGGCCCCCTGATGTCGCGGATGGCACCCGACTCGTCGACTCCGACGCTCTGCACCGCGATCCCGTAGGCGTCGGTGGCGACCGCCTCGGTTGTGCCATCGGGTGCCACGACCGCAATCTCGAACGACGGCACCTCGGCTTCGCCCAGCCCGAAGCTGGTGAAGGCGAAGCTGGCCGCAGAGCGCTCCCGCCGCTCCTCGTCCGTCCCGGTCGTGGGAGCGACCTCGACGGCGAGGAGCTCCACCGTGGATGCGTCGAGCGAATCGGGCCACTCGACCACCCATCCCGCCGGGTGCTCCACCGCGACGGTCATCGTTACGCGGGCGCCGACGGTGATCAGCGTCGTGTCGATCGCGGTCTCGATGCGCACCTCCTCCTGCGCCGCGAGCGCCCCCGTTGCCAGCAGCAGCGCCGCCACCGGCACGCGCGCCGGGCGCAACCACCTCGCCGCTCCGCCGCTGCCCCTCACCTCGACCTCCGGGCCCGCTGTTCGAAGAAGCGCCTCAGCACCAGCTCGTACGGTGTGCCCGTGACCACGTCGATCACCTCCACGCGGCTGCGGCGGAAGAGGCGATCGGCCTCCCCGCGCGCCTCCGCCCGGTGGGCGCGATACCTCTCCTGGAATCCCCTGGCGGAGGTGTTGACGAGGCTCCGCTCGCCCGTTTCCGGGTCCTCGAACTCGACGAGCCCGAGCCGCGGCATCTCGTCCTCGCGTGGGTCGGTCACCCGGACAGCGTTCAGGTCGTGGCGACGGGCCGCTATGGAGAGCGCTCGCCCGTAGCCGCGGGCGTTGAAGTCCGAGACGACGAAGACGACCGCCCGCCGCCTCGTTACCCGCGCCAGATACTCGAGCGCACCCTCGATGTCGGTCCCCCTCCCCTCGGCCCTGTGGTAGAGCAGCTCGCGGAGAATGCGCAGCGCATGGCGCCGACCCTTGCGGGCCGGGACGAACTTCTCGATCCCGTCCGAGAAGAGAATCAGCCCGACCTTGTCGTTGTTCCTGGTCGCGGAGAAGGCGAGGACGCCGCAGAGCTCGGCCGCGAGCTCCGATTTCAGGCGGTCGCGGGTCCCGAATCCCGCCGATCCGCTGACGTCCACCACGAGCATCAGCGTCAGCTCCCGCTCCTCCTCGAAGACCTTGACGTGGGCCGAGCCGGTGCGAGCCGTCACATTCCAGTCGATACCCCGAATGTCGTCGCCGTGCTGGTATTCGCGAGCCTCGGCGAAGCTCATCCCCCGCCCCTTGAAGACCGAGTTGTACTCGCCCGCAAGCACCTCGTTCACGAGACCGCGCGTCGTGATCTCGATCCGGCGCACCTGCCGCAGTATGTCGCGCGTAACCACCGCAGCCTGCGCCGATCCCGTCCTAGCAGTCCTTGGACAATCTCGCGCGAGCACCGAGAGGGGTGCTGCGCCGGGCTGGCAAGGCGCGACGAAGGACCAATAGCCGCAGCGCTATTGGTCCGAGGAGCAACGCAGAGCAAAGCGGTCCAGCGGGGATGCAGCGCCGCTCGAATGCCGTGGGAGGTTTGTCCACGGGCTGCCTAGGGAACCTCGACGGTGTCCAGCACCCGCGTCACCACATCCTCCGCGGTGACCTCCTCGGCCTCGGCCTCGTAGGTGAGGATGACGCGGTGGCGAAGCACGTCCATCGCCATCGAGCGCACGTCCTCGGGGGTTGCGTATCCCCGGTGGCGCAGGAAGGCATGCGCACGCGCCGTCCGTGCCAGGCAGATGGTGGCGCGCGGCGAAGCCCCGAAGGCGATCAGCGGCTCCAGCTCCCCGAGCCCAGCCTCCCGGGGCTCGCGGGTGGCGAAGACCAGCTCGACGATGTAGCGCTCGACCTGCGGGTCCATGTAGATCGTCTCGGCTGCGGCGCGGGCGGCTACGATCTCCTCGGGCGTGACGACCGGTTCGGCGTGCGGCGGCGGTCCCGAGCTCATGCGTCTCATGACGGCGAGCTCGTCGTCGCGATCCGGGTAGCCGACCGAGAGCTTCAGCATGAAGCGGTCGACCTGGGCCTCGGGGAGTGGGTAGGTGCCCTCCTGCTCGATCGGGTTCTGGGTGGCGAGGACCAGGAAGGGCGAGGGCAGCTCGAAGGTGTTCTCGCCGATCGTCACCGTCCGCTCCTGCATCGCCTCCAGGAGCGCCGACTGCACCTTGGCGGGCGATCGGTTCACCTCGTCGGCGAGGATCACATTGGCGAAGATGGGACCCTTGCGCGTCTCGAACTCGGTCTTGCGGGGGTCGTAGATCAGCGTGCCGATCAGATCGGCGGGGAGCAGGTCCGGAGTGAACTGGATGCGCTGAAAGGAGGTCCGAATCGCGTTGGCGAGGGTGCGCACCGTCAGCGTCTTGGCGAGTCCGGGGACCCCCTCCATGAGAACGTGACCATCCGCTATGAGGCCCGTGAGCAGCTTCTCGACCATCGCCCTCTGGCCGACGATCACGCGTCCGATCTCGGCGAGCAGTCTGTCCACGAAGCCGCTGGCCTCGCGGATCCTCTCCTGGATGGCCTCGATCTCCCTGTTCATTCCGTCCCGCCTTCGGACCGGGAACCTCCGCTGCGGGGCGTGCAGATGTCCTCGCCCTCCCCCTCGGCCCCGTCGTCGCCGTCCCCGTCTCGAACCCGCGAGGCCCCCACCCACAGGAAGAGCGTCGTGTCGCGCGGCTCGCTCCACTCGACCTCGACGGAGAACCGGGCCGTGAACCCGGCCTTGTAGGCGAACCTGACCGGGGCTCCCGGTGTCGCCACGGTGTCGATCGCCTGCCCGCTGCGCTCGTCCCTGGCGCGCACGGTCCATTCGCCCGAGTGCCGCCGCCAGACCACGAAGCAAACGTCGACCGCGAGTCCGGCGAGGGGAAGCAAGGGTCCGCGGAGCGCGGCCTTCCCGTCTTGGACAGGCAGGTTGAGCCAGCTCCCGCCTTCCGATAGCGCCTTCATGGCCTCGAGCATCTGGGCCTCGACTGCGGCGGTCGGCACCGTCAGGGCGAAGCCGGCCAGAGCGAGCGACAACCGGGCGACGACGCCGCGCCGCATTCGTGCCGGAGCGCTGCGGTCACTCCTCCAGTTTGTAATACTTACTTTACATAATGTCATGTATGATATACATTTCCCATCTGAGGTTCACGCGAAGCTACCCACGGAATGCTCGGCAATCGCACTCCAAATTAGCGTGCGGCTCCCAGTCGCCGGTAGCCGCGAAGCCAAACTTGGGACGCCTCGCCGCTCCCGCCGGTTGTCCGCAGCTCCCGCTGCCGTGATCCCCGGTCAGATCGCCTTCCTAGGGGGCTCCCAGCTACTTGCGCCCGGACCGCGAAGGGGATGCGGTGCCGCGCCCACCCTGCCCTTGTACTCCCCGTCCAGGCGCGTCATCATCGATCTTCGCCAGCGCACAGGCAATCACACCAATGGCACGGAGGGCTGAACCATGGAGGACCTGCTGCTGGCGGCCAACAGCCTTTCGGGCGAGATCCCGAAGGAGCTGCGCGACCTACCGGAACTACGAGGACTGAACCTGTCCGTCAACAGCCTTTCGGGTGCGATCCGGCGCAACCTGACGGAAGGTGCGCTGGGCGGGGAGGGCCTGTTGGCGGGCGCTCTGGGATTCGGGGGTGACGACGCTGGCGATGGCGGCGACGCGGGTCTGCCGGGCGCGCGGTGAGGCGCGGGTTCGTCCATGGACCGCTCGCTTTCACCAGTACTCCACTTCCAGGCCTTCGACCCGGTGGAAGCTGCGGCGGTCCCGGGTGGCAACGCGGTGGCCGAGGTGCAATGCCGTGGCCGCGATCATGAGATCGTGGGCACCAATGGGGGTCCCGGCGCGTGACAGCTGGGCACCGAGTGTCGCGTGCACCTGGGCGACCTCGAGATCGAAGGAAACCACGGGGAAAACCTCGAGCCATGTCCGGGCGAAAGCCTCCGCCGCGACGCGCCGGGCTCCGGCCACGCGGTGGAGGCCGTGGAGCACTTCTGCCGCGGTGATCGCGGCGATCGCCAAGTGCCCGTCCCGTGCACCCGGGCGTGCCAATACGCGCTCCCGGTCCAGCAGCCCGTGTTCCACCGCGATCAGGACGCTGGCATCGATCAGGGTTCCCAAGGACTCTTCGGCACCTCGACGCGGTTGAACAGTGCGATGCCATCCTCCACCGCACGTGTGTATTCGGGACCGGCTGAGGGGACCCTTCCGGAGCGAATCAGTTCGACAAAATCACGACCGGTGAAGATCCGGTCCTCCACCGGGGCGATCTGGGCGACCGGTTTCCCGTGCCGCTCCACGACGTAGACGGCGCGCTCCTCCCGGACACGCGCCAGGACCTCGCCGAGGTTCCTGGCGGCTTCGGTGGCGCTCACGACGCGCGAATGCGTTGGTCCTGCGGTTCGTTTCGTCATTCCCACACATTACGGATTTTACAGGAATTACGCAATCCCGCCATGTCGCCGCGTCCTCCAGCGAATCGATCAGTCGGTCGACCCCTCACCTTACCAGCACGCGCAGAGGCGGTGACCGCGTTACGCCGTCGAAGTACCCGTACACCCCGTCGCCCTCGATGCCGAAGGCGGGCCACGGGCGGATCGCGGGGGTGACGACGTTAGCAAAGTTCGTCCAGTGCCAGCCAATTCCCAGCAGTGTGAGGGAGAAGCGCAGGGGATTCCCGAGCACGTCTATCCAGACCGTGTCGGCGGTTGCGGCAGGATCGATTGCCCTGGGGAGGAGGCGCAGGGTGTAAGGGGGCAGTTCCACTTCCGTCCCGCGTTCCCGGGTCTCGAAGATGTCCCGCACGTCGACCGCAAGTACGCCGATGTCCGAGCCCGCCTGGTGTCGGAAGGGTATGGGGAGCCGCGGTTCGCCTCCGTCCGGCCAGGAAAGGCGCAGAGTATCGACCGACAGGCGTGGACCGCCGGGCACCCGGGTTTCGCCAGTGAACGACCCCAAAGGAGCTGTTCCGCGCAGGGCGTAGGTCGTGCCCGCGCGGAGAGGCTCCGGAAGCACCGCTCCAAGGCACTTGGCCGACTCGACATCCTCGGCGACCGTGCATGCCTCCAGCTCCAGCGTCTCGGAGAACTCAGCCTCCCACCCGGGTCCCTCCAGGTGCGCGGAGACCTCCGGTATCGCCCCCTCCTGATGGGGGTGGCTGGCCAGCATGCGCGCCTCGCTCTCGCCTGCGACGAGCAGGACCTCGAGCGAGACCACGTCGGGGTGCAGCTCGAGCGGATCGAAGTCCTCGCACGCCAACGCGGCCGCCATCGCCAGCACGACGAGGAGCCCGAATCCAACCCCCTTCCTCAAAACCGGAACTCCGCGCCCAGGGACGGCATCACCGGGAGCTGGCGACGCCGAACCCGCGTGAAACCGCCCCCCCCCACGGTCCAGCCGACCACATTGGCACGGTTGAGGAGGTTGGCCACCGAGGCATAGACCATCGCCACCCCGCCTCCGAACCACGACACCTCGCTCTCCCGACGCCAGCCCACGTCCATGCGTGCATAGCGCGGCAGCTCCTCGGAGTTGTACCCGCCAGCGAGCAGTCTCGTATCGGCGAGGTGTCCACCCTCGGGGTAGAGGTTCCACGGGAGGGAAGCGGAAAGCCTGGCGAGGGCGAGTACGGGCGTGACCGGCTGTCCCGAGCGCAGGGAGAACCGGGCCGACCAGGAGGAGGTGCCGCGCCTGTAGGACGCCCCGAGTTCGAGTTCATGTTCACGGTGAAAGCGCGGCGTGTAGCTCCGCGCGGACACGGTTCGCGACACCCTGGCCCACCGGTACGTCCCCAGAGCAGAAAGCCCCAGGTCCGGCAGCCAGCTCCAGGTCGCCTCGATTCCCCGAGCCGTACCGCTGGCCTGCTCCCACTGGGCAGGATTCCCCAGCACCGGAACTTGGATCGGGTTGGACTCGAACGCTGGCAGCCTGAGGTTGTCCAGCATGCGCGCATAGGCGTCCAGCCGAATCCTGAGCCGTCCCCGCGAACCCTCCCACCCGGCAGTGAACTCGGTGTTGCGGGGAACCGATGGTTCGCTCACGGGGGCGAGGAGGTCGTAGGCCAGGAAGCTCGCGAACAGCGACTCCTCGTTGCGCACCGAGGCCAGCGCCTGGTGCGAGCGGGCCGCCGAGATGCGTGCGCTCCACCACGACGCGGCGTAGCCCAACTCGGCGAAGGGCGAGAATTCGGTCGCCAAGCCCACGAAGCGGTCCAGCCGCACGCCTCCCTGGGCCGAGAACCCGCTGGGCAGAGGGGCCTCGACTCTCGAATAGCCAGCCAGGCGCCACTGGGTCTCGCTCAACGAAAGGCGTTTGGTGAAGAAGTCGGAGAGGTCGTGGTCGAAGTCCCAGGAACAGGAGCTGTAGCAGTCTTCGCTGAAGCGGTAGTCGTGGTCAGCGTCGAATCGTGTCGCCCGGGCTCCAGCGATGATCGTCGCCCCGGGGGCGTGCATCGTCACCTTCAGGTCGGCGCGGCTCTCACCCATGGAACCGTGGCCGAAGAGACCCGTGTCCGGAACGGCCCGAGGAAGGTCCTCGACGTGAAACAGTTCACCGGTGAACCGGCTGTGCCCCAGGGTGGCGTCCAGGATCCCACTGCCCCCGAACCCGGTGCGGTAGTGACCCGAGAAGGCGGCGTTGCCCCAAGTCATCGCAAGCTGTCTGGTCACCTGTTCCCGCGCGTCGACATCGTCCACCGATTCCAAGTTCATGTAGCCGCTCACCGACAGCCGACGGACCCCGCCCAGGTCAGTCGTCACCTTGGCGTGCAGATCTCGGAAGAAGTAGGGAGCATGCCCGTCGATGATCCCCATCTTGTCGAGCGCCCGCGTAAACCCGTCGATCCAGGTGCGGCGCCCGTCCACCAGAAAGGACACGCTCTCGCCGACAGGGCCTTCGATCGACAGTCGCGACGATAGGGCTCCCAGGGCGCCACCCATCCGCATCCTGTCCCGGGAACCGTCTCGGGTTGCGATGTCGATCGCACCCGACAGCGACCCGACGGCGAGTCCCTCCCCGCCCGACCCGGCGAGCAGTGTCGCGCGCTCCACCGCTTCCGGGTTGATTGCCGAGATAAAGCCTCCCAGGTGGAAGGCGTTGAAAAGCCGCACCCCGTCGAGAAGTACCGGCGTACCATCGCTGGCGCCGCCACGGATGAAGGGGACGGACATGTAGTCGGAGGACGCGGACGCGGACGGCGAGACCGCGATCGCGCGCAGCACGTCCGTTTCCACGATCGTCGGGAGCCTCCGCAGCAGCGCGGAATCGATCACGAACGCGTCCCGGGACAACGACAGCGGGTCTCCGGCACGGCCGCTTGCGATCACATCGAGCCCCTCCAGGGCAATCGGCGCGGGACTAAGCAGGACGCGTACCGGGTCGGCGGCCACGGCCTCGTAGGTGTGGGCCCAGGCGGCGTAGCCGAATGCACTCACCTCAATGCGAACCGGCCCGCCAGTCGACACTCCCGGGACCACGAATGCCCCGAAACGGTCCGATAATCCTGACCCGGCGACAGCCTCGCCTCCGGACGGCGCAACCGTGACCAGGGCGAAGGCAATCGGTTCCAGGTCGACGCTGTCACGTACCACGCCGGTCATCGTTGCCACTGCTCGGACCCGGCTGCGTAATTCGCCGCCCGCACCGGGGATCTCCGGCTCCGCCTTGGGCACCACAACGATCTGGGATCCCATCTCGACGTAGCCCAGGTCGGTGCCCGCCAGGAGCCGGTCGAGGGCGCGGGCCACGTTGAGATCCGCGCACTCGCAGTCCACAAGCCGGTCGGGGGGCAGCACGCTGGGACTGAAGGCGACCTGAACGCGGGAGCGGTGCGAGAGCTGGGCGAGGGCGTCCGAGAGTGGCGAGCGAGCGACCTCGAGGCGGGCCGGCGCGGCCAGGAGAGAGCCGGGCTGGGGCTCGACGCCGATCTGGCCCCTCAGCAGGGCGATCTTCCGGGGGTCCTGGGCGGCGAGGCCGAGTGGAAACAGGGCAGCGACCAGGACGAGACGGAGGGCGCGGGTCACCCCCGACATAACGCTGCTCGTCCTCCAGGCGCCCTGGGGGTAACCGCGCCAGGCACCTGCCGATCTTCCCACTCGTGCCATACGGTCGCCCGTCCGTTTGTCCCCCGATGCTCCAAGGCGTTCTCCTCCGCCGCCGGAGCGCGTACACCTGCAACATGAGCGTGCAATCCGTCCGAAGCTACCATTCACTCGTTCGCGGCCAGACCGATATATTCCAAGCGAGAGGAGGCTGCGGATGGAGATAGTCCGCCTGCGGGTCAACGGCGACGAGCGCTCGTGCGGGGTGCCCGCCCACTACACGCTGCTGGAGACGCTCCGCTACGGACTTGGTCTGACCGGGTCGAAGCAGGGGTGCGACAAGGGTGACTGCGGCGCGTGCACGGTCATTGTCGACGGGCGCGCCATCCTGTCGTGCATCACCCCCGTCTGGGAGGCGGAGGGACGCGAGGTGCGCACCGTGGAGGGACTCGCGAGCGGGATGGAGACGCACCCCGTCCAGGACGAGTTCGACCTGAACGGGGCTGCGCAGTGCGGCTTCTGCACCCCCGGCATCCTGTGCAGCTCGGTGGCGCTGCTCGACCGCAACCCGACGCCGACGCGCGAGGAGATCAGGGCGGCGCTGGCGGGGAACCTGTGCCGCTGCACTGGCTACGAGAAGATCTACGACGCCGTCGAGGCGGCCGCGGCGAGGCTGAGCACGTGACGGGGCGCAACGGACGCGGTATTGACGGGGGGAGCGGATCGTCCCCGGCGGCGAACGGGCGGCCGGACCGAACCGGCGAGGCTTCCCCCCTGAACACCATCGGCCGCCCGATGCGGAAGGTCGACGGACTGGCCAAGGCAACCGGCCGCGCCCGCTACACCGACGACATCCAGCTCCCGGGGATGCTTCACGGCAAGATCCTGCGGAGCCCCCACCCGCACGCGCGCATCGTGCGGATCGACACCTCGCGCGCCGAGGCGCTTGAGGGCGTCCACGCGGTCGTCACCGGCCGCGACATGCCCACGCCGTACGGTATCATCCCCTGGACGCCTGACGAGCATCCGCTCTGCGTGGACAAGGTCCGCTACATCGGCGACGGGGTTGCAGCGGTCGCCGCGATCGACGAGGACACGGCCATCGCCGCACTCGACCTGATCGATGTGGCGTACGAGGAGCTTCCCGAGTACTTCGACCCGCACGAGGCGATCGCGGCGCCGTCCGGCCCGTACATTCACGAGCCGCGCAAGCCCGGGTGGAGCGGCAACATCACCAAGGTGGTGAAGCTCGAGTTCGGCGACGTCGAGGCCGGCTTCGCCGAGGCGGACGTCATCGCCGAGCACGACTATTTCTTCGAGGGGACGACTCACACGCCGATTGAGCCCCACTGCGCCATCGGGCTGGCCGCGGGCGACGGCAAGCTGACGGTCTGGTCCGCGACCCAGGTTCCCCACTACCTGCACCGCGAGCTCGCCCGCGTCCTGGAGGTGGACCCGGCGAAGGTGCGCGTCATCCAACCCCCCGTGGGTGGGGCCTTCGGAGGCAAGTCGGAACCCTTCGACCTGGAGTTCTGCGTCGCCAAGCTGTCGATGCTGACGGGCCGCCCGGTCAAGATCCTCTACACGCGCGAGGAGGTCTTCTACGCCCATCGTGGCCGCCACCCCTTCCACATGCGCTACCGGACCGGCGCGACGAGCGACGGGATGCTCACCTCCGTCGACGCCAGGATCGTCCTGGACGGCGGCGCCTACGCCTCCTTCGGGCTCGTCACCACCTACTACTCGGGGCAGCTCCTCACGGCACCCTACCAGATGCCGGCGTACCGCTTCCAGTCGACGCGCGCCTACACCAACAAGCCGGCGTGCGGGCCCAAGCGCGGTCACGGCTCGGTGCAGCCACGCTTCGCCTTCGAGGTGCAGCTCGACCGGATCGCCGAGCGCCTCGAGATCGACCCCATCGAGCTCAGGCGGCGGAACTTCATCGGCGCCAACACGCGCACCGTCAACGAGCTGCGGGTCACCTCGAACGGATTCCTGGAGTGCCTGGCCGAGGTGGAGCGGGCGAGCGACTGGAAGCGCAAGCACCGGCGGCTTCCCTTCGGCAGAGGCGTCGGCGTGGCCGGGTCCACCTACATCTCGGGCACCAACTACCCGATCTACCCGAACGAGATGCCGCAGAGTGGGATCCAGCTTCAGGTCGATCGCTCGGGGAGGGTGGCGATCTTCTCCGGTGCCTCGGAGATCGGGCAGGGGGTGGACTCGATGGTGGCGTACGTCGTGGCCGAGGAGCTGGGCGTGCCGCTCGACCACATCCGGGTGCTCGCCGGCGATACCGACTTCACTCCGGTCGATCTGGGCGCCTACTCGTCGCGGGTGACATTCATGCTGGGCAATGCCTGCCTGCAGGCGGCCCGGAAGCTCAAGGCGATGGTACGTGACGCGGTGGCGGAGGAGTGGGAAGCAAAGCCGCGCGAGGTGCTGCTGGCGGGCGGGATGGCGCTGCGGGCCGGCGACACCGGGACGAGCATGCCGCTCCGCGCGGCCTTCAACCTGGCCGAGGCAAAGTTCGGCACCCTGGGTGCGACGGGGTCGTACAACACCCCCAAGGACGTGCACGGCAGCTACCGGGGCGGCACGATCGGCGCGTCGCCCGCCTACTCCTTCACGGCGCATGTGGCCGAGGTCGAGGTGGACACGGAGACCGGATTCGTCACGGTCGACAAGATCTGGATCGCGCACGACTGCGGGCGGGCTCTCAACCCGGTGCTCGTGGCCGGACAGATGGAGGGCTCTGCGTACATGGGGTTCGCCGAGGCGCTCATGGAGGAGCACATCTTCAAGTCCGCCGACGAAGGTCGGGCCGGACTGCACAATGCGCCCTCGCTCCTCGACTACCGGATCCCGACGAGCCTCGACACTCCTGCACTCGAGTCGCTGATCGTCGAGTCGATCGACCCCGAGGGCCCGTACGGGGCGAAGGAGGCTGGCGAGGGGCCGCTGCACCCGTCGATCCCGGCGATCGCCAATGCGATCTACGATGCGGTGGGGGTGCGAATGGACTCGCTCCCCTTCTCGCCGCCCAGGGTGTGGCGGGCGCTGCAGGCGGCTGGCAGGGGGAAGGCGGCTGGAAGGACCAGACAGGCGGTGGGGGCTGGGCGTGCGGGGTGAGGCAGGTGGATTGGAAATGTCTACTGTACATTACATTTTGTAATGCCTAGTTTACAGTGTGAACGGGTGGGCAAGTGAGCTGGCTGCGAAGATTCGGGGGGTTGCGGCTCGTGGCATGCGTCTGCGCCGCGCTGCTGATTCTGCTCGTTGTCGTTGAGTGGTGGTTCGCGTCGGTCTCGGGGGGTGCTTCAGGGGGCGGCGAGCTGGAGTCCCCGGCAGATGCGCCCGCGGGCGACACCCTGGACCGCCCGGCCTCCGGCACCGCCCGCGACTGGGAGGTTGCCTGGGAGCACTTCGCCTGGGCCGTCGCCCAACCCCCTGGCTCCTTCCCCCGTTTCGGCGACCTGGTGGCGCGTATCGGCGAGCGCTTCGTCGGCACACCGTACGAACCCCGCACGCTGGAGCTCCCCGGTTCCGAGCGTCTGGTCATCAACCTGGAGGCCCTCGACTGCGTGACGTTGGTGGAGAACGTCCTGGTTCTTGCACGTTTGGCCTGGTCTCTTTCCCCCCGGGCGACCGACCCTCCCGGCACCGGCGACGCCGTCTCCCGTAACCCCGCCCTCCTGGACGACCCGGACCGCTTCCAGGCAGCCTACCGGGACGAACTCGCCCGCATCCGCTACCGGGGCGGAGCGCTGGACGGATACGCCAGCCGCCTCCACTACTTCTCCGAGTGGATCGCCGACAACGAGGCCTCCGGGGCGCTCCTCGACCTCTCGCGCGAGCTCGGAGGGGTGCCCGACAGCAGTGCGGTCGACTTCATGTCCACGCACCCGGACGCCTACCGGCAACTTGCGGACTCCGGCGTCCTGGCCGAGATCGCCCGCACGGAGGCGCGGCTCGGGCAGGTCGAGCGCCTCTACATTCCGGCGGGCGCGATCGATGCGGCCGCCGCGGGGATCCGCGACGGCGACATCATAGCCGCGACGAGCACGGTGAAGGGCCTGGACATCGCACACACGGGGATAGCGCTCTGGCGGGAGGGCGAGCTGCACCTCCTGCACGCCCCTCTGGTGGGTTCTCACGTACAGATCAGCGAGGAGCCGCTGGCCGAGCGCATTCTGAGCATCGGGAGCCAGGACGGAATCATGGTGGCCCGGCCGCTTCCGCCCGGGGCCTAGCAACCCCGGGACTGCTAGACGTGCTGCGGCTTCCCGCCTTCCGCTACCACCGCCCGGAGACGGTCGACGAGGCGGTCGCGCTGCTCGCCCGCTACGGCGAAGGTGCCATGCCCATTGCGGGTGGCACCGACCTCATGCCCAACATGAAGCACCGTCTCTTCACCCCTGCGCACCTCGTGTCCCTCAACGGGGTCGACGCCATGAAGGGCATCCGGGTCGAGGGGGGCGATCGGACGAGCAGGAACGGGAGTCCGGCGGAGCCGGCTGGTGCCTTCCTCGAGATCGGCGCTCTCGAGACGCTGGCGGATCTCGCCGCGCACCCGGCCGTACGGTTCCACGCTCCGGCGGTGGCCCAAGCGGCCGGCCTTGTCGCCGGACCCCAGCTGCGGAACATGGGCACGATCGGTGGCAACGTATGCCTCGACACCCGCTGCACCTACTACAACCAGACCAAGTTCTGGCGGCACGCCCTCGGCTACTGCCTCAAGAAGGACGGCGACGTCTGCCATGTGACCAGGGTGGGTAGGAAGTGCGTCGCCGCGCACTCGGCGGACACCCCCGCCGCGCTGATCGCCCACGATGCCGTCCTTACCCTGGCGGGCCCCTCGGGCGCTCGCGACCTCGCCGCCGCCGACTTCTTCATTACCGACGGAATCAGGAACACACGCCGTGCCGGGGACGAGATCCTGACCCGCGTCCGGATACCCGTTGTGCCGGGCCGCAGGAGCGCGTACCGGAAGCTCAGGCAGCGCAGCTCGATCGACTTTCCGCTGCTTTCGCTCGCTGTGGCTGCGGACTTCGCCGAGGACGCGAGCGTCGCGACGATCAGGGGGGTGGTCTCGGCTCTCGGGGCGCGGCCGCGGCTCCTGAGCGGGTGGGATGCCATTGCGGCGGGGACTCGGCTGGAACCCGATGTGGTCGAGGGGCTCGCCGAACGCGCCCGCAGGCAGTGCAGGCCGCTCGACAACATCATCGTGGACGCGGAGTGGCGCCGCGCAATGGTGCCCGTCTACGCGAGGCGGGCCCTGCGGGAGCTGGCGGGGGATCGATGAGGTGAGGGGCGCGCGCGGAGGCTGCCGTTGAGGTGACGGGTCGGGCTTGGCGGCGAGGAGACGGGCAGTGGAAGCCTCGACGCTCCGATTACGGGAATCGCCCGAGGCGGTAGTGCGCAGCGAAGTTCAACTTGGCGTACGCACCGAACGTCCTATCGGTGCTCCTGCCAACTGTGGCGTCCAGGGAGAAGGTCGTCCGGTCGCGGGCAAGTCTCCCTCCGAGTCCGCATCCTGTCAGGTGGTAGTCACCGAAGTCGTGGTGGCCTAAGCCAACCCCCTTCTCGCAGAGAGCGTAGCCTCCGGCGCCCTGGCGACCACCGACGCCGAGTCGAACGCTGCCCACTGCGAGGGGAATGTGGGCAGCGAGCTGCACCTGTCCCCATACGGGCAGCCGGTCGGAGTCGACGATCACGTCCACGCTGACTCCGGGTAAGGGGAAAATGACAACAAGGGCCAACTGGGTGCCGATGTGCGCGCTGACGGCAAGTCCGTCCTCGTCCGGCGCGAGCGAAGCGGATCCCGCCTCCTGGGCCTGGACGCCGAGGCTGGCCGATGCCAATCCGGCCAACGCCCACCAGGCCGCAGCCGCAACCCGTGTGCAGCCTGTCGAGTTGTTCGTCCGGCTGCCAGCCGATCGTAGCTGTCCGTGCTCCATGGCAGCAGACGTCGCGTCGACGTTGGCCATAGGATGTCAGCTCTCCTTGCCCTGTTGCGCCAAGCCCGAGCCGGAATACCGCCCGTGCCTCCTTGGGGCGGCAAGCTAGGGCGGCGTCCGTCAGAGTTGCCTTAGAGTACGCACCTGTGATCCTGGGGTTTCGATCCCGGGCGCGACTCTGCCCTACGCGCGGAAGCGGGCCCACCGGCGCTGAGCGTACGCGAAGCTTCACGGTCTTCGCGGTCGCGGCGGCGTAGTCCGCCCCGCCAATCGCCGCGGCGGCAGTTGCCGGTCAGCGTCGGAGCCCTCGAGGGGCGAAGTGCACAGCACCTTACCTGGGTGCGCGACGCAACCTTCCCCGATGTCATGGTTCGCGCCACCTTAGCACGTCCCTACTTCGGCGCATCCGACGAGAGGTCGTTCCCCAGTGAAGGCAGTCCAGTTCAATGTCTCCGTCCCGGGCTTCCTTCTAGCTCGAGGTCTAGGGCGCTTCAGCAGTGCCTTCCTGTACGGGCGCCCGTCCGGGGTGTCGCTGACGCGCAGGAAGCCCACGCCGCTGCCGGGCGACCGGTGGGCGCGGATCGAAGTGATGCTCGCCGGGATCTGCGGGAGCGATCTCGGGAACATCTCGTATCGGTCGAGTCCGGCGATGGAGCCCTTCGGGTCCTTCCCGGCGGTACTGGGGCACGAGGTGCTGGGGCGCGTGATAGAGGTAGACCCTGCCGTGTCGGAGGTGGCGGTGGGCGACCGAGTCGTCGTCGACCCGATGCTGCACTGTGAGGCGCGGGGGTGGGAGGACGAATCGTGGTGTCCGTCGTGCGCGATCGGCAGCCACTCCACCTGCGAGAAGGCTGGCGAGACCGGACCGCTGGCGATCGGTCGCGAAGGCGGCGGGATCGCCCCCGGCCTGACGATCGGTTACCATCGGGACCTGCCCGGAGGGTGGGGCGAGGAGATGATCGCGCACGAGCGGCAGCTCTTCCGCGTGCCGCCATCCCTTCCCGACCGGGTGGCCGTCCTCGCGGAGCCGGTGTCGATCGGCGTGCGGGGTGTGCTTCGGAGCGGCGTGATCGCGTCCGCGGGTCCGGTGCTCGTGATCGGGAGCGGGGCGATCGCGCTGGGCACAATCTGGGCGCTCAGAGCGTTCGGCTATGAGGGCCGTCTGGTGGCTCAGGCAAAGCGTCCGCGCGAGGCGTCGCTCGCCTCTGCACTGGGGGCCGACTCCACCGTCTCGCCAGGCGACGGGGCGCGCCAGGCGCTGATCGAGACGGGTGCCCGCGCCTACATGCCGGTCGTCGGGAGCGAGGTCTACGCCGGGGGCGGCTTCGAGACGGTCTTCGACTGCGTGGGCAGCCGGTCGAGCTTGGCCCAGGCACTGCGCTACACCTCGGCGAGGGGCCGCTTGGTCATGCTGGGCTGCGTAGGCGAGGTGCGCAGGCTCGACCTGACCTTCCTCTGGGCGCGGGAGCTTCGAGTGGAGGGGTACGTCGGGTACGGTGCCGAGCGATGGGAGGACAGCTCTCGGCACACCATCGAGCTCACGCTCGCACAAATGGCTCCGGACGGTGCGGCGCTGGGCGGGCTGGTCACCCACCTCTTCCCCCTTTCGCAGTACCGCGACGCCCTGCGGGCGGCCTTCGACCACCGGAGAAGCGGCGCGATCAAGGTGGCGTTCCAGCCGCAGGGCTAGCGTTTCGCGGCGCGAAGGCACCCCGTCGTTGCACCACACCGCTGTGTCTGAGGCCGGGTTGCACCAACGGGTTGCACCACCACTTGGTGCAAGTGTTACTCCTCCGGGCGCAACTCCGAGGGAAGCAGTAGGAAGACGCCCCCGTCCATGGACGTGACGGCGATGATGCCGCTGGCGAAGAAGGGGTAAGTTGCTCCAGGAGCCGTAAAACCCAGGCGTGTCATCGCTTATCCCGGGGTCGGTGTCGAAGAACGCGATCTCAACCGGACTCTCCCGGTGGGAGATGTCGAGTACCCTCAGCCCGGCGCTGTAGTTCGACTGGTACATCCTGTTGCCGGCCACGTAGAGATTGTGGTCGCTGGCGCCGGTCTCGTGGATGTGCTCCGCGACGACGACTGGGTCGTTCAGGTCGCGAACGTCCCAGATCAGGGTGCGCGTCCGCTCGCGCCGGAACTCGTCGAACTCGTCGTTGGTGTAGAAATACGCCTGCCCGGCGTCGAGCCACCCCTGGTGCAGGTACCCCACATCGGGGTAGCTCCCTGAGCTGATCGCGACCGGCGATTCCTTGTCGGTCACATCGGCTATGCTCAGCCCCACCTCGTTGGAGCCCAGGCAGATCTCGGCACCCCGGTAGTCGGCGTCGGGGCCGCGATAGACTACGCACTGCGCGTCGTGCGTGTAGCCGCGGCCGATGCCCGTATCGCTGAAGCAGCCAGCGAACTCCGGCTCCGCCGGGCTGCTCAGATCGACAATGTGCAGGCCGCCTCCGCACGTTTCGCCTCCCGCACTCATTCCGGTTGCGAAGGCAAATCCGGTCTCCTCGTTGATCACGAGGTTGTGTACGCTGTGCACTTCGTCATACGTGTAGGTTGGCGAGAGGTCACGATACGCGGTCGCACCCCGAAGCAGGCTCAGATCGAAGACCTGCATGCCGTGCGTGCCAGCGCCGTCGGCGACGATGTAGGCGTGGTCGCTGTACACCTTGATGTCGCGCCAAAGGGCAGACGGCGAACCGGCGGTCCGAGGCAGGAAACCGAGCACGAGGGCACTGTCGGGCTCCTCCAGGCTGATGAAGAAGGTGCCGTCTTCGTGGCCCGCGATCACCCACTCGACGCCCGTGGCCGGATCCGTCCACCCCCAGAGGTCGTTGACGATCCTCTCGTCCCGGAGCTCCACCCGCGCCACCAGATCCAGCCCCCTGCATGGGTAGATGTCGGCCATCCCCATCTCGCAGGGAGTGACGGCCAGGGGGGGGTCTTCGGGGGGCAGCGTCTCGGCATCGCACGCCAGGACGAGGCCGACGAGGAGCAGAGCCACCGACCACCCCGACGACTGCACTGCCCACCTACGATCTGCTTCACCGGAAACTGCCCGCATTGTGCTGCCCTTCCCCAGCTTGTGATCCTATTCCATGAGGATGCGACGGGCGTTGGCCACCGCCTCGACCAGCCGCTCGACCTCTTCGTGAGTGTTGTACAGGTAGAAGGATGCGCGAGCCGTGGCCTCCACGCCGTAGCGATCGACGACCAGCTGTGCGCAGTGGTGCCCGGCCCTGACGGCGATACCCTGAACGTCGAGAATTGTTCCCATGTCCTGCGCCGCCACTCCCTCGATCACGAACGGGACTACGCCGCCGCGCCGCTCGATGCCAGCGGGGCCGAGAATGCGTAGCCCATCGATCCGGCTCAGCCCGGCGACCGCGTGGGCGACGAGCTCCGTCTCGTGGCGGTGGATGGAGTCGATTCCGATCCCGTCCAGATAGTCGATGGCGGCGGCGAGGCCGACCGCGCCCGCGATGTTCGGGGTGCCCGCCTCGAACTTGTGGGGCGGCTCGGCCCAGGTGCTTCGGTCCCGGTAGACGCGCTCTATCATCTCGCCCCCGCCCTGGTACGGGGGCAGCTCCTCGAGCAGCTCCCGCCTGCCCCAAAGACCGCCCACCCCGGTCGGGCCGCACATCTTGTGACCCGAGAAGGCATAGAGATCGCACCCGATCGAGGCGACCTCGACCCGCATGTGCGGCACGCCCTGGGCGCCGTCCAGGATGTAGATGGCGTCGGTGCGATCCCGCACCAGCTCCCCGATCTCTGCGACCGGGTTGATCGTGCCGAGGGCGTTCGAGACGTGGCAGAGCGAGACCACTCGGGTGCGCGGACCCAGGAGGCCCGCCAGGTGGTCCAGGTCGAGGAGGCCGTCGTCGGTGAGCGCCGCGTAGCGCAGCTTCGCCCCGGAGCGGGCCGCGAGGAGCTGCCAAGGCACGATGTTGGAGTGGTGCTCCATCTCGGAGATGACGATCTCGTAGCCATGGCCCACCCGGGCCTGGCCCACCGAGAAGGCGGCCAGGTTGAGCGCCTCGCTCGTTCCCCGGGTCCATACGAGCTCGCCCGGTCCCGTGGCCCCGATCCACTCGGCGATCCGCGCGCGCGCGCCCTCGTACGCCTCGGTGGCCCGTCGCGCCAGCTCGTGCACCCCCCGGTGCACATTCGCGTGGTCGCGCAGGTAGTATCCGGCTACGGCGTCGATCACCTGGCGCGGCTTCTGCGAGGAGGCGGCGCTGTCGAGGTAGACGAGCGGCCTGCCGTCCACCTCCTGGTCCAGGACGGGGAAGTCGCGCCGAATGGCCTCGACGTCGAATGAAGTCGCTACCGCACCCGCTCTGTCGTAGCCCCTGCGGTCTGCCTCGATCGATCCGGATTCAGCCGAGCCGAATGTAGACATCGCCGTCTCGCACCTCGACCTCGAAGCTCCGAACCGGAGTGATCGCCGGCAGCTGCACCGCCCGGCCGGTGCGCACATCGAAGCGGGCGCCGTGGTAGGGGCACTCCACCTCGTCGTGCTCGATCAGGCCGTCCGAGAGCGGGTATTCCTGGTGCGAGCAGCGATCCTCGAGGGCGTAGATGTCGTCGTCGACCCGCGCCAGCACCACATTGCCCTGGTCGGTCTGCACCGAGAGGAGGCTGCCGCTCGGCACCTCGTCGGCCGTGGCCACCCGCACCCAGCTCACCGGACGAGCTTCGCTTCAATGGTGCGCATCACCTTGTCGGCGACTACGCCGGGGCCCAGCCGCGAGAGCACCTCGCCCAGGAAGCCGCGCACCACGAGCCGTTCGGCCTGCCCCCGCTCCAGTCCCCGGCTCATCAGGTAGAAGATCGCTTCGGAATCGAGCTGCCCCACCGTCGCGCCGTGCGAGCAGCGGACATCGTCGGCCTCGATCTCCAGATTGGGGAGCGATGTGGCGACTGCGTGGTCCGAGAGGAGGAGGTTCCGGTTCGTCTGGTAGGCGTCGGTTCGCTGGGCTCCCTCGTGCACCCTGATTATCCCCCGGAAGATCCCGCGCGCCCGTCCATCGAGCGCACCCTTGTAGAGCAGGTCGCTGTGCGCGTGCGGGGCCATGTGGTCCTGGCTCGTGTTGAAGTCGAAGTGCTGGCCGTCTTCGCCGAAGTAGAGGCCCAGCATCTCGCTGCTCGCGCCCGGCCCCACGAGCCTTGCGTTGAGGTCGACCCGGTCCACCGATCCTCCCAGCGCGACGTTCAGCGTGTCGACCGAAGAGTCGCGCTCGGCGACAGTGCGTTGATTGGCGAGGTGGCAGCCTCTCCTGCCCATGCGCTGAAGCGAGACATAGCGCACCCGGGCGCCTCTGCGCGCGAAGATCTCGACGGCGGTGCTGACGAGCGTGCCCGATTCGAAGTCGGGCGAGAGAATCTCGTCCTCGAAGGCGATGTTGCTGCGCTCCTCGGCGACGATCAGGACACGGGTGAAGGTTGGCGCCTCTGGACGGGAGACCCACCGGCTTAGCCGAATCGGAAGCTCGACCTTCACGCCCGGAGGCACATGCACGAACACTCCGTCGCTCCAGAGCGCGGCATTGAGCGCCGGGAACTTGCCGTCGGACGCCGGGACGGCCTGCGTGCCCAGCAGCTCCCGGACGACCGGGTCGGCGCTGCACGCAGCGTCCGCTAGCGACGAGAGCGCCACGCCGGCCGCAGCGACCCCCGGGTCGAGCCTTGCCGAGACGACGCGCCCGTCCATTTCGACCACCCGCCCTGCCCCCTCGCCGTCGCTCGCCAGCACGCGGCGGAGCCGCTCGGGCAGCTCGCCCGACCAATTGGGGCCGATGGCGCTCCTCTCCAGATCGCCCAAGGGGAGCAACCGCTCGATGTCCGTGTACCGCCACTCCTCGGAGCGCGTCGAGGGGAAGGGAGTCGCCTCGTAGAGCTCCCAGGCGTCGTCGCGCCGGGCACGGAGCCACGACGGCTCTCCGCCCCTTCCGACCGCCGCGACCTCGCCAACCTCGGCCACCCGCGCGCCGCCGCCCACCGCGATGCCGCCGCTCACCCGACGCTCCCCTCCATCTCGAGATCGATCAGCCGGTTCAGCTCGACCGCGTACTCTAGCGGCAGCTCCTTGGCGATCGGCTCGATGAAGCCGCGCACGATCAGCGCCATCGCCTCGGCCTCGTCAAGGCCGCGGCTCATCAGGTAGAAGAGCTGCTCGTCACCGACCTTGGATACGGTCGCCTCGTGCCCGACGGTGGCGCTCCTCTCGTCGATCTCGATGTAGGGGAAGGTGTCGGTCCGAGAGGTCTCGTTGATCAGGAGAGCATCGCACTCGACGTTCGAGCGGGCGCGCGCGGCACCGTCGTAGACCTTGCACAGACCCCGGTAGGAGGCGCGGCCGGTACCCTTCGAGATCGATTTCGAGACGATGCTCGAGGTGGTGCGCGGCGCCACATGGATGACCTTGCCGCCGGTGTCCTGGTGCTGACCGTCGCCCGCGTAGGCGATGGAGAGAATCTCGCCGTGGGCGCCCTCGCCCATCAGGTAGCACGACGGGTATTTCATCGTCAACTTTGAGCCCAGGTTGCCGTCGAGCCACTCCATGTGTGCGCCCTCGTGCACCAGCGCGCGCTGCGTCACCAGGTTGTACATGTTGTTGGACCAGTTCTGGATCGTCGTGTAGCGGAAGTAGGCGCCCGGATTGACGACGATCTCGATCACGCCGGAGTGGAACGAGTCGGTCGAGTAGACCGGGGCTGTGCACCCCTCGATGTAGTGCGCCCGCGATCCCTCGTCGGCGATGATCAGGGTGCGCTCGAACTGCCCCAGCCGCTCCTGGTTGACGCGGAAGTACGCCTGGAGAGGCGTTTCAAGGTGGACGCCCGGCGGAATGTAGACGAAGGATCCGCCGGACCACACCGCCGAGTTGAGCGCGGCGAACTTGTTGTCGGCCGCGGGAATCACCGTCCCGAAGTGACGGCGGAAGAGCTCCGGGTGGTTCCTCAATCCGTCCTCGATCGAGTCGAAGATCACCCCCTTCGCCTCCCATTCCTCCTTGAGGGAGTGGTAGACCATCTCGGAGTCGTACTGGGCGCCGACCCCGGCCAGGATCTTGCGCTCGGCCTCGGGGATGCCGAGGCGCTCGAAGGTGAGTTTGATGTTCTCGGGGACGTCTTCCCACGAGCGCTCCATCTGCTCGTGCGGCTTGGCGTAGAAGTACGTCTGCGCCAGCGTCTCCTCGAGCTCCGAGAGGTCGCCGCCCCACTTCGGCATCGGCTTCGACTCGTAGATCGCGAGCGCCTTGAGGCGGCGCTCCAGCATCCACTCGGGCTCGTTCTTGCGGGCCGCAATCTGCCGCACGATGTCGGCGTCCAGCCCCGGCCGGGCCCTGAAGACCGGCTCGGAGTCGGTGACGAAGCCGAATTTGTAGTCGTCGAGCCCCAGCCCGTGAATTACCTCGTTCGTGGGCACTGTCTGCTCCCTTCCGCCTTGTTCAGGCCGCGTGCGTCCTCTTGTATTCCTCGTAGCCCTGCGCTTCCAGCTCCAGCGCCACCTCCGGCCCGCCCGACTCGACGATCCTGCCGTTGACCATGACGTGCACCATGTCGGGCTGGATGTGGTCCAGGATGCGCTGGTAGTGGGTGATCAGCAGCACCGACATCTCCGGGTTCTCCTCCCGGAGGGCGTTCACTCCCGCGGCCACCACCTTGAGCGCGTCGATGTCAAGCCCCGAATCCGTTTCGTCCATCACAGCAAGCGCGGGCTTGAGGACCGCCATCTGCAGTATCTCGTTCCGCTTCTTCTCTCCCCCGCTCAATCCGTCGTTGACGGCCCGCTGGGCGAAGGACGGGTCCATGCCAAGGAGCTCCATGCACCCCGAGAGCAGGTCCTGGAAGTCGAAGAGGTCGAGCTCCTCGCCGTCCTCGAGTCGCGCCTGAAGGGCGCTGCGCAGAAAGTTGGCGATCGACACCCCCGGGATCTCGACCGGGTACTGGAAGGCCATGAAGACCCCGGCCTGGGCCCGCTCGTCGGGCTCCAGACCGAGGAGGTCCTCGCCACGCAGGCGAACGTGCCCCCCATCGGCCTCGTATCCTGGATGCCCCGCAATCACCTTGGCCAGGGTGCTCTTGCCCGAACCGTTGGGCCCCATGATCGCGTGGATCTCGCCCGCGCGGATCTCCAGGTCCACGCCCCTCAGGATCTCGACCCCTGTCTCGGCAACGCTCGCCCGCAGGCCGCGCACCGCCAGAATGGGAGACTTCCTCACCCACCGCTCCTTATCGAGAATGATTATTGATAGCCGAGGAAGCTACCGCGCGCCAGTGCCTTGGTCAACAGCCCTAGAGGATCGGGCCCTGAATCTCCGTGTCGGACCTCGCCCACGCCTCCTCGAAGAGCACGTGGACGCGGTCGGCCTCCTCGTCCAGCCCCCTGGCGCGCAGCGACGCCTCCAGGCCGAAGAGGGACCAGCCGTTCATCGGGTGGTCCTCCAGCGCGGCCCGGAAGACCGCTTCGGCCTCCGCGTGCCTTCCCATCTCGAGCAGTACGTCGCCGAGCCAGTGGCGGGCCGAGAAGTTCAGAGGCTCGGGCTCGTCGTAGATCATTCCGTCCTCGGCGGCGACGGCCTCCTCGAGCACCGCCACCGCCTCTTCCAGGCGACCCCGGTCGCGGCGGAGGAGCTCCGCCTCGAGGATGCCGCCCACCACCCCTAGGAGCTGATCGACGGTGTGGTCGCGGAAGTCCTCGCCCTCCGGCGCCTCCTCCATCTCGCGCCGGACGAGCTCCAGGTGCTCGTGGGCTCTGCCGGTGTCGCCGAGGCGGAGGTGCGCGTACCCGCGTGCGAAGTCCCAGATGCCCCGCCGTATGGGGCTCTTGGGGCGGTCGTCCAGCTCGAGGATTTCGTCGAAACGACCGAAGCGCAGAAGCGCGAGTGCATGGTAGAACTCGCCGCCCCGCGCGATCTCCGCGTAGTCCCTTGCGGCCTGGACGGCGACCGCCCCCTGGCCGTCCATCGAGGCGGCGTAGAAGAGCATGTGGAGGTTGTGGGTGGGGTAGATCGCCCAGGCACCGCCGTCCTCGGCGCGGATGTCGGTGCGCCGCGCTGCGAGGTTGGCGCGTACGGCGTCGCCCCACCGCCCGACGCGGTTGTAGGTGTGAGACGGCATGTGCTGGATGTGGCTGGCGCCCGGGATTGCGCTCCCAAGGTGCTCCGCGCACGCCTCGGCCCTCTCCGGCTCGTCGGTCGGCTCGGTGGCGTGGATGTAGAGGTGGCAGGCGCCCGGGTGGCGGATTGATATGTCGAGAGCGCCCTCGAGGACCCCGTGGATCCTCCTCACGGAAGGCTTGTCGATCTTCCAGTGCCCTCGGCGCGGCTCGAGCAGCATCAGCGCCTCCGCGTAGAGCGTCGCCACGTCGGCGTCGTCGGGGAACCGCCGGTGCACCTCTCCCATCTGGCGAGCGTACGCGGAGTCGAGCGACTCGCGGGCGTCGGGGTCGTGCTCCTGCTCGTAGCGGGTCGCCATCGCCTGGGCAAGGGCTCGCTCCACCTCGGTCCCGGACTCCTCGGCGAGCTCCTGGGCCCGCTGCGCCTTCCGGTAGGCCTCTGGCGCGTCGTCCGCATCCATCGGGCCGTTGTAGAAGGGACCGAGCGCCCACGCCTCGCCCCAGTAGCACATGGCGCACGCGGGGTCCTCCCGCTGGGCCTGGCGAAACGACTTGGCCGCACGACCGGGCGTGAAGGCGTACATCATCTGCACGCCCTGGTCGAAGAAGGCCTGGGCGCGCTCCGACGAGGTCGTCACCTCGCGGGTGTACGGACCCAGCGCCTCATCGTAGTAGGGCGACTCCTGGTCGGACCCGTGGACGGGTTCGATCTGCTGGATGGTGGCCCGGCCGACGGCAATGACGGCGAGTATCAATACAAGCCCCACCGCGACGATCGCGCACCTGTGCCTGGAGCTTTCGGGTACCATTTTCTGGGAGTCCAGAGGAGGTTGGAGCGGCTGCTGGACAGCTCCAAGGTGCAAGGTTCACAGGCGCGTCGCCAGAGGCGTTGTTTGCGTGGCTACGGCCGCTTGCGGTTGGCAGCGGGTGGCGGGTGGATATACCCTTGACAATGGCAGTCCAGCGCACCGGCGGCGTCGCCGGCCAGTCGAGCAGCGCCGAGGCTCGCGCCGAGATCGCGCGACTGAGCGAGGCCATCCGGCGTCACAACACCCTCTACTACCGGCTCTCCGCGCCCGAGGTCTCCGACGCCGAGTACGACGCGCTCTTCGAGCGGCTCAGGGCGCTCGAGGGCGCGCACCCGGATCTGGTGCACGCGGACTCGCCCACCCAGGGGGTAGAGGTCCTCTCCGATGGTGTCGACACGGGCGAAGAGGTCGCAGTCGGCCTGGAGGGCGGGGTCGAGCACCTGGCCCCGATGCTCTCACTCGACTCGGCCCACGATCTGGAGACAGTCGGCCGCTTCCACGAACGCGTGCTGGAGGCACTGGAGGGCGAGCCGCCCCGCTACGTGCTGGAGCCGAAGCTCGACGGTGCCTCGGTGGAGCTCGTATACCGCGACGGTGCTTTCGAGCGTGCCGTTACCCGCGGCGACGGCCGGGCCGGCGAAGACGTGACGCACAACGTGACTAGGGTGCGGTCCGTGCCTCGCCGCCTTTCCAGAGAGAGCGCCCCGGTTCCCAGGGAGGTCTCCATCCGGGGCGAGGTGATCATGTACCGGAGCGACTTCGAGGCGCTCAACGAGGAGAGGGCCCGGAAGCGGGAGGAGGCGATGCGCCTCGCCCGGGAGGAGGGACGGGACGCGACCGGCGTCGGCCCGCAGCCGTACAAGAACCCCCGCAACGTGGCCTCCGGCGCGCTCCGCCAACTGGAGCTGGACGAAGCCAAGGCCCGCCGCCTCACGGTGCTGGCCTTCGAGCTCCTGGAGGTGGAGGGGGGCGAGCCCCTCGAGACCCACACCGGGACTCTGTCGGTGCTCGGGGCGTGGGGCCTCCTCACCCCGGAGCGGGTCCGGACGGCCCGCTCGGTCGACGAGATCGCGGCCTACCGCGGAGCCTTCGAGGCGGACCGCGACAGCCTCGACTACGAGATCGACGGCGTTGTGGCCAAGCTCGACGACCTGGCGCAGCGGGAGCGCCTCGGGAGCACTTCGCACCACCCTCGGTGGGCGCTGGCGTACAAGTTTCCGCCCCGCCAGAGGGAGGCGAGGGTCGCCGGGATACTGACCCAGGTGGGGCGCACGGGTGTGCTGACCCCGGTGGCGCGGCTGGAGGCCGTCTGGCCGGAGGACGGGCTCGAACCCGAGGCCGGGATCAGACTCGGCGGCGTGCTGGTATCGCGAGCGTCGCTGCACAACCGCGAGGAGGTGGAGCGAAAGGACATCCGCGAGGGCGATCGGGTCCTGGTGCAGAGGGCGGGCGACGTGATTCCCCAGGTCGTGGCGCGGGTCGAGGAGGAGGGCGTGGAGCGCGGCGCCCCATACAGGATGCCCTCTGCCTGTCCCGCCTGCGGCGCGAAGGCCGTCGACCGAGGACCCTTCAGAGCGTGCCCCGACCAGGTCGGATGTCCGGCGCAGCTGAAGGCACGCATCGCCCACTTCGCGTCGCGGCACGCCTTCGACATCGAGGGGCTGGCGGGGAGGACGATCGACCGACTGGTCGATGCGGGGGTCGTGTCGGGGGTGGCGGATCTCTTTGAGCTCGCCGTCGACGACCTGGCACCCTTCGTGAAGGAGGGGAAGGCGACGCAATGGCGCAGGAATCTCGTCGCGGCCATCCATGCGAGGCGCGAGGTGGCCCTCGATCGCTTCCTGGTCGGCCTGGGGGTGCCGCACGTGGGGGCGGCGGTGGCACGGTCGCTGGCGCATCGCTTTGGGGAGCTGGAGGCGCTGCGGGGTGCTACGGTCGAGGAGCTGCAGGCAATCCACGGGGTCGGGCCGATCATAGCGGAGGCGATTCGCGGCTTCCTCGACCGGAGGGAGGTGGTGGAAACGCTCGCCGAGCTGGAGGCGAGCGGCGTGCGAGCGCTGCCCCTATCCCTTCTCCCGGATGTGGATGCGGCCGCCGATGAGTGGAGGGACAAGCGGGTCGTGCTGACCGGCCGGATCGAGGGGTACAGCCGCCGCGAGCTCGCCTCGGTGCTCGTCGGGCTCGGCGCCAGGGTAACCGCCACGGTGACCGGACAGACCGACCTGCTCGTGGCCGGTGCCAACCCCGGACGGTCGAAGGTGGAGAAAGCCATCGAGCTGGGGGTGGAGCTCCTCGACGAGAGGGGCCTCCGCGAGCGCCTGGGGAGGTCGGCGGCTGCGACCCAAGCGCGATGATGGCCGCGAACCTGCTCCTGATCGTAGGTGGGTGCGGCGCCCTCTACTTCGGTGCCGAATGGCTCGTGCGCGGTGCCGCCAGGATCGCCGCCTCGCTGGGCGTCAGTCCGCTCGTGGTGGGTCTCACCCTGGTGTCGCTCGGCACCTCCGCGCCCGAGCTGGTGGTGGGGGCGTTCGCGGCACTCAAAGGGGAGACGGGTCTTCTCTTCGGCAATGTGATGGGGTCGAACCTGGCCAACATCGGTCTCATCCTGGGCACCGTCGCGGTGATTCGGCCACTCGCGGTAGCCGACCGGATGGTGACCCGCGATGTGCCGATCATGCTCCTGGTCTCGCTCTGCACCTTCCCGCTCCTCCTGGACCGCCGGGTGGATCGCACGGAGGGCGTGATCCTGATGGCGCTGCTCGTACTCTACGTGGCCTTCACCTTCTACACGGTTGAGGACAAGGAGGACCTGCCCGACATTGCAGACCCAGTGGCGGCCGACCCGGAGCGCGACGCGGCCAGGGTGCGCGCCCTGACGGCAAATCTCGGGCGGGTGGCCGTGGGGGCGCTGGGGCTCGGCTTCGGCGGCAAGGCGATCGTAGAGGGGGCCTCGTACCTCGGGTCGGCGCTCGGGGTGAGCGCCGAGGTGATCGGGCTGACGGTCGTGGCGGTGGGGACGTCGCTCCCGGAGCTCGTCACCTCGGTGGTGGCGGCGGCGCGTCAGCAGGCCGACATAGCCGTGGGCAACATAGTGGGGTCGAACGTCTTCAACCTGACGGCCGTCCTGGGGGTGGCCACGCTGGTACGCGAGTTCCCCGTCGATCCAACCGTCCTCAGCCTCCAGCTACCGGCGGTGCTGGCCATCTCCTTCCTCCTCTGGCCGATCGCCTGGAGCCGGCGACGGGTGAGCCGTGCCGAGGGCGTCCTCCTCCTCGTGGTCTACTGCAGCTGCACCGCGTGGATCGCCCTTGTCGGCTGAAGCGGCTGCCGGTCAGGGCGGTCAGGCCGCCGCTGGCTGGGCCAAGAGGCTCGCCCGGGTCGAGTCGCGCAACGTCACCTACCTCGCCGAACCGCCGCCCTTCTGGACGAGCGCATCCGGCGCCGAGGTGCAGGACGCGGCAGGGAACAGGTATCTGGACCTCTCGGGGGCCTTTGGCGTGGCATTCGCCGGTCACGCCCACCCCCTCGTCGTCGAGCGCATCAGGGTGCAGGCCGGACGCCTCGTCCATGCGATGGGCGACGTGCACCCGCCGACGGTCAAGGTCGAGTTCCTCGAGGCGCTCTCGGCGCTGCTCCCCTGGGAGTCGTCGCGGGCGATACTCGGACTGAGTGGCGCGGACGCGGTCGAGGCGGCGCTCAAGACGGCCCAGCTGGCGACCGGCAGGCCCGGTGTCATCGCCTTCGAGGGTGCCTACCACGGCCTCACGCTCGGGGCGCTCGCCGCCACCGGTCGGGAGCACTTCCGCCAGAGCTTCGTCGAGCGTCTCGCACGCCATGTCGAGTTCGTGCCCTTCCCGGAGTCGAAGATGGAGGCTCCCCGTGCGCTCGACCAGGTCGCCCGCCTCCTGGCAGGGGCGGCCACCGTGCCGGTCGGGGCTCTTCTGGCCGAACCCGTCCAGGGCCGCGCGGGAGTGCGCATCCCCCCTCCGGGCTTCCTGGCCGAGGTCGCGCGGCTCGCCCGCGCCGAGGGCGCCCTCTTCGTCGCCGACGAGGTCCTTACGGGGATGGGGCGAACCGGCGCGCTCCTGGGCTGCGAACACGAGGGGGTGCGCCCCGACCTCGTATGTCTCGGCAAGGCGCTCGGGGGTGGTGTGCCGATCTCCGCCTGCGTGGGCCCGGCCGCCGTCATGGACGCGTGGCCTGGATCCACCGGCGAGGCGATCCACACGAGCACCTTCCTGGGCCACCCGCTGGGGTGCGCCGCCGGGCTGGGCTTCCTGGCCGCCCTCGAGGCGGAGGATCTCATCGGGCGGGCACGGCGCGGCGGCCGCCACGCGCTTGCCTACCTGAGGTCGGAACTCGACGGGTGCGATCGCGTGCTGGAGGTGCGTGGCCGCGGTCTGCTGATCGGGATCGAACTCGCGGCGGATGGCGGTTCGGAGCCGGCGGTCGGAGTGGCTCGGAAAGCGCTCCGCCAAGGGGTGATCGTGCTGCCGGCCGGCGTGCGCGGCGAGGTGGTGGAGCTGGCGCCCCCCGCCACGGTCGCCGCCTCCGAGCTGGAGCGGGGGCTGGAGGAGGTCGTGGCTGCCGTGCGCTCTACGGTGGCGTAGCACTTGCCAGCCTACAAATCCGTGCCCCGTGGAGGGTGCGCACCTTGAAGGAAAGGGCTGGGTGTACACAACGAGATTTGTCTATGCGTCTGGGGAGGTCATCCCATACTGGCTACGACGAGGATGGCGACGAGACGGAGTTGAGTGGCCACTTCGTCGCCAGGGTGTTCAAGACTTGCGAGGTGAAGGGCAAATTTCCTAACGAATTCCCTATGAAGAAACCTTTTCTTAGAGCGTTCGGCATCGACTGCGGGGCAAGCGGACGCGCGCGCCTGGGGACGACTCCCTCGAGACCGGGACGCGGTGAGGGGGACGGCCCGACAGCGCCGCGGAGCCACCCAGCTGGGTCATCGGACGGATAGTGTTGCGAGCTCGGTAGCCTACTTGGTCAGTAGCATGGTCAGTGACTAACTCCTACATGGTCAGTGACCAAGTCGGGTGGTGAAGGCGGGGCTGTACCTTTGTGCAGGATGTTGTGCGACCGCAGGTGCTCGACCACCGGGCCCACCATCAGGCGGTCGATGGCGTAGCGCACCGGGTCGTTCCCGGTGGAGGCGGCCGTCTCGACGACGAAGCGGGCCGCTCTGAGCGCCTTCAGGGTGTGCTCTCCGTCGCTCGGCCGAACCCGCACGATCTCGGCGTACTCCTCGGCGGTCACCGTCCCGTGGTCGAGCACCGCCTTGAGAGCAAAGCGCTGGTCCCGGTTCAGCGTGTCGGTGCGGGCACCGAGCGGCTCGAGCGGGCGCACCAGCACCCGTCCCTCCTCGGTGGCGAAGTCGGCGGAGCGCAGCCAGTAGAGGAGGGCGAGCCGGACCGAGCCTCCAGAGAGCCTGTGCAGGCGTTCGAAGTAGTCCCTCCCGATCAGCTCCTGGTGGCGGGCGCTGCGACCGGCCCTTCCTATCACCCGAAGACGCAGCCGGGCGGTTCCGGTGCGCGGCTCCAGGTACCTCAGGGGGAGGCCGCTGCGACGGTGCCTCGACCTCACCGCCGAGCGGAGCTCTTCGGGGGCGAGGGGAGAGAGCGAGAGGATGGGCAGGAAGGCGGCGAGCTCCGGCGCGCGGGTGCGCATCAGCTGCCACGCCGACCACCCGATCGACACGACCCAGAAGGCGCTCGGTCGCCCTCGCGCGGCGAATTCGAAGAAGCGACGGGCCAGGTGCATCCCTCCAGGCGCCCGAATCGCCAGGTGTTCGGCACCCTCGACCAGCACGACCCGCGGGGCGCGGTCCCGCCGGTATCCCGGCCCCCTCCCGGCGATCGCATCCAGGCTCTCCGCTTCATCCACCTCGAGCCACGAGGCCACCCGACGGGCAAGGACCGACTCGTCGCGAATCCGGTCGCGGAGCTCCACCCGCCTAAGGTCGCCCCCGTCATCAGCGATCCGGCGCAGGGCGATGTTCAGAAAGCTCGTGGCACCCACCCCGGGCTCCGCCACCACCAGTAGGACCGAGGGTCCTCCCCCGCGCCGGAGCGCCCACGCGGCCTGCATGTCGTCGAGCTCGCGGCCGCGCCCGGCCAGGAACTGCTCGTCCCTCACCGGGTCGAAGGCAAAGAGCCGCTGGTAGACGATGGGAAGCGTGTGCAGGAGCTCGGCCGCCGAGGTCGGCGAGCTCTCGGTCGGCGTTGGTCCCCGGTGTGCGCTCTGCGGCCCGGCCCGCATCCTTGCCACCACGGATCGCAGGCGGGAGAGCTGCCTGCCAGCCGCGCTAGCGAGCTGCCGCGCGGCCCCGCCGATTCGGCCGCGCACCCGTGCCCAGTACCCCGCGGCCTCCCCGGCCAGGTAGCCGCGGGCCGCGTCGAGATGCCGTGCCGCCGGGTCGTGGGAGGTGGCGCGGAGCGCGACATGCTCCATCCCATCCATCGTCTCGGCGGTGGCGGTGGCCGCAGAGGAGCGCTCGCCCTCTTCGGGAGTGCCGCGAGTACGGCCCACCTTGTCCGCGGCGCTGGCGAGGGCGTCGCGGGCAAGCGCCAGCGGGCGTGCGGCTGCATCCGGGCTCCCGGACAGCTCGTCGAGCGCGGCGTCCAGCCCGTAGCTGGCCACCTGCACAGCCTCCGACAGCTCGGATCGCACCTCGGCCAGCGCCTCTGCGAGCGCCGCCGGCGAGGTCCGAATGCGTTCCATCCGCAGCGCGTTGAAGGCCTGCAGAGCGAAGTCTCGCCACTGTACGGCGCGAGCGGGCCTCCCTGGCCGCCGCATCGGCCTGCCGGACCTCGGAAGATCGTGTACCGCGAGCTCGGGCAGCGCCAGGCACGCCGCCTCCAGCTCCCGGACAGCCTCCCCGGCCGAGACCGTGAGCGCCGCCCCCATGCCCTCCAGCCGCTCCGCGCTAGCCACACTGCGGCCGAGGCGTTCGAGTGTGCGCTCCCGCTCGGCGGCGATGCGCTCCCCCAGGTCGTCCGCGCCTTCCGGCAGCGCTTCGGCTCGCGCCACCGCCTCGACCAGCGCCGCCTTCGCGCCCTCCATCTCGGCGGCCGCCGCCCCGGCGACGTCCCGCCACTCCGCCGCCAGGCGCTCCAGCAGCCGCTCCGCCACCGCGCGGAGCGCCAGGACGCTCAGGTGTAGCTCGAGCCGCGCCGCCGACTCCGCACCCCACCGGTCCCACCTAGTAGCGGCCATCTCCTGCCGTAGCCATCTCGAGCGTCTCCGACGGCCAGAGCCCCGAGCGACGAAGGTGCCCTCCACGGCGACCGCGCTGGCGAGCACGTGCGCCTCCGCCTCCATCTCGGCGGCCTCGGCGGCGGCAGCCACCACCTCGTCGGCACCGCCATCCAGCGCCTCCAGTCCCTCCTGCATCCGCCGTGCGGCCTCCCGGAGAGCAGCGGCGCCGCCATCGGACGAGTCCCCGAGGCGGGCGGCTCCGTTGCGCTCGGGAGGGAGGAGCACCGCCCGACTCCACTCGGTCGAGAGGCGCTCCACCCGGCCAAGCCACGCCGCCACGGCGCGGCAGGCGACCCCGAAGAGGCGATCCCGGCTGGGGAGCACATCCAGGTCGAGGTGCCTCTCGGCCAGCCCGGCCGCTCGGACCTCGCGGGTGCCGGAGCGCCAGATCAGCGGGCGGAGGAGCCGCGCAACGGTGCGCCTAGCGGCGACGCCCGCGCCCAGCCCCCGGCCCGCAGTCAGCGCATCTCCCGAGATCGGTACCGGCAGACTCTCGGGGAGCTCGGCCGCGGCGGAGCGGGCCTCGGCCTCGGCGGCCCTCAGCTTCGCGGCCAACGAGACCGCTCCCGGAGCGGCGGCCAGCGCTTCGCGCAGCGGCGTCAGCAGATGGGTCGCCACCTGCTCCCGGTACGCGGCGAGCACCCGGCCAGCGGCCTCCCCATCGGCCTCCAGGGCACCCTCGAGCCTCGCCAGCGCGTCGGCATGCGTCGCCGTGGCGGCCTGGAGAGCACCCCGCACCTCGCCCCACCCGGCCGCGTATCCGTCCCAGACGGCCGCAAAGGGTGGATGCACCGCGGCCCGGACGAGCGCCGCAACCTCCGAATCGGCAATTCCCGGCCGTGACGCAGCAGGCGCCCTGTCCTCCCGGGGTTCTGTCACGAGGCGGCCGATCCCTCGTCGGCCACCTTCCCCGGCCAGAGCGCCAGCGGCGGCCAGCCCTCCTTCGGCGAGAGGCCAGCCGCCCGAAAGGCGTCGCGCGCCCGCTCGGTCACGTCGCTCTGCATCAGGAACTCGAAGCGCGGGTCGAGCACGTAGGCGCGCACCCGCACCCGCGTCACGAAGGTCGTCCGGAACTGGTCCTCGATGAAGACCTGGATCGGCCTCTCGAGGAAGGTGTACCTGGAGTTGGCGGCCGCCTCGAAGGCGATCTCGCGCACCAGCTCCTCGTCGACGCTTCCGGGCAGGTAGAGGTCGGTCGCCACCTGGCAATTGACCTTGCCCGCGTTGGAGTTCGCGACCTGCTGCTCGACGACCTGCGAGTTCGGTACGGTGACCAGGTTGTCGTCGGCAGTCTCGATCCTCGTGGAGCGGAGCCCGATCGAGACGACCTCGCCGTAGGTGTCCCCGACTGCGATCTTGTCCCCCACCTGGAAGGGCTGGTCGAAGACCACCGTCAGGCCGCCGAAGACGTTCTTGAGAAGGTCCTGCGCGGCAATGCCCAGGACGAGCCCCGCAGCGGCGCTCGCCGCCAGGATTCCCTGCGAGTCGACGCCGAAGACGACCCTCACGACGAGGTACGCCGCCACCCCCCAGAGCAACATGCGGCTGATCGGGATCAGCCGCTTGAAGGTGAGCCGCCTCGCGACGCTCCGCTCCGCCAGCGCCTCGAGCACCCAGATGACGGCCCGGATCAGGAGGTGGAAGGCGACGAGCACCACCACCGACCAGAAGAGCCCTAGGCCGAGGCCTGTCACCTCGCTCCTTGCACCTTCCAGCGTGGTTCCCTCCGTCCCGCCGCTCTCCGGCGACGACACCCCGGCCGACCTCGCCTCGATCGAGTCGAGCCGTTCCAGGATCCGTTCCTGACGGGCGGTGATCTCCCCCAGCGTCGCGAGGACCGTGTCCGCGGGCTCCTGTGCGCCTGGCCGGGCGGCGGGGCCGCCCGCGGTCGCAGGATCGGCGATGCCAAGGCACCCGCAGAGCGCCATCGGGAGTGCAAGGCGCAGCTTCATGCCACGGAATGTAATCCTGCCACTGCACAACGAAGGTGGTGGAACGCTCCCCGTCAGCCCTTGGGCAGACCCCTTTCCACGGCAGGAGTGGCGCTGCATCCCTGCCGGGCCGCTTCGCTCGCTCGTGCATACTGTAATGTGTGCTTTACAATATGTAACTCATAGTTTACAATCTCGTCTCCGTGCCTCGCTCCGCACAGACTGGTAGCAGACTGAATCCCTATATTGGCTGTCATGCGGATCGGAGTATCGGGTAGCGGGGCCCTCCTCATCGTCGCGCTGGCGACGGTCGGGCTCAGCGCGTGCGGGACCGGCGCGTTGGGGTACTACCCCGCCCCGCGCCGCCTGGTCATCCACTCGGGCGAGCGGATCGCGCCAACACCCGAGCGCATGGAGGCGGTCGAGGAGTGGGTGCGCGAGCAGGTGGACAGCATCCGGGAGGACCCCTCCTTCCTGATCATCTCCCGGGAGCAGGACGCCCCCGCCTACCCGTGGGAGACGCTGCAGCTGAGCGTGGGCGGCGACACCGCACATATCTGGCACCAGGCCCGGACGGGGACCTACGGGCCGTACCTGATCTACGCCCACCTCCACCTGATGGTCGCTCAGAACCGTCTCGACCGCTGGCTCCCGGAGCTGGCACAGGACGCGACGCCCTTCCAGATCGAGAGGGCAATTCTCTCGCGGGTGGCCGACTCCTGGCTGCACCAGCGCTCGGTCTTCGACGCCCGCCCCAACGCCATACTCGACGAGATCGTCTACGCCAAGGAGAAAGGCTGGCTGGATGCCTTCATCCTCACCGCTCGTCCGGATCTCTATGTCGCGGAGAGGCGGGAGTGGCACGCCCAGGAGCCCGACGCGCGCGAGGCCTACGCCGCCTGGTTCAGACACACCTTCGAGCGGGACCCGCCCGGGATGCGCGGCGGAGGCTAGGATGGCCGGCTAGGCCGCCCTCACCAGCCACCCCACATCGACCTTCTCCGTCCCCTCCCCCGCCACCTGCACATCGACCCGGCCGGTGCGGGCCAGTCGCGAGTCGGCTGGCCGACCCCCGAAGAGGGCGAATCCCTTCACCCGGACAGGTAGCTCCTCGCCCTCCGGCGAAGCGGCCACGAGCGGACCGCTCTTCAGCTTCCCGGCGGTCAGAGCCTTCCCCTGGCGCAGCCTGAGGCGCAGTATCCGGCCACCGTGCGGGTGGTCCAGGGCGTCGATGACGCTGTAGGAGGTGGCTGACTCGCTGACCTGGCTCACGGCGCCCCAGCTGGACGAGGAGGATCGTCGGCGGCTCGGGCAGCTCCGACGGCACACGGAAATCTGGTTACAATTCGGCTCCTGGGCCACAGCCCGCAGCGGGAAGACCCTGGCGACGGAACAAGACGACTGGTGGACGTAGATCTCGTGCTCACCGCCGACGCGGCCACGATCGACGGGTCGGGCAAGCTGAACCTGCTCGGCGTCTTCGACCGGATCAGCGTGGCGCGCTTCCCCGCCCGCCACGGGCGCCTCTCGCTCGTCCTCCGCTTCCTAGGCGGCGCGGCCGACGCGGGCACCCACCAGATCACCATCAAGCTCTCCGCCCCTTCGGGCAGGGAGATGGTCTCGCTCGGCGGCGAGCTGAACGTCTCGCCAGGGCGCTCGAGCCTCCAGACCGGCGTCCGGGTCCCGCACGTCATCAACCTGGATGGCATCGTCTTCCAGGAGGCGGGGGTCCATACCTTCCACATCATGGTGAATGGGTCCCACCAGGCCACCCTCCCGCTTTCTATCGTCGAGCGGGGCGGAGGCGCGGTGCTGGCCTGAGACGGTGACGGGCAGCACCGCCGCTCTCAATTCGCCCCCCCGGATCGTCGGCCTCTGGCGCTACCCGGTGAAGGGGATGCGGGGGACTCCGGTCGAGTCGCTCGAGCTCGACGAGCTGGGTCCCCGCTTTGACCGCCGCTGGATAGTCGCCCGACCCGACGGCCAGGCGGTCACCCAGCGCGACACTCCCCTGCTGGCCACCATAAAGGCCCGCCGCGACGGGGACTCGCTGCACCTGGAGGCCACCGATCGCCGCACAGCGCCGCTGGCGATCCCGATCGGCGCCGCTGGCGAGCGCATTCGCCTGCGCATCCACGGTGCCGCCATCCACGGCCGTGTGGTTTCCGCCGAGGCCGACGCCTGGATCTCCGAGGTGCTGGGCGCGAAGCGGCACCTGCTCCACCTCTCGACCGAGGACGCCCGCGCCACCGATCCGGCATTCGCCGCCGGACACCGCACCAGCTTCACCGACGGCTATCCGGTGCTGCTGGCCAGCCAGGCCTCGCTCGAGGAGCTGGCCCGCCGAGCCGGGCGCACGATCCCGATCGGGCGCTTCCGGCCAAATCTGCTCGTCACCGCGCCCCGCCCTCACGACGAGGACCACTGGAGGCGCTTCGCCGTGGCGGGTATCGTCTTCCGGGGCGTCAAGCTCTGCGCACGGTGCAGCGTCACGACGGTCGATCAGCGGAGCGGGGCGCTCGACGCCGACCAGGAGCCGCTGCGCTCTCTCGCGCTCTACCGGCGGATCGAGTCGCTCGTCTACTTCGGGGTGAATGTCGTGCACGAGGGCCAGGGGCGAATTGCCGTGGGCGACGATATCGAGGTGCTGGAGCGCGGACCTGTGCCGAGCACCGCGAGGCCGGCGGGAGCTGGCGGGGTCACGGATAGCCATACACCCATATCTAGCAGTCATACCACCATATCGCCCCATAGGACGGAGGCCTGATGACCGTACCCGGACTCCGCGACCGCATCGTGCCGCGCCTGATAGAGGAGGAGATGCGCGAGTCGTTCATCGACTACTCGATGAGCGTGATAGTGCAACGCGCGCTGCCCGATGTCCGCGACGGCCTCAAGCCCGTCCACCGCCGAATCCTCGTGGCGATGCACGGACTCGGCCTCCAGGACCGGCAGAGCCACAAGAAGAGCGCGACGGTGGTGGGCGAGGTGCTCGGCAAGTACCACCCGCACGGCGACTCGGCCGTCTACGGGGCGCTCGTCCGGATGGTCCAGGACTTCTCGCTCCGCTACCCGCTGGTGGACGGCCAGGGGAACTTCGGCTCGATCGATGGCGATCCGGCCGCCGCGTACCGCTACACCGAGGCGCGCCTGACGCCGGCGGCGATGGAGATCCTCGCCGAGATCGACCGGGACACCGTCGACTGGGAGAGCAACTTCGACGACCGGCTGCAGGAGCCGACCGTCCTCCCGTCGCGCATCCCCAACCTACTCGTCAATGGCTCCTCCGGGATCGCCGTCGGGATGAGCACCAACGTTCCCCCGCACAATCTGGGCGAGGTGGCGGCAGCGCTCCGCACCCTGGCCCAGAACCCCGAGTGCGGCGTCGAGGAGCTCGCCGAGGCTCTCCCCGGCCCCGACTTTCCGACCGGTGCCTTCATAGTGGGGCGGAGCGGGATCGAGTCGATGTACCGGACCGGGAGGGGACGCATCAGGGTGCGGGGCCGCGTCGTGGCCGAAGCGGTGCGGGGGGGCAGGCGCAGGCTGGTCGTCACCGAGCTGCCCTACGCCGTCTCCAAGTCGCGGCTGATCTCGCAGATCGCGGCGCTCGCGCGGAGGGGCGCGCTTCCCGATGTGGCCGACCTGCGCGACGAATCGGACCGCGAGGGGATCCGCCTCGTCGTCGAGCTGAAGCGGGGCGCCGAGGTGGACTCGATCCTGGCCAGGCTCTACCGGCGGACAGCGCTCGAGACGACCTTCGGGGCGATCCTGCTCGCACTCGACGGCGGGAGGCAGCCCACCGAGTTCACCCTCAAGGAGCTCCTCGAACGCTTCAGGGACCACCGCCTCCAGGTGATCCGGAGGCGCTCCCGCCACGACCTCGAGAAGGCCGAGACCGACCTTCACATCGTGCAGGGGCTGCTCCTCGCGCTTGCGCAGATCGATCGCGTGATCGCGACGATCAGGGGCTCGGCCGACCGTGCCCAGGCCTTCAGGAGGCTCCGCGACGGCTTCGGTCTGAGCGGCGCCCAGGCCGACGCGATCCTCGCCATGCGCCTCTCGCGCCTCACGGCGCTGGAGGGAGAGGAGCTGCACGAGCGCGAAGGGTCGCTGAGGACCGCCATCGCCGAGCTGCGGGCACTCCTGGCGGACGAGCGCCTCCAGCTGGCGACGATGCTCGAGGAGCTCGACGAGGTGGCGGCCCGCCACGGCGACGAGCGCCGCACGGTGATCCTGGACTCGGAGAAGGGCGCCGAGAGGGTCCGCACCGCGACCAGGACCGCCGAGGAGGACGTGGTGGTGACGGTGACGCAGCAGCGCTACCTCAAGCGCATGCCGGTCCACCTCTACCGTCGGCGGATTGCGGGCGGGCTCTCGCTCGCCGCTATGGAGCGCTTCCCCGGCGACTTCATCGAGAAGGTCCGAGTCGCCCGTTCGCGTGGCTGGCTCCTCGCCTTCACCGCCACGGGAAGCGCCCACTTCCTTCGAATCGACGAACTCCCCGAGGCGTCGCGCGCCTCGCGCGGCAAGGCGATCTGGGCGCTCCTCGGGGTAGACCGTCGGGATCGGATTGTCGCCCTCCGCGCCATCGAGGACCTTGAGGAGGACCGCTACCTCGTCTTCGCCACCCGGGGCGGGCTCGTGAAGCGCACCCGCCTCGCCGAGTACGCCCGGTCTCGCGGCGGGACGCTCATCGCCACCGCCGTGCGGAGCGGCGACGCTTTGCTGGACGTCGTCTGCACGACCGGGGACGGCGACCTCCTCCTCGTCACCGGGGGCGGCCGCGCGATCCGCTTTCCGGAGCGCGATATCTCGGTCGTGGGCCGCATGGCGCAGGGTGTGAAGGGCGTCGGGCTTCGGGGTGACGATCGGGTCGTGGCGATGGTGGTGGCCGCCCGCGACCTTCCGGTCCTCCTGGCGACAGAGGACGGTGGCGCCAAGCGGACGCTCGCCTCCGAGTTCCCGGCCCAGCGGCGTGGGGGGCTCGGCACCCTGGCGCTCCCCTCGCCAGGAGGCGGCGCTCGGGTCGTAGGGGCGCTGGAGGCGGCGGACGACGACCGGGTGGCGCTCGTCGCTGCCAGTGGCGAGGTGATCGGAGTGTCGGGTTCCGAGGTGCCGATTGGGCCGCGCCGAGCCGCCGCAACTCCGATATTGCCACCCGATTCGGCCGACACGATTGTCCGCCTCACCCGCCTCTTCGGCGAGGCGCCGGCGGCGCAGCGCCGCATGGGTCTGCTCACAACGGCTGCTAGGTCAGAGTGATGTTCCTCGTTCTGGGGGCGGGGACCCAGGGTTCGGCCGCCGCCTACGACCTGCTGCGCGCGGCGGGGGGACACGAGGTGACGATCGCCGATCTGGATGTCGGCGGGCTCCACCCCGCGCTCACGCCCCATCTGGGCGGCAGGCTCCGGACGGTCGTCCTCGACGCCAGGAGCGATTCCGAGGTGCTGGCCGCGATGGAGGGTGCGGACGGCGTGCTCTCGGCGCTTCCGTACTACCTCAACGCCGAGATGGCCCGCCTGGCGCTCGATTCCGGGTGCCACTTCACCGACCTCGGCGGCAACACGGCCGTGGTGGCGGAGCAGCAGAGGCTCGACGCCCGCGCCCGCGGCCTCGGGCTCTCGATCGTGCCCGACGTGGGACTCGCGCCGGGGATGGTGAATGTGCTGGCCCAGGGCGGAATCGACCGCCTCGATTCGACGGAGTCAGTGCGCATCTGGGTCGGTGGGCTGCCCCAGCACCCCAAGCCGCCGCTCAACTACCAGATCGTCTACTCGCTCGAGGGGATGCTCGACTACTACGTGACTCCGTCCGAGATCCTGCGAGGAGGCAGGCGGGTGACGGTCGAGGCGCTCTCGGGGCTTGAGACGGTGGAATTCCCCCCCCCGATTGGGCCCCTCGAGGCCTTCTACACCGCCGGGGGGGTATCGACGCTGCCCGTGCGCTACGAAGGACGGATCGACACCTTGGCGTACAAGACGCTCCGGTATCCCGGCCATGCCTGCGCAATGCGCACGATCCGCGACCTGGGGCTGCTGAGCGACCAGGAGACCGACTACAACGGCACACCGGTCAACCCGCGGCGCTTCTTCATACAACAGGTCACCCCCCACCTCACCAACAGCGACGGCGACGATCTGGTCGTGGCGCGCGTCGAGGCAACGGGCCTCCTTGCCGACACGCCGACCCGCATCCGCTACGATGTCGTGGACCGCTACGACCCGGCGACCGGGATCACCGCAATGGCCAGGACCACCGGATTCTCGCTCGCGATCGTCGCGCTGATGCAGGTGCGCGGCGAGGTCGCCTCGGCTGGCGTGGGCACGCCGGACGTCGTGATTCCGGCCGACGCCTACATCGGCGAGCTGGAGAGGCGGGGGATATCGGTTGCCCAAGGCGAGGAGGACGCGGGGTGAGTAGTCTGCGCAGCATCGTCCAAGGAGCGCCGGTCGTCGCGCTGATCGCGGCCGCGGCCCCGCCGTCCGCCGTGGCGGGCGCTCAGGTGCCTGTCGACAGCGCCGCCCCTCCTCTCGTACAACCCGGCGAGCGCCGCTTCGGCACCATGCGCCAGCTCACCTTCGAGGGCGAGAACGCCGAGGCCTACTGGTCCTTCGACGGCGCCACCCTGGTCTTCCAGTCGAGCCCGGTTCCGGGCGAGGGGTGCGACCAGATCTACACGCTCGACCCCGCCACCGGCGCCACCGCTCTCGTCAGCACCGGACTGGGCCGGACGACGTGCTCCTACTTCTACCCGGCCGGCGACCGCATCCTCTACTCGTCCACCCACCACTACGACGAGGCCTGCCCGGAACCACCCGACCGCTCGCAGGGCTACGTATGGGCCGTGTATCCGAGCTACGACATATTCGCGGCTGGCGTGGACGGGTCGAACCCGACGCAGCTAACGAACTCCCCTGGCTACGACGCCGAAGCCACCTTCTCGCCCACCGGCCACCGGATCATCTTCACCTCGGTGCGCGACGGCGACCTCGACCTCTACTCGATGCTCCCCGACGGCTCCGACGTGCGGCGCGTAACCGACCGCCTGGGGTACGACGGTGGCGCCTTCTACAGCCCCGACGGCACCAGGATCGTCTGGCGCGCCCACTACCCCGAGGACCCGGAGGAGATCGCCGACTACCGGTCGCTGCTGGCCGACGGGCTGATCCGTCCCTCCGCGCTCGAGATCTGGGTCGCCGACGCCGACGGCTCGAATCCACGCCAGCTTACGGACAACGGGGCGGCCAACTTCGCCCCCTACTGGCACCCATCGGGCGAGAAGATCATCTTCTCCTCGAACATGGACGACCCGCGCGGACGCGAGTTCGAGCTCTACCTGATCAACGTGGACGGCACGGGTCTGGAGCGGGTGACCTATTCCGAGGGCTTCGACGGCTTCCCCGTCTTCCACCCGGACGGCGAACTCCTTGTCATCGCCTCCAACCGAAGGATGTCGCACCCCGGCAACACCAACATCTTCCTGGTCGAGTGGATCGATGATTTGTAATCTGTAGATTACATAGTGACAATCGTGGTTTACACTCCTGGGTTAGCACCACCTCCATGAAGCACATGAGGACCCGGCTCGCGGGATCGGCCAGATTGGCGACCGCGAACCAGTGCACTGCTGGGCCTGGACGGTCCCGCTCTGGATTACAACCGGCCCCGCTTCGGCCGGCTCCTGGAGACCTTCGTGCTGCAGGAGCTCCGTCGTCACGCGAGCTGGCACGGTGCTCGGATGACCTTCCACCATTTCCTCGATCGCAGCGGTTCCGAGGTCGATATCGTGATCGACCGGGGCGCCGACGGCGTAGCCGGCATCGAAGTTGGGACTGGTATCTGCTGACCGCCATGGGGTGTGGCTAGCAGCGCTGAGCCCCGATTCGGGCCGAATCTTTGGATTCGGGCGACAGCAGGCTACCTTGAGTGGGAGCCTGGCACCGTGAGAGAGGGCACAAGATGACCCGCAACACCATCGAGATTGTCGACGGGCTGAAGCAGGAACTCGACGACCTCCGTCCTTTGTCTTCTGACGTCATAGCCCGGATCGCGCAGAAGATCCGCCTCGAGTTCAACTACCATTCCAACGCCATCGAAGGCAATGCGCTCACCCTCGGCGAGACCCGGAATCTCATACTCCACGGCCTCACGGCCCACGGAAAACCAATGCGTGACCATCTGGACATCGAGGGTCACAATGATGCCGTGAAGGCAGTGGAGGAGGCCGTCAGGCAGGAAGAGGCGCTGAACAGCGTGTTCATACGGAATCTTCACTCCGTTCTCCTGAAGGAGCCGTACGAGATGGATGCCCTGACTCGGGACGGCAGACTCACGAAGCGCCTCATTGCGGTCGGCCGGTACAAGACCGCGCCGAACAACGTCAGGACCAGTACGGGAGAGATCCACTACTACACGCCACCCGAACAGGTGGGTTCGGAGATGGGCGATCTAATCGACTGGTATCGTGACCAGGAGGCCCGCGGCGAGCATCCGATTGTCGTGGCGGCGACGTTTCACCACCGGTTCGTGCGTATTCATCCCTTCGACGACGGCAACGGGCGGATGGCCCGTCTCCTGATGAACATGATCCTCATCCGGCACGGATATACGGTGGCGATTGTGGAGAGAGAGAACCGGAGCCGGTACATTCAGGAAATAGAGGATATCGCGAAGACCGAGGATCTTTCGCGATTCATCGAGTTTATTGCGTCGTGCTGCAAGCATACCCTCAGGTTGCATTTGAAATCCGCGCGCGGCGAGTCAATTGAGGATGCGGAGGACATCGATCGCGAGATCGAGGTGTTTAAGCGATCCATGGTCGGCCGAGCCCGGCCGGGCGCCTCGGTGGAGGGTAGGCGGTACGTGGAGGATGTTGTGTTGCCGCTGAAGAAGTATTGCCACGAGAAGTTGACTCTTTTGGTACCGGATGTTTTCCCCACGGTGATTGATTCCGGCGGCCCGTGGGTCAGTGGAACGGGGAGCGATGGAAGGGCGTTCTCGTTGTCGCGCGAGTTCGGTGCTCCTGACACGTCGTCTGTTCCAGATGACGTTGCGCACTTGGATATTTCTTTGTCGTTTTTGTTGGCGGACTGTCATGTCGCGGGCACGGAAGTGGATGTTGACGTCGACGTGGCGGCCAGGTGCAGCACAGACGAGAGCACTTGGAATTTCAGGGCGGAGACGCGCGGGGACTCTTTCCGAGGAAAGACCTATTCTAGGGAACACAACAATCATGACCTTGAAGAGCTGAAGGGACAGGTCAATGAGATGCTCCGTTGGATCATGGAGGATCTAGCTCGGCGGAAGAGAAGTGGGGCGGAAGACGCTCAGACCATGGATGGTGCCGGAGGCAAGTAGGCCTATGTCCCGACGGCGTTCGCATACTCATCGTTGCGCCACCTGACCTGCCTGCTGCCTCTCGGACACCTCGATGTCGAGACCCTCGATCAATAGGTCGAGCTTGGCTTCGACACCGGAGAGCCGAGAGTCAAGGGCCGCGATCCCCCCGCTGACCACCCAGGTCGCTGTCACTGCCGAGGCCACAATGGCGGCCACCGGCATCCACGTCTCAAGTTGCTTCCTCATCGTCAACCCCCCTCCCATTCCAGTTCCCAGTCAGGTGTGGGCCGTACCGTACCGGTTCCCGTGTCGGGACGGCAGGCCACGCCCCTAAAGGCTCACCCTCTCAGCACCGACTCCAGGGGCGCGCGCCCCTCCCGATTCCCCCCCGCCATCTCTCAGCACCGTCTGGACCTCCGCTTCGCCAAGGTAATCGGAATCGTCGGAATGCGCATCCACGGGCTACCCTGTTAGCGCCACCTCCATGAAGCGCGTCAGAACCCGGTAGGTGAGCCCCCAGATCGTGCGGCCCTCGATCCTGATGCACGGGAAGCTCTGCGAGATCGACCCCCTTCGCCACAGGTGGGAATCTCGGCTCGCGGGATCGGCCAGGTCGTCCAGCGCGAACCAGTGCACGGACGCCACCTCGGGGCTGGTGGCGCTCGCCGTGGTCTGCGAGGGCACCCGAAATACGAAAGGCCATACGGAGATAGGGGGATTCTCTGGCCGCAGCGGGCGAAGCGGCTCGCCCCGGCCGAGCATTCCCTCCGGCGCCTCCAGCCGCACCCCGGCCTCCTCGCGCGTCTCGCGGACAGCGGCTTCAACGAGGCCGCCGTCGGCTGGATCGAGGCGTCCGCCAGGGAGCGCCATCTGGCCCGACCAGGGGTCGTGGGGAGACTTGGCCCGCTCTATCGTCAGGAGCTCGCAGAGACCCAGGAACGGGTCGGGCTCCCCGAGTGGCGGACGGAGCACCAGCGCGACGGCGGCGTTGTTTCGGGCCTGGTCCGGCCGTGCCGAGTCCGCTGCGCCGTGTGCCGACGCGAGCGCAGCGGCTACCGACGATAGCCTTGCTGGCACGGCCTGTGCGGCTGGACCCCTTCCGGCATCCTCACCTCCGGTTCCCCTAACGCGCTGACCTACCGCGTCGCGATCGCGGCTACGGTGCCGCCAGCGCGACGCCTCCGACGGTTTGCACAGCCACCTGTTCGAGTTCGATGTACGCTTCGGTCCCTCACGGGCGCGCCAGGCTCAGATCCTTCGACACCTCTGCAAGAGTCTCGTTTGCACGGTCGCGAGCCTCATCCGCCAAGTCACCCCTGACGCTCACCGACACCTCGTTCCCCGACCAGCACTTCAGAGACCGAGCTCGGCATGTGACCCGTTCGTAGTCGCGCTTGAACCGGCGGTACGCTCAATCGTCCGCATGGAGGTCGTCAAACAGGTCCTCCACGCTGGCGAACCGGGGGAGGTCACCTTTCCGGGCCTCCTTCATGGCCTCGATGGTGGCGGCGTTCGGAACCAACGGCGCGAAAGGAAGCGCCTTCTCGTGGGCGACCTTGGTCAGCAGGAGTCGCATCGCGCCCGACACGGTCAGCCCCATGGCCGCCAGCACGGCCGCCGCCTCCTCGACTACGCTCCCATCGATGCGGGCCTGAACCAGCTTGTTCGGCATATCGGGATGTCCTCCGTATGACTGACGTACACTATCGTGCAAGCAGGTTGGCTGCGGCGCAAGGCCATTCACCCATGGCTTCTTTCGGCTCTGGCGGCGACCAGCGCTGCTGCGTCAGGTATGTGGGCCGCCCAAGAGCTTGAGGAGCCGGGACTTCCGCTCGTAGGTGCCCACGGCTGGCTATCCGTAAAGCGTGCTTTCCATTCTGTCATCTCGGATTTACATTAGGGGGTATGGACATCCCGACCCGACACTCCCTTCGCCCGACGGCTTCGCCGCTTGATCTCATGCGCTCTCCGGGATGAGCGAGTTCCCGAACTTGGCACGGGCTCCGAGGAGGCGATAGCGGGGTATCGTTCATGAGCGGAACGGCGTTAGCGGCCATGCCGGGAATGCGTTTTCCCAGATGGGGTACTGATCGAGGCGTATCGCCGGAGTCACACATCTTCCTCAGGAGGGCGGCACGGATTCGACGGGACGACCGAGGCGCAAGGAGCCATGACCAAGCTCGGGTCCGGGAGCGGCGCTGGGAGGCACTGAGCGACGCTTTCCGGGACTGCGGCCAGAAGAATTGGGACGGGTACGGAGCCGCCCCCGCCGACCCGTCAGCAGCGGCGTGGGCAGCCCATGTGCTGGATGCGTTTCCGAGCGGTTTGGGTGTGCCGGAAGTGGCCTTCGAACCGGATGGTGCTGCGGGGTTCGAATGGTGGCGGGGACCGGACAATACTCTGGCGGTCAGCGTGGCGCGCGACGGCCAAGTCCGCTTTGCCGCGAGGCTAGGGCGCGAGCAGGTCTCCGGGACGGGTGCCTTCGCCGACGGACTTCCGAGCGATCTGATTGTCGCGGCCTACCGACTGATCGCGTAGGTTCGCGACCCACGTTGACTGAGGCCGCGCCTGTCACGCGGTTCGCCCTCTCCAGCCGGATGACCGCCGGGCGGGGCGAAGGCTTCAGGCTGAAGTACAACGCCTTCCTGCCGAAGTCTGTCATGGGTGGCTCTCCATCGCTGTCCGTCTTTCGGATCGACGGTCTGTCCGAGGGCGGTGTGTGGGAGCTGGCCCGCGCTCACATTCTCCCAGAGCTCCCTAGCGGACGACGGATTCCTGGGCGAGCTCCGGGAGAAGAGGATACCCAGCCGCATCGACCACACGGTCATGGTTGGGAAGTCGGGGAGCGTCCAGAGCGCGATCCGTCGTACACTGACCTTCTCGGTCTCACGGACACGATGGGTATCCCCACGCCCAGGCTCCGCAACCTCGTCGAGGCTCTGGATACCAACGAGTGGCAGGCGACGCTCGGGGGCGTCATTTTGGAGGCCTACAAGCCGTTACTCGAGGATCTGGACCTCGAGAAGGGTACCGAGCAGCAGCTTGCGGATGCCTTCCGCGCCCGCGGCAATGTCTCTGGAAACACGCTCACGATGGCGGTGCGCTTCTTCCTGGGAGCTCTGGATAACGCTGGAGTAGAGCGTTCGCCTTACTTCCGGGCACCCAAGCGTCCGCCCGCCAAGAAGCACGCCACCGCGAGTCACCAGAACGGTGGCGCCGAGCCGGACGGCGATGCGGATGACTCCGCCGCTGTGGCCTCTGATCCCGAGGTCAACGCGGAGACCAATAAATCAGGCGAGCGCTGGCCGTCGCAGCCGTTTCTGCTGCCGACCCGGAGTCAGCCCATCGTGCTGGAGGCTCCGAGAGACCTCAGTCTCGCCGAGTGGAAGATCATCGACAGCTTTGTGCGCGGGATGATCGAGCTACGGGGCCAAGCAGCGCCCTCGCCTGCGGACGACACCGTAAACGGGGACTGACGAATTGGAGGGCACGTATTGGCCGACGAGTCTAGGGTTAGCACCCACGTCTGCGGGGCTCAAGTGAAGATCATGAGTGGCAGGAGCTTCTGCCGACTGATCGAGTCGCGCGGGTGGAGACTGTGCCGGATCAGGGGCAGCCACCACATTTACGCCAGGGAGCGTGCGGCGGCTCGGATTTCGGTTCCCGTCCACGGCAACACCGACCTGAAGCGAGGATTGCAGCGGCACCTGATGCGGATCGCTGGCATCGATCCGTCTGAGCTATGACCCGGGTCGGCGACGGATCCAGCGGCTGGAGGTGTCCACCCGCGATCCCGTTGTCAGCAATGCAAGGCCGCGCGTCGGCGAGACGTCTCGCCACGCATTCCGCGGTCCCGCGTTCCGACTAACCTCATAGAGCGATCTCGACGACGCGGTCGTCCTCTGCGACCGGAACCTCCGCGACATCCACGGACAGGCAGCCCTCGACCGCTTCCCGGACGTTCTCCAACAGCTCGTCCATCGACTCGCCCTGCGAAACGCATCCGCGTATGGCGGGCACTTCAGCCCAGTACCCGCCTTCCTCCGCCCGGTGCACCACAACTTTCAGTCTCACGGCGTGCCTCCGTCTGGGTCGTCTAAGTGTTGGCCACCCCGCCCTTACGATACCCGATACGAGCGGAGAGGAAGGGCCTGGGCCTCGAGGGAGGAAAGGTCGACGACCCGCGAGGCGCGGTCGATGTCGAATCCCACCGGCTTGCCGTGGGCATCAATATCTGCGTTGACTCCTTCCGAGACCTCCCTGGTCTCGGAGCCGGGCCTAGCGCTCAGCTCGATGTAGAGGCTGTCCGTGTCGGGATAGTAGTGGAGCTTCACTTCAGTCTCCTCATGAAGCCGCGGTCGAAGAACGCGTTGTGGATCGTCTCCCCATCCTCCAGAGTAACCACGCGCGGCACCTTGGCGGAAGTGCCCGCGGCGTAGGGAACCCGGCCCCAGAAGCGCATCCGCCCGTCGGGTTGTCGCTCGGAGCGAAGCGGCGAACGGAGCACCTCGGCACACCACGCGGGGTCGATGTAGGGGCGCTTCCGAAGCACCTGTTCGCGAAAGTAGTGGGTGGTCTTGATCGGATTGATCGCCATCACCCTACAGCAACGACTCTGCGCCGCCCTCGCCACCCCCTCCCCCCGAAGGTGGTTCTGCACCGACTCCAGCATAGCGCGCTCGCCCGACCCGGCCTCGGCCATCTCCAGCACGGCCTGCACCACGCTGGCGAAGAGCTCGTTCCGGCGCAGCCCGCGCTCGTCTAGTCTCCCTGGGACTCCGCATCCACCTCGTACCCTTCCCATGGCCCATGGTGCGGCGGGTACACGGGTTCGCCCTTCCTGACCGCCTCCTGCCGCGCCATCGCGTCCTTCCGCGCCTGCCTGAGCGCCGCAAGCACGCTCTTCACGGACGGCTCGCCTTCGGGGATTCGGTTGAACTGCTGCTTGGCCATGACTGCTCTCCTGTCTTCGGGAATCTGATGATCGTCGTCTCCGTAGCGGCGGACCGCCCGCGGCTCCCGCACCTCCTGCCAGCCCTCCGACTGGGACAGCAACACCGGAGCTTCGCCGGAATTGTCATAGACCTGCCAGTCGTCGGCAATCTCGCTGTAGAGATCGCGGAAGTTGGCCCAGCTCCGTTCGAAGCGTCTTCGCGCTACGTCCTCCGGGATGTCGTGGCCACCCTCGCTGACCCGCCTGGCAACCCGCCGGACCGTCTGGTCCGCCGACGAGAGTCGCAGAAGGATGATGGACACGCGGTATCCTGCATCCTGCCATCGCCTAATCCGTCTGGCATAGCCCCTACCGCTCAGCGTGGTCTCGGTCACGAAGTCGGCGCGCTGGGCGACCAGCGCCTCCATTTCGCGAATCGCCATCCGCCCGGCCCTCTGGGCCACGGCGGCCGGATCGCCCGGATTCAGCCTCTTCGCTATGTCGTCTCCGTTGATGAAGGCTGGCCTATTCGGCGTGCGGGTCAGGAATCGTCGCGCGAAGGTCGTCTTCCCCGCGCCATTTGGCCCCGCAATCACTATGATCCTCACCCGTCCCCCTCCGCCGCCCCCATCACCTCCCCGACGGTGATCCGCATCCGGGCCGCGCCCTTCGCCAACAATCTGGCGAACGGATGCCGAATCCGCACTAGTTCAGGCTCCCCGGTCGCGCACCGGTAGACCACGTACAGCCAGTACTCGTCGCCCAGCTGGCACGCCTGCCGCCATTCGTTCTCCTCCATCCAGATCGCGCCGCGCCCCGCGCGTCCCTTGACCTCGATGTGGCGCCTGCGACCGTCCGCGGACTCCTACAGGAGGTCGAATCCGGGGTGGTCGGGAAGGCCCGCGGCGCGCGCCCCCGGCGGCCTGGACACGTCCTGGACCGAAGCCCCGCGCGCCCTCTCCCACGCCGGGCCTCCGCATCGAGGTGACCCAACGCCTCGGCGCGCAGCGTCAGGGCCCGGGCCGCCAGCGGCACCGCTCCGGGCGGATGATCGGGCACGCCCCGCAACAACCCCACCTCCTCCACCGACATCTCCGGGACCTTTCCGTCTTCGCCCTGCCGGAGCGCGAGCAGGCGGCGCTTCAGCGTCTTCCGCTCCGCGTCCTCGGCGTATCGCTCCCCGCCCTTCGCCAGCAGCCCCCCGTCCTCCGCCCTCCGTCCCTCCTCCTCCACCGCCACATCGCCCAGGTGCATCAGGTACGCCTCGGTGGCGCGGGGATCGACGAAGATAGCCCCCCGGGCGGCCTCCGGGCCGCAGATGGCGAGAACCCGGTCGCACATCGCGTCGAAGACCGGCTCGCCGGGGTGCATCCACACGCACACCTCGCCGGACTCCGGACGTCGGACCCGCAACCGCCCACGCGCGTCTGCAGGATGCGTCTCCAGCGCGGCGAGGAGCGGATCCAACGCGCCGGGTCGCGTCGGGACGAGCGAGAAGGACCCGTCCAGCTCCCCGCGCACCGCGAGCCCCAGCAGCGGTGATGCGAGCTCGACGAACCGTCGCACGTTTGCTGGCAGAAGATGCAGATAGCGCTCCCGTTCCATCTCGTGCTTCAGGGTGCCGAGGCGGCGCGCCACGTCGCCCCGTCTCCCATACCGCTGCTCGTCCAACCTGTGCGTTTTCCGCACTACTTCGCTCGTGAGCCCGGCCTCGAGCCGCCTGCGCGCGCGCCTCTCGCCCTCGTCGGTCAGCGCCTCGCGCATGTGCCCGCGTAGCGACCGGTTCTCGAAGAGGCGCCCGATCACGTCGAAGACCTTGTCCGACCGCAGCTCCCGCCGGATCGTCTCCAGCTTGTCCAGGAGGACCTTGAGCACCCGGCCCTCGCGCGTGTCGGTGGACACGAGGTCGACGATCCGCACGTCGTGCTCCTACGCGGTGGTCCAGAAGCCGCCAGAGGTGATGATAGGGCGAGTCCCTGCCCATGTGGGGCGTCGCGGTCAGGAGCAGCAGGTGCCGAGCCGACCAAGCCAGCGCGGAGTACTCCGGGTCGCGCGAACATCCGGCGAGCGCCTCGGCCGACCAGTCCGGCGGGCGGGACCACGAGGACGCGCCGGATGCGCCCCCGCATGAGCATCTCCCGCACGTACAGCCCGGTCATGATGGTCTTGCCCGCACCCGCATCGTCGGCGAGGAGGAAGCGGAGCGGGTCCTCCGGCAGCATGCGCTCGTACACCGCGATCCGCTGGTGCGGAAGCGGATCGATCTGCGATATCTCGCTTGCGAAGGCCGGGTTGAACTGGTACCCGCGGACGAGCCGGAGGCATTCCACGAAGAGCGAGACCCGTTCGGGGTCGCCGCCGAAGTCGAGGACGGGTGGCGGAGTGCGGGTTGGCATACTCATGTCTTCGCGGTCGCCCCGGCAACTCCCGACACGTCGATCACGCAGACCGAGATCTTGCGCTTCAGCCGGTCGGAAAGGGTGCTGCGCAGTCGTCTCTCCAGGTCGGTAGCGCTACGGGCATGCTCTCCAGAGGGCGATCTCCTCCGGTGCTCCCTTCCGAACCAGAGCACCAGGTAGACGCCGTGGCCCTGCGCGGCGGGATCGATGGCGTACTTTGCGATCAGCTGGTCCTCGATCGAGGTCCAAACGGCTCGATGCTGGCTGCGCTTGATCTCGACGGGGATGTGGAAGCGGCGCCCGTCGGCTCCGAGGTACGAAGCCCTCAGGTCGGAGCGGTTGCCCCGCGCGTGACGCGCCTCGGAATGGAGGTCCACCCCGGGCGGCAGCCGGTGCCGCAGCTCGCGGAGGATGGCGTCGCGGCACGACTCCTCGGCCTTCGGTGTGTCTGGCCTGCGGTGCTTGCCCTCGCTCCAGAACGCCCGCCACCCATCCGCGTCGCCGCGCTCGATTTCCCTCGCGAATTCTCTCAGGTATTCCTCCAGCAGCGCAGCGAGGTCGGCGACGTTGGCGGGGGCGGCTCCCCGGAGCGTGTCGCGGACCTCGTCTGCGTCGGGATGGCGATAGCCCTGGTCGCGGCGGATGACCCGCTGCGTGTGACGTGCTCTGCCGAGCTCGTTCCGCCAGGCAACCATTGACTCGTCGTCGGTCAGGCCCTGCAGCAGGTGGCCCGCTTGCGCCGACCTGGAGGACGCCAACCTTTGGATGAGGCTAGCCACGAGTTCCGACCGTTCCATGGACGCAGTAACGGCTACGGCTTGCCCGGCGTCGTCCTCGAAACGCTCCGGCGGGACGGAGGCACCCAGGAGCCGGACAAGCAGCGCGACCGCCCTGGGCTCGACGCGATCCGCCTGCCCGCGGGGCCAAGGCAACAGGGCGGAAAGGTCAGCCAGTCGGCGCTCGCGGCCCTGCGCATGTTCCTGGAGAGCGTCCGCGTACGCCTCGGGCCGCGCCAGCAGCCCGGCCGCGAGCCAGACGGTCCGTTGCCACACCCCTAGGCTGGACCGCGAGAGCTTGGAGTCAATCAACTCTACGAGCTCTCCTCTGTCGGAATGTTCCAATGCGGCGATCAACAGGTACCGCAGGTCATGTCCTCGCTGGCGTTTGGCCTGGGTCGGGAACGCACGGAGCAACCTGGGCACCGAGAGGCGAGCCACCTTCCTGTAGTCAGGGTCTCGGGCGAGTCCGCCAAGCTTGCAATCGACGGTGTGGTTGCCCCGAAACATCGCGCGGGCCAGTTGCAGCTGCACCTCGGCAACGATCTCCGGGTGCTTGTCAAGGAGCGTCTCGTACCACGCAGGGCAATACTGTCCGCAAACCGTAGCGAAGTACGACGCCACCGCCACACGCCTCCCGGCCAGCACTTCCAACTGCCCGGAAGATGTTCGCTCTGCCTCCGCCAGACCAGCCAGAAAGGGAAGCGTCAGGTAGTGGATGCGGTTCTCACGGGAAAGAGCCGCTACCTCCTTCAGCGACGGCAGCTCCGGCCGCGACGCCACACCGCAAAAGCTCGCCAGAATCGCATCGGTGAGCTCACGCTCGCCGGGCCAGCGATCCCGTAGCGCGCGGGCACCGGCCTCCTTGTCGCCGGAGATCGACTGAAAGTCGCCGAAGTAGAGCTGGGCTAGCTGGTGGAGCAGCCCCGGAGAGCCCTCGTTCCGCACCAGCGCGGCTTGCTGGGAACGGAGAAAGACGAGCTCCTCCTCTCGCTTATCCGCCTCTTCCTCCTCGTACTGCCGACGTCGGTCCGCCCATTCGTCGTCCTCGCGCTTCCATGCGATCCTCCTGCGCTCCAGCCGAGCGAGATGTGCAGTCAACAGCTGGCTGTCCCGCGTGGCTTCGCGGATGCGGTCGAGCGACAGGCCCTGGTTGTGGCGATCATCGCCGAGCGCCGAGAAGGCCAGTTCCAGGAGTTGCGTCGCGGTGTCCGGCACCCCATTGGCGACACGGACCGCGCGATTCAGGCACCAGGTGCCGAAGTCGCGAGGCAGATCGGAGGCGCACAGGCGCTCGCGTATCGATTGCCGGGGCGGATAGGGGTCGGCGTCGTCGGGTTGGCGCCTCAGGCATTCCAGGACAACGGCCTTCTGGACCTGCGGCCGGCCCTCCAGCCATTCGCGAATCGATGTCGCGCCCAAGCAATGGCCATCCAGATAGGTGGCATGGTCCGCACACGCGACGCCCAGCCAGTCGTAGAGACGGACTACATCACCGCGACGGAACAGATCGTCTCCGTGCTGGGAGAGGCCGCGGGCTACCAGGTCGAGTCGCAGCTGCGCGAAGTAGTGGCGGTGAAACGGCCGTGGCGTGGGAAGTGGGCGTTTAGCCAGGGTGTCGAGATGCTCCGCGAGGTGCGCATCGGGACTCCGCTTCGCGACTGATCCCCAGAAGCGGAAGTAGGCTCCGAGACGTCCCGGGTTCCGTGGCTCGGCGAAGAGATCCCAAAGCTCGCGGGGCGCCAGCTCTCCCGGATAGAGATGTCGGAGAAGGGTGCCGAGGAGTTCGTCGTCGGGATCGGGCACCTTGCCGCGGCGGATCTCCGCAAGGAGGGCCCTTAGGCGATCGGACTTGTCGGGGCTGTGGTGACGACGAGCATAGGCCCTGAGGGCGCCCGTGCAGATCGTCGCCCGCCACGAGGGGTCGCACGCCACGCGCAGCAGACCGTCCGACACTCCGGGCAGGGCCGGACCATCCCCAAGGACCCGCAACACGAAGTGGACAAGTCGCTGGTGATCGCTGCAGCGCTCCGGATCGGCGAGGAGATCGGCGAGCGTTTGCTCCATGTCGGGCGTCGCCAGGGCGCTGAAGCCGGCGGCGAGGCCGACGTCCCAGTGTTCGAGCCTCGGCAGCTCGCGCCCCAGGGACTCCAGAAGCGCCCGCTTCCCTTCCGTGCCAAAGGCGCTCACATCGCCGTACTGGCCCACCCCGACTGGATCGCGATCGATCAGGTGCGGGCGCGCCCCCGGAGAGTGGGCCGCCAGCCACGCGGACAACCCCCTCATCTCGGTGACCACGGTTCCGTCGTGTCCCGCCATCAGCGCCACCAGGCGGCGGGCGGGCAGCTTGTCGTGCTCTACCACCCGAGCGAGGTGGCGCGCAGCCAGGTATTCCGCGACCTGCCGGTGAATTGGAGTCACCCGCCCACGGCTCTGGCCTCTGAAGAGCTTGGTGGCCAGGGCGTGCCGGAGAACTCCGGGCGCTCCGTAGCCGCACTGATCTGGAAGCAGATAGTCGGAGTCCCCTCCGTTGCCGAGAAGGGAGTACCCGGCCGCGCCGGTCAGCAGCTGGACCGCGCAGAGGCGTCCGGCGGCGTCGAGGAGCTCCCCGGGCGGGGGTACGTCCCCCGACTTCGCGGCAGCCAGACGTTCCTTGTTGTGCTCGCGAACGATGCGACGGCATGCCTTCTCGAAGGTCTCCGCGCGGCTGGTTGGCCAGTCCCCGCCCCCTTCGACGACATCGGCTAGCATGGTCAGCGTCTGCGGATTCCGGAGCAGACCGCCGACGCCGCGTTCATGGGCTTCCGAAATGAAATCTCCCGGATCGGCGATGCCGGCATGGCGATCGACGACTCGCCTAATATCCGACTCGGTCAGCGGATCGAGCCTCAGCACGGTGACCTCACCGCCCGGCGAGACGCTGGCTAAGTGCCTCCGGTCGTTCTCGCCCAGCCAGTCCGACTCCCGGCAGGAGAGCCGAAAGCGGGGCCGCCCCAAGTCCAGTAGTCGTCGCCGGATCATGTCGAAGGGCGAGCGGGCGTCCCGCTGACCGGCCCGCACCTCGTCGAGTCCGTCGATGAAGGTGGTATGCCCGCTCGGGACGGAATCCGGTTCCTCGATCGCGAGGAAGTCCCGCGCGGAGACTAGGCGCGCGCAATCCCCGAGCTCCCCGACCTCATCCTCGAACGCAGTGGTCTTCCCCGCCCCCGGATCGCCGAGGAGCACATAGGCCCGGCACGACCGGAAGTCTCGAAGAGGACGAGAGTCCGGCTCGTCGGATTGGGGAACGCGCGGCCCGCTGTCGGGCAGCCCCGGAACGACCGTGCAGGTGCGCGGAACCGTCCCGCTCATTCCGCGTCGAACCAGTGGCTGGCCGGCACCGCCAGGAAGTCCGCCAGAGAGACCCCACCCCCTCCCACCAGCACGGAGCGATGGAAGGCGAAGCGCCCCTCAAACGCCTCCAGCCCGCGAAGACGGCCCCTTCGCAGCCCGCTCTTCACCTCGACCGCGACGGTCCGCAGCCCCCTTCGCAGCACGAAGTCGACCTCGAGCGGCCCCTCCCGCCAGTAGCAAACATGGATGCCGGGAGTCGCCGTGTTGCAAAGGTGGGCGCCCACCGCGCTCTCGACGATGCGTCCCCAGAAGGTGCGGTCGGCCCTGGCCTCGTCGAAGGTGTAGCCGGAGAGAGCGGTCATCAGGGCAGTGTTGAGGACGCAGAGCTTGGGGCTCGACGCCCTGGTCCGGTACGGCTGGTTCGAGTGCTTGGGGATGCCTGTGACCAGCCCCGCTCCCGAGAGCAGCCGTAGGTACCGGGCCAGGGTAGTAGTGTTGCCCGCGTCCTGAAGCTGGCCCAGCATCTTGTTGTAGGAGAGAAGCTGCCCGGAATAGTCCGTGCCCAGCTCGAAGAGCCGCCGGAGCAGCGCTGGCTTGTCCACTCGGGTCAGCGCGAGGATGTCGCGCTCGATGTTCGGCTCGACGATCGAGCCGACGACGTAGCCGCGCCATCGGTCCGTGTTCGACGCGTACCGCGCCGCGCCCGGATACGCCCCGAAGTACAGAAAGTGATCGACATCGAAGTCGAAGGCGTCGGCAATCTCCGCGAAGGCCCAGTGCGAAACCGGCACAGCCTCGAAGCGGCCGGCCAGGCTCTCGGTGAGCCCCGACTGCATGAGCAGCGGGGCCGATCCCAGGAGGACGACATGGAGGGGACAGCCGTCGGCGCGGTCGGCGTCCCACAGCCCCTTCACCGCTTCGGACCACCCACGGATCTTCTGGATCTCGTCGAATACGAGCACGAAGCGACCCCGGCGGGCCGCCTCGTCCCGCGCTTCTCGCCAGCGCTCCGCGAGCCATTCGACGTTACGCGCCCTGGGCGGGGAAAGGACCGTCGTCGGGGCGAAGGGACCCACCGTGGCGACGGGATCGGGTGGCCGGTCTACCGCGAGGTACCGGCTGCGGCCCGGGCCCATCCTCCGGAGAGCCTGCTGCACGATCGTGGTCTTGCCGGTCTGGCGCGGACCGAACAGGGTGATCAGCCGGTGCGGCTCTTCGGCCAAGCGCTCGCCGAGCGCGGCCACCTGGGAGCGTTCGTAGCGTGGCATGCGACGAATCTATGCTATTGAGTGATTTTACTCAAGAGCCTCTTCAAGATCGCGCATCGCGAGATTCCGCATGACAACTGGGTTCACGCGGTTGTAGGTGGGCCGGGTGTGATCTCGAGCACCGCAGCCGCCGAGGACAGCTTCCCGAACGTCATGCCGTGCAACGCCGCCAGCCTTTGGCGGACCCTGCGAAGAGCCCTACCCCTGCGGCTCAAGCCCGACCAGTCTGACCACGCGGACCGTCGGCACCTCCATCTCGTCGAGCTCGATGTAGGCCATGAGCCCGTCGGGGCCGAAGGCGTCCGGCATTCGCAGCCCCTCCGGGGGCAGGGTGCCGACGTAGCGTCCGTCGGGGCTCCAGACATCGATCACCCCGACCGCTCCCGTCCAGGGGTCGCCTTCGCGCCGGTGCCGCACCCAGAGCCCGCCCTCCCATGTGGCCTCCAGGGAGAGGACCACCGGTATCTCGTGGTTGAACCGCATGCCCTCGATGTTCTCGCGCAGCTCCGCAACCATCGCCGCCATGAACTCCGGTGGCGCCCGGTCCGGCCCCTGCGGGTTGGCGGGGTCGCCGTAGAGGCGCTCGAACTCCGCCATAGCCGAGTCCCGAACGGCAGTCTCGATCTCGGCGGTCACCGGCTCGGGAGTGATGGGTCTTGCGATGGTGGCGACAGGTGCACCGTCGCCCGCAACGAGCTTGATTGAATAGTGAGCGGAATCGCAGTAGGCCACCGACCCGTCGGGCAGGACGTCGAAGAGCAGTCCCGGGTCGAACCTTCTCGGGTCGTCCGTGCCGGTGGATTCTTCGTCACCGGGCACCTGCGCCCGCACTTCGCCTGCCTTCACGATGGGCTCTGCGGTGGTGCCCATCGCTCCCAGCGTCAACCGCTCCAGGCCGCGCGGACCGATAGTCGGGTTGGCCATCTCCATCTGTCGGAACATCTCCTGGACATGGCTGCCCATCCCGCGCGCCACCAGTACGCCAGCATCGGGGTGTGGCCTGGCACCGCTCCGGAAGGCCATCATCCCATAACGTCCGACCTGGCCCGCCGACATGTTCACCTGACGGTCGAAGGAGCCATCGGGAGCGAAGACGACATATATGCCGCTTCCCCGGTCGGCCACCGCCGCCGTGCCGTCCCTCCAGACGTAGATGTCGTCGGGGCCGCTGAACTCCCCGGGGCCCTCGCCTCTCCGTCCCAGGGTGCGGACGAGTTCGCCATCACGGTCCAGGACAGCGACGACCGGCACATCCGGGTTCAGCACGAACAGGTTGCCGCCACCGTCGAACGCCACGCTCGGAGGCGTCCCGAACTGAGCCCAGTCGGGCAGCTCCGAGGCACCCACCCTGAACACCTCGACGAACTCCGCCGTCAGGGGACGATCGGTGGCCGAGGCGTCGTCGTGCGTCTCCGAGCAGGCACCGGCCGCAAGCGCCAGCGCGAGCGTCGGCAGGGGTGGTCGTCTTCTCATTGTTGGGTCATCCGGGTCGTCGGGGAGCTCCGAGCGGGTCTCGGAACCGTCGGTTCCCACGAAGGGCTACCGGCCCAAGGAGCAGCACAGAGCGAAGCTGGGTCACTCGCATTGTAAACCATGAATTACATATTGTAAAGCGTAGATTACAATATGAACGGGCGGGCAAAGCGGAGATGTAGCGCTGCTCGAATCTCCCATGGCCGCGAGTGGCCACCCACGGGGCGGAAACGCGCTGCGCTCACCGGCATTGTTTCGCAGATAATGCCGTTTGTCCACGGGCTGCTACACGCCAGCTCGATCAGGGCCCCAGATGTGCTTGTGCAGCTGGGTCTGGTAGCGCACTGGCAGGCCGCTTGCCAGAATTGCGGCGGCGAGCTCGTGCTGACCCTCCATTCCCCAGACCGGCGAGACGAGTAGGGCGCCGAGCGATCCCTCGTCCAGCCGCTCGGCGAGGCGGTGTCGGCGAACGACGCCGACCGCCCAATCGAAGTCATCCAGATCGGCAACCACGAACTTGACCTCGTCGCGCCCGGTCAGCCGATCCAGGTTCGACCACAGGTTGCGCGCGGCCTCGCCCGACCCCGGGCACTTGAGGTCCATGATCCGGTGCGTCCGATCGTCCAGGACTCCCACGTCGAGCGCCCCCGAGGTCTCGACCAGAACCGTGTAGCCGTCGTCGAGGAGGCGCCGGGCGAGGGTCGCCGTCGCCCTCTGCGCCAGCGGCTCGCCGCCTGTGATCTCGACCAGCCTGCACCCGAAGGCCTCGACGCGGGTCTCGATCTCGCCAAGGGGGACGCGGTCGCCACCGGAGAAGGCGTACTCGGTGTCGCACCAGACGCACCGGAGCGGGCACCCGGTGAGGCGCACGAAGGTGCACGGCAGCCCCGCCCAGGTGGACTCGCCCTGGATCGAGTGGAAGATCTCGGTCACCCGAAGGGAGGTCCCGCCAGCGGCGCCCGCCTGCGGCTCCTTCACGACCCGTTCCCAGCCACATCGGCTCCCGCCTTGCGCAGGACGGCCTCGTTCAGGAGACGCTGCACTTCCGTCAGCTCCAGCGCCCCGGCCCGCTTCATCACAACGCCCCGGGTCGCGGCTCTCCAGAGTACGGGACTCTCGACGTGGTCCACTATGCCCAGCCCCGTCTCGGCCCAGCGCGGAAAGACCAGGAACCCCGCCACGGGCTTCCTGAGGTCGCCGGTCCTCTCCACCTCGATCGACACCGTGTAGGGCTGGCCGTCGATCGCCTCGAAGGCCGGCGGGCGATCGTGCACCGATAAGTACCCGCCGAGCGTGCAGTCCTCAGCGCTCTCCCCTGCCCTGGCCGCAGCGGCGCTCTCGCTCATGCTGGCTCTTCCGGTTGCTCTATCTTCCAACCCTGCGTCTGGCAGCCCTCGGACAAACCTCCCACGGTAGGAGAGGCGAGATTATTCGAGGACTGCTAGTAAGTAAGTGCAATACCCGACAATCGCCATAGCAGCCAGATGCCAGTGAAGATGCTCGCCGCCGTCTTCCACGAGAACGGTGGCCCGGAGGTCCTCTCGGTGGAGGAGGTCGAGAGGCCCGAGCCAGCACCGGGCGAGGCTCGCATTCGGGTCGAGGCCGCCTCTCTCAACCACCTCGACCTCTGGGTGCGGCGCGGACTTCCGATCGAGATTCCGATGCCGCACATCGGCGGCTCCGACTTCGCCGGGACGGTCGACGCCGTGGGGAGCGACGGCGATCGGGGGTGGATCGGAAGGCGGGTCGTCGTCGATCCCTCGCTGGGGTACGACTGGTACGAGCTGGCCACCCTGGCAGGAGCCGACCCGCTTCGAATTATCGGCGAGCACACTCAGGGTGGTTTCGCCGAATTTGCCGTGGTGCCCGTGGCCAACCTGGTCGAGCTGCCCGAGGCGTTTCCGGCTTCGGTGGCCGCCGCCGGGGCCCTCGTCGGGGTGACCGCCTGGCACGGGCTCTTCGCCCAGGGGGGACTCCGCGCCGGGGAGCGCGTCCTGGTGACGGGAGCCAGCGGGGGTGTGGGGACGGTCGCCGTGCAGATAGCGGGGCTGGCGGGTGCCGAGGTCTATGCGCTGACTTCGCGCACGGCGGAGGTGGGCGCGCTGGGGGCCGACCACACCTTCGACCGCCGGGAACCAGCCTGGCCTCGCGAGCTGTATCGGGCGACTGGTCGGCGCGGCGTGGACATCTGTCTGGACTCGGTGGGGGAGGCGATCTGGCCCGACGTTCTCCGGGCTCTCGCGGTCGGGGGCCGTCTGGTCTGCTACGGAGCGACAACGGGACACCACGGGCACATCGACATCCGGCGCCTCTTCTGGCGCAAGCAGTCGATTGTCGGCTCGACGATGGGCACGCCAGCGGACTTCAGGGCCGTCATGGCGCTCGTCTTCGACGGTCGCATCGCGCCCCCGATCCACGCGGAGCTCCCGCTGGCCGAGGCGCGCGCGGCTCACCGGCTGCTCGAAGCGGGCGGGGTCTTCGGGAAGGTCGTGCTCACACCGCACCCGTATACGGACCGCGAGGCCGCGACGTGACGCTCGCCGAGGCGCAGGCGCGGGTCGATGGCTGGATCAGTCGCTTCGAGGAGGGGTACTGGCCGCCGCTCGCGATCCTGGCCCGCCTTATCGAGGAGGTGGGCGAGCTGGCGCGCGAGGTCAATCACCGCTTCGGCGCAAAGCCCAAGCGCGACGACGAGGATCCCCGCGAGCTGGAGCTGGAGATTGCCGACGTGCTCTTCGTGCTCCTCTGCCTGGCGAACGAGCGCGGGATCGACCTGGACGCCGCCTTCGAACGGGTCATGGCCAAGTACGAGGAGCGTGACGCGGGCCGGTGGACCCCGCGCAAGCCGAATGCATAACGCTTTGCCCGTGGGGGCTGTCTACAGCTAGAAAATGAGATGGCCCACTTCCGCAGAGGCCGGGACTGACTGAATGGACAGCGGCGAGACCGATGGAATGCTGGTCGCTCGGGTACGGCTGGGGGAGACGAAGGCCTTCGACCAGCTCGTCCGGCGTCACCTGCGGCTGGCGCATTCGGTGGCGCGCTCTACGCTCGAAAACCCAGACGACGCGGACGATGTGTGCCAGGATGCCTTCATACGGGCGCTGGAGCGCATCGACGACTGCCGCAATCCGGAGCGGTTCGGTGCCTGGCTCATGGCGATCGTGCGCAACACGGCGCACAACCGCCGCGAACACAGCCGCGTAAGGGCGACGCTTCCGCTCGAGAAGGCGCGGTCGGCGACCTCGGGGGACGACCCCCTGGCCTCCGTCGGCAGGATGCAGCTGCGCGGCCAGCTGCGCGAGGCGATCAGGCAGCTGACGGAGCTGCAGCGTAGGGTCCTCCTCCTGTACGATCTGGAGGGCTGGAGTCACAGGGAGATCGCGGGCGAGCTCGGCATCTCGTCCGGGTCGTCGCGCGTTCACCTGCACGTTGCGAGGAAGGCGATGCGCAAGCTCCTTGCGGGGCGGGTCGCGCCCGGAACACCGTGAATAACGCTGGGAAGGAGAGGATCTGAGAGCGATGAGAGAAATTCCAATGAACGACGTGCGCACCGGTGGTGCAACCGGGAGGTCCGAGGTCGGCGAACTTGCGCCCGAGCGCGATCCGAGACGCTGGGAGGCGCTCGTGGCCCGCATCGTGGCCGAGGCGGAGCCGCTCCTGGAGGTCAGGCGGCGCACCCTCTCGCTGACGCTGACCCAGTGGGGCAGGCCCGTCATGGTGGGTGCCGCCGGGCTGATGGCGGCCGCGCTCGCCACACTGCTCCTCGTGCCGACGGCTGAGACTCCCGCCCCGGTCGAGGCCGGTCTCGACGAGGTGGTGGTTCCGTGGTCGGTCGCGGCATGGATCGATGGGAGCCATGCGCCGACGGTCGAGGAGCTGGTTCTGGCGATCGAGGAGTACTCGCCATGAAGAGTCGAACCACGGCAGTACTGGTGCTGGCTGCGTCCTTCCTAGCGGGGGCCTTCGCGTCGGTGGGAGCCATGCGCCTCCTGGACGACGGAGGGGACGGCTACTCGGCGACCGGCCGTCCACCCTTCCCGGACGGTCCGGGCGGTCGCCCTCCGGGTGGACCCGGCGGCATGCTGGACCGATACCCAGGCTACCGGGAGCTTGCCCGCACCCGGGTGACGGAGCGAATGGCCAGGGAGCTGGGGCTCGCCGAGGAGCAGCGCGACGCGATCGAGGAGGCCATGGAACGGAGGCGGAACAGGGCGCAGGCCGCCATGCAGGAGGTGCTGCCGAGGCTCGAGCGCGGCCTCGACTCGCTCAACGCCGAGATCGACCAGCTCCTGACCGAGGAGCAGCGCGAGCGCTTTCGCGACTTCCGGCGTCGCGATCGTGACCGCTTCCGCCGCGAGGGCGGGCCCTGGTTCCGTCGCCCCGGTCGGGAGATGCGCCACTAACGTCTTGCCCCGTGGTCGCTTCCGGGCGTCATTTCATGGAATGGAGCGCTTCCTCGTAACCGGTGCCGGTGGACAGATCGGCACCGAGCTAGTCCGGCACCTTGGCAACCGCCACGGCGCCGACGCCATCCTCGCGACCGACGTTCGCGATCCCTCCGTGTGGGCTCGCGGCGGGCCGGGCGCGCAGGTCGGGCAGCTGGACTGCCTCGACGCGGACGCGCTTCTCGGGACAGCGAGGGACTTCGGCACCACCTGCATCCTCCACCTGGCGTCGATCCTGTCGGCGGCGGCGGAGGCGAGTCCTTACCGGGCGTACCGGGTCAACATGGACTCGCTGGTCAACGTGCTCGAGGCGGCGGCCAAGATCGGCTGCCGGGTCTTCGCTCCCAGCTCCATCGCGGTGTTCGGCCCCGAGTCTCCCCGCGACCCGGCCCCCCAGACCACCGTGCTGCGCCCGACGACGATGTACGGCGTCACCAAGGTGGCCGGCGAGATGCTCTCCGACTACTACCACGCTCGCTTCGGCGTCGATGTTCGGGGGCTGCGCTTCCCCGGTCTGGTATCGTACACGGCACCGCCCGGTGGCGGCACAACGGACTATGCGGTGGAGATCTTCCACGCCGCCGTCGAGCGCCGTCGCTTCAGCTGCCCGCTGCACCCCGACACCCGCATGGCGATGATGTACATGCCCGACGCGATCAGGGCGATCCTCGAGCTGATGGACGCCGACTCGTCTTCGCTTCGCCACCGCAACGCCTACAACGTCTCCGCCATGCACTTCACCCCCGCCGAGCTCGCCGATGCGATCAGGGCACGCCGTCCAGAGTTCGAGATCGCCTTCGAGCCCGACCCGGTCCGCCAGGCGATTGCGGATTCGTGGCCGACGCGCATCGACGACGCCAGGGCGCGCGAGGAGTGGGGGTGGCACCACGAGTACGAGCTCCCCGAGATGGTCGACGCGATGCTGCAGGGGCTGGAGGGTCTGCGCAGGCGCCGGGCCGCGGTCCTGGCGCGTTGAAGCGGGGGACACTGGCATTGTAAACCATGGATTACATATTGTAAAGCGTAGATTACATTATGGACAAGCGAACGAAGCGGTCCAGCGGTGATGCAGCGCCGCTCCTCCCGTGGGAGGCTTGTCCACGGGCTGCTAGCCCGTGCAGTTATGGACGCCGCGCCGCGTCACGATCCCCGCCAGCCACGCTTGGAGGTCGGAATCGGTCGGTGCGCACAGGCCCGTTTCCCGCACATCCAACGTCGCTAGCATGGCAAGGTTGCTCAGGCTCAGGGGCAATGGCCCCGACAGGCCGGCGTTGCCATTCAGGTGCAGGTGCTCCAGCGCCGTCAGGTTTCCCAGGGAGGAGGGCAGGGCACCCTCCAGGTCGTTGCGCTGGAGCGCCAGCAGCCTGAGAGAGCCGAGATCGCCCAGAGAGGAGGGGGATCTCACCAGTCAATTGGTTGTCCCGGAGAGAAAGCTCCTCGAGAGCGGCGAGGTCGCCCAAAGCCGAGGGGATCGCTCCGGTCAATCGGTTCTCGTGCAGGAACAATCCCACCAGTGAGGTCAGATTGCCGAGCGCCGGCACCCTGCCTTCAAGCTCGTTCCGCTGCAGCGAGAGCTGCTCCAGGCTCGACAGATTGCCTAGGGTGGCCGGGATCTCACCGTTCAACTGGTTGTCGCGCAGCGACAGATCCAGCAGTCCGTCCAAGTCGCCAAGGGACTCCGGAATCCCACCCCTAAGCTGGTTCCCGTAGAGCCAGATCGCCTCTACGGATGCAAGTTCGCCAAGCGTCGAGGGGATCCCTCCCGCCAGGTTGTTCTCCCCGAGCTCCAGTCGCGCCACATCCTCGGTGCCGTTGTGCGTCGTGACCCCGTACCAGTCCCCTAGCAGCGACGCCTCGAGCCAGCCCGAGTTGTCCGTCCATTCCTCTCCGCCAGTCGACTCGTACAGATCCTCCAGCAGATCCCTGTCCGACGCCGGGTCCGGCGGCCCGGTCCCGCAGGAGAGAGACCCAACTACGACTCCGACGCTGGCTGCGAAGCGGACGATGGAGTTGCCGAAGGTGTCAGGTAACATGAGCATGGTCAGGAACTCCGCTTTGGTTGTTTTCGCACCGGGCCCGGCCCCTCGGAGTCGCAGGCAACCGCAGGCGGCTCGCCTTGATCCCCGTGATCGACCAAGCCACGCGGGCCGGGTCGCTGCTAATCGGTGCAGTTGTATACGCCCCGGCGCGTCTCGATCCCCTCCAGCCACTCCTGGAAGTCCTCGTCCGTGGGTGCGCAGAGGTCGGTATCACGCAGATCCAGCGTATTCAGATCTGTCAGGTTGGTCAGACTCGAAGGCAGCGGCCCTGACAGCTCCGCGTTGCCGTTCAGGAGCAGCTGCTCCAGCTCCGTCAGGTTCCCTAGGGAGGAGGGCAGGGCGTTCTCCAGGTCGTTACGCTGGAGCGCCAGCAGCCTGAGGGAGTCCAGGTCGCCCAGAGAGGAGGGGATCTCTCCGGTCAATTCGTTGTCCCGGAGAGAGAGCTCCTCGAGGGCGGCAAGGTTGCCAAGCGAATCGGGGATCGATCCAGTCAGCTCGTTCTCGTGAAGGTACAGTGACACCAGTTCGGTCAGTCTGCCGAGAGACGAGGGCAGGCTGTCCTCAAGCTGATTATGCTGCAGCGCCAGCTGCTCGAGGCTCGAGAGACTCCCCAGAGCTGCGGGAATCTGGCCCTCCAGCTCGTTGTCCCGAAGCGAGAGCTCGACGAGCCCATCAAGGTCGCCAAGGGAAGCCGGGATCGAACCCGTCAGCTCGTTCCCGTGGAGGTAGATGACCTCGACGTCGGCGAGGTCTCCCAGCGTCGAGGGAATCTCTCCCGCCAGGTTGTTCTCCCCAAGCTCCAGCCGCGCCACGTGGCCCGACCCGCTCCGCGTCGTCACTCCGTACCAGTCCCCCAGACGCCGCGCCTCCAGCCAGCCGGTGTTGTCCGTCCAGCTCCCGCCTCCGGTCGCCTCGTACAGCTCCTCCAGCGGCCCCTTGTCCGGACTCGGACAGTCCCAGACGCCGAGGCGCGTCTCGACGCCATCGAGCCACTCCTGGAAGGCGCTGTCCCTGGGCGCGCAGAGCCCCGTCTCCCTTAGGTCCAAGGTCAGCAGCGCGCCGAGACCGGCCAGCTCGAGCGGCAGCGCGCCCGTCAGCCCGGCGTTGCCCCGAAGCTGGTTGCGCTGCAGCGCCAGCTGCTCGAGGCTCGAGAGGCTCCCCAGGGCGGCCGGAATCTCGCCCTCCAGCTCGTTGTCCCGAAGCGAGAGCTCGACGAGCCCGTCGAGGTCGCCGAGGGAAGCCGGGATCGAGCCCGTCAGCTCGTTCCCGTGGAGGTAGAGGAACTCGAGCGCCCCGAGGTTGCCGAGCGCGGCGGGCAGAGCTCCTACCAGCTGGTTCTGTTGCAGCGCCAGCACCACGAGCTCCCCCATACCGCCGAGCGGCGCGGGAATCGAACCCGTCAGTTCGTTCCCCGCAAGCGACAGCTCCACCAGCCCCTCGAGGTCGCCCAGCTCGTGCGGGATCGGACCGGACAGCAGGTTCTCCGCAAGCAGCAGGTCCCTAAGATTCGACAGGTCGCCCAGCTCAACCGGGATCGCACCCGTCAGCGAATTGGATTCCAGCCACAGCTCTTCAAGGGCCGCCAGATCGCCCAGCTCGGGCGGGATCGAGCCGGTGATTCCGGCACCGTTCAGGGCGAGATCAAGGCGCTCGAGTAGGTGCAGCCTCCCCAGTGCAGCCGGGAGCTGGCCGACGAGACCGTTCTCCCTCAGCTCCAGCATCACGACCCGCTCGTCCGCGTTCGTCGTGACCCCGTGCCACTCACCCAATGGGGCGTCGGTCTTCCAATTCGAATTCGTCACCCATCCCGCCCCACCCAATGCGTCGTATAGCGCCACCAGCGCCACCCGGTCCGGATTTGCGACGGTCACCCGAAAACTCTGCCCCGCCGAGAGCCCCTCCGTGTCGGTCGCCGTCACCGTCACCGTGCCCTTAGCGACGCCAGTAACCGTCACCACACTCCCCGACACCGAGACCGTCGCCATGGTCGGGCTGGACGAGATGGCCGCATACGTCAGCGCGTCGCCGTCCGGGTCCTCGAAGGAGTCGGCGACGTCCAGCTCCGCCGTGCTGTCAACCTCCACCTCCAGGTCCTCCAACTCGCCCACCGCCACCGGCGCCCGGTTGGGGACCGTCACCCGGAAGCTCTGCTCCGCCGAGAGTCCACCGGGGTCCTTCGCCGTCACCGTCACCGTCACGGCGCCCTTGGCGATCGCCGTGACTGTAACCACACTGCCAGACACTGCGACTCCGGCCAGCTCCTCATTCGACGAGGCGGCTCCGTAGACCAGCGCCTCCCCGTCCGGCTCGGTGAAGTACGAGGAGAGATCCGTAGCTTCCGACTGGCCGACGGAGACCGTGGCAGGCGAAATGGTGCCAGCCGGCTGCGGTGCCCGATTCGGCACCACTACGTCGAAGTTCTGCTGGCCCTCCATACCGCCCGGATCACGCGCCGTCAACGTAATCGACGCGCTCCCGGGCGAGACCGCGGCTACGGTGACGTTCGTCCCGGAAACGGAGACGGTGGCCACACCGGCATCCGACGAGGTGGCCGAATAGGTCAGCACATCGCCGTTCGGGTCGTTGAAGCACGCCATGACCGTGTCCGTCTCCCCGGCGTGGATCGTCACCTGGGGAATCGGGTCGCGCGCCGCAGGCGGCTGTGCGCTCTCGCACGCGCCCAAGACCACGACCGCCGCCAAGAAGACGGAAGCCGCCCCCAACGCAACGCTTCCGGTTCGCCGGGGTGCTGGGTTCTTCACTCGAGCTCCTCCCACCAATTGCACGACCAATGTGAGACGCGGCCTGGGGCAACGCAACTGCTCCGACGGCTACGTCGTGGCCAGACCGACGCAACCAATGCATGGCATTATGACAACTTTTCATTACAGTGTCGATTGTATGGGATCACTCCTCTTGATTGCGGGCGGTCTCTGCGTTCTCTTGCACATGTGGCGGCCCTTTCCGCCACCTTGCGTCCGCATCTCGGATGCGCCATGGAGTAGAGGCAAAACGCCTGCGGAACCGTCCGCTAGCTCCCCGAAAGGCTCGTCTAGCAATGCCAATGGATCGACTTTCCGGCACGCTCGGCGCGATCGTCGCTCGGATGGAGGAGGAAGGCACCGCCAAGGGTACCGAGGTGGTGGTTCGCGGGATTCTCCCACCGGAGGGCGGCCACGGTCCGCGCTTTCTGCTGGAGGGGCACGGCGACAAGCCCTTCATCCGCATGAATTCCAACTCCTACCTGGGCCTGGGGCTGCACCCCGAGGTTGTCGCGGCCGAGGAGCGGACCGCACGCGAGATGGGGGCGGGGCCCGGCGCAGTGCGCTTCATCGCGGGGACCTACACGCCGCATGTGGCGCTGGAGCGTGAGCTGGCCGCCTTCCACGGAAGGGAGGAGGCGATGATCTTCTCCTCCGCGTACGCGGCCGTGGTGAGCGCGCTCTCCGCGCTAACCGACCGCGCAACGGTGCTGATCTCCGACGAGCTGAACCACAACTGCATCATCAACGCGATCCGGATGTCGCGCCCGGCGGGCAAGGCGATCTATCCACACCTCGACCTGGCGGCGGCCGAGGCCGAGCTCGAGGCGTGGAAGGGTAGGGCGCGCAGGGTCGTCCTGGTGACCGACGGGGTCTTCTCGATGCGGGGCGACTACGCCGACCTGGCCGAGGTGATGGAGCTGGCCGAGCGCCACGACCCCGACTACCCGGAGAATGTGGTGGTGGTCGTCGACGACTCGCACGGCGTGGGGGCGTTCGGGGCCACGGGGCGGGGAACCGAGGAGTACACCGGGAGCCCGCCCTGCGATATCCTGATCGGGACGCTCGGCAAGGCCCTGGGGGTGAACGGCGGCTACGTCGCCTCGACGAGCGGCCTGGTTCGCTACCTGCGCGAGACGGCCCCCCTCTACATCTACTCCAACCCGATAACGGCGGGCGAGGCGGCGGCGGCTCTACGGGCCCTCCGGATCGTCCGGAGCGACGAGGGTTCCGAACGGCTGAAGCGCGTCCGCGGGCTGACGAAGCGCTTCGAGTCCGGCCTCGTCGAGATCGGATTCGAGACGATTCCGAGCGATCACCCGATCACCCCCCTCATGGTGCGCGACACCGTCGAGACTCGCCGGCTGGTCGCCGCCCTCTTCGAAGCGGGCGTGCTGGCTACCGGCCTCGCCTACCCGGTGGTGCCCAGGGGCGACGAGTCGATCCGGTTCCAAGTCAACGCGGACCACACCAGAACGACGATCGACGAGGTGCTGGCGGCGCTGGCGGCGGCGCGGTAGGGGGACGTCGGGGCACCGTCGGTACCGCGTGCTCTGCGCATGATCTCCCGGTCATTGCCCGGCCCGTCCGCAACCGGTAGCTTGCGGGGCTGGAGCGACACAGGGCGAAGCGAGGGACGCTGGCATTGTAAACCATGGATTACACATTGTAAGGCGTAGATTACAGTATGGACAGGCGAGCAAGGCGGTCCAGCGGAGGTGCAGCGCCGCTCGAATGCCGTGGGAGGTTTGTGCACGGGCTGCCAGGTCGGAGGGGCCTATCGAGATGCGGAAAGTCGAATACAACCAATCGAGTTTGGGCCATCGCCGCGTCGCTGGCCGCCGTCTCTGCCTTCCCGACCACGGTGTTCGCAGTGCCGCAGCGCACCCTCGCTCACGGGGAGCCGGCGGATGAGCGCCCCACCTACCACGTGCACGACACGATGGCGATCACGATCGCTTCGGCACCGGGAGGAGTCGAGCTGACCGCGGTGGCCAGCACCTCGCTTCGACTGGCCTTCGAGGAGGAGTCGGAGGGGATGCGGGTGGTGGCCGAGATCGTCGACTTCGGCGGCTCGGTGGGCAATCCGGCGATGGGTGTGCAGACGCTCGACAGCGACGACGCACAGGGCGAGATGGTCTTCCTGGTGGGGAGCAGGGGAGTCACCGAGGCGGTTTCCGGCCCCGACCTCTCCGACGACGCCGGTCAGTTCTCGCTCTTCAACCAGCTCCCCCACGACCTCTTCCCAGGACTGCCAGGAGGCGCCGTGGAGGCGGGCGACAGCTGGAGCGACTCGGCCGTCTGGCACTCCTCCGCGGGAGGCATGGCGACCACCTCGACGACGAATCGCGCCTATAGGCTGGTGGGCGACACCATGGTGGACGGACGCCCGGTGCTCGAGATTTCCCTTCACGCCGAGGTGCGGATTTCCGGGAGCGGGAGCCAGGGGGGGCTCGCAACCAGCCAGTCCATAGAGGGGATCGTCACGGGGCGTCTCTTCTGGGACCCGGAGGACCGTCTCCTTCACTACGCCGAGTTGCACCGGGACCTCAGGGGCGGTGCCTCGATGGAGGGGCGTCCGCCCGGCGAGATCGCGCTGATGGGGCCGCAGCGGATCACCCGCGACCGATGACCGACCAACCACAACCCGGACGGATTAGGAAATGACGGATTCGCACTACGACGAGACGGGCGCCCATGCGGCGGGAGGGGCTGCGGTGGGTGACGAAGTCGCCGAGCCGGCGCTGGCCCTTCCCAAGCGGCTCCGGATGGTGTTCTTTCAGCCGGGCGATCTATTTCGGGGGCTGGCGGCGCGCCCGGTGTGGTTTGTAACCGCGCTACTTGGGGCGTTCATGGTGACTCTCTCGATCGTCCTCATTCCGACCGAGCTCTTCCCCGACGCCGCCATTTCCCAAATGAGTCCGGAGGAAGCGGCCGTCGTCCGCGACCTTCCCCCGTGGCTATTCAAGGTACAGGGCGTCATCGCTGGCCCGTTCTTGCTGGCGATGCTCTTCGTCGTGAGCGCGGTCACGTACGTCATCTTCGTCGTTATTCGGGGCGACCGCGCCACCTACAGGCACCACCTCGCGGTCCTGTCCCATGGGACGCTCATCGGTGCAGTCGGAGCGCTTGCCACGACGCCGCTGAAGATTGCCAGCGGCAATGTGCAGGATACGCTCTCGCTTGCCGACCTGGTGGGCTTTCTTCCAATTCCAGACGGCTTCTTCCTTGCGCTCCTCAACGCGATGGATCTCTTCGGGATCTGGGGCACGCTGATCGCGGGCTTCGGCCTCTCGATCGTCGGCAATCGGCCAAGATGGGGAGGCACGGTGGCGGTGATGATGGTCCTGCTGGTCGTCTTCGCCTCGATCGTCGCAGCGTTCCAGACGGCTTTCGGAGGGTGACGCCCGCCAGATGAGCTACAGGACCAACCCCGACCGCATCCTCGAGAACATCGACCGGGCTCGCACCCGCGACATGGAGCGTGCCCTCTCGCTCAACGATCGCCAGGCGCGCGGCCGCGAGATGGACACGGAGATCCCCGACGGCGACGCCACCACTCCGGAGCGCATGCGGCGGCTCTTCGCCCTGATCGAAGCTGGCTACCAGAGGGCCGCGCAGAGCGCCGAGATCAGCCCCCTCGCGGCGCGCTTTCGCGCAGTCGGGGACATCTCGCACCAGATGGCGCGGGGCGACGTGAGCGTCTCGGTGCAGTATCTGGACCACGACCGCCACGACGACATCGGGGTGGTGCCCTTCGAGGTCACGCCGCGCCACCTCGAGGAGGCCAAGAAGGAGAGCCGCACCAGCCGCCCCGACGTGAACGCCACCAGAGTGCTGCGGCTCAAGCTCCGCAACGGCGTGCTGGCCGCGTACAAGAAGATCGACCCGCGGCTCCGCGACGCACTCAAGGAGCGGGCGGACATCGGCCATGTCGCCGCCGAAGTTACTCTGGACCTGCGTCCGGGTGGTCCGGTCCCGTAGGACCATGGAGACGCCCGCGGGCTAGACCCACTCTTGCCTCCGATGACGGGGCAAGACGAGCTACTCGGGCAGATCCTCCTGGAGAGCGGGGCGGTCGCCCGGGGGGCTCTCGAGGACGCCCGCGCCGAAGGCGACCGCTCGGGGAGGCGGCTCGGGGACGTATTGCTCCGCCGGGGCGTGGTGGACGAAGTGCAGGTCGCAGGCGCACTGGCCACCCAGCTCGGCATACCCTTCCTGCCAGCACCGCTCCGCCCGGAGCCCCGCGCCATCGCCAAGATCGAGGCGCACGTCGCCCGCAGCCGGGGCGTGCTGCCGCTGGCACTCAGGGGGCGCCGCCTAACCGTGGCGATGGCCGACGCTCTCGATGTGGACACGCTGGACGACCTGCGCTTTCGCTCCGGATGCCAGGTCGATCCAGTAGTGGCGCCGGAATCGGAGGTGCGGCGAGCCGTGCTCGAGGCGTACGGCGGCGAGCTGCCCGAGCTGATGGGCGGACTCGACGGCCCCGGCACCCCGGTTCCGGAGGGTGGACTCCGGCTGCTGGAGAGGGAGGCCTCGGCGGCCTCGGTCATCGGCGTCGTCGATCACCTCCTGGCCACAGCGGTCGAGAGCCGCGCCAGCGACGTGCACATCGAGGCGTCCCAGACCGGGTCGCGCGTTCGCCTGCGGGTGGACGGGGTCCTCGCGACCGCCGCAGAGCTGCCTTCGGACACCCACGAGGGCGTCATCTCGCGCGTCAAGATCATGGCTGGCCTGGACATCTCGGTCAGGCGCAGACCCCAGGACGGTGCCTTCACCTTCCGGCGCGAGGGTGCCGAGCTCGGCGTTCGGGTCTCGACGATCCCCACTAGGAGCGGCGAGAAGGCGGTCCTGCGGCTCCTCGACCCGGCGGACGCGCCATCGGACCTTCGCGCACTGGGGATGTCGGAGCACGACCTGGGACGCCTGCGCCGCCTCTTCGAGCGGAGTCAGGGGGTGGTGCTAGCCGCCGGTCCGACCGGAAGCGGCAAGACCACGACGCTGGCTGCGGCCGTATCCGAGCTGGCCGCCGACAGCATCAACGTCGTCACCCTGGAGGACCCCGTCGAGTACCACTTCCCCGGGGTAGCCCAGGTGGGGATCGATCGCAAGGCGGGAGTGGGATTCCCGGACGGCCTGCGCGCCATTTTGCGCCAGGACCCCGACGTGATCATGGTGGGGGAGGTGCGCGACCGCGAGACCGCCGAGATCGCGATGTCGGCGGCCGTGACCGGCCACCTGGTCCTCTCGACGATTCACACCGTCGACGCGCCCAGCGCGGTCTCGCGCCTCGCCGAGATGGGGGTGCCGCCGTTTCTCGTCGCGGGCGGACTCTCGGGCGTGGTCGCGCAGCGCCTGGTCCGCCGCCTCTGCGCGAGGTGCGAGGGACGCACCGCCGAGGGATGTCCGGTGTGCCGCGAGGGCTACCGGGGTCGAAGCGGCGTATTCGAAGTGCTTGTCGTGGACGACGAGATCAGGACCGAGATCGCGAACGGCGCCTCGATCGCTACCCTGAGGGTCCTCGCCCGGCGGGGCGGCATGCGCTCCATGGAGCTCGACGCCCAGAGAAAGGTGGCCGACGGCGTGACAACGCCCCACGAGGCGGGCCGCGTGATGGCGCTCACCGGCGGCGTGGGCGAGAAGTGCGAGACGTGCGGCACGGCCCTGCCCGCTGGCGCGGCTGGGTGCCCGATGTGCGGGCGCGCCCGCGCCAACGTCTGCTCCTGTGGCGAGCACCTGGAGCCTCACTGGCGGTACTGTACCGCCTGCCTACGTCCGCATACCGTGGGGGGATCGTCCACGGGCTCCTAGCAGCGCCACCGGTCCAAGGAGCAACGCGGAGCGAAGCCAAGGGTAGGGCCACTGTAAACCATGGATTACATATTGTAAAGCACAGATTACAATCTGCACCGGCGAGCACCGCGGTCCAGCGGAGATGCAGCGCTGCTCCTGCCGTGGGAGGCCTGTCCACGGGCTGCCGCAGTCCGTGGGCAGTCTCGCGCGAGCACCGAGAGCGGCGAAGCGCTCCGCTGGCAAGGCGCGACGAAGGGCGAATAGCAGGGCTATTCGTGCGAGGAGCAACGCAGAGCACTACGGTCCAGCGGAGATGCAGCGCTGCTCGAATGCCGTGGGAGGCCTGTCCACGGGCTGCATCATCAGGGTGCGAAGACCTCCTTGCGAACAGTCAGCGCCTCGATCCGCCTCATGCGGGGCGCTACACCGATGCCCGGCCCGGTCGGAACTGCCATTGACCCGTTCCGCATCTCGAACTCGGGGTGCACGATGTCCTCCCTCCAGTAGCGCCTCGAGCTGGAGATGTCGCCGGGCAACGTGAACCCCGGAAGCGCCGCGAGCGCGACGTTGTGCGCCCGCCCGATCCCCGACTCGAGCATGCCGCCGCACCAGACCGGCCAGCCCTCCGCGCAGCAGAGGTCGTGAATCTCCACCGAGGCGGCCAATCCGCCTACCCGCCCCGGCTTGATGTTGACGATCGCCCCGCTTCCGATGTGGATGGCAAGCCGCGCATCGCCCGCCGACCGAATCGACTCGTCGAGACAGATGGGCGTTGCCATGCGTCGCTGAAGCGCCGCGTGGTCCAACAGGTCCTCGTGCCCGAGCGGCTGCTCGATCATCGCAAGCGACAGCTCGTCCAACGCGCATAGCACATCCAAGTCAGTGGACAAATTGTACGCCGAGTTGGCGTCGGCGGTCAGCGAGACATCCGGATAGCGGTCGCGCACCGCCGTCAGCATCTCCACGTCGCGGCCCGGCTTTATTTTGACCTTGATCCTGGCATACCCCTCCGCCAGGTACTCGTCGACCTTGCCAAGGAGCACGACTGCGTCCCGCTGAATGCCCACCGAGACTCCGACCGGAACCTCACGGCGACGCCCACCGAGCAGGGCGCTCAGCGGAACGCCCCGACGCTTCGCCTCGAGATCCCAGGTGGCCATCTCGACGGTGGCCCTCGCCATCGGGTGGCCTCGCAGCCACGGGGCGGACGCAAGACGCCTGGCGTCGTCAGCCTCGTGCCTCAATAGATCTGGAAGCAGCCACCTCGCCAGCACGTGCCACGCCGTGTCCACCGTCTCGTAGGAGTAGGTGGGCGACCCGCCAGCGACGCACTCGCTCCAGCCCTCCAGACCACCGCCCTCGAGGGTAAGGAGGAGCGTACGACGGGTTGTTGTGCGGCCGCTGCTGATCTCGAAGGGCTCCGCGAGCCCCAGCGACACCTCGCGAAGCACCGCCCGACGGATCTTCATCAGCCCCCGCACCCCCCAACACGGCCTCGGACAGCTGTCACGAGGCCGTGTTGGCTATCTGCTGGCGAGCCGGGCTGGCGAGGCGCGACGAAGCGCGACTAGCAGCGCCATTCGTGCGAGGAGCAGCGCAGAGCGCAGCGGTCCAGCGCGGATGCAGCGCGCCTCGAATGCCGCCAGGGCTTTGTCCACAGTCCTAGTTCGCGGCGGCTTTCTTCGCGGCCTTGGCAGCCACCTTGGCCTTGGCAAGATCCCTGCGGCGCACCGCGTGAATGCCAGTGAGCAGCGATGATTCCGAAGCGGACTTTACCCCGCCCTGGACCAGTGCGTCCCTAATCTGCGGGGCGGTGTAGCCGTCGCCGTAGTCGGCCACGAACTTCCTGTACGCCACTGAAGGCCCCATTCCCCGGTAGGTGTGGGCTGGCACATCGGGGTGACCTGCGCCCGAGCGCTTAGGGCCGGGACGTTTGCGCGGCTTCGCCTTCTTGCGCCTCGGCTTCGGCTTCGGCGCGGGGGCGCCCGCGCCGAGCAGCTGCTGCAAGGCGCTAACGGTATTGCGCAGCGCTTCACCGTTCCTCTCGTGTGCAGCCAGATCAGCTTCGGCTTGCTTCAGTGCTGCGCGAAAGTGGCGTCTGCTCGTTGCATCCATCCGGGGTACGGCCTTTCTCGTTGAAGTAATCGGTCGGGGCGGAATACCCCGCGACTATAGAGTCTCAATCAATCTAGCCAGGAAAGCAATGCGCCGTCCAACCTCCTCTCGAAATATATACTCCTTTAGCGTGTGCGCACCCCTTCCGTCGGGGCCAATGCCATCGAGGGTAGGGCACCCGACGGCGGCGGTCAGATTGCCGTCGCTCGCTCCGCCGGTGGAGGCCTCGCCCACCCCGAACCCCAGATCGGCGGCCACGGCGGCCGCGGCGCGATACAGCGCCTCCGATGCGTCGGTCTTTTCCAGAGCAGGGCGATTGACACCTCCCTGAACAGAGAGTCTGCAACGCGGGTCGCGGGGACGCACGCTACGTAGCGCCGCCTCGACGCGCTCGGCTTCCGCATTGCTGAAGAAGCGAACATCGATAGTGCAGCTCGCCCTTCTCGCTACGACGTTCGATCTCGTGCCGCCCTCGACTAGGCCGACGTTCAGAGTCGTCTCCGCCCCCGGGTTGGAGAGGTCGTAGACGCCGCAGATCTGCCTCGCCAGCTCGTGGATCGCGCTCGCCCCCGCCTCCGGCTCGATGCCAGCGTGCGCCAACTCCCCCCTGACGCTCAGCACGTAGTCCGCCACCCCCTTCCGACGGGTCTTGACGGCCCCTCCGGGCGCCGAAGGTTCAACCACGAGGGCGGCCCGGTGCCCCCCGGCTTCCGCCTGGATGCGCTCCCTCGAGTGGAGGGATCCCACCTCTTCGTCGCACGTCACCATGCAGGTGAGGCCCGTGCGAGCTCCCGACCCTCGCTCCGCAAGTAGGCGCAGAGCAAAGAGCGACACCGCCAGGCCGCCCTTCATGTCGTAGACGCCGGGCCCCCGGACCCGATCGCCGGCGACCTCGAAGGGAAGCTCCCGCAGTGTCCCGACCGGATGCACCGTGTCCATGTGCCCCAGGAGGAGGACGGGCCGCTCGGACTCCTGGATCTTCCCAGGAAAGCGCGCCAGGAGATGGTCACCGTACCCAGGGGCCTCGATGCGCTCCACCTGGCCGCCGACTCGCGTCAGGAAGGCCTCCAGGATGGCGGCCACGTGCAGGTTCGCCCGGGTGTCGCCGGTTTGCGACTCGCATTCGACCAGCTCGCGGAGGAGGTCCAGGCATTCGGGCGCGAGCCGGTCGCCGTCGGCAACGGCAATCGGCGTCCCGGTACCCGGAGCCGTCATGCTATCGGCCATCTGGCGCCTCGAGGCACGGGCGTTGTAAATCACGGTCCCCATACACGCCGCCCAGGCGGTAGCTCTCGTCGAGCATCTCGACCAGGTGAACCGTACGAACCCGGCTGCCCGCCAGCGCGAGTCCGGCCCCGATCTGCATCATGCACCCGGGATTCCCTGTGACGACCGCCTCCGAGCCGGTCCTCAGCGCGCTCTGCACCTTGTCGGCCCCTATCCACCCGCCGAGCTCCGGGTTCGCGAGGCCGTAGATTCCAGCCCCCCCGCAGCACTCGGCCGCGTCGGCGAGGGGAACGACCTGCAGCTCGGGGATCGACTGGAGCACCGTGAGCGGGGCCTCTGCGACCCCCTGGGCGTGTATGAGATGGCAGGGAGGGTCGTACGTGACCCTGAGCGGAAGCGGCGCCCCGGCGCGGCCCCCCCGCTCGGCGAGGAGCTGCGACACGTCCCTGACCCGCGCCGCGAAGTCGCGGGCGCTCTCGGCCATGGCATCGTCGGCGGCGAGGAGCGATCCGTAGTCCGCCATCGCGGCACCGCACCCCGAGGCGTTGGAGGCGACGAAATCGACACCCGCCTGCTCGAAGGCGGCGATATGGCGCCGCGCGAGAGCCCGGGCGCGTCCGAGGTCCCCGCCGTGGGCGTGAAGCGCGCCGCAGCAGCCCTGCGCCCGAAACGTCAGGACGCGGTACCCATTGGCGTCCAGCACCCGCTCGGTGGCGGCGTTCACCCGCGAGAAGAGCCCAGCCTGCACGCATCCGGCGAGCACGCCCACCGTTGGCCGGTCGTCGGCTCCAGCAGCCCGTGGAAGAGACCCTGACGGCATTCGAGGCGCGTTGCGTCTGCGTACCTCGGCGAAGAGCCGACGTGGCGGGGCGGATGCAGAGACCATCGCGAAGGCCAGCCAGAGGCTCCCCCACCGCGCCGTCGAGCGCTGCCGAGCGGAGTGCGGCTCGGATTCGACCGCGGACTCTTCGCCCGACCGCCGTCTCGCCCAGGAGACCGCCGAGGTCAGGAGATCGGGTATCCTGGAGGCTCGCAGCAGCCGCGCCCCGAGCATCGCCAGGCGGCTCGCCCACTTCGTGCCAAAGGTGGCGAGCAGCAGCCGGGAGATGTGGGGCGGCGGCCGCGCGCTACCCCCGACCTGACGGGCGAGCTCGAGGAGACGGCCGTACTCGACCCCGGCGGGGCAGGCGGGCTCGCAGGCCCGGCAGCCGAGACAGCGGGCGATGTGCGTCTCGAAGGCGTCCGACCCGGGGTCCAGCCTGCCCTCGACGACGGCCCGCATCAGGTAGAGGCGCCCGCGCGGCGAGTCCGCCTCGTCGCCCAGGCGGCGGTAGGTTGGGCATGCGGGCAGGCAGAAGCCGCAGTGCACGCACTTCGCGAGAGCGTCGTCCTGCTCGGCGAGCGCCCGGGCCAGCCCCTCTTCGCTCAGCTTCACGGCCGCCTCGGGAGGATCCTGTGCGGGTCGAAGAGCCCCTTGATTCCGTCCGCGAGCCGACTGCTCGCAGAGTTTTCCCGGGGGGTGACCGCGGCCGGCCGGAGTGGCTCCGGCGCGACGTCGGTGGAGCGACGGTGGAAGCTCTCGCTCTCCTTGCCGAGGAGCACGTCGACCGGTTCGATCCCCACCGTGGCCTCGGCGCGGGTGCGCACATCCTCCGCCTCGGCCGCTCCGCCGAGCACCCTCACCCTAAGAGTTGCGCACTCGCGGCCAGCGACCACCCCATCGTGCAGCTCCACCGCCGCGACCGGGAGCAGGCCCGTGCGGAGCGCCGCGGCACCCTCCAGCAGCCGCTCCCGCCCCCCCTCGAAGCGGAGCGTCAGATCGACCTCGGGACGGGGAAAGAGCCGCATCGAGGCCTGGGTCACGATCCCAAGGGTACCGTGGCTTCCGGTGAAGAGGCGCACCAGATCGAACCCCGCCACGTTCTTGACCACCCGTCCCCCGAGGCGAAGCACCTCCCCCGCGCCCGTCACCACCTCGAGACCCAGAACGCTGTCGCGCACGGCGCCGTAGCGGGTTCGAAGCGGACCAGCTCCCCCGCGCGCCACCGCTCCGCCGACCGTCCCCGACCATAGACCGGGCGTCTCGAGGGGCAGCCACTGGGCCTCGGGCCGGAGCTTCGCGTCGAGGTCCCGCCACCGCATCCCAGCCCCCGCGGTCAGCGTCAGGTCGGCTGGCTTGTAGTGGACGAGCGAGGCCATGCGCCCGGTCGAGACGACGACCCCACCGGTGCCCGACGGCCATCCACCGCCCCACCGGAGGCGGCTGCCACTTCCTGCGGGAAGGAGGGGCACGCTCGACCCGGCCGCCCTGCGCACCACCGCGGCCACCTCCTCCACGCTCCCGGGAAAGACGACGGCATTGGCGCCGGAGCCGCCCAGCCACTCGGCGGCCTCCTCCCCGACGAGCTTCTGCCCGGCGGGCAGGAGCTCCAGGACGGACTCGGTGCCACGCGCTCCCCCACCTCCCACCGATCGCCGGGGGGCCGGACCTCCCTGCGCCGCCCGCCGATCGTCACCTTCCCCCGGAGCGTCCGGCAGCACCTTCCCGGGGTTCATGGTTCCGCCCGGATCGAATACCCGCCGCACACCCCGCATCGCCTTCACCTCGGCCGGGCCGCAGACCAGCTCCATGTAGCGCCTCTTGTCCAGCCCGACCCCGTGTTCCCCGGTAATCGTGCCGCCTGCCCCGACGCAGAGCCGCATGATCTCGGCCGAGGCGCGCTCGACGCGCTCCGACTCCTCGCGGTTGCGCCGGTCGAAGACGATGTTGGGGTGCAGATTGCCGTCGCCCGCATGAAAGACATTCGCGACCGAGAGCCGGTAGCGCGCGGCGATCTCGGCTATCCCCCTCAGGGTGGACGGGAGCGCCGTGCGGGGGACCGTCGCATCCTGGACCAGCAGGTCGGGGGCGATCCTGCCCATCGCCCCGAAGGCCTTCTTGCGCCCCTTCCAGAGCGCAGCCCGCTCCTCCTCCGAGCTGGCCCGCCGCACCTCGCGGGCACCCATGCGCTCGCAGATCCCAGCGGCGCGGGCCGACTCCTCGTCCAGGCCAGCATCCACCCCGTCGAACTCGACCACCAAAGCCGCGCCGGCATCAGTGGGGTACCCGGCGGCGAAGACGCTCTCCTCGACGGCCCGGATCGTCGGTCCGTCGACTATCTCCATGGCGGCGGGGAGGAGACCTACGCCCACGATCTCCGAGACGGCCCTGGCCGCGTCCTCGATCCGGTCGAATATCCCGAGGAGGGTGCGCACCCCCTCCGGGAGCGGAAGAAGCCCGACCTCGATCTCGGTCACCACACCGAAGCAGCCCTCCGAGCCCACCACGACGCCCACTAGGTCGTAGCCCGCCTCCGCCTCTCCACCCATGCCTCCCAGCTGCGCGACGGAGCCGTCGGAGAGAACGATCTCAAGTCCGGTCACATGGCGAGAGGTCACCCCGTACTTGAGGCAGTGCGGTCCGCCCGAGTTCTCCCCCACATTCCCCCCCAGGGTGCAGGCGCTCTGCGACGACGGATCGGGGGCGTAATGGAGCCCGTACGGCCTGAGCGCGGCGGAGAGGTCGGCGTTGACCACCCCCGGCTGCACGACCGCCCGGCGATTGGGCGCATCGATCTCGACGATCCGGTCCATCCGCGCGGTCCCGAGCACGACGGCGCCATCCAGGGCAACCGCACCGCCGGAGAGCCCGGTCCCGGCCCCCCTCGGGACGACGGCCAGACCGTGTCTCGCCACCGCCAGGACCGAGCGGCGCACCTGCGACGTGGTGCGCGGGAGCACCACCGCGCCCGGCCGGTGCCGATACGCGGTGAGTCCGTCCGACTCGTACGCCAGCAGCCGATCGCGGTCCACGATCACCGCGTCCGGGCCGCAGATCTCCGTCAGTGCATCGGCGAGATCGGGGTTCACGGGCCGCCTATGTACTCCACGGCGGCCCGCACTCCGGCCGTCGCCATCTCGAAGAGCTCCGGGGGGAGGCTGCCGTACACCGCGCGGGCAAGTTCGCGGGGGTCCCCGGTGCCCGTCTCGGCGAGGGCGCGGCGCACCTGCTCGATCCGCCGCAGCCGGTGCGTCCGGTAGCGCGCGACCGCCTCGACCGGGTCGGAGAGCGGGGGGCCGTGGCCGGGATAGAGGACTCGCGCCTCGAGCGACTCCACTACCTCCAGCGAAGACAGGTACTCGGCCACCGCGCCGGAGTACTCGCCCACCCATGTCGTATCGCCCTCGCCCAGGATGAGGTCCCCGGTGAAGACCGCTCCCGTGGCCGGATGACGATAGCAGAAGTGGCGCCGGGAGTGGCCCGGCGTGGATACGGCGACCACGGGCCCCCAGTCGGTCGCCAGCTCCTGGCCGTCCCGGAGCTCCCTTCCGACCTCCGGTCCCCACACCTCGCCCCCGGTCCGCTCCGCCAGCGCAGCCGCTCCCCCCGCATGGTCGCCGTGGGCGTGCGTCACGACCACCCTCACCTCGGCCGCGGACTCCAGCTCGGTGGTAAGCGCCTCCAGGTGCCCCTCGAGCGGCGGCCCTGGGTCGATCACCACGACGACGCTCTGTCCGACGATGTAGCTCCTCGTCCCGTCCAGGGTGAGGGGGCCTGCGTTCTCCGCCACGAGCCACCTCGGCGCGAGATCCCCGGCGCCAGACCGCGCCGCCGACGCCTTGCGGTGAGTCGTCAGCTGCGTTCGCGCGTCAGTTGCCTTCGCGGGCCAGCTGCTCGGCGAGCTTGTCCGCGATCGCCTGCACCTTCGCCTCGTCGGCCTCGGCGAAGGCCGCCGGCTGGTGCGAGTCGAGGTCCAGCTGGCCGTAGATGGTCTCGCCCGCCCTGATCAGAACCACCAGCTCCGACTTCACATCGGGATTGCACGACAGGTAGCCCTCGAACTCCGAGACGTCGGGGACGTTCAGGTTGGTTCCCTCCTCGACGGCCGTGCCGCAGACCCCCTGGCCGACGGGGATCTTCGCGTGCTCGGTCGGAGCGCCGACGTAGTTGTGGAGCCACAGCTCGCCCGCCTCGTCGTCGAGCAGGTAGGCACCGACCCAGTCCGCACGCTGGTCGGCGCTGTGCAGCGACCTTACCGCGCGGCGCAGCAGGGCGTCGGAGAGGTGTCCCTCGTCGCGCATCTGCTGGAGCTCCTTTACGACTGCCCTGGCATCTACCATTGGTACCCTAGGTTCGGGGAGGATCGTCCGCACGCTACGAGCACGGCAACGCCCAATGAAACGCCGACCTCTCCTCCAGTCAATGCGCCCTCACCTTCTGGTCAGGTCGACATCCCCGTCGCCCAGGCGGGCACAGAGCGCCGCCAGCAGCTCCGCGGTTCGGAAGAGGTCGCCGGTGGCGACCATCTCGCTGGGCGAGTGCATGTAGCGGTTGGGGATCGAGACGAGACCTGTCGGCACGCCCTCCCGAGCCAGATGGATGGAGTCCGCGTCGGTCCCGGTGCGGCGCGGTGCGGCCTGTATCGTGTAGGGGATCTCGTGCGCCTCGGCGGTCTCGGCGAGCAGTTCGAAGACCACCGGACTAGTCGCCGACCCGCGGGTGAGGACCGGCCCGCCGCCGAGCTCGTGCTCTCCTACCTCGCGCTTGTCCACATCCGGCACGTCGGTGGCGTGCGTCACATCGACGACGAGTGCCACATCGGGTGAGAGGCCGAAGGCGCTGGCGCGAGCGCCACCCCCGGTGTAGCCGATCTCCTCCTGGGCGGTCGCCACCGCCACCACCCCTGCCTTCCCCTCCGCCGAGGCGGCGATGCGGAGAGCCTCCAGGACGACGAAGGCGCCGACCCGGTTGTCGAGCGCCCGCCCCGCCACGCGGTCGCCCGCCAGGGGAAGAAACCCCGCGTCGAGAACGGCCGGGTCGCCGACGCGCACGCCGAGCTCGCCCACGTCGTCCCTCGACTCGGCGCCGACGTCGATCCAGAGCTTGCCGACCTCGGCCGCCTTGCTCCGGTCCTTCGGCTTGATCAGGTGGATCGCACGACGTCCGATGACCCCGGGGACGTCGCCCTTCGCCCCCAGCACCTTCACTCGCTGTCCGACGAGCACCTGCGGGTCCCAGCCGCCGATCCCCGCAAAGTAGAGGAGCCCCGACTTGTGGATGTGGGTGACCTGAAGCCCGATCTCGTCGATGTGGCCCGCCAGCAGGACGAGGGGACGGGAGTCCCGTCTGACAGCCGCGTAGCTGCTGCCGACGACATCCGACCACACCTCGGCGAAGGTGGTGGCCTCCTCCCTCCACACGCGCGCGGCCCGCGACTCGAACCCGGACGGCCCCGGTTCGGCGAGAAGCCGCTTCAGAAAGGAGATGTCTCCGCTCACTCGTCACGCCCCTGGGAGGGATGGACCGGCGGCGACTCGGTGCCATGATCGCCACGCCTTGCCTATATTCTACAGCGCTGTCGCCGGAGTGTGGGGGGAAGCTCATCCAGTTGCCCGGAGTCGCCGTGCCAGCAGAAGCCACCCAGACCTATTTCCGCAAGGGCTTTGGTCTCAAGGCCCAGGTCGCCCCGGTCATCGAGACCGAGTACCACTCGGGGATCGTCGAGCGGATCCGTTCGCGCGGCTACGCCGACCGGTTTGGCGACGTCACCGTGCGCCTCGCCAAGCACTTCGGCTTCTGCTACGGGGTGGATCGTGCCATCGACTACGCCTACGAGACGCGGCTCCAGTTTCCCGACAAGCGCGTATTCCTCGTCGGGGAGATCATCCACAATCCGCATGTGAACGGCCGTCTGCTGGAGTCGGGCATCCAGGTGATCGAGCCCAGCGGCGGCGGCTTCGACTTCGGCGACGTCACCCCCGACGACGTCGTGATCATCCCGGCCTTCGGCGTCACCCTCGCCGACATGCGGCGGCTCCGCGCCATCGGCTGCGTCCTGGTCGACACCACGTGCGGATCGGTCCTCCTCGTCTGGAAGCGCGTGCACAGCTACGCCCGCGACGGCTACACGGCCGTGATCCACGGCAAGTACACCCACGAGGAGTCGCGTGCGACGGCGAGCCAGGTGACGAAGTACGAGGGCGGCAGGTACATCACGGTGCGCGACATGGCCGAGGCCGAGGTGGTGGGCGACTACATGACCGGCGCGGCCGGCACCCTGAGCCGCGATGAGTTCCTGCGTCGCTTCGAGGGCCGATGCTCCGACGGGTTCGACCCCGACGAGGACCTGCAGAGGGTCGGCGTCGCCAATCAGACCACGATGCTCGCGACCGAGTCCCTGGCGATCGCGAACCGCCTGCGCGAGATGATGGCCGACGCCTTCGGCGAGGCGCACGCCGCGGAGAATCTACGGTCCTTCGACACCATCTGCTCGGCCACACAGGAACGGCAGGACGCAGTGCTGGAACTCATGCAGGAGCCGCCCGACGTGATGATTGTGGTCGGCGGCTACAACTCCTCCAATACGAACCACCTGGCCCACCTCTGTCGCGAGTACACCGCCTCCTACCATATCGCCGACTCGGCGTGCATCGACACCGCGACGGGCTGGATCCGCCACAAGCCGGAGCTCGACCCCGATGCACCCGAGGTCGTGACGAGGGAGTGGCTGCCGGCGGGGCCCTTCGTGCTGGGGATCACCGCAGGTGCGTCGACGCCCAACAACAAGATCGGCGAGGCGCTCGTCAGGCTGCTCCAGATCCGGGGGATCGATCCGGCGGCGCAATCGACATCGTGACGTCGTATGTCGTGCGGGCGTTTGGGAGCGACCGGGCGGGAAGGTGTCCGAATGTCGACTCGAAAGGGGTTCTGGAACGATGAAAAAGCTGATTCTGGCTACCGCGGTGCTGTGCGCAGGGTGCGGCGTGGAGCCGATCACCGAAGAGGAGGCCGTCGGCGTCCTTACGGCGCTCACGCAGCTCGCCGACGAGGCGGGGCTCTCCCGTGAAGGCGACACGGAATCGGTGTCCTGCCCCTCAGGCGGCTCTGCGACGGTCGAGCTCCTTCGCGAGGTGGAAGACTTGGAAGGGGACACCATCCGGGCTGAGGCGGATTGGTCCATTAGACCGGCCGCCTGTGCAGTGACCTCGGCCGGAACACCCTTTACGGTGGACGGAGACCCCGATTTGCAGGTGCAGGCAAAGGGCTGGGGGGTCTCCTTCGACGACTTTAGGCTCGAGTACCGGATGAACGGCGGGTTCACCTGGGACAGGGACTCCGAGGGAGGCTCGAGCTGCGAGGTGAGCCTGGTGAGCGAGGGCGCAGTGTTGACGGAGGACCCGGTAGACGGGACCGATTCGGTGGACGGCACCCTTACGGGGTTGCTTTGCGGCCTGGACGTGACCATCGACCTGCGTCGGCTGTTCTAGGGTAGGGCAGGCCGCCGCAAGGCGGGCAGCGTCGGCATCCCGAAGCCCGAGGCCCGTCAGATATGCAGGGCCCGCCCCAGCGCCGCCAGTGCGCCCTCCGCCACCGCCTCGGAGAGCGTGGGGTGCGGATGCATGGCGATGTCGATCTCCTCGGCGGTGGACTCCAGGTGGCGGGCCAGGACGAACTCTCCGATCAGCTCGGTGGCGTGCGGTCCCACGATGTGCGCTCCGACGACCTCGGAGTAGCGCTGCTCGCGGATCACCTTCACGAAGCCGGTCGAGTCGCCCGCCGCCAGAGCCCTGCCGTTGCCGACCCAGGGGAAGGTCCCGACCTCGATATCCAGCCCCGCCTCGCGCGCCTGCTCCTCGCTCATTCCCACCGATGCCACCTCCGGATGGCAGTAGGTGCAGTTCGGCACGTTGCCATAGTCGACCGTGTGGTGCCCCACCCCTGCGATGTGCTCCGCCGCGACCACGCCCTCGTGCATCCCCTTGTGCGCGAGGAGCTGTCGTCCCGCGCAGTCGCCCGCCGCCCACACCCCGGCCGCGCTCGTGCGCATCGCCTCGTCGACGGCCACGAATCCGCCGCGCTCGGTTCTCCCGACGCCCGCCCGCTCCAGCCCGACATCCTCGGTGTTCGGCACCCGTCCCACCGCCGATAGGACGTACTCGGCGTCGATGGTGCGCTGCCTGCCCTCGCCGTCGGTGAAGGAGATGGATGCGCCGTCGCTCCCGACCTCGGTCGACTCGACGCGCGCACCCTTGAATACCGCCATGCCGCGCTCCCGGAAGCTCTGCTCGACGATGGCTGACGAGTCCCGATCCTCGAGCGGCAGCACCCGGTCCATCGCCTCGATGACCGTTATCTCCGTGCCGTACGCCTCGTAGATGTCGGCGAACTCCATCCCGACCGCACCCGCCCCCACGACTACGAGCGACTCCGGCGCCTTCGGCTGGAAGAGGGCGCCCGTGGAGGACCAGACACGCTCCTCGTCGATCTCGAGGAAGGGCAGGCTGCGGGGCCTGGAACCGGTTGCGACGATGATGTCGCCCGCCTTCAGCACCTCCTTACCGTCCTTCGCCTCGACCTCCACCCGACCGTCGCCGAGGAGCCGCCCATAGCCCTCTATGTGCGCGACCTTGTTCTTGCGAAGGAGAAAGCGCACCCCGTTCGAGAGCCTCTTGGCGACCGCACGGCTCCGCTTCTGGGCCGGACCCAGATCGGTGGCAAAGTCGGAAAAGGTGATCCCGTGTCCCTTGGCGTTCTTCAGCTCGCCGACGAGGAGCGCGCTGCTCAGGAGCGCCTTGGTGGGGATGCAGCCGACGTTCAGGCAGACGCCCCCCAGCTTGTCGGCCTCCACGCACGCTGTCCTCAGGCCGAGCTGGGCCGCACGGATCGCCGCTACGTAGCCACCAGGCCCACCACCGATCACGACGACATCGTAGTCGTTGTCTCCGCTCATTGTCTGCTCGCCAATCGTTCGTGCTAGCTCGAATGCCGTGGGAGGTTCGTCCACAGGCTGCTAGATGAGAATCGCCAGAGGCTCTTCCAGGTAGGACTTCAGCGTCGCCAGGAATCGGGCTCCCTGGGCACCGTCGATGACGCGGTGGTCGCAGCTCATCGTGATTCGCATGCGGCTGCGAAGCAAAACCTCGCCGGCGAAGGCGACCGGGCGCTCCTCGACCGCGCCGACGGCCAGGATGCCGGCCTCCGGTGGATTGATGACGCCGGTGAACTCCTCGATCCCGAACATCCCCAGGTTGGAGATCGAGAAGGTCGAGCCAGTGTATTCGTGCGGTTGAAGCTTCTTCTCGCGGGCCCGCGCGGCCAGCTCGCGCACCTCTCGGCTGATCGCATCCAGGCCCTTCATGTGCGCATCGCGGATCACGGGGGTGATGAGCCCGTCGGGGACCGCCACCGCCACCCCCATATGGACGCGATTGAAGCGCCGGATGGAGCTGCCCCGCCACCAGGCGTTGCACTCGGGGTGACGGGTCAGCGCCACGGCCGCCGCCTTGATGATCACGTCGTTTACAGACGCCTTGCCGCCGTTCCGAGAGAGGATCTCGTTCACGCGGGCGCGGGCGGCGAGCGCCCTGGTCATGTCGACGTCGACCGTCAGGTAGAAGTGGGGCACCGGACCGAGCGACTCGGCGAGACGGCGGGCGACCGTCTTCCGCATCTGGGTGAGAGGAACGTCCTCGAACTCCTCCTCCGGGTGGAGTGCGGCACCCGACACCGGCCCCGGCCCCGCATCGCGCTCCTCCTGCGCCGCCCGTGCCTCCGCGGCCGCCTCCACATCGCGCCTGACCACCCGCCCGCCCGGCCCCGTGCCCTCCAGGGACTCGATCTCCACCCCCAGCTGAAGCGCAAGGCGCTTTGAGAGAGGCGACGCCCTGACCCTTCCGGCCGCGCCTCGCCGTGCGGTCGTCGAAGGTGCCGCCGGGTCTTCGGAGCCGCCCGACTCCGCTTCTCGCTCCCCTTGGGAGCTGTCCGCCGCCCGTTCCGCCGTCGCCTCGCTACCGGTCGGACCCGCATCCGGGGCCGCCTCGACCTCCTCTCCCTCGGCTGCTATGATCGCGATCACCTCGCCGACCGGCGCCGTTCCCCCTGCGGCCACGAGGATCCGCCTCAGCAGACCCTCCCCACGCGCCACCAGCTCCATCGTCGCCTTGTCGGTCTCGATCTCGGCGAGTATGTCGCCCTGCCCGACCGGGTCGCCGACCTCCTTCAGCCAGCGCACGACCTGGCCCTCCTCCATCGTCGGCGAGAGCGCCTCCATATGAACCTTGGTAGCCATGTCGCTAGCAGTCCGTGGACAGCCTCGCGCGAGCACCGAGAGCGGCGAAGCGCTCCGCTGGCAAGGCGCGACGAAGGGCCAATAGCCGCAGCGCTATTGGCCCGAGGAGCAACACAGAGCGAAGCCGAGGGTAGAGGCAATGTAAATCAGAGATTACATATTGTAATGCATACATTACAATGCGGACAGGCGAGCGAAGCGGTCCAGCGGGGATGCAGCGCTGCTCGAATGCCGTGGGAGGGTTGTTCACGGGCTGCCTACCCCAGGTAGAGGACCCTGCGGCACGCCTCCACCACGGCCTTGGCACCGGGCTTGGCGAGCTGCTCGAGGTTCTTGGCGTAGGGCATCGGGACGTCGGCCTGCGTCACCCTGGCAACCGGAGCGTCGAGGTCGTCGAAGGCCTCCTGCTGGATCAGCGACGCCACCTGGGCGCCGACCCCGGCGAAGGGCCACCCCTCCTCCAGGTAGACGGCGCGGTTGGTGCGGGCCACCGTCGCCAGGATCGCGTCCACATCCAGCGGCCTGAGCGACCGCAGATCGAGCACATCGGCCTCGATTCCATCTTGCGCCAGCTGCCCCGCCGCCTGCAGCGCGACGTGGATCATCTTGCCGTGCGTGATTATGCTCACATCGCCCCCGGACCGCTTCAGGTCGGCCACCCCCAGGGGGACCACGTGCTCGCCGTCGGGGACCTCGCCGCGCACGTTGTAGAGGAGCTCGCCCTCCATGACGGCAACCGGGTCGTCGTCGCGGATCGCGGCCGCCAGGAGGCCCTTGGCATCGGCCGGGGTGCCTGGCACGACGAGCTTCACGCCGGGCGCGTGCGCGTAGTAGACCTCGCACGCCTGCGAATGCTGCGCGGAGAGCTGGAGCGCGGCCCCCGTCGGACCCCGGAAGACGATCGGCACCGGAATCTGCCCGTTGCTCATGTAGAGCATCTTGGCAGCGCCGTTGATCACCTGGTCCAGCGCCAGGATCGAGAAGTTGAAGGTCATGAACTCGCAGATCGGCCTGAGTCCGGCCATCGCGGCCCCGACGCAGAGACCCGCGAACCCGAGCTCGCTGATCGGAGCGTCGACCACCCGCCGCTCGCCGTAGCGTTCGAGCATGCCGCGCGAGACCTTGTAGGCGCCGTCGTACTCGGCGACCTCCTCCCCCAGGAGGAAGACCGAGTCGTCGCGGTCCATCTCCTGGAGCATGGCAGCGTTGAGGGCGTCCCGGTACGTCATCTCGGTCATCGCCCGGCACCTCCGGCGGCCGCGCGCGCCGCATCCCGCCCATCCAGGAAGAGGCGTCCGCGATCGCCGACCTCGGCGTAGACGTGGTCGTAGAGGGTGGCGGGGTCCGGCGTCGGCGACGAGTCCGCGAAGTCGGCGGCGTCCGCGCAGAGCTCGCGGGCGCGGTCGTCGTGCGCCTGCAGCTCCTCGGGGGTCAGGAGGCCCGCCTCGAACATGCGGTCGCGGAGGAGCGAGATCGGGTCCCGCTCCCTCTTCTGGCTCTCGACCTCCTTCCTGGAGCGGTAGGTCCCCGAGACCGGGTCCGACATCGAGTGCCCCCGGAAGCGGTAGGTGACGGCGTTCACGAAGTGCGGGCCGTCGCCTCCGCGCACCTCCTCGGCGAGCGCCTCGAAGAAGCGGTAGCACTCCAGGACGTCCTGGCCGTCCACGGTGTGCGCCGGGATGCCGTAGGCGCCGGAGCGGCTCTCCATCTCGGTGACGGAGACGCGCGAGAAGGCCGTCCCCATCCCGTATCCGTTGTTCTCGACGACGTAGATGATCGGCAGCTGCCAGATCGCGGACATGTTGAGCGACTCCAGGAAGGCACCCTGGTTGACGGCCGCGTCGCCCATGAAGCAGAGGCAGATCTGGTCGCCCCCCCGGTAGCGGATCGCCCACGCGAGCCCGGCGCCGAGCGGAATCTGGCCGCCCACGATCCCGTGGCCCCCGTAGAACCCCACCGAGGGGTCGAAGAGGTGCATCGACCCGCCCCGTCCCCCCGAGCATCCGTCCACCCGCCCGAAGAGCTCCGCCATCGCCGCCCTCGGCGATATTCCCTTTGCGATCGCCTGGGTGTGTTCGCGGTAGGCGGTGATGACCTGGTCGTCACTCCGAAGCGGCCCGATCGCGCCTGCGGAGAGCGCCTCCTGGCCGATGTGGAGGTGGCAGAACCCGCCGATCTTCCCGATTGCGTACGCCTCCTCCGCCTTCTCCTCGAAGCGGCGGTAGAGGAGCATCTCGGCGAGGAGGGCGTGCATCTCCTCGCGCGAGAACCCGGCGATTCCACCCTCATCGGGGCTACCTTCGGCCTCAGGCGCGCCGACCCCTCCCGGCATGTCGCCCTGCTCGGTTCCCGCGGAGGGCACGGGTCAGCCCGCCCCGGGGTTGGCACCGCACGGCGCCAGTACCTCGGCCGGGGCCGGCAGATCAACCTCCAGCACCTCGGTGATCGGTCCGGCACCCCCCGCCTCGACCTCGCGCGCCTGCTCCTTGGCATGGTAGCTGGAGCGCACCAGGGGGCCGGACTCGACGTGGCCGAAGCCGTACTCCCCCTCGCCGATCGCCTTCCACTCCTCGAACTCCGACGGAGTCACCCACCGGGCGACTGGGATGTGCTGCCTCGACGGACGCAGGTACTGCCCGAGCGTCAGGATGTCGACCGATGCCTCGCGCAGGTCGCCCATCGCCTGGCGTATCTCGCCCTCGGTCTCTCCCATCCCGAGGATGACCCCGGTCTTGGTGAGGATCGACGGGTTGATCCGCTTCGCGAGTCCCAGGTACGAGATCGAGCGCCAGTAGCGCCCGCCGGGACGCACCTCGGGATGCAGCCGCTCGACGGTCTCCAGGTTGTGGCCGAGGATCGCCGGGCGTGCCTCCATCACCATCCGAAGCGCACCCTCGTCGCCCTTGAAGTCGGGGATCAGCACCTCGACCGAGCACTCCGGCAGCCGGGTGCGCACCTCGCGGATGGTGGAGGCGTAGACGCCGGCGCCGCCGTCGGCCAGCTCGTCCCGGTTGACCGAGGTGATGACCACATGCTCAAGCGCCATCGCCTCGATCGTCTCGGCGACGCGCCGCGGCTCGTCGAGATCGAGTTCGGTGGGGAGCCCGTGGGCCACGGCGCAGTACTTGCAGGCGCGGGTGCAGACATCGCCCAGGATCATGAAGGTGGCGGTGCCGGCCTCCCAGCACTCCCCGATATTCGGACAGCCAGCCTCCTCGCAGACCGTGTGCAGCGCCTGGCTGCGCATGAGCCGCTTGAGGCGCAGGTAGTTCGGACCTCCGGGCGAGCGCACCTTCAGCCACGGCGGCTTGCGGTCGGCGATCGCGATGGTCTTGAGCCTGCGGTGGGCGCGGATCCGGGTGGTGCCCTTGGGCTTGACCTTCCCGCTGTCCTTGCCGGTGGGGGCGTATCCTAGCAGCGGCGCTTCCTCCGGCTGAACCGCTTCGGTTGGCAATGTCACTTCCGGCAGGCTCTCCTAGCAGTGCGTGGAAGACCATCCGCGGCCGCGCCCAGCAGCTTAGCTGGCAGGGCGCGGTAATGATACGCAAGGTGCCCGTCGGGTACCAGCGCAGCGCACTACACGAGCACTCCGGGAATTGCGCGGGATACCGTAGCCAGAGGCACCAGTTGCGCAGGAACACCGTGCATCCAGTCTGGCACACGGCCCCGGCAGCCACGCCTCCTGCTGTATATTTTTTCGAGCCCGGCGGTCGGCGGGCCACTCTCCTGCCGCCCATCCTCCACCCACCCGCACCGAAGGGAGTCCGCCGTGGCGGGGCACAGCAAGTGGGCGCAGATCAAGCGCAAGAAGGCCGCCAACGACCAGCGCCGCGGGCAGGTCTTCACCAAGCTGATCCGGGAACTCACCGTCGCGGCCAGGGAAGGGGGGGGCGACCCCAACTTCAACCCCCGCCTCCGCCTCGCGGTCGACACGGCCAAGGCCGCCAACATGCCGCAGGAGAACATCGACCGGGCGATCAAGCGGGGCACCGGGGAGCTGGAGGGCGTCACCTACGAGGAGATCGCCTACGAGGGCTACGGGCCCGGCGGGGTGGCGCTCTACATCCGGACGCTCACCGACAACCAGAAGCGCACGGTGGCCGAGGTGCGCCACATCCTGGACAAGAACGGCGGGAATCTGGGCACATCCGGGTCGGTGGCGTGGCAGTTCGATCGCAGGGGCGTGATCACCGTGGACGGGTCCGATCTGGACGAGGACGCGGTCTTCGAGGCCGCTGTGGAGGCAGGTGCCGAGGATGTGGCGAGCGTGAACGGGGAGTACGTGGTGACTACCGAGGCCGGCACCCTCCACGAAGTGCGCCAGGAGCTGGTCTCGGCGGGGATCCCGGTGGTGGCCGCGGAGCTGGCGATGGTGGCTAAGAACGAGATCGCGGTGAGCGGCCGCGATGGCGGGCAGCTCCTCAAGCTGCTCGAGCTGCTGGACGACCACGACGACGTGCAGCACGTCGACTCCAACGCCGACCTGGACGAGGCGCTCCTGGCGGGGGAGCGTTGACGGACTCGCGCACCAGGAGTGTCGTGCTGGGGATCGATCCCGGCACCGCCGTGACGGGATTCGGGGTTGTCGCGTCTGGTCCGCGCGCTACGACGACCAGGATGGAGCTCGTGGCGTGCGGGGCGATCAGGACTTCGCGCGGCCGCTCGCTGCACCAGAGGCTCTACGAGATCCACCAGGAGGTCTGCACGCTCATCGACCACTACTCGCCGACGGCGATGTCGCTCGAGAGCGCCTTCCACGGCCGCAACGCCCGGAGCGCGCTTACGCTCGGGCAGGCGCGCGGCGCGATCGTGGTGGCGGCTGTCGGGCGGGGTCTCGCAGTCGCGGAGTACGCGCCCGCCCAGATCAAGCGCGCCGTGGCGGGAAGTGGCACGGCTACGAAGGAGCAGGTCGCCTTCATGGTGCGGAGCCACCTCGGGCTCGCGGCCGACCCCACCCCGAGCGACGCGGCCGACGGTGTGGCTGCGGCGCTCTGCCACCACTTCCGCGCACCGCTTGTACCGGTGGGCGGGGTGGACCGGCCGACCGGAGCGGGCCGGGTGTCGCCTTGATAGCGAGGGTCAGGGGACGGCTGCTGGCGCTCGAGCCCGGGCGCGCCGAGCTCGAGACGGCGGGTGGGGTCGTCTACGAGGTGCACGTTCCGCTCACGGTGCACGGCCGTCTGCCCCCGCCCGGCGGCGACGCGACGCTCCTTACCGCCTACGTCGTCCAGGACGACGCGCCCTGCCTCTACGGCTTCGTGGAGGAGAGCGAGCGGGCGCTCTTTCGACGGCTTCTCGGGGTGCACACGGTGGGTCCCCGCCTCGCGATGGCGATGCTCAGCGCCTACCGGGCCGGCCGACTGGCGCGGGCGATCGCATCCGAGGACGCGAGTGCGCTGGTGCAGGTTAGCGGACTCGGCAAGAAGACGGCGGAGCGCATCATCCTGGATCTGGCAGACAAGGTGGGTGACATCGCCGCCTCCGAGGGCGCTCCCGATGGGAAGGCCGGCGTTGCCGCGGAGGCCGTCGCGGCGCTCACCGGCCTCGGGTACACATTCGCCGACGCGGACGCCGCCGTGCAGAAGGCGATGGGGCAGGGGGAGGCGGAGGGGAGCGAGGAGCTCGTCAGGCGGGTGCTCGCCAGCCGCCGGCCGGCGAAAGGCAGGTAGCGTCCCGTGGCTAGCCGGGTCGAGGTCACCACCCCCGAGGCGCTTCCCGACGAGCGCGGGGCGGAGGGGTCGCTCAGGCCGCGGAGCCTTGCCGACTTCATCGGCCAGGAGCGCCTCAAGGAGGTTCTCGGCATCGCTATCGAGGCGGCCACTGCGCGGCGCGAGCCGCTCGACCACATCCTCTTTCACGGCCCTCCCGGTCTCGGCAAGACGACGCTGGCCATGCTCCTGGCGCGCGAGATGCAGGTCAACTTCACGCACACCTCGGGCCCCGTACTCGAGAAGCCAGCCGACCTGGTGGGCGCCCTCACCAATCTGCGCGACGGCGACATCCTCTTCATCGACGAGATCCACCGCCTCCGCCCGGTGATCGAGGAGTTCCTCTACCCCGCGATGGAGGACTACCGGGTCGAGGTGCGCCTCTCGGAGGGCCCGCGCGCCCAGACGATGACGATGGCGGTCGAGCCCTTCACCCTGGTCGGCGCCACGACCCGCTTCGGGCTCCTGACGGCACCGATGCGGGCGCGCTTCGGGATCACCGAGCGGCTCTCCTTCTACCCGCCGGAGGAGCTGGCCGTCATCCTCGAGCGGAGCGCCGAGCTGATGGGGATCGGGGCGACCGATGCCGGGATGCGCGAGCTGGCACGACGTGCTCGCGGAACCCCGCGGGTGGCGAACCGGCTACTCCGCAGGGTGCGCGACTTCGCCGAGGTGCGGGCGTCGGGGGTCCTGGAGCCCGAGGTGGTGCGCTCAGCCCTCGACCTGCTGGACGTCGACGAGCACGGCCTGGACGCGATGGACACGCGGGTCCTGCTCGCCATCATCGACAAGTTCGACGGGGGGCCAGTGGGGCTGAACTCGCTCGCCGTGGCGCTGGGCGAGGACTCCGGCACCCTCGAGGAGGTATACGAGCCCTTCCTGATCCGCGAGGGGCTGGTGGCAAGGGGGCCGCGCGGGCGGTTGGCCACTCCCCGGGCCTACGAGCTCTGCGGCCGGGAGCTTCCGGCCGACCGGGCGGGCGGAGCCGAAGTCAACGAGGGGCAGCCCGGACTCTTTGGCTAGCAGCCCGGGACAGACCTCCCACGGCGGGAGCATCGCCGCATCCACGCCGAACAGCTTCGCTCGCCTCTTCGTCATGTAAACTATGCTTTACAATATGTAATCCATGGTTTACAATGACCCGTACCCGCGGCTGGACCACTTCGCCCGCCTGTCCCTCCTGTAATGCACACTCTCGACTACAAGCTCCCCCCTGAGCTGATCGCCCGCTATCCCTCCGAGCGGCGCGCCCACTCGCGGCTGCTCGTGTGGACCAGATCGAGCGGCGAGATCTCGCACCGGCGCTTCCGCGACCTCCCCGAGTTCCTCTCGCCCACCGATCTCCTCGTCGTCAACGACTCGCGGGTGGTCCCCGCCCGTCTCGTCGGACGCAAGCCGACCGGCGCCACCGCCGAGGTGCTCCTCCTCCGTCCCGTCAACGGGGCCGACCCGCGGCTCTGGGAGGCGATGGTGCGACCGGGGCGCAAGCTCCGGCCCGGACGGGTTGTCGTCGTCTCGCCCGAAGTGTCGGTCCGAATCGTCGACTCCACTGCGAAGGGCGGCCGACTGGTGAGGATCGAGGGTCCCCTCTCGGTGCTGGAGGCGCTGAATCGGCACGGCCAGCTGGCCCTGCCGCCCTACCTGGGCCGCGATATGTCAGCACTCGACTGGGAGCGCTACCAGACCGTCTACGCCAGCCGCGACGGATCGGTGGCCGCGCCGACGGCGGGGCTGCACTTCTCCCGCGAGCTGCTGGCGGAGATCGAGGCGAGGGGGGTGCAGCGAAGGGCCCTCACCCTCCATGTGGGCGCCTCCACTTTCCGTCCGATCGAGGTCGCCGACCCCGGCGAACACGCGCTCGACCACGAGGAGTACGAGGTCTCCGAGGATCTGGCCGAGGCCTATGGGCGCTGTCGCCACCTCGGCGGCCGCGTCTGGGCGGTGGGGACGACGGTGGTGAGGACGCTCGAGAGCGTCGCCGAGGGGAGAGACCGCATCGGGGCGGGGGCGGGAAGCACCGACCTCTTCGTCCGTCCGCCGCACACCTTTCGCGCGGTCGACTGCCTGATCACCAACTTCCACCTGCCCCGCTCCACCCTGCTGATGCTTGTGGCGGCCTTCGTTGGGCTCGGCGCCACCGGGCGCATCTACGAGGAGGCGATCCGGAGACGCTACCGTTTCTACTCGTACGGAGATGCCATGGCGGTGATCCCGTGACGGACGTCCGGGGCGATCTCCGCTTCGAGCTCGACTCGGTCGAGGGAGCGGCGCGGGCGGGGCGGCTCCGGGTGGCGCGGCGCGTTGTCGAGACCCCGGTCTTCATGCCGGTCGGGACGCTGGGTACGGTGAAGGGCCTATCTCCGGAGGAGCTGGTCGGCGTGGGAGCGTCCTTCCTGCTAGCCAACACCTACCACCTACACCTGCGCCCCGGCGCCGAGGTCGTGGCGAGCTCGGGCGGAGTGCGCGACTTCATGCGCTGGCGGGGTCCGGTCCTGACCGACTCCGGTGGCTACCAGGTCTTCTCGCTCGCGGCTACGCGCGCAGTCGACGACGGCGGCGTCACCTTCCGCAGCCACATAGATGGAAGCGAGCACCGCTTCACTCCCGAGGGGGTGACGGAGCTTCAGCGGCAGCTTGGTGCCGACGTGATCATGGCCTTCGACCACTGCCCCCCTGGCGGCGCGTCCCGACGGGAGGCGATGCAGGCCTGTCGGCGGACGATGGCGTGGCTCTCCAGCTGCCGGGCCGCCTTCGAGGGTGGACCCGAGGTAGGGGGCGGCGGTCGCCCCCAGGCGCTCTTTCCCATAGTGCAGGGCAGCGTCTACCGGGACCTGAGGGTCGAGCAGGTCGAGGCCGCGCTCGCGATGGGCGAATGGCCGGGCGTAGGGATCGGGGGGCTATCGGTCGGCGAGGCCAAGCCCAGGATGTGGCGTGTGCTCGACGCCCTCCACGACGCCATCCCCGCCCGCCTGCCCCGCTACCTGATGGGGGTCGGCTACCCCGACGACCTCCTGGAGGCGATCGCGCGTGGCTGCGACATGTTCGACTGCGTGGCACCGACCCGAAATGCGCGACACGGCACGGCGTGGACGGCCACCGAGGGGCAGGTCAACCTGAAGGCCGCCCGGTTCCGCCTGGACCGCCGTCCCATCGACCCCGATTGCGACTGCGATGCCTGCCGTTCGTACGATCGCGCCTACATTCGCCACCTGCTCGTCGCGGGCGAACGCCTCGGCCACCGCCTGGTCTCGATTCACAACCTGCGCTTCCTGATCGGGCTGGCCGGCACATCGCGAGCGCACATCCGGTGCGGTACCTTTAGCGGGTGGATGCGCGACTGGCTCGAACGCTACCGCGCCGCCCGGAACCCCGAACGTCGCCGACAGAAATAGCACTCAAGGAGCGCTCGACCCCGTGCCACACCCAGCAAGCCTCTCCCTCGCGCTGGCCTCCGCACCGCTACCCCTGGTCCCCCGCGAGGGAGCGAACTCCACGATGGTGCTGGTGTTTCAGCTCCTGGCGATCTTCACGATCTTCTACTTCATCCTGATCCGGCCTCAGAGGAAGGAGAGGATGCGCCACCAGGCGATGCTCAGCGAGCTCGCCCGCGGCGATCAGGTGATGACGAGCGGCGGGATCCTGGGGGTCATCGTCCACGCCACCGACAAGGCGCTCACGATCAAGACGGGCGAGAACACGCGCCTCGTTGTGGACCGGGGACACATCTCGCGCAAGATCGAGGCGGAGTAGCTGCCGCACACCACGGTCTGCGGCCGATAGGCGGGTTACATGGCGCTGCGCGAGATCCGGATCATGGGCGACAAGCTCCTGCGCGAGCGGGCGCGTCCGGTCGAGACGGTGACGGAGGAGACCCGCCGACTGGTCCGGGACATGTTCGACACGATGTACGATGCCGGGGGCATCGGCCTGGCGGCGCCGCAGGTGGGGGTCTCCGAACGGGTCCTGGTGGTGGACGTAGCGGAGGAGGATGGTGCGCGGCACCGGCACGCTCTCGTCAATCCGGTCGTCGCCGAGCGGGGCGGGACGATCGAGAAGGCGGTCGAGGGATGTCTCAGCATCCCGGGGATCGAGGAGCTCGTCCCCCGACCCGCCCGCGTGGTGGTCGAGGGGTCGGATACGGAGGGCGCTCCGGTGCGGATCGAGGCCGAAGGGCTCCTGGCCAGGGCGCTCCAGCACGAGATCGACCACCTGGACGGAGTCCTCTTCATCGACCGCGTTTCGCAGCTGAAGCGCTCTCTCCTCCTCCGCAAGTGGCGGAAGCTGCGGGCTGCGGCCGGGTGAAGGCCGATTGCGCCTGATCTTCTGGGGAACGCCCGCCTTCGCCCTTCCCGCGCTGCGGGCGGTGGCTGACGCAGGCCACCAGATCGCCGCGGTGGTGACGCGTCCGGACCGTCCCGCGGGGAGAGGAAGGAAGCCGAAGCCGTCCCCGGTCAGAACCCTTGCCGAGGAGTGCGGATACCGGGTGCTGGCCCCCAATAGCACTCGCGACCCCGACTTCGTCGAGGAGGTGCGAGGCCTCGGCGCAGATGCCTCGGTGGTGGTCGCGTACGGCCAGTTCCTCTCCAATGTCCTGATCGAGGCACCCGAGCGGGGGTCGCTCAACGTGCATCCGTCGCTGCTTCCGGCTCTGCGCGGGGCGGCGCCGATCAACTGGGCGATCGCGCGCGGCTTCGACACCACCGGGGTGACGATCATGCGGATGGTGCAGGCGATGGACGCAGGCCCGATACTCGCCCAGACGATGGTGCCAATAGGCGCCACCGAAACGGCCGCGGTGCTGTCGCGGCGTCTCTCCGAGCTCGGCGCGGAGCTCCTTGCGGATACCCTGGCGAGGATGGAGCGGGGCGCGCTCAGGGAGGTGGAGCAGGACCACGAAGCGGCCACCTTCGCCCCCAAGGTGGACCGGGGGTCGGCGCGGATCGACTGGAGCAGGAGCGCACGCAGGGTGTCGTGCCTGATCCGGGCGATGGACGAGGCGCCCGGCGCGTGGAGCGTCCTGAACGGCACCCCCCTCAAGCTCTATGCACCCGAGGTGGTGCCGGAGACGCGCCTGGGGGACCTCCGGGGGGTTGGCACCTCGCCCGGGGAAGTGCTGGGGGCCGACCCCAAGGGCGGGCTTGTGGTGGCTGCGGGCGACGGAGCGCTCCGGATCGGCGAGGTGCAGCAGCCGGGGCGGCGGCGCATTGCGGCCGAGGCGTGGCTATGCGGCCGAGGCGCGCGCGTGGGCGATGTCCTCTCGTAGCGTGGCGGTCGTTGGTCGCGCAGAGGACTTCCGGGGGGTCCCGAGACTGCACGTCGTCGCGGGCGACGCCGTTATCGCCGCTCCCGACTGGAGGAGGAGGCTGCTGCGGGTGGCGCACGCCGGGCGGGGCCGGGTGGCGCTCCACCTGCGGGCGCGCTCGAGCTCCGCGGCACGCCTCTGCGAGGTGGCGGAGTGGCTGGTGGAGGCGGCGGCGGAGCTTGGGACACTGATCGTCGTCAACGACCGGGTCGATGTGGCGCTCGCGGTGGGGGCCGGGGGTGCACAGCTCCGGGAGGACTCAATTGGGGTCGCAGATGCGCTGGCCGTTGTGCGAAGTGCCGCCCGGCGGTCCGACCCAACCGAATCACCGCGCCGGGTGCTGCTCCTCGGCAAGTCGATACACTCGCCTGCACAAGTGCCCGAACTCGACGGGAGCGGGGCGAGCTGGCTTCTTCTGGGCTCCGTGTATCCCACCCCGTCTCATCCGGGCGGCGGCGCGATCGGCCCGGATGCGGTCGCGGCCGCCTGCGTCGCTACCGGGCTTCCGGTGCTCGCGATCGGCGGAGTGGGTCCGGCCGAAGCTCGCGGACTGCTGGACGTCGGCGCCCATGGGGTGGCGGCGGCGAGCGGCGTCTGGGAGGCAGGCGACCCGGGATCGGCTGTGGGGCGCTACCTTGATGCCCTCTGAACTCAATCGCACCTCGGGCCACTCCGTTCCAGCATTTCGTCCAGCCATTCGTCGAACTCGCTGGTGTCGGGCGCACAAAGACCGTCATTGTCGTCCCAAGAGAACCACCAAAGCGCCGATAGGTTGAGGAAATCTGGCGGAATCTCGCCGGTAAGCTGATTGTCGTTGAGATACAACCTGGTGAGATTCGACAGGTCACCCAGCTCTGGCGGGATCTCGCCGGTTAGCTGATTGTCGTTGATATACAAGTTGTAGAGATAAGACAGGTCGCCCAGCTCCGGTGGAATCCCGCCGGTTAGCTGATTGTTGCCGAGATACAGATAGTTGAGACTTGACAGGTCGCCCAGCCACGGCGGAATCTCACCGGTTAGCAGATTGTTGCCGAGATACAGATCGTCGAGATTCGACAGGTCGCCCAGCTCTGGCGGAATCTCGCCGGTAAGCTGATTGTTGTTGAGATACAGATCTCTGAGATTCGACACGTCGCCCAGCCCTGAAGGAATCCCACCGGTAAGCTGATTGTCGTTGAGATACAACGCGTAGAGATCAGACAGGTCACCCAGCTCGGTCGGGATCTCGCCGGTGAGCGAATTGTTGGGAAGTTCCAGCCAAAAGAGATTCGACAGATTACTCAGCTCTGGGGGAATCTCGCCGGTGAGCGAATTACCGCCGAGATGCAGCCATTCGAGATTCGACAGGTCGCCCAGCCCCGAAGGAATCCCGCCGGTTAGCTGATTGTTGCCGAGATCCAGGTATTCGAGATTCGACAGGTCGCCCAGCCACGGCGGAATCTCCCCGGTTAGTTGATTGTTGCCGAGACCTAGGCCTTCGAGACTCGACAGGTCGCCCAGCTGGGACGGGATCTCGCCAGTTAGCTGGTTGTTGCTGAGATTCAGGGTTTCGAGATTCGATAGGTCGCCCAGCCAGGACGGAATCTCGCCGGTTAGTCGATTGTCGGAGAGATACAACTTGTTGAGATTCGACAAGTCACTTAGTTCGGGCAAAATCTCGCCGCTTAGGAAATTGCCGTGGAAAGACAGCCATTCGAGATTCGACAGGTACCCCAGCTCGGGCGAAATCTCGCCGGTCAGCGAATTGTAGCCGAGACTCAGGTATTCGAGATCCGACAGGTCGCCCAGCTCGGGCGGGATCTCACCGGTTAGCGAATTGTTGGAGAGTTCCAGCGTATCAACCCGGCCGTCCGCACCCGTGCTCACCCCGAACCACTCCTCAAGCGGTGCGTCGGTCTTCCAGTTCGTGGTGACTCCCCAGTTGTCGCCGCCCAGTTCGTCGTACAGGATCTCCAACACTTGCCGGTCAGTGAGGCGGACAGTCACCGAAAAGGCCTGCCTCGCCGTAAGTCCGTCCGGGTCAGTCGCAATCACCGCCACCGTGTCGGTACCCACCGACACCCCGCTCACCGTGACCACGCTCTCCGACACGGACGCCGTCGCCACCTCGGTGTCCGATACGAAGGCCGCGTACGTGAGGGCATCTCCGTCAGGGTCGCTGAAATACCGCGCGATATCAACCGACTCGGTGCTGTCCACATACACCGTCAGCTCCGGTATATCCCCGACTGCAACGGGCGCCTGGGGCTCGCCGCACCCGACCACCCAGGCGGCGACCGCGGCCAGGACGGAGGCGCTCAAGGCGAGGGTGAGAGCGCCGCCCCTTCGGTGGCGATGAGTATCCCGGTGGCGATACTCTACGGACATGGCACGCCTCCCGTTGGCGGGTCGATGTGTGGTGGCAACCTGCCTTGAGGCTGCGCCATGCGCAAGAAGCTGGGCAGCCGTACGGCGGCCGACAGAACCTCCAGTCCGGCGTTTCACCGCTGTCGGCACCGAGGGTCGGCGTCTTCCGAGCGACCGCATTGTAATCTCTAGGTTACATAATGTAAATCATAGTTTACACTTCTAGACTCGCCGCTCAGTGAGGCGGCGGACGGTTGTGGCGAAGTCCTGAGACGCCGACAGCCCGCCCGTTCAGTCGCCGTCACCGTCACTTCGGATGCGCCCTCCGACACGCCGCTCACCGTGACCACGCTCTCCGACACGGACGCCGTCGCCACCCCGTTGCCCGACGTGATGGCCGCGTACGCAGGGACACCGGTGTCGGGATCGCTGAAGTACCTCGCGACATCGACCGAATCCGTGCGGCGGACGTCGATCGTCAGTCCCGGTATGGCTCTAGCCGTGGGCGGCTCGTTCTCGCCGCAGCAGGCCGCCCCGAGTGCTGCTACGACCAGGACCGAGGCGGTCAGAACGGGCCGGAGGGAGGCGCGCCCGCCAGATGGGGCGGTCCGCGAACAGGACCCCCGCCGCAGCGCCCCTCTCGGTGCTCGCCTTAGTTTATCCATGGACTGCCAGTCTTCTTGTTGGAGCGTCGACTTCCTCACCAAATCCAGACCTAGACCCATGCGCAACGATCCAGACGAACGCGCGGCGGTTCCCAACGGGAGTCACGCTGACGAGACCCCGGCGGGTGGCTTGAACATCGTGCTGAACGGCGAGACGAGGAACGTGGCCCAGGGGCTGAGCGTCGCGGGTCTCCTGGCCGAGCTCGGTGTGGAGCCCGCAATGGTGGTCGTTGAGCACAACCGCCGGATCCTCGCGCGCGACCGCCTGGACGCCACTCCGGTCAGCGAGGCCGACGTCCTCGAGGTCGTTCACTTCGTGGGGGGCGGGTAGGTGTCGGGCACAACCGTGGTCGACGGGGATTTCGTCATCGGAGGCAGGACCTTCGCCTCGCGCCTGATCGTGGGGACGGGCAAGTACCGCAGCAACGCCGAGATGGTCGGCGCGATCCGTGCGAGCGGCGCCGAGATGGTGACGGTGGCGGTTCGGCGCGTCGATCTGGACCGAGGCGCTGAGGAGGGCATTCTGCACCACCTCGATCCGGCGGAGTTCTTCCTCCTGCCGAACACGGCTGGGTGCTACACCGTCGCCGACGCGCTACGGTACGCGCGCCTAGGCCGCGCCGCAGGCCTGAGCGAGTGGGTGAAGCTCGAGGTCATCGGCGACGAGCGCACCCTCCTGCCCGACACGGCAGCCACGATCGAGGCGGCCCGCCAGCTGGTCGGCGAGGGCTTCAGCGTCATGGCCTACACCTCCGACGATCTGATTGCGGCACTGCGCCTCGAGGACGCAGGGTGCGTCGCCGTGATGCCGCTCGCGAGCCCGATCGGCAGCGGTCTCGGCGTCGTCAACCCCTACTACATCCGCGAGATCAAACGGCGGCTCTCGGTTCCGGTTATCGTCGACGCGGGGGTGGGCACAGCGTCCGATGCGTGCGTCACGATGGAGCAGGGGGTGGACGGCGTGCTCATGAACACGGCGATCGCAAGCGCCGCCGATCCGGTGGCGATGGCCCGAGCCATGAGGCTAGCGGTGCAGGCGGGACGTGACGCCTATCTTGCGGGCCGGATGGAGGCTAGGGAGATCGCGGTGCCGTCTTCGCCGCGCGCGGGAATGCTGGGCGGTGTCTAAGCAGGCCGTGGGGCGGCTACGGTACTCGCCATTTCGCCGCGCCCTGGCAGCCCGGGGCCTCGCCGCCCACCCGGACTCGCGGCGTCTGCACACCAGCTCGTGTCACAGCCAATCCTCCTCTCAATCGCACCTCGGGCCGGTCGGATTATCCATTTCGTCCAGCCAATCATCGAATTCGGTTGTGTTCGGCACACAAAGACCGTCGTTGTCTTCCCAAGAGAACCGCCAAAGCCACGATAGGTTGAGGAAATCGGGCGGAATCTCGCCGGTCAGCTGATTGTCGTTGATATGCAACCCCTGGAGATACGACAGGTCGCCCAGCTCAGGCGGAATCTCGCCGGTTAGCCGATTGTTGCGGAGACCTAGGCCTTCGAGACTCGACAGGTCGCCCAGCCGGGACGGAAGTTCGCCGGTTAGCGAATTGTTGTCGAGGTAGAGGTAATCGAGATTCGACAGGTCGCCCAGCTCGGGCGGAATCTCGCCGGTTAGCTGATTGACGTCGAGCCGCAGCGACTCGAGATTCGACAGGTCGCCCAGCTCTGGCGGAATCTCGCCGGCTAGCTGATTGTCGTGGAGATGCAACCGGTGGAGACTCGACAGGTCGCCCAGCTCCGGCGGAATCTCGCCGGTCAGCTGATTGTCGTTGAGCCGCAGCGACTCGAGATTCGACAGGTCGCGCAGCTCCGGCGGAATCTCGCCGGCTAGCTGATTGTCGTCGAGACCTAGGTATACGAGATTCGACAGGTCGCCCAGCTCCGGCGGAATCTCGCCGGCTAGCTGATTGTCGTAGAGATGCAGCCACGCGAGATTCGACAGGTCGCCCAGCTCCGGCGGAATCTCGCCGGTCAGCGAATTGCGGGCGAGATCCAGGGTTCCGAGATTCGACAGGTCGCCCAGCTCTGGCGGAATCTCGTCGGTCAGCTGATTGCCGCCGAGATCCAACGCTTGAAGATTCGACAGGTCGCCCAGCTCCGGCGGAATCTCGCCGGTCAGCTGACTGTTGCTGATATACAACCCCTGGAGATACGACAGGTCGCCCAGCTCCGGCGGAATCTCGCCGGTTAGCGGGTTGTTGCCGAGACCGCCGAGACCTAGGTATACGAGATACGACAGGTCGCCCAGCTCAGGCGGAATCTCGCCGGTCAGCCAATTGTAGGAGAGCCACAATTCGCGGAGATTCGACAGGTCGCCCAGCTCCGGCGGAATCTCGCCGGTCAGCGAATTGCGGGCGAGATCCAGGGTTCCGAGATTCGACAGGTACCTCAGCTCGGGCGGGATCTCGCCGGTTAGGGAATTGCCGCCGAGAAACAGCGTATCAACCCGGCCGTCCGCATTGGTGTTCACCCCGTACCACTCGTCAAGGGGCGCGTCGGTCTTCCAGCCCGTGTTGTCCCTCCAGTTGTCGCCGCCCAGTTCGTCGTACAGGATCTCCAACACTTGCCGGTCAGTGAGGCCGACGATCACCGAAGATACCTGCATCGCCGAAAGCCCGTCCGGGTCGGTCGCGGTCACCTTCACTGTGTCGGTACCCTCCGACACGCCGCTCACCGTGACCACGCCCTCCGACACGGACGCCGTCGCCACCCCGGCGTCCGATGTGGTGGCTGTGTACGTAAGGCCGTTTCCGTCCGGGCTGCTGAAGTACCCTGCAAGATCGACCGACTCGGTGCTGTCGACGTACACCGTCAGCTCCGGCATGCTCCCGACTGCAACCGGCGGCTGGGGATCGCCGCACCCGACCACCCAGGCGGCGACCGCAGCCAGGACGGATACGCTCAAGGCGAGGCGGAGGGAGGTGTGCGCGCCAGATCGCGATGACGATTCCACCGGCATGGCATGGTCCCCTTGTTGGAGCGTCGGCTACATCATCATAGTTCCGAGGCAGACCCATGCGCAAGGATCCAGACGGACGCGCGGCGGTTCCCGACGGGAGTTGACGACGGGTGTTACACCGTCGCCGACGCGCCTCGCCGCCGTCGGTGCGCGCGAGCCTGTGCGCCAATTCCATTCGTCACAGCCAATCCTGAACTCAGTCGCACCTCGGACCTTCCCAGCTCCGGCCGTCCAGCCATTCGTCAAACTCGATTGTGTTCGGTGCACAAAGGCCGTCGTTGGCACTCCATTCGAACAGGTACAGCGAAAGATCGAGGAAAGCGGGCGGAATCTCACCGGTCAGAGAATTGTTGCTGAGAAGCAGCTCCGTGAGATTCGACAGGTCGCCCAGCTCGGGCGGAATCTTGCCGGTTAGCGAATTGCCAGCGAGAGACAACTCGCGGAGATTCGATAGGTCGCCCAGCTCCGGGGGAATCTCGCCGCGTAGCCTATTGTCGCTGAGGGACAGGTGTTCGAGACTGGGCAGGTCGCCCAGCTCGGGCGGAATCTCGCCGCGTAGCCTATTGTGGCTGAGGGACAGGTGTTCGAGACTGG
>JAPOYJ010000076.1 GCA_026706635.1 Gemmatimonadota bacterium | reverse complement strand
GCCACGACGCCGTAGAGCGTGTAGACCATCAGCGTCCGGAACCATCCCCAGAACAGGAACGAGAGCGGCTCGAAGAGCAGGAACGCGATGAACACCGGACCGAGCAGGATCGCGATGGCGATGGCGACCTGCGCCCAGATCACCTGCGCGTAGGTGACGCAGAACAGCGCCAGCAGGCAGACCACGAGCGAGGCGCCCATCACGAGCGTGACGAGCGAGGAGAAGATCACGGTCGCGCCCGCCGTCACGATCGAGAGCAGGTTCCCCGTGGACCATGCGGCGCTCAGGTGCGCGGAGTACGCCTGCACGAGCGCGGTCATCTCGGTGTAGCCTGCCGACACCACGTCGGAGAGGAACAGGTTCTGGAGCCAGATCCCGCCTCCGGCGACCATGGCGGGGAACGTGAGCCCGACGCCGGGGATCGGGACGACGTAGTAGTGGAGCAGCGTGCGGGGGATCGCGATCCCGATCACGAGCTTGACGATCTCCCAGGGCTGGAACGTGCCGCTGAACGCGATCTTGAGTCCGGTCCAGGCGACCATCACGGCGGCAAGGCCACCCCAGAGTTGGAGCCCGAGCGTATGCACGTCGGGCGCGGCCCCGCCCACCACGGTGTCGAGCACCACGTCCAGGAAGCTCTTGAAGTCCTGAAGGTCGTCGGCCGGGATCTGTGTGGGGACGTTCGGGTCGATGGACTGCCGGGGAAGTTGCATGGCCGTCGCGCCCCTACCGGTAGAAGGACGGGATGCGGAAGAGGAGACCGTCCCGGAGCGCGGCCCGGTTCTGGGATGCGGCGTCGCGGAGCGTCAAGGCCATCGCGTTCGCGCGCGCCCGGTCGTCGTGCCAACGGCCAAGCCATTCGAGCCGGGCGAGTTCGGCCTGCCGCGCCCGGCTCGCCTCGACGGCGGCCTGATGGGCCAGCACCTGACCCGCGGCCGCATTGATCCTCCCCCGGCTCAGCGAGGCCGCCACACCGGCCTGCTGAAGCGCAGTGTTCGACAAGTTCCCGTTCGCGGTGAGGTCGCCGAACGAGCCTTGCGCGCTCTCGATGGTCTCTGCGAGCGCGGCAGCCGCGTCGAGCGCCGCGTAGTCGAGCACTCGATGCCGGTCGGCGGCTTCGCGGGCGTGACGGTAATCCTCGACCGCCTGCGTCGCCGCTTGGGGGGATAGGTTCCGATAGAGTCCGAGGATGTCGGCCTCCGCCACCCGGTCGGCGGTCCCGTGAACGGCGCGCCACAGTTCGGTGAACGAGCGACCGTTGCCGAAGTCCCGGACGGCATCGACCGTTCCACTCGCCTGGCCGGTGAAATCCGACCGCCACGAGAGGCCGTTCCGCACCAAGCCCACCGGATCGGCGGCAAGGTCGGAGAACGGCCGGAGCAGCGCGTCGATCTCGCCGCGCGCTGCGCGCTCCATGTGGTCCAGCTGGCCTCGGAGTTCCGTAAGCTGCCGGCCCATCGACCGGATCTGGCTGACCTGATTCCTGATCTGCGTGATCTGGTTCGCGATGATCGTGGCCCGCTGGAACCAGCTCCCGAGGTCGAGCTGCGCGCTCACGGGACGAGCGCCCGCGAGGAGGAGGAGCGGGACGAGAAGAGCGGCGATGAGGATGCGGTGACGCATGGGAGATTCCTTTCGTGTCAGCGGCTTGTGGTGCGGTTGGGGATTGGGATCAGGACATCGGAGGTGAGCCAGACGCGGAGCCGGTGGCCCGCGCGGATCGTGATCTCCGGCATCCGGTTCAGGTACCGGTCCAGCATCGAGGTGGCGCTGCCTCCGAGCCCTTGGCCAACGCCCGCCCGGAGTCCGTATGGCGACGCTCCGGCGAGCGTGAGACCGCTCAGCGCCCCGACCGCCCCGGCGGCGGCGAAGGTCGAGAGGTAGCGCCGGTTCACCTGGTCGTGTAGCGCGCTCTCGCCCACCTGGTTCAGGCCGGTGAACTCAAGGTCCACCCGGCTTCCGTCGGGCAGGAGCAGCCGGTGGAACGCCACCGCGAGGCGGCTCTGGTCGCGGTCCTGGACGGCCCGCGCCGTGCCGACGACGCGCGCGCCGCGCGGGATCAGCACGCGCTGGCGGTCGACCGAATACAGCGGCGCCGACACCATCGCGAGCACGGGGCCGGGGAACTCGCCCGACAACTGGGTGACCAGCGCTGCCTCCAGGAACGTGCCCTCGTGAATGCGTTCCCAGCCCACCGGATCATGCGGCCGGACCAAACGGCCGGCCTCCGGCGTGGAGGTTCTGCCGGGAGGTGTCGGTACGCCGGGTGCGAACTCTCCCGCGGCCATTCCGGCCACCATTTCGGCCTCAAGGGAGGCGAGGGATTGCCCGAGCGACGCGAGCGCGCCGTCGAGTGCCGCATCGGGAGACTCGGGCGCCAAGAGAGACGCCGCCGCATCCGAAGTCCGGTTCGGATCCCGGTGCGACTGCGCGACGGGGAACGAGCGGAGCGAGCGCGTCCTGCGCTCGACCTCTTCGAGCCGGAGCGCCTCGCGCAACTCGAACTCGGCGCGGCCCATGCCGGGGGCTCGGCCGCCTTCGCCGACATCCGTGACTGGGGACCCCACACCTACCGGCCCCACGCCGGACGGGGCTCCGGCTTCCCGGTCCGGCGGGGCGGCGCGGGACTCGGCGGCGGCCCGTTGGGTCTCGCGCTCCGTCTCGTCGCGGAGACCCTCCTCGAACGACCGGCCCTCGCGGTCGTTCACCGCCCGCAACTGCGTCGGCCCTCCGGCGGCGGCCTCGTCCTCACCGGGACCGGCGAGCGACGACGAGAACAGCAGTCCGGCGACCAGGACGGCGATCAGGACGATCCCCGCCTTCGTGACGAGGCCGCCCGGCAGCGCGCCCTTGGGCTCCTTCACCCACTGCTTCCAGCGGCTCATCGGGAGCCCTCCCGGGGCTCGAACCGCCAGCGCACCCGCTTGTCGCCGACCTGGAGCCACCCGTCGCCCAAGACGCGGTGCGCGATGTAGAGGCCGTCCTCGTTGAGGTCGTAGGCGACCAGGCTCGGCTTGCCATCCTTCATCTCGTAGAGCGCAGGCGACTCCTGCGCGCGCGAGCGGATGTACGTGAAGAGCCCGTCGTGCCACATCGCCTCGACCAGGAACGGCCGCTCCGACGCGCCACGGTCCAGCCGGTACTCAAACGCGAGCCTTGCAGGATAGGCGGCGCGGAACGCTTCGATCTCACTCGCGGCTCGCTCGCGTGCCTCGCCGATCCCGGCCTCGGCCCGTTCTCGCGCGCGACGGACGGCTTCGGCAGCCTCGGCCGCCATCTCTTGGTAGGCGGTGACTTCGCTCCGCGCGACGAACGCGGGTCCACCCATCCCACCGGCCATGCCCGCCGCCTCCGCGCCCGCCTCGACGCGAAAGACCAAGTGGGTCGGCTCTTCGGCGTGCTCGGAGACGAGGAACGAGTAGATGCGCCCGGATTCGCAGACGAGCGCGACGTTGGTCGCGGCGTCCTCAGCCAGCGGCTTCAGGTACGCCACGTTCACCGCGCCGGTCAGGTGCCAGTACTCGGAGTCTCCGACGACAAAGTCGAGGATCCGCTCCCCGGCCGGAAGCACGATCAGGGTCGTATGACGCACACGCGCGCGGAGCCGGTGGATGCGGTCCCCGCCCTCGCCCGGCACGGGAAGAACGGCTTCATTGCCTTTCGCTTGCTGTGCGGCGGCATCGCAGGGGAGAGCCGCCAGAAGCAACGTCAGAAGGACTACGACGATCCCCAACAGGATCGCCACGGTTGGGGTTGCTTTCATGGTATTCACGTCCTCTCGGTTGGTGGGGTGGGATGGGTTCGGCCCGCGAGCGCTTCGAGCGCCCGGACCAGTCCGTGCCTCGCCACGGCCTCGGCGCGCCTCTCGGCGTCGAGCGGCGAGGAGGTGTAGAGCCA
>JAPOYJ010000021.1 GCA_026706635.1 Gemmatimonadota bacterium | reverse complement strand
GAAAACCTGCCATTTTCGACGGCCAGTTCTCTGCAATTTTGCGTGGCCGGTAACAGCACTGGGCGAAGCGCTTGGGGGCACGGGCGGCTCCACGATGGACGGGCAAAGGTGCCGGGTCCATCAGGGTCTCCTTCAGCGACGCCGAGGAGCTGGAGGAGCTCTTCGCGGCGATCGCCGGTAAGGATGTTGCGGAGGTGGTTGGGTAGGGTCAGGCGGATTGCGGGTGCGGCCAGTCCTTCTGGGGACTGAGGCATTTTGGGAGGACGCGACGAGGGCCGCTGTGACGGGGTACCCGCCGTCGACTTGCCCCACCGCCCATGGGCAAGGTAGCTTTGGCTCTGCCTCTCCGGCAGCCCGTGGACAGCACTTTTGCGGCAGGAGCAGCGCTGCATCCCTGGGGGACCGGAGTACCTGAACTACGCAACGGAGTTCGGAACCCGGGGTGGCGCTCCGGGGTGCTACGTCCCGCGCGCGGTGCCCTGCGTTGCTCCTCGGGCGTAATGGCTCTGCCGTGCACACCGCGAAGCGCCTTGCCGGCCCGGCACTTCGCCGCTCTTGGTGCTCGCGCGAGTGTGTCCACGGACTGCTGGCCGTGATCAGCGCAGCCAGGATATGGACGGTGTAGGCCGGAAGGGGGATCAAATGGGGGCGGTCAGAGGATTTGGTCTGGGTTCGCCGTTGGGCGGCCCCGACCGGGCCGCGGCCATTGTCGAGCGGCATCGCCACCTGACCAAGCCGCTGCTGGCCACGGGGTGCTCGTGGCTGCGCCTCGGCGCTGTCTTGCTCGTTGCGGCGTGCGACTCGTCCAAGCCGGAGCCTCCTGGCTTGTCAGGTCGCGAGGTGCTCGCCTTGCTATACGAGAGCACCGACGGTGGAGAGTGGGAGAACAATGATGGGTGGCTGTCCGACGACGAGATCGGCACCTGGTTCGGTGTGGAAACCGATGACGCGGGGCAGGTGGTCAGCATCGCCCTCGCAGGAAACAACCTAGTCGGCACAATTCCGCCCGAGCTGGGAAGCTTGTCGAGTCTCGAATACCTGTCGCTGCCCGTAAACTCGCTGACGGGCCCGATTCCACCGGAGCTGGGCAACCTGCCGAGTCTCGAAGATCTGGCGCTTTGGGACAACGCGCTGACGGGCCCGATTCCACCGGAGCTGGGCAACCTGTCGAGTCTCGAAGATCTGGCGCTTTGGGACAACTCGCTGACGGGGCCGATTCCGCCCGAGCTGGGCAACCTGTCGAATCTCGAAGACCTGAAGCTCGACAACAATCCCCTGACGGGGCCGATTCCGCCCGAGCTGGGCAACCTGGCGAGTCTCGATGAACTGTCCCTGCGTACGAATCGCCTGACGGGCCCGATTCCGACGGAGCTGGGCAGCCTGTCCAACCTCGAGTATCTGGATCTCAGCGAGAACTCGCTGACGGGCCGGATTCCGCCGGAGCTGGGCAACCTGTCGAGTCTCGAATTCCTGTCCCTATACTACAACCGCCTGAGGGGCCTGGTTCCTACGGAGCTGGGCAGCTTGTCGGACCTCGAGTATCTGAATCTCGACCTAAACTCCCTGTCGGGCCCGATTCCACCGGAGCTGGGCAACTTGGTGAGTCTCGAGGGACTGTCTCTGCGCAGCAACCGCCTGACGGGGCCGATTCCACCCGAGCTGGGCAACCTGTCGCGTCTCGAATTCCTGGAGCTAAGTTTCAACTCGCTGACGCGCCCGATTCCTTCGGAGCTGGGCAGCTTGTCGAGTCTTGAAGAGCTGCGGCTATCCGGCAACTCCGTGACGGGCCCGATTCCCCCGGAGCTGGGCAGCCTGTCGAGTCTCAGAATCCTGTGGCTAAGTCGCAACTCCTTAACAGGACGGATTCCGCCGGAGCTGGGCAGCTTGTCGAGTCTTGAAGAGCTGCGGCTATCCGGCAACTTCGTGACGGGCCCGATTCCCCCGGAGCTGGGCAGCCTTTGGCTCCTCGATTGGCTTGATGTTTCCGAGGCGTCGTCGTTGTGGGGTCCCCTGCCCGCAGAGCTGGTCGGCCTGGATTTGGCCACTTTCCGGTGGCACGGTACGAGTCTGTGCGCGCCCGACGATCCGGCGTTTCTGAGTTGGCTCACGTCGATCAGGAGCCACAGCCCTCCTGGACGGTGGCGCTGTCAGTGAGGTAGTGTCCCTCCTTTCCGCGGCCATCGCGGAGGCGAGGCGGAGCCCCTTCTGGACCGCTGGTCATGCTGGCCCGCTACAGGCGGCCGACAGCCCGGTTCGTGTCGGATCGGCACCACTCACGCACAGGGAGAAATCGCGGGCCGGGGAACCGAACGACGAGCCTCGCGATCTGGGTTTCGCGACGATCCTCGGAATCGCCGCGGGAGACCTCGTTGGATTCTCGCGTTGCGATGATGATGAGCTAGGTTCCTGGTTCTTGTGCCTTGGCCTCATATCGTCTCCTGCGACGGCGGCGGCCAACTGGATTGCCGGAGCGCCACCTGGAGCCGCTTTCGTAGGCTCGCTCCTTGGGACCGGGCTCGGATTGGGTGCCAGCGCAGCCGCTACCGCGGCGCTGGCAGAGCCTCTCTACATGGCTGCCCTCATTCCCGGCGCGATTACCTACTATGCCGTGCGCTTCGGCGTCACCCTGGTGACTCTCAGGCACCTCGGGCGTGACGATTGACCTCGACCTCGCAGCGCGAGCCCCCGGCACCGCCGCGATGACGACCACGCGGAGGAGTCGCTGGTCAGCTGGAAGCCCCCGTCAGCCAGGTGCCCTGCCGGTTTCCCTACGCCGGCCGCCGGGAAGGCCGCCCAGGACCAGTTGCACTCACCGCTCCACGATCTCGTGGAGGTTGATGATGAAGGTGAGCGCCTCATTCGGACCAACCAGCCCGGGAATCCCCTCCCGACCATACGCCAGCTTTCCGGGCACGATCACCTTGTAGCGGCTGCCGACCGGCATCAGCTCGAGCGCCTCGCGGAAGCCGCGCACGACATCGCGGAGCGCCATCACATCGGGTTTGCCGCGCTCGAAGGAGGAGTCGATCACGGTTCCGTCCGGACGAGCGGTCGAGTAGTCCAGGAGCACGCGGTCCCCCCACTTGGGCTTCGGGCCCTCGCCCTCGGTTAGGATCTGGAAGCGGAGGCCGCTCTTGGTCGTGTAGAAGCCGTCGGCGTCGGGCACCAGGTCCTCGACTTGCGCGGCGCCGCCGCAGGCAAAGAGTGCCAGGATCGTCGGTGCCGCCAGCGCCGAGCAACGCCATCTGTGCCAGATTGTACTCATCCGGATTCCTTTCCGCAGAGGTTGAGGTGGCGCGGCAGCTCCGTCGCGCCGCCATGGTGATCGTCGCCCATCTGAGCGAGATGCGTACGATAAAGCCCAATTCCCGCCGACCACGATACCGCTGGCCGCGGTCTCGGGCTAGCGGTCCGTGGATAATCTCGCGCGAGCACCGAGACCGGCGAAGCGCCCCGCTGGCAAGGCGCGACGAAGGGCCAATAGCCGCAGCGCTATTGGTCCGAGGAGCAACGCAGAGCGCAGCGGCCCAGCGGGGATGCTCCGCCGGGCGAATGCCGTGGGAGGTTTGTCCACGGGCTGCCAGAGCTGTCGCCGCCAACCTCGCCAAGAGCTCCCAGATCGCCCGGATCGCGCTCCCGCTCGCCGTCGCACTGCTCGCCGGGTGCATGGCGGCCGACGCGCCCGGCCTCCGAAGCGGCGACCCGGCCCCTGCGCTCGCGGTCGCCTCGCTCGACGGGGAGCGCACGGTGAGACTCGCCGACTACCGGGGCCAGGTGCTGCTGGTCAACCTCTGGGCCACCTGGTGCCACCCCTGCCGCGAGGAGATCCCGTACCTGGGCGAGCTGTACCATCGCTACCGCGGCGACGGGCTCGCCGTGCTGGGGATCTCGGTGGACCTCCGCTCCGACTTCGCGGCCGTGCTGGAGTACGTGGACGAGATGGCGATCGAGTACGAGATCGCCCTCGATCCGGACCAGCTCTCGAAGGAGGCGCTCGGGGCTCGGGGGCTCCCCTCGACCCTGGTGGTCAACCGGGACGGAAGCGTGGCCTTCAGCTGGATAGGCCCGGTCCCGGAGGGAGAGCCGACCTTTGTCGCCGGGCTGGAGGCCGCGCTAGCGAGGGCCGGCGGCGAGTTCCCCGAGTAGTCTCGGCAGCTGCCGCCAGGGGGTCAGTCGCCACCTCTTCCGAAGCTGCCCGACGTCGCCTCCGTAGACGACCGCGACATGGCCGCCGCCGAGCTGGCCCCGCACCCGCCTGGCCCGCTCGAAGAAGCTCGCGGTCGGGGTGGCGGCCGATCTGGTCTCGACGAGGATCGTGTCGCGTCCCGGACTATCGCCCTGCCCGCCTCTGTCCACGACGAGGTCGATCTCGGAGCCATGCCGGTCCCGGTAGAAGCGGAGTCCGCCTTCCACTCCACGGTTCGCCCTCTGCTTCACGAATTCCGACACGACCCAGGTCCTGAAAACCGCGCCGCGAAGCGGATGCACCGTGAGGAGCGCGGGATCGCGAATTCCGAGGAGCCGGCACACTAGGCCGGTGTCGTAGAAGTAGAGCCTCGGGGTTCTGACGACCCGCTTGCCGGGCGCTCCCGAGTGCGGGGGGAGCCGATAGACGATGAAGGCAGCCTCTAGCACGGATAGCCACGCCTTGGCGGTGGGCTGCGAAATTCCGCAGTCCGAGGCGAGCGACGAGTAGCGGAGGAGCTCCGAGGTGCGGCCGGCGCAGAGCTCCAGGAAGCGATGGAAGGCGGCCAGGTCGCCGATCCGGAGGATGGCCCTCGCGTCGCGCTCCACGAGGGTGGCCAGGCGCCGCCGAAGCCAGCGCATCGGCCCTAAACCCCGGTCGAAGATACGTGGGTAGGACCCGCTGAAGAGCGCCCGTTCGAGGGTGCCGGGGCGTCGTTCGAAGCGGGTGATTTCGCTCCACGAGAGCGGCAGTAGCGTGAGGCTCTCGCTCACTCCCGAGAGGGAACCCTGGACCATCGGCGCAAGGTCCCGGGAACCGGCCAGGATCCAGCGTCCCGGCCTCGGATCGGCATCCACGGATCGCCGAATGTGGGGAAGCAGCGCCGGGGCGCGCTGGATCTCGTCGATGAAGGCGCCGCGCGGGAATCTGCCGAGGAATCTGTGCGGATCGGCCTCGGCGAGCGCCCGTTCGTCGAGTGGTTCGAGCGATGCGTACGGGAGTGCTGGGAAGAGCGTCCGACAGAGCGTGGTCTTGCCACTCTGGCGGGGACCGGCGACCGCCACGACGGGATGCTGGCGGTAAGCCTTCATGAGTGAGGCGGATAGCTCTCGGCGGATCACGGCGACACCTGGTCGGATGTGCTCTGGGCTACTTCAAGAATATACTTTGAGTTGGCCAACCGCAACTTGACACCCCCGACCGGGTACTACATCCCTTGGCGCTCCTGCGTCGCTCTCTGGCAGTCCGTGGGTAGTCTCGCGCGAGCACCTGCCGTGGGAGGTTGTCCGCGGGCTGCTAGCCGAGCGACCCGCGATGGAATCCGCCAACCGAGGCCTACATATGCGCGGACATCGACACGCCGGTACCCATCTGGCCGCTCTGGCGACACTCTGGACGCTCGCCGCCTGCGCCGCCAGGCCGCCGACTGTCCAGAGATCCCTGTCGACCGAACACGAAGTGGCGAGTGCTGGGAGATCCTCGGCCGGGGTGCCGGGCGTGATCGTCATGGCGCACGGGGGCGACGAGGGATGGAACGCCAGCGTCGAGGCTGCCGTGGCCCCGCTGCGAGGTCGGCTCCCCGTGGAGATCGCCTTTGGGATGGCCGACCCCAACACGCTCGAGGCCGCGCTGGGACGTCTCGCGGCAGAGGGGGTCACACGCGCTGCCGTGGTGAGGCTCTTCGTGTCTGGCGAGTCCTTCCTGCATTCGACGGAGTACCTGCTCGGCCTCCGCTCCGATCCACCGCGGGTGGCGATGATCGGACACAAGATGGTAGATGGTTCGACCGTGGATCCGATCGCGACAGACCTGGAGCTGCTCCTTGCCCGGGAGGGTCTTGCGGGATCCGACGAGGTGGCGGAGATCGTGACCGAGCGCGCCGCCGGAGCTGGGACGCCGCCTGCGGGGACCGGCGTCGTCATGATCGGGCATGGAATGGGCGACGAGGGGAAGAATCGCCGCGTTCTGGCGCGGATGGAGCAGACGGCGGGACACCTGCACGACCTCGGGTACGCAGAGGTTGAGGTCGCCACCCTACGCGAGGACTGGCCGGAGGCGAGAGCGGCCTCGGAGGAGCGGATCCGGAGGGTCGTGGCGAGGATGAACGCCAGCTGGGATACCGTCGTCGTGATCCCGTACCGCGTCTCCGGATTCGGTCCGTACGCACAGGTGCTGGAGGGCCTCGAGTACCTGGCGACCGAGGGCCTTCTGCCGCACCCCCGCATCTCCGACTGGATTGAAGCCCAGGCGCTGGAACACCTTGGCGAGGGTTCGACCGGAGTAGGCAGTCACAATCAACCGAAAGTGGGATCCAAGCGATGAGATTCCGTACCGAAGAGAGAAGCGCGGGACCGTCCGGCCTCCGCACTGCCGCCCTTCTGCCGCTGGCGCTGCTGGTGTCGGCGACGGGGTGCGAGTCCACCGACCCCCCGGTCTTCGAGGAAGGGGTGATCGTGGTCGACGCAACCTCGGCCACGGACTTCGCATACCTGAGCCTGGAGGGCGAGGGTGCGATCGTGACGCCCGCCGACCCCTCCTCCTCGACCGACTGGCAGATGGCGTTTCGGCGCTTTCAGATTCGCCTGAACGGGGGCGTCTCGGGTCCGGGTTCGGTGGAGGGGGACAATCTCGAAAACAACGCGAACGCGACCGCCGAGATGGTCTTGGCCTTCACCGCGGAGGACGGAGTCGCCGACTTCGAGGCCGTCACCGATGCCGACATCTCCGGCGCGTCCTTCTCGGTCGATGCCGTGGTGCCCGATCCGGGTGCGTCGTGGTTTCGCTTCGACCCCGCCCGGCAGACTCTCGTTGCCGATCCCGGAGCGGCGTGGAAGCTGCGCGAGTCGTCCGACCGCGGATTCGCGGTCTTTAGGGTGGTGGAGCTCACGATGGACGGCCAGAGGCCGCTCGGCGCCACCGTCGAGTATCGTCGGCACGGTGCGGGCGGCACCCTAGGCAGCTCGGCGACGATCGCGGCGGATATCTCGAGGGGGCCCGCATTCCTGAACTTCTCCGAGGGTGCGCCCGGCAGCCCGGCGGGTTGCGGATGGGAGATCTCGGTCACACCCGAGCTCTCGATCCAGGTCAACGCCGATTGCGACGCCGGCACCTTCCCGCTCGACGCGGCCGAAAACTTCAGCCGGGTGTCGAAGGCCGACGACGCGCCGGAGTACGCGGGCTACCTGTCGACGATCGGCGGGGCCTTTCCGGTCAGCGTCGAGGACGCATCGGGGATCTACTGGTACAACCTGCAGGAGAACAGCCGCATGTGGCCCACCTACAACGTCTTTCTCGTCAGAACCGGCGAGGGCGAGGTGTACAAGGTGCAGGTCACCGGCTACTACAACGTGAGCGGCGAGTCGGGGCACCCCACGGTAAAGTTCAGGCGACTTCGGTAGCGCCATGATGCAGGGGACAGCGCGGCTACTTCGGTTCGGCGCGGGCGCGGTGCTCGCGGTCCAGGCCGCCCTCGCCCGCCCGGTGGCCGGGCAGGGAGACGGGCAGGTGCTCGATCGGGAAACCGGCGCGGCCGTGGCGGGGGCGACGCTGATCTGGTCTTCCGGCGGCGAGGCTTCCGCGCACGGGTGTGGGAGCGATTCGCGCGGTACGGTTGAGCGGGTGATCGCGGTTGTGCGCGACGGCCGCTTTTCGGTCTCGCCCGAGTGGGGGCCGAGTGCGTGCGCGCTCGTCCGCGCGCCCGGGTATCGGGAGCGCGTGGTCGCGTGGGACGATGGGGTGCGGGTCGGGTGGCGGATCGCACTGTTACCGGACCCGCTCCTGCTGGACGAGGTGGTGGCTGGGGCGCATGGCCAGAGCGACCGGCGATCGTCGCTGGCCGTGCCGACGGCGACGCTCGGGGCCGAGCGGATCGCGGCCCTCGGCGCCGCGTCGGTGGACCGCGCGCTCGCCTGGGTTCCGGGGCTCGAGACCGGCGTGGGCGCCCCTACCGGTTCGGAGGTGCGCATTCGGGGGATTGGCGGTGCCAGGGTCCTGGTCCTGGTCGATGGGCACCCCGCACCCGGAGCGCTGATCGAGAACCGCGACCTGAGCCGGGTATCGACCACGGCCGTTCAGCGGGTCGAGGTCGTGAAGGGCCCCCTCTCGTCCTCGTACGGCTCCGACGCCCTGGCTGGCGTTGTCAACGTAGTGACTCGGGCCCCGGAGCCGGGCTTTCGGATCTTCGGGCGGGCGAGGTGGGGTGGGCTCGGCAGACGCGACGCGGAGCTGTCGGCGGGGGGCGGCGGCCGGCTTCGGGGAGTGGCCACTGCGGGATGGCGCCAGGAGGACCGAGTGCCGGGCCCCTTCGGCGCGGGTGCCGGAGTGGAGTCTCCGGGGCCGCTGGCGCGTGTATGGGACCTGAGGACTCGGGCCGACTACGAGGCGACGGAGAGGTGGCGACTTGGCGCGGGGGTGACGTTCCTGCGCGAGCGGCAGCGCTGGCCGGTAGGAGGTGGGTTCAACGGATTCAACGACAACCGCGGGCTCTCCGGCTGGTTCGACGCGCGGTTGACTGGGCGAGCGGCCGACGGGGGCGACATGGCGGGTAGCTGGACGAGCACACTCTTCCTGCAGGACTACGAGCACCTCTACCGGAGCGCGCGCGGCGCCAACCCCGTGGCTACGAGTCCGTGGATGAACCCTGACGAAGACCCGCAGCGGGAGCGCGAGGCCAGGGTGACCAGCAGCTACAGCGTCGGCCTTGGGAAACACACCCTGGTGGTCGGTGCCGAGGGGACTCGGCGCTCGGTTCGGTCGCCCGACAAGCTGACCGAGGAACAGGTTGCGGATCGCCAGGCCGCTTTCTTTGTGCGCGACCAGCTCGAAATGGGCGGCGCGGTCGTGACCGCAGGCGCCCGCCTGGGGTGGAACTCGCGGTGGGGGACGCACCTTTCGCCCTCTGTGGGGGTGACGCGCCCCGTGGGCCGACGGCTACGCCTGCGGGCGAACATCGCCAGGGGGTTTCGAGCTCCGTCCTTCAAGGAGCTGGCGTGGAGCTTCGCGAATCTCGGTGCTGGCTACGTAATCCAGGGGTCGGCCGATCTCCTCCCCGAGAGCTCGTGGAGCGCGTCGGGCGGGGTGGAGTGGACGCCTGCCAGCGCGGTCGTGGCATCTGCCGAGCTCTACTCGAACGAGATCAACGACCTGATCGAGCTAGCCCTCGCGGGGCACACTCCGGCGGGATTCTCCATCTACTCGCCGCGCAACCTGAGCTCAGTGGCGGTGCAGGGCTTCGAGGTGGCGCTTCGGACCATCACGGGCGCTGGTACCTTCTCGGCTGGCTACGCCTACCTGGATGCGCACTCCCGCGATTCGGGTACGCAGCTGAGTCGGCGCTCCAGGCACAGCGGGCAGCTGCGGGGGATGTGGATGGTGGACTCGCCGGTCGGCGCACGGTTGGACGCTGGAGTGCGCATTGTCGGCGAGGCGCCGATCGTGGGCATTGGCGGAACTTCGACGGAGGTGCAGGAGCGCTTAGCGAGCGTGGATGTCCAGCTGGCCGTGGAGCTCTGGGCGGGACTCGCGCTCTCCCTGGGCGGGGACAACCTGCTGGACGCTCGTCCCGAGGGGTGGCAGTCGCTGGTCGAGCGCCGCTTCCGAGTCGGTGTCGAGGTGGGGGAGAGGCGTTAGCGACGGCGTCGGGGACCCTGCCGGAAATCCAGCGGCCCATAATCGCACCCCGGAGCGCCGGTCAACGGCGCCGGACCGCCAACGCGGCCCCTACTACCCCTCTCCCCCGTCCTCGTCCTCCTCCCGCGTACGCCGCCGCAGCCACACCCCAAACCCCGCCACCAGTCCGAGCGGCAGGAGGGTGAGGAGTCCGGTCGTGGCCAGGAAGGCGATCCTCGCCTCGTCGTCCCGGTCGAAGCAGACAGGACAGGCGAGGGTGGCCTCGGGAAGAGCCGCCAGACCAAGAAGCGCGAGTGCGAGTGTGGTCTTCATTGGTAGTTCGGAGCCCTCATAGGTACACCTGAAAGTAGAGGAAGGGCCACACCAGGACCACGAAGTACCAGAAGATGGCGACCGAGGAGATCGCCTCGCGCGAGAGACTCGACCTGGCGACCCGCAACCAGGCCCAGGCGAGCACCCCGATGGCGACGACGGCATGGGCGGCGTGCGCGCCGATGATCGTATAGAAGAGGGACCCGTACGTCGATGATGTCATCGTGAGCCCCTCCCCGATCAGCGCCACCCACTCGACCCCCTGCAGGAAGACGAAGGCGCTGCCGAGAAGCGTCGCCAGCGCCAGGAGCGCACCCACGGCGCGCGACGACCTCTCCTTCAGGTGCATCCGGTGCGCCGCCAGAAGGAGGATGCCGCTCGCCAGGAGGGCGCTCGTGTTCACCGCCGTCTGCTCGAAGGGCAGCCGCGGCTGGTGAGGGGGGGGCCAGACGGAGCCGACGGCCCGCGCCCTGATGATCACGAAGGCCGAGATGAAGCCGGCGAAGAGCATGATCTCGACGAAGACGAAAAGGATCATCCCGAGCACGCCATTCGAGATGACCTTCTCGCTCCGCCTCGGCCTGGGCCGGAAGGGCAGCACGGTCGTGTTGGCCGTCATGCCAGGTTGCTGCCGCTAGCGGTCCAGCGCCTTGGCAAGGCGGGCGTGCACCCTGCCGGCGCCCGGGAGTCGTCGGAGGAGACCGACGAGCGGGCCCATCATCAGGCGTACCAGGGGGCTGTGGCTGAGCGTCTCGAAGATGAGGATCAACACCCCGATCGACAGGATGATCGCAACCGCGTTCGTCCCGATCGCCACCAGCACCAGGACGGTCCAGAAGGCGGCGTGCGCCAGATTGTACCCACCGGGGAGGAGGTTCTCGGTTGACTTGGTCGTGGGCACCAGGCTGACCGGAACCGCCTCGGCGACGTGCTCCGCATGGTCGTCGTAGTGGTCCTCCGCCTTCGCTATCCCGCGGTCGATCGCCTCCTTCGCAGCCAGGTTCTCCCATCCGCGCCCCTCGTGCAGCTGGACATCGGGTGCGACGCCCCCCCAGAAGAGAGCCAGAAGGAGGACGGACGCTGCCAGGAATATCTTGGCGATCGGCCGTTCGATCGAGAGGTGCATGAAGTGCTTGATCACCAGCCACGCCTTCCAGACCGCGATCCCAAAGGCAGTGATCAGTGTCAGCGTCACCCCGAGGCCCAGGCGAAGGCCGAAGAGCGAGACCTCCCGGTCGAGTCTCTCGCCCACCTCGGGCCCGGCTATGCTGACGGCGAGCAGCGCGAGGAGAAGCAGGTAGATCCTGAAGTAGTGGTTGCCGAGGAACCCGGAGTCTTTCGAGTGGCCGGCCATCTCGTCCTCTACTTCGCTATGTAGAGCAGCGGGAACAGGAAGATCCAGACGATGTCGACGAAGTGCCAGTATATTCCGATCAGCTCGACGCGGTGCAGCTCGAGGTTGCGTGCCGCGTCGCGCGCCACGACCGCCATGATCACCGCCCCGGCGATCACGTGGAATGCGTGAAGCCCGGCTGCCGAATAGTAGAAGGCCCAGAAGCCGTTCGAGGTGATCGTGTACCCGTGGCTGATCTCGTACCACCACTCGTACGTCTTGACCCCGATGAAGGTCGCGGCTCCGCCGATCGTCATGTACAGGTAGCGCGCCGCCAGACGACCGTTGCCACGCTCCGCCGCCTGGTGTGCAAGGACGGCGGTGAGGCTCGAGGTGAGGAGCACGAGGGTGTTGAAGGCGCCAATCTTGGTGTTGGTGAGGGCGGCCGCGTCCGCCCACTCTGGGTGGCCGAGGCGGAACATCACGTACGAGGCGAGGAGCCCGCCGAAGATGACGACCTCGGAGGCGAGGACCCACCAGACGGCGAGCTTACCGGTGGCGATTCCCGTCGCGGCCCGCGTGGTCGCGATAGGTCTCATCGGGCACCCCGGCCATCGGGTTCGCTCTGCGGCCAGTAGTCGTCGTCCCGATCCGGCACGCTGTACTCGTAGGGGCCCCGATAGACGACCGGCAGCTCGTCGGGACGCCAGTTGCCGTGCGGAGGCGGCGACTCGGTCGTCCACTCGAGGGAGTTGGCCCTCCAGGGGTTCCTCGGCGCCTTCTGGCCGCGTCGCCAGCTCTTGTAGCAGTTGTAGAAGAAGATGAGCTGCGCGGCGAGCATGACGAGCAGCGACACCGTTGCCACGATCCTCATGTTCTGGAACCAGGGGATGGCCAGCTCCGGGAAGTGCGCGTAGTTGTAGATGCGCCGGTGCTGTCCTCCCATCCCCAGCACGAAGAGGGGGATGAAGATGAAGTTGAAGGGGATGATCGTGAGCCAGAAGTGCCACTTGCCGAGGCGCTCGTCCATCATCTTCCCGAACATCTTGGGGAACCAGTAGCTGAAGGCCGCAAAGGTCCCTATGATGGCAATCGGGAAGAAGGTGTAGTGGAAGTGCGCCAGCACGAAGTAGGTGTCGTGGAAGTAGATGTCGGCGCCCGCGGCGCCCAGGAAGATACCAGTGACGCCCCCTATCAGGAACTCGGCGATGAATGCCAGCGCCCAGAGCATCGGCGTGGTGAGCCTTATCGAGCCGCCGTAGAGCGTTGCGATGTAGACGAAGCACATCTCGGCAATTGGGACCGAGATCAGCAACGTCGTGACCGTGAAGATGTTGGCCATGCGCGGATCGATCCCCGCAATGAACTGGTGATGGGCCCAGACGAAGAAGCTGAGCACCCCCGTCGCCACGATCGTGAAGATGACGATCCGGTAGCCGAAGAGCTTCTTGCGCGCAAAGGTCGTGATGATCTCCGCCACGACCCCGATCGCCGGTAGGAGCACGACGTAGACCTCGGGGTGGCCGAAGAACCAGAAGAGGTGCTGCCAGAGGATCGGATCGCCCCCGGTCGCCGGGTCGAAGAACCCTGTGCCGAGCGTCTGGTCGAAGATCAGCATGATCGCACCGGCCAGCAGCGGACCCACCGAGAGCATGAAGAGAATGCTCGCCACCACGATCATCCACACCACGATCGGCACGTCGAAGGCGCGCATGCCGGGCGCCCGCGAGTTCATGAGGGTGGTGATGAAGTTGATCCCACCCAGGAGGAAGGCCACGAACTCGAGGCCGACTCCGACGACCCAGAGCGTGCTTCCGAGCGGCGTCAGGTTGTAGGTCTCGTTGGCCGATAGCGGCGGATACGCGGTCCATGCTCCGGCAAAGCCGCCTCCCTCCACGACGAGCGACGCCAGGATGACGATCGTGCTCAGGAAGAAGATCTGGAACGAAAGTCGGTTGATCTTGGGGAAGACCATGTCGTCCGCCCCGACCATCAGCGGAATCAGGTAGTTTCCGAAGGCCGCAAGGAGCACCGGCATTGCGACCCAGAAGATCATCAGTGTGCCGTGGTTGGTCACCAAGGCGTTGTACTCGCCCGGCGAGACCATCCCGAAGCCAGGCACGTTGATGCCGGGGAAGGCGAGCTGCATGCGAAAGACGTAGGCCATGAAACCGCCGATCAGCGCCATGAACATGCCGGTGAACATGTACTGCATGGCGATGACCTTGTGGTCCGTGGACCAGAGGTACTTCAGCCATCCCTCGGGGCCGTGGTGCGCGTGGTCCTCCTCTTCGTGGTGGGCCATCACGGCGACTGCGGGTTCGGCCACTTCGCTCTCTCCGTTCTCGCTACTCTGCCGGCACCGCGGCGTAGGCGTCGGGCGTGTTGGCCTCGATCCACGCGGAGTGAGTCGCGGGATCCTCGACCATGACCCTGCCCGCCATCACCCCGTGCCCAAAGCCGCAGATCTCGGCGCACTGGACGTCAAACTCCCCAATTACGGTCGGCTGAAACCACCCGGTGATACTGCGTCCCGGGACCGCGTCCTGCTTGATGCGCCATACCGGCACGGAAAAGCTGTGCAGGACGTCGAGCGCCTCGAGCTTGAAGTGGTATAGCTTACCGTTCTCGACGTGCAGCTCGTCGACGGTGAAGATGTCGTCGGGCGTGTCAAGCTCGGCGTCCGCGCCCGGGTGCTGGAAGGTCCACGCCCACTGCTGGCCGATCACGCGGATGACAGCGTCCGGGTTCTCCGGAAGGTCCATCTTGATCTTATGCCAGACCTTGAAGGAGACCACGACGATGAGAACATCGAAGGCCAGCACCGCGAGGTGGGGATAGGTGATCCACCGCTTGTGCCGCTTGTTGGTGCCGTCGATGTAGTCGGCCTTGTGCCCAGGCCTCTCCCGGAACTTCACGATGAAGTACATGAAGACAGATTCGGCGGCGAGGAACCAAACCCCCACCGCCACGAGCACGAGAAGGATCAGAAAGTCGATGTCCGCCGCGTACGACGACCCGATCCTGATCAGCCCGATGTCGTCGAAGAAGTGCCCGACGCGCTCCACTAGACCCACCAGTCAGCTCCCTTTTCTCACTGCAGTATGAAGGTGTAGACCACCGCCACCCCGATGAACCCCACCGCCAGGCGGAAGGTCCAGACGAGCGTCTTGCGGGCGAAGATTATCGCCTCGTTGGACTCGTCGGGAGGAGGCGGAGGAATTGCCGCGGCGAGCTCCATGTGCTTCCGACCTGGGGTGGGGTTTCCTGTAGCCATTTCGGGTCAGCGGCCGAGCGTGTAGACGTAGGCGGCGACGGCGCGCACCTGTTCGTCGGTGAGCGGCCGGCCGGCACGGGGCTGCATCACGCCGGGATACTGCGTGGGCTGGGGAACCCCAGCGACGACGATCTCCACGATCGACTCGTACTCCCCGTCGATGTTGAGCCACACGGCGTCGGTAAGACTGGGCGCCAGCGGACCTCCGGTTCCCTCGCGCAGATGGCAGGTGAAGCAGATTCCCTTGGCGCCGTTGAAGATCTCCTGGCCCTCCTGCGCCATCGCCAGCGTCACTCCCTCGGGCAGGATCGCCGGATCGACATCTACAGGGTCGAGTGGAGGCGGAGGCGGAGCGGCGACCTTCCTCGGCAGGCGCTGAAGCGACATGACGTAGGTGGTGACGTTGCGAATGCGTTCGTCCGTGAAGTCGACCACTGGTGCGCGCATGGTGGCGCCGGCCGCGTCCCCCACTCCCCTGGCGCCGTCGCGGTACTTGGCGATCGAGGACTCCAGGTACCAGTCGTTCAGGTGCAGGAGCGAAGGGGCGTCCAGCTCGCGCACACCGGTCTCGACCCCGCGGCCGTCGCGGCCGTGGCAGTTCGCGCAGAGAGCCAGGTACTCCGCCTCGCCCGCCTCCAGGTCGCCCCCCTCGATGGTGGGCGGCGGATCGGGGATCGGCAGACTGACGACGTACTCGACCACCGACTCGATGTCGCCCCGGTCGGCGAAGAGCGCACGCGACATCGGCCGCATCCGAAGCCCTTCGAGATCCGTGTGGTGGTAGCCCCGGGCACCATCCTGGAACTTGAGTAGCTGCGCCTTCAGGTACCAGTCGAAGGCACCCGCGATCGCCGGCGCCGCCAGCTCCTCCCTCCCGGCGCCGTCCTCCCCGTGGCAGGGAGCGCAGGCGTCGTAGATGAGCTTCCCCCGGGCCAACCCCGGCTCGGAGCCCCCGCACGCCGATAGGAGCACGGCGATTGCGCCAGTAGCGGCCGTCAGGCGTCCTGCGGAGTGTCTTGTCATTGCCCTCGCTGAGGAAATTGGCGCCTCGCCGCCACGGTGTAAGTTCGTGGGCGACCCGTGCGGAGGCAATGGCACCGACCGATGTGGGTGCGTCGGAGTCGGAGAGGGCGCAGCAGGATGGGCCGGTATCCGCCTAGCATCATCCGGGGCCGCCGGATCTGGTGTAGATGAGTAGCACACCGTTGGTGCCGCGCCCGCCGTAGAGGAACCCGGCCTCGATCGGGTTGATCACCTGGAGCCAGCGCACATCCTGCGGGTTCAGCTCCTTCAGGAAGAAGATCGCCTCCGGGACCGGGCCGTCGTTCAGGCGCACGTGGACCATGTTGCAGGCGTTCGCCGCGCCGCCCCTGCGCCGCCGCTGCACCTCCACGCAGAGCCCCTCCCTCACCAGCCCGTGGGCGTCGGGCACCCAGACGGTCCGCACCGAGAGGCCGGGAGTGGAGGAGGCCCTAAGCAGCGACGCCACATCCGCCACGCGCGGCAGCACCGAGTCGACCTGCGCCTCGGTCAGCCCGGAGAAGCGCGTTCCCGGGGTCGTGTAGACCTCCGGCGCACCTCTGCGCCCGGTGACGACGAGCGGCGCCAGCTCCACCGCCTGGGGTGCCAGGTGGATCTCGAGGCCCAGCGCCTCGCGGCTAAAGACGGTCAGCGAGTCAATGCGCGGCGCGTAGCCGAGGTGGTCGGTCCTGATTGCGTGCACGCCTGGAGCGACCCCCGAGAGCGCGAAGCGCCCCGCGCTGTCGGCCAGGAGGTCTCGGTCGGCGCCGAGCAGACGTACCCGTGCGCCGGGGAGCGGTGCCCGGGTGGCGTGGTCGAGGACCGTTCCCGAGATCTCAACCGGGTCGGCGATCCGGATGCTCAGGTCGACGATCTGGGGGCCGGGACGCCCGACCAGATGCGGCCTGGACTTGCTCGTGCCTAAGTGGGCGGTCAACGACGGCTCGAGGACGCTCACCAAGTTGCAAAGGAGGTACCTTCCGGTTCGGTCGGTGCGGGTCTCGACCACCCGGGGCGGTGCTCCCGCCCTGCGGCGGTGGGCAGCTGCGACGCGCGCCCTTGGCAGCGGCACGCCCGTGATCTCGTCGGTCACGGTGCCTCCTACCGATACGTCCCCGTCGCGTCCGGCGACCGAGCACCTGATGTTCAGCATCGTCTCGTGCGACGGCACCGCGAGATTCGCCTCGGTCTCCTCTTCGGCCGCCACCAGAACGCCGGTCTCCCCGGCCCCTACACCGAGCACGCCCAGTCGGGGGTGGAAGAAGGTCAGGCGCTGCGGGCCCGTCGGGACGCCCTCGATCCGGTAGCGTCCCAGCTCGTCGGTGTCCGAGACGGCCGACGTCCCGACCACGGCGACCCTCGCGCCCGCCAGCGGAGCCTGGGCGGTGCTGTCGTAGACCACTCCGAAGATCGTACTCGCCGTCCTCCCCACCTCCTGTGCCGTCGCCACCGCACCCCCCGCCGCACCCGCGAGCGCAGAGATCAGCAGCAAGGAGCGGGCCGTCCCCCGCCCAGTAGTGCGCGAGTGGCCGTCCCTAGGCGTGGAGAGTCGGTCCACGAGCTACTCGGCTATCCAGCCACTCGGCTAGGAACCGAGGTGCTCGCGCGCCTCCTCGAGGAGCACGGGCAGGAGGTCGGCGTGCCCCGTCTCGGCGCTGTACTCCGGCAACCCGGAGGCCACTTCCTCCGCGTAGGCGTCAACGAGGGTGCGATAGTGCCCCCGGGCCCTGGCCTCGTCGCCGACCATCAGCGCCGCCCGCGCCGCAGCGGCGAGGCAGAGGAGGTGGGTGGGTCTGACCGCCAGCCCGGCCTCCGCTACGGCCAGCGCCGAAGCCCCGTCGGCGGCCGCGGCGTGCAGGAGCGAGAGGTGGAAGCGGTCGTCGAGGGAAAGGGCGACGATCCGGTCGTACGAGGCGATGGCCATCGGGAGGAAGAGCGTCGCCTGGGCCGTGTCGCCGCTCTCGAGCGAGGTCATCACCCGCGCGAATAGGCGGTCCGCGGCCTGCCGGGGAGTCATCGAGCCCAGATCCACAGCGCTGGTCGGTCCGAGTGCCCCGGGCGCACCCATCGCCTCCGGCTGGACGGCCGGCGGGGGCACCGCGGGCGCCGATCCACCCTGGCGGAGGAGGAGCAGCGCGACTGCGACCAGGATCGTCGCCGCGGCTATGCCGCCCGCCGCCCAGACCACCCTCGGCTGAGCGACCGCACGGCGGCCTCCCGGGCTCCGCAGGGCGCTTCCGCAGGCGGTGCAGAAGCGGTCCCCCACCTCCGACGGCGACTCGCAGGCGGGGCATGGCGGGCCCCGGAGCGCCGCGCCGCAGCGGGCGCAGTAGTTGGCGGCGACGGCGTTCTCGGGGTAGCGGCACGCCGGGCAGGTGACCGTGGACCCGTTCCTCATGCGGCTGTCAGAACCCGGTGGGCGAGTCGACGAACCGACACTGCACGCCAAAGTGGTCCTCCAGGAGGCCTGCAACCGCCCTGACGCCCCCTACCTCGGTGGCGTAGTGTCCGCCCAGGAGGAGCGAAACCCCGGCCTCGCGAGCGTCGACGGCGCTGTGGTGGCCCACCTCGCCGGTGATCAGCGCATCCAGCCCCGCGGCCCGGGCCTCCGGCAAGGCCGATCCTCCGGCACCCGTCACGATCCCCACCTTCCTAACCTGCCCGGGGCCGCCGGGAACCACACGCACCGGTCCGCCCAGGTGGTTCGCGAGGGATTCGCGAAGACCAGCGAGGGAGACCGTAGCGACCTCGCCCATCCACCCGACCGGGGAGCCCCGGTAGTCGCCGAAGGGCTCGATGTCGCGCACGCCGCACCCACGCGCCACGAGCGCGGCGTTGCCGACCTCAGGGTGTCGGTCGAGGGGGAGGTGGCAGCTGTAGAGCGCTGTGCGGCTCCCGATCAGACCCCTGACTCGCCGGTACAGCGGCCCGGTGAGCGGCTGCAGGCCGCCCCAGAAGAGGCCGTGGTGCACGAAGAGGAGATCGGCCCAAGGGCCCGCCTTGGCGATGACGGCCTCGCTCGCGTCCACGGCGACGGCGACTCGCTCGACCGTCCTCGGTCCCTCGACCTGGAGGCCGTTCAGGGCATGGGGGTAGTCCCGGGCGCCCTCCACCTCCAGGTAGCCGTCCAGGAACCGCGCAATCTCGTCCAGTGCTGCGGTGTGGGTCGCCGACGCTCGGCCCGAGCTACTTGCCGTGGCCAAACTTCCCCTTGGCGACTCCTCGCGACCCGCCGCCTCCCTGCCTATCGGTCAGTTGTGGCTGGGCGGGCGGATGCTGGGGCGCGTCCTTGGGACCGATGCTGATGTTGCCATGCACGATCCCTCCCTCGTCCAGCCTGATGCGCTTGGCACGCACCTCGCCGTCGACTACGCACGTCGCGTGCAGCTCGAGGCGGGAGTCCACATCGAGGGCACCCTTCACCTGGCCGGCGATTACGGCGTCCTGGGTCCGAATGTCGCCGGTTACCTCTCCGCCCTCACCGACCACGACGGCCTTGTCCGCCCGCACGGAACCCTCCAGGCGGCCCTCGATGCGCACGGTGTCGGTGGAATGGCAGTCTCCGACGACGTGCATCCCAGGTCCGATGATGGAGATGATCTTGTCGGAGGAAGTCGCCGTCGCCGATCGGCCTCTAGACATGTTGCCCGCCCCGCTACTCGCTGTGGAAGGTGGCCGCGCCCGCTAGCGCGCGCTCACGGACGTGTGACCATGGTGAAGGGGTCGATAGGCCGCCCGTTCCTCAATATCTCGAAATGGAGGTGCGGGGCGGTAGACCTGCCGCTCGATCCCGAGAGGGCGATGACTTCGCCCTGGCGCACCTCCCACCCCCGGTCGGGGACCAGGTAGGAGGCGTGCCCGTAGCGCGTGCGGAGACCGTTGCCGTGGTCGATCAGGATGAAGAGTCCGTAGTCGGGGTCCTCGGCCGCCTCGATGACCACCCCGTCGCCCGCCGCGCGCACGTACGATCCGCTCGGCACCGCTATGTCGATGCCCCGGTGGTCTCCGGCCGCTCCGCCCAGGTGCGTCCGGGTAAGGGCCCCGGCGACTGCCAGCGGCCACGCGGTCGGCTCGCTCGTGCCGCTGGCCGCCGCCATCGTCGCGCCCCCGGCCGCGTCGGTCGGCAGTGGCACCCAGAGTGCCGAGTCGATCGGGCCGCCGGTCCGCAGTCGGAGTTCCAACTGGCCCTGCTTGTCTTCCAATAGCTCCATCCGCCGGACCACCTCGACCACGCGGGATTGCTCGAAGAGGAGAGAGTCGACTCGGCGGGCCAGCTCGTCGGTGGTGGCCGCCTTGCGGGCGAGCGGCACCCAGGTGGCCGTGACCGTCGCCATCAGAGCGAGGAGGATCGCAGCCATCACGCCGGATACCCACAGGCGCCGCCGCGACAGCTCAATGGTGCGCGTCCCCGCGCCCCCGCCTGGAACCACCATTACGGTGACACCATCCGCACGCTTGGGCGCGGCCCTGCTATCGGCGCCTCTGGAAGCCACTCTGAAGCCCTTGGGGTGTTGGGGACGGCTGCAGCCCGCGGTACTGGTCGCCCGCCGGGAACCGGAAGCTATCCGGTTCCCGGCGCGAGGGCTAGCGATCCATGGGCAGACTCGCCGTGGGTAGCCTCGCGCTAGCCGCCCGCTGGCAAGGCGCGACGAAGCGGTCCTCCAGGGAACGCAGAGCGATGCCAGGGGCACGAGCATTGTAAATCGTGGATTACATATTGTAAAGCGCAGAATACACTGCGGCAAGCCGCGGAACTGGACTTTGTAAAGTATGGATTACACAATGTAAATCATACATTACAGTATGGAGAGGCGAGCGAAGCGATCCAGCGGTGGTGCAGCGCTACCGGCTGGGGCAGGGACCTCAGCGCGGTGCGTCCTCATCGATGAAGGGGGCGAAGCGGAGCGCGAAGGCGGGAAGGCCGATCTCCTCGGCGACACCTCGGGCCTCGGCGGCGAGACCGGGATCGGGTGCCCCACCTCGGCGGCCCAGGCGCGAGATTGCCAGCGCCACCCGCAGCCACGAGAGCCTTCTGCCCCGCGCGTAGCCGCTGGCGGCCCGATTCAGCAGCTCAAGAGCCTCGGGTACCTTGGCGCGACGGGCCAGGAGAGATGCGTGGAAGAGCACCAGCTCCACTGGTTCGCCCCCGAGCCTGTCGGCCAGCGGGTGCTGGCTGGCCGCCTCCATCGCCTGCGCGACCGAGCCCGATTCGAGGCACGCATGTCCCCAGACGCCCACGATCGATCCTCGGAGGCGAGGTCCGACCGCCCGACTGGGGGCCGCGATGCCCTCCACTGCCCTGTCCTTTGTTCGCACGCCGGACGGGCTGTCCGATGGTGGGCCAGAGATGGCCCCGAGCGATCTGAGAGCCGCATCGGCGTTGTGCGCGGAAAGCGCCCGCCTGGCGTGCGCGAGCTGGGTGCGAGCTCGGATCTCGGGGCAGTCCATCCCCTCTGTGAGGGGGATCGCCGTCTTCATCGCCGCCTGGGCGAGCGCGTGGCTGCCGGTCGCAACGTGCCAATCCGCGAGCGTTAGCAGGGTGAAGACATGCGCCCCGAGGTCGGCATCCGAGGCACCCTCCAACTCGGAGAGCGCGACGATCCCGCGACCCTTGTCGTCGGCTAGGAGGCCGTGTTCGGCCAGCGCCTCGACACACCTCCGGAGAGCCAGCGCGAGCTCGACGCCGAGGTCGTGCTCGCGCGCGGCGGAGACGGCCTTCTCGGCAAGTTGCAGGCTCCCCGCCGACTCGGCGCTCGTGCCCAGCAGTGCCTGGGTGGCAAGGCTCAGGCACCTGGCCCGGGGCACCGGGGAGTTCTGGAGGATGGCCGCCTGGCGCGCGAGCTCGGTGGCCTCCTCGCGCCTATTCGCGCGCAGGAAGGCCTCGGCAGTGATGTCGAGCACGGCTGCCCGCAAGGAGTCGCCCCGGGCGTCGGGGCACTCTCGGTCCAACTCTTTGCGTATCCTCGACAGTTGGCGGGTTGTGTCGTCCAACGTGCCCTGGCCAAGGTGCTCCCCTGCCGCGACCGCCACCAGGCGGGCCTCGAGGCGCTCCAGCCCGGAGAGCGTGTTTCCGGCGCGGAGCGCCACTTCCCCGTAGCGCAGAGCGGAGGCCAACCTCCGGGCCAGCAGCTGCTCCCTCGCCAGCGGCAGGGCCACGCGGTTTCGCTCGGCCTCCTCGCAGACCCCGTAGGCAACCTCCAGTAGTGTGCACCGCACGCCGGGTTTGTGGCGCAACCCGGGACGAGCGGCCTCCACGGCAAAGCGGCACGCGCGGTCGCGCTGGCCTGCAAGTTGGTAGTGGCGGGCCACGGCCTCCGGGGGATGCCGCCTGTTGCTCGCGCGAAGCAAGTCGGCCGCCAGGCCATGGAGCTCCGATCGCAGGTTGGTCTCCAGCTCCCGGTACACCGCGAGGCGCACCGCTCCGTGGCGAATGGTCGCCCCGTCTTCGGCCATCGTCACCAGACCCATCTCTTGGAGCCGTGCCAGCGCTTCGAGGCACTCGCGGCGGCTCTTCAAAGCGATGTCGGCCAGCTCATCCGCTGCGGCTGGGCACCGCAGCACAGCGGCCGCATCGAGGAGCCGTCTATTCCCCCGGCCAAGAGCTGACAGGCGGCGGGACACCATCGACCGCACCCTGGCGGGGAGCTCCACCTCTTCGGCTCTCTGGTGACCTCGCTCGGCAATCTCCCTGGCAAGCTCGATCAGAAGGAGCGGATTGCCGCCCGCAAGCTCCGCTGCCAGCGCCCTGCCCCGCCTCCCCAACCCGCTCTCGCCGAAGTGGGAGGCCAGCTCGGCGGCGGCAGCTTCGGGAAGGGCGCGTAGCCGGATGGCCGTCGCCCCCTGCATGGCACCGGTCGTCGCCAACAGCCGTGCGGCAGCGTCGTTGCCCGGCAGCTCCTCGGGTCGGTGGCAGAGGATGAGGGTGATCTCGCCCCGGTGCCAGCGCCTCTGCATGAACTCGACCACCGTTGCCGACGCCTCGTCGATTGCATGGAGGTTGTCGAGCACGAGGACGATCGGGCTGGATGCCGCAATCGTCGAAAAGAGGTGCAGGAAGGTGTCGCATGTGTGCCTTCTGTGTACTAGCCAATCCGCGTTCGGAGGGGCGGGCGCATCTGGTTCACTCTGCGTCCGGCTGGTCAGCTGCGGGAGGAGCGACCTCAGGCGTTGCCTCCATCGACCGTCCGCGGACTCGACGACTTGAGCAACCCAGGGCTGGTTCAGACCCTCGAGGAGCGGGCTCAGGGGGACCGTGCGCTCCAGTTCGCCCGAGCTGCCCCGCAGGACCCGGTAGCCTCGACGGCGTGCGTCCACCGTGGCCTCCTCGACGAGCCTCGTCTTGCCGATCCCCGCCTCGCCGCTCACGACGACCGTCTGCCAGCGGCCGTGCGTCGGCAGCTTGCGGCGGATTGCGCTCTTCAACTGTGCCAGCTCGCTCGCCCGGCCCAGGAAGGGGCACCGACTGCTGGCCGGGGCCTTCGCACCTGAGAGGTCGGTTGGCGGCGTGGCGCCCAGGTGGGTCACGCCAGATCCCCCGCTTCCCCCGTCCTTCAGGGCAAGCCGGTACGCCGCCTCGGCCTCGTGCACCGCTCCGCCCCCGGCGTGGCTGTGCAGTGCGCGCTCGAGGATCGCCTCGTCGCGGGGAACCAGCATCGCAACAGCCTCCGCGGCAACGCGCGCCCCAGACCAGTCGTTCGACTTCACGGCGGCCGCCCACCGGGCGGCGGCGCGGTCGAACACCAGCTTGCGCCTGCCCACAGCCTGTTTCTGGATCCAGTCGGAAAGTGCGTCGGTTCTTCTCTTCGGAAACGCCGAGAGAAATCCGCGCTCCACGAGGTCGCTGGCCATCAGCAGATCGGATGCGCCGACCAGCTCGCCGAACTCCTCGAGGTCGGTGGCAACCACATCGGTGTTGGCCCGTGCGTACTCGCCCTCCAGGGTGACGACCCGGGCGCGGCAGCGGGTGTTGGTCTGGTAGATCAGCTGGCTCAGTCGGTGCCGCACGGCCTTGCCGTCGTCCTCCTCCCAGAGTAGCACCTGAACCTGGGACCGGGGCGTGATGGGGCGGCCGGTGCCAAAGACGACGGAGAGCAGGCCCGCCTGAGACGGCGAGAGTCCGATCCGCTGGTGGCCTTGCCAGAGCGACGGGCCACCGAAGAACTCGAGCCGCAGGCGTCGCTGCCTGTCTCCCCTTCCCGCCCTCGCCGACAAGGTGGTGGTCTGCTTCGCTATCGAAGGCCAGCGGCGGAGGACGGCGTGATCGACGACCGGTCGGCTTCCAGTGGACCAGTCGGAGCTATGGAGGGACGCGTCGCGAGGAGCCGCGGGGAGAGGGTCCCGCGAGCCGCCTCCGCGCCCAGCCACGTCTCGAAGAGCCACTCCCAGCCCAGGAGTCGGCGTGCCTCGAGTGGACGCACACCGCACAGCCGCTTCATCTGGTTGCTGAGCGAGAAGCCATCGGGGTACCCCAGAGACGAGGCAACGGTGAAGAGGCTCGCGTCGGAGTTCTGGAGCTTGATCGTCGCGCGGAGAATTCTCGCGATCTGCAGCCAGTGGGACGGTACCGGAAGCTGCTGGTTGAGCAGACGCCGCCCGAGTGCGCGCCTCGAGATGTACAGGTTGCTGGAGAGGGCCGCGATCGTCTGCACGCGGTCACTGAGCTCGACGGTGCGCCGCAGTATCCTCCGAGTGCCGCCACTGAGCGTCACCCCCCGCCACTCCAGGTAGTCGGTCACGCTGGCGGCGAGCGAGGTCGGGGGGCGACGGAGCACGCTCTTCACCTCGCGGGGACTCGGGACTTCGTGATGGGGCAGGACCGCCTGGGGGCGCGTCCGCTCCATGAGGCGCAGCACGCGTAGAACCGATAGCTGGGCCGTGGTCTCGGGGAGGATGACGACCAGCGCGATGCCCGCTAGCCGACCCTTCGCCAGCTCCTCGCCGCCTCGCCACTCCTCGCTTCCGAGATTCCACGTCATCGCCCAGCCGCCTTCGCGCGGCAGCCTGGGGCTCGCCGGGTCGAGTTCCTCGAATCGGGTGTAGGGCGGGCCCAGCAGAGTTAGCGAAGCGCGCCCCTCCTGACTGACCGGCATCGATAGCCCTCCTTGCTCCCGAATCGCGCCGTCGAGAGACTAGGCTACACCCCGGCCATCATCGTTCTGTCAGCGTTTACCCTTGCGTGCGCGGGCCACGTCCTCGGTTGCGCCGCGGGCACCCCCGAAATGATCTTCATAAACCCCTGCCACCTGCTCGGCACCTGGTAGTCCGCGGACAAGCCTCCACGGCTCCCCGAGCGCGCCGAGGCAACCTGGGAGCTCCTCCTTGACGACTGCGACCCTGCCGACCGAGCCGGACACGACTCTCCGCGCAGCCCTTCTCCGCCTTGGCGGCCGCGCCACCCTGGGCGATGTCGTATCGGCCACTGGAATGCCCGACGACAGGGCGGAGACGGCGCTGAGGGGCCTGCTGGAGACGCTTCGCGGCCACCTCGAGGTCACCGATTCCGGCGAGCTCCTCTACCAATTCGATCCGAAGCTGGTCGCGCGTGACCGCGAACCGTGGGGAGTCCGCTTCCGGAGGGCGGCCTGGTCTGCCTTCAGGACCGGGTTCAAGGTCTGGACAGCGGTGATGCTCGTAGCCTACTTCGTGCTCTTCGTGCTGCTCATCGTGGCGATGATGGTCGCCGCCTCGAAGGATCGAGACAGCTTCGGGGGACGCCGGGGAGGCTTCGGGTTCGGAGACTTCCTGATACTCCACTGGATCTTCGGTGGCCGGGGATGGCGCCGTGGCAGCCTCTACTACGGCGACAGCTACGCCCGCAGGCTGCCGAAGGAGGCCCAGCCGCCCTTCTACAAGAAGGTCTTCGCCTTCATCTTCGGCCCCGAGGAGCCCAAGCCGACCCAGCAGCAGAGGGACCGCAGCGTGCTCCAGCTGATCAGGGCCCGCAAGGGCGTGTTGACGGCCACCGAGCTGGTCGCGCACACTGGCCTGCCCCTGGCCGAGGCGCAGGAGGAGATGGGACGGCTCACCGGGGCCTACGGCGGCGACCCGCGCGTCTCCGAGGGCGGCGAGCTCGTCTACGCCTTCCCCGGTCTCATGAAGAGCGCCCATGGAAGGGTGCGGGCCGCCGAGCCCAGCCCGGCGTGGCTCAGGCTGGAGTACCCGAAGAAGCTGACCGGCAACGCCGGGGGAGCGAACGCGCTCGTGGGGTCGCTCAACGGGTTCAACCTAGGCGCCTCGGTCGTCCTCGGGCTTGGTCCCGCTCTCTCGAGCACGCCGGTCGATGCGCTCTGGTTCTACGGAGTGGGCGTCGTGCCGGCCGTCTTCAGCACAATGTTCTTCGGCATCCCCCTGGTGCGGTGGTTTGGTCTGCGGGCCGAGAATGAGGCCCGCAAGAGGCGCAACGTCCGTCGCCTCCTCGTCGGCCACGTCTACGCCGGGAGTGTGCGCAAGGCGCGCTGGCTCCCGGTCTCAGGGGCCGTCGAAGGTGTGATCCGGCGGCTCGAGGGGTGGAGAGTGGCGCCCGAAGAGGTGACCGCGGAGCTCGAACGCCTCGCGGCCGAGTTCAACGCCGACGTGGAGGCCGCCGACGCTGGGCTGCGCTACCGCTTCCCGGAGGTGAGGGGGAGCATGGTCGAGGCCGAGCTGATGCGGAAGCTGGGTCTGGACCGGCAGAAGCTCGGCAGCGTCGTCTATTCGACCTCCGACGAGAGCGCCGCGGCGTCGGAGCGCGACCGCAAGGCATTCGACCGCGAGCTCGCGGTCGCCGATGTGAAGCTCTCCCGCTACCTCCCGTCGCCCGACCGAGTTGGCTACGAGGAGGACTTCGAGGTCGTGCTGGGAGGGGAGGCCCCCGTCACGACGCGTCGCCCGCCCCGCTCTCGATCTCGGCCTCGATGGCAGTGAAGATCCTGACCCACCACTCCAGCGGCTGGGCTCCCGGTGCCGGGGCGCCCTCGACGAGGAAGTAGGGCGTCCCGCGCACTCCGAGTCGCCTGCCGGCGGCGATGCCGGCCCGGAGGCGGGCCATCGGTCGCCGTTCGGAGACGCAGGCCTCGATCTCGCCCTCGTCGGCGCCAGCCTCGGTCGCCAGCGCCGTGACCGCCGCGACCGGATCCGCGCCGCGCCGCCACACCCTCTGATGTTCGTAGATCAGACGGCTGACGGGCGCGAACAGCCCCTGCTCGCCGGCGCACTCGGCCACCATGGCGGCCGAGGGGCTCTTGGGGAAGGCCCCGCTGAGGTACGTCACATACCTCCACTTCACCCGCCCCGGTTCGATGAAGTCGCTCAGCAGGGTGGGGAAGGTCTCGATCTGGAAGCGGCGACAGTACCCGCACCCGTAGTCGCTGAACTCGACGACCGAGATCGGAGCTTCCGGCGACCCGTACAGGAAGCCCAGCTCGTGCAGCGGGATCTCGTGGGCTCCGGGCCGTCGCGAGAGGGCGCTGTCGGCAAGGAGCTCCGGGGTGAGGCCGGAGGCGGGGATAGCGCTCCGCCCCTCGGAGACTGCGGGCGCGTCGCCGCTGCCCGCGCTCTCGCCAGCCCCGCTCCCTCCACACCCGAGCGCAGCGACCAGCAGAGGGGCCGTCCACAGCTGCGATGGACGGCTAGATGCCATCTGGATCATGTTCTCCTGTCCTCCTCTTCAGTGCAGCGCTCAGCAGGAAGGCGACGGCTGCGCCGGCGAAGGCCGATACCACCACCAGCTTCGCCAGCGAGAGGTCGGCACCTCCCTCGATCTCCCCCTCCCCCTTCGCGGGCCGATGCGCCCGGATCCGCTCGGCCTGGTCCTCCAGCCCGCACTCCGCGCACGAAACCAGCCCGCGGTCGCGAGTGGTCCGGTTCGAGTACCCCATCTCGGCCCCGCAGCGCGGGCACGGAAGGCCAGCCGAGAGGGGCGCGACGAGCTGGTAGAGCGCCCCCTTCGAGAGGCCCAGCTCCCGGGCCAGCCGGTTGACGCCCGCGTCGGAGCTCCAGTAGAGCTCGTTCGTGCGGGCGGCAACGTCGGTCGATTGCCCATCGGTCCCGCCTGCCCCGTGTGGAGTGGTGGCCATGCTGGTAAGATATACGCCGATGAGGATATACACGCGACGTGGCGACTCGGGCCGGACGGCGCTCTTCGGGGGTCCCCGGGTGGCAAAGGACGACATGCGGGTCGAGGCGTATGGCACGGTGGACGAGCTGAATGCCGCCATCGGCGCGGCGGCGGCGGTGGCCCAGACGGCCAACGCGGAGACTAGCAGTCCGTGGATAATCTCGCTTCCCCTCCTTCAGTCGGATCTCTTCGCGATCGGCGCCCACCTGGCCACGCCCCCGCCAGAGGGGAACCGGCCGTCGCCCAGGCTGCCCTCCCTGCCCTCGGGCCGGATCGCCGAGATGGAGGAGTGGATCGACGAGGCGCTCGACGAGGCCGGGCCTCTCCGGAACTTCGTACTTCCGGGCGGGAGCGGCCCGGCGGCGAGTCTGCACCTGGCAAGGGCCGTCTGCCGGAGGGCGGAGCGCAGGGTTGTGGCGCTGGCCGCCGCCTCGCCCGTGGACCCGCTGATCGTCCGGTACCTCAACCGGCTCTCGGACTACCTCTTCGCCGCAGCCCGGGCCGAGAACGCCCTCGCTGGCCGCGGCGACGTGGAGTGGCATCAGTGACCGTGGAGCACGAGCGCATCGAGCTCGCCCCTCCGCACGGCGACGTGGTCCGGGCCGACCTTCGCTGGCGGGCGGGGGACGAGCCGCGCACTGCGGTGCTGGTCGCGCATGGCTTCAAGGGCTTCAAGGACTGGGGGTTCTTCCCGCATCTGGGGGATAGTCTCGCCCGGGACGGGCACGCGGTCGTCTCCTTCAACTTCTCGCTGAATGGGACGGGCCCGGAGCTAATGCACTTCACCGACCTGGATGCCTTCGGGCGCAACACCCTTTCCCGCGAGCTCGAGGATCTGCACTGGATGATCGACTGGACCCTCGCTGGCCGGTGGCGGAGCGGTCGGCCAGTGGATTCGCTGGGTCTCCTGGGGCACAGCCGAGGCGGTGGGGTGGCCATCGTCGCGGCGGCCGAGCGTCCGGAGCTCTCGGCGCTCGCAACCTGGTCGGCGGTCTCCAGCTTCCACCGCTGGAGCGAGCACCAGGTGCGGGAGTGGGAGATCCAGGGGGTGACGTGGATCGAGAATGCCCGCACCAAACAGCGGATGCCGCTCTACAGAGCGCTCTGGGACGACCTGCGCGAGAACTGGCGGCGTCTCGACGTGCTGGCCGCTGCCGCCCGGGTGCGTTCCCCCTGGCTGGTTGTCCACGGCGAGGAGGACCTGACAGTCCCCGTCAAAGACGGTGAGCGGCTGGCCGAGGCATCTCCGGCCGCCCGGCTGAGAGTGATCGGCGGGTCGGGCCACACCTTCGAGGCGACCCACCCCTTCTCCTCCTCCACCCCGGGGCTCGACAACGCGGTCGACGCGACACGGGAACACTTTAGGGTCAATCTGGAGTCAGACGGGTAGCCGGCACCCGGGAAGCCGACGGAGTGTTGCGAAGGCGATTGCGTTGGGTGATCATTCGGGTCTGGCAGCCCGTGGACAGACCCGCCAAGGGCCGCCAGCAGGGGCGCTACTGAAAGGGCGGAGCGGTGACCTACATAATCACGGAGCCGTGCATCGGCACAAAGGACGCGAGCTGCGTCGAGGTCTGCCCCGTGGACTGCATCTACGAGGCCGACGACCAGTACCTCATCCACCCGGACGAGTGTATCGACTGCGGGGCGTGCGAGCCCGAGTGTCCTGTGCAGGCGATCTTCCCGGACACGGATGTGCCGCCCGAATGGAGCGACTACATCGAGAAGAACATCTCCCACTTCGAGTGATCCCGGAATTGAAGAGAGGGGGCGACCACCTTCGGCCACCCCCTCTCTCGGGTCGGTCAGGGCGGAGCGAGCTTGCGCTCCGTCCACCCTGGTCCGCTGCTAGCTAGCAGCTAGATGCCCAGCTCTCTGAGCCTCTCCAGCCTGATGTCGGCAGGGACTTTCTCGTCCGGGGTCAACTTCTCGGTCCTGTCCTCGACTACGGGCTCAAGCCGATTGTTGCCTTGCCGCAACAGCGCCAGGCCGGCAGCGACCAGCGTCGCCGCTCCCAACAGGTTGACGGTTGACTTGCGAATGGCTCACCTCCTGCGTCCGTGAGTGCCTCTTGCGGCGCCGACTCGACGCCGCGGATCAACAGAATTGAGACCGCAAATGCCGTGCCAGGGTTGTCGATGGGCTGTTAGGTGCTCCCGGACAGCGCTCCGGGCACCTGTCCCCCGTAGGCGAAGGTGTCCACATTTCGCCCCCCACCCGAAAAAGCGACCGCTAGGCGGGACTCCCGCGGGCCGCTAGCTGCCGACCGTTGTCACCACGATGGCACCTCCGTTCACCCCGGTGCCGAAGCGCATCGTCGCCTCGGTGGCGCTCAGGTATCTGATCGACGCGACCTGTCCGACCCGAATCTGCGCCAGGTAATCCGACGCCGGTCCGAGACGGCTCCCGTCGCGGACGACGGTGGGGTCGCCTGCCCTGCCCTGGAGCCACCTGGGGCGGAGCCTCCGCACCGCGTCGTAGCAGTCGAGGTTGTGGTAGTCGGCCAGCTCCTCGGCGGTGATGAGGTTCGGGTCGCGACGCGGCCCCCGCTCCCCGCCGCCTCCGCTTGCGCACGCCGCTCCCAGGGTGACAAGGCCGAATGCAACTGCCAGAGCGGTCACCGGCCGGATCCCGCCTCTTCGACTCTGCTTGGTGTACTGGGCTCCCATAGCCTCCTCCATTGATTGCTGGTGCGTGCCTCTGTGCACGGCTAGCTGACGTCCGGTCCCACGCCGGTTCAGTACCCGGGTGGGATCCTAGCCCCACAGTGACACTATGTGCGCTCGCAGGCGCCTTGGTGTCAAGTGCTGCAACCCTGAGCGCTCCTCTGGTGGAGTGGGGCGCACCGTGCCAGAATGTCCGACGGTGCGGTGGGAGCGGGCTGTAGTGGTCGCGCTATTGGATTCTGGCTGAGGAGGGCCAGACGGGGAGATGGTCGTCGTCTACTCGGAATTGGCGGGGTGTTCCCCCGAAGCGATCGTCCGGGACGCTGTGGCCCCGGTGCAGGTCCGGGCTGCGCGTGATCGGGGCGCCTTTCGCGAGTCGCTGGCCGAGTCGGAGGTAGCGATCCTCGCCGTACCTGCTCTTGGTCGGGAGGAGACCGAGTGGGTTCTGCACGAGGTAGGTCGCAGCCCAGGCCCTGAGCTCGTCATCGTCGCACCCCTGTCCATCGATGCTCTACAGCACTCGCGTGGTCTCGTCCCACGCGGGGGTCGCGTTGTGTGGGCAGAGGAGGCCGGCGAGCGCTTGGGACCGGCCGTCGCGGCGGCGCTCGGCGCGGGGCGGGACCCGACGCAGGCACTTGGCTCTCTGATCTTGGACAGCCCCGGACTCCGCCCTCTCCTCCGCGAGTGTCGTATCGCACATTTGCCGGTTGCGAATTGGAATCACAATCTACCCTCTCCCCCCCCCGTTTGTCAAGTCGTGTTCTTGGCGATTTAGCCGCCTCGGTCGATGTTGATTCGGGGACGTATCGTCGCGCCCTCGCCACGGCCCATCTCGACCGACGGTCCGAGCAGCTGGTCGGATGGTCATTGCTCCTACGGGCATGCGGAGAGGATCGATGCGCCGGGAAGCCAACGGCTTCCGTGAGTCGGGACCTGGCGCTGCCACCGAGAACACTCTCTCGATGTGCTTTTCGCCTACTTGGTCGGCCACTGCATCTGGTCCAACGTGCTCCCCAACAGGTCGAGGCACGATTCAGACTGTGGCTGGCGGAGTGCGACCGCTTCGGTTCGTATGACCCTCCTCCTCCGACAACCGTGGGCGCGATTTGCGCCCTGTGGTCGTGTGACCCTTCGACCCTCAGGGGGTACTGGAGAGGCGAGATGCCGCTCCGGTGCCGTCCGAAGGAGATGCTGTCATGGTCGGTGCTGTGGTGGGCGATCGGGCAGCGACGGCGCGGCCACAGCTGGCCCACGGTAGCACATAGGTCGGGGTGCCAGAGACGTTCCCTCCAGCGATACAGCCGCCGCCTCGTCGGTTGCAGCCTTGGCGCGGCGGCCGAGGGCGTGGAGATGTCTCGGAGGATTTTCTGGTCGTGGGTGGGTGCACGGATGGCCGGAGGTGGTTGGCCTTGCGAAGACGCGCGCCTATCCCGATAATGTCGCACTATTCCCCGATTTGCGTGTTCCGGGATGGGGTGGCGCATCCGATTGTCCGCAGCAAGAACGATGCGGGCGGCTCTCCGGATGCAATCTGGGCGGCCCCCACACACCCACCAAGGAGGCATGTCATGTTCGGAGTTAAGACGATCAGGAAGCTACTGCTGACGGCAGTAGTCGCAGCGCTGGCCACGACGCCCGTTGCCGCCGAGAGTTCCATGAAATGCGATTATTTCGATGTGTATGGCGATCCGAAGGGCGGACACTTGTCCTGCCCCGACGGGCAGATCCAAGTCTGCAGGGACAAGGGAGACAACTGCGCGGTTAGCTGCGGAAACGGATTCGTCGCAGTGGGAAAATGCGTGCAACCCCCCAAATAGGGAATGGGCAGGAAGGACAAGCAGGAAACGAGCTGGTCCGGCCATCTCCTCAACCTCGGGCTCGTGGCGGTGCTCGTCATCGTCGTGTTCCTGCCCGAGAGCCCGCTCCGGACGCGCTTCGCCGCTTGGCGCGCTGAGGCCCGCCTGTCAGTGCTCGTTGAGGAGCACTGGCAGGCGCTGGCGGCAACGAGCGCTCGCATGGACACGGTCGATGCGAGCGCCGCGATGATCATCGAGTTCGGGGACTACGAGTGTCCGTTCTGCCGAGATTCCCACGCGCACCTGGAGGATGTCATGGAATCCCACCCGGAGGTTACGATCGGATTCCGCCACTACCCGCTGACAGCCATCCACCCGAAGGCTGAGGCCGCCGCGAGCGCGGCGATCTGCGCCGAGGAGCAGGGACGGTTCCCACAGCTACATTCGCTGCTCTACGGGTCGACGGAGTGGCGGGACACGGGGGATTGGAGGGCGCTTGCCGAGAGGGCGGGCGTGAGTGACCTGGCGGCGTACGAGCGCTGCCTCGGCAGCGAAGCGGCAGGACGAAGGCTGGAGGAGGACATGAGACTCGGAGACGCGCTGGGAGTCACCGCAACCCCAACGTTCTTCTACCAGTTCGGGGGGCATGTCGGGTACGCGGACGAGGAACAGCTCCTCGAACTGATCGAAGGCTCGCGCTAGAGATGGCCATGACGGACGCCCTACGGAGACCGCTGGCGAAAGCGATGCTCGCCCTTTCCTGCGTGGTGCTCTGCGCCGCCTACCGGGACGAGCCATCGGACCCGGGGGCCACGGGTCGCCCGGCGGCTGTGGACCTCTTCTCCGCGTGGCCTGGTGACGAGTCGTTCCGGATCGCTGCGGAACCAAGCCTGGTGGTGGGGGCGGACGAGTCTCTCCCGCTGGGCCGGGTCTCCGGAGCGGTCTTCTTCGGCGACGGCATCGCTATCGCGGATGTCATGTCGTACGAAGTCCTGATCCTGGATGCTGCGGGACGGCTGCTTTCCCGGCACGGCAGGAAGGGAGAAGGTCCCGGCGACTACATGAATCTGGCCTCGATCGCTCGTCACGGGGACGGACTGGTCACCTCGGACGCATCATTCCTCATGCGAGCAACCCGGCTCGACGCGCACGGGAGGTACATCGGGGGTACGAAACTCGGACCGATCGGTGCGCAAATGAGCAGGATCGTTGGAGCCTTCGGAAACAGCGTGCTGCTCGAAATCTCGGAGATGGGATGGTGGGGTAACCGCTTGCCCGCCGGGCCGATGGAGGTCCGGCGGCCGGTGACATACAGGATCGTTCGTCTTTCTGACGGGGAGATCGTCTTCGAGGGCACCCGTCCCGGTGAGGAGCAGTGGGCGTTGAGGGAGGTTAACGACGCCGGCAACTTATCTAGTAGCTGGGAACCCGTGATCTTCGGACGAACTGCCGTGGCCGCGGTCACCAATCGCTACGCCTACCTGGCGGATACCGACTCGATCACGATCACGCGTTACGACGAGGCCGGGACCCCCGTGGAAGTCGTCTCATTCGAGCAGTCTCGAGAGAGCGCTGAGGCAGACTGGGTGCGCTTCGTCAGCGATACCTTGCGGGCGAACGAGTTCAGATCGGAGCGCCTGCTCGAGGGCCTGCCGGCCCGCGCCACCCTTCCCGCCTTTTCCGACATGATGGGCGGCGCCGACGGCCTGCTCTGGATCCGGGAGTACCCCAACCCGCTTCAGGAGGAGGTGGTCTGGGTCGGCTTCACCGAGGCGTGGGAGCGCAAGATGCGGATCACGGTCCCGGTGGACATGGCTGTCGTGGACATTGCGGAGGATCGGGTACTCGTCCAGGCGAAGGGTGCCCTTGACGAGGAGCTGGTCGAGGTCTACCCGCTGGTGCGCTGATGGCGGAGGTCCCAGGAGACATGGCCCGAGAGACAGTTGGCGGAATCGAGTATTGACTGATATGATGGCTTGGCAACTCCTCTGGATTCTCTCTCTGTGCATCGTGGGGGATGGCGGCACCCAGCCGCTGGTTGACGGGGAGCAGCCGACGTGGGTGACCGAGGGCGAGTACCGGTTCGGCGATGCGCCCGGCAAGGACGTGTTCTTTTCATGGCCTCACATAGTGGCCGATCCAGAGCGGAATCGCGTGTTCGCCGTGGATCCGGCAAACTCGCAGGTCAGCGTGTGGACTCCCCAGGGCTCCCTTCTCTTCGTCGTGGGCGGAAAGGGAGAGGGCCCCGGGGAGTTCGTTAGCCTCGGGGACTTGTTTGTGGAGGCGGACGGGAGCTTCTCGGTGCAGGAGACTGGCCGATCCCGATTCACGTATTTCAACCTGCCTTATTCATGAACCTCCGGGTCGAGGGCAAGGTGGGAGGCTGAGGGAGTT
>JAPOYJ010000075.1 GCA_026706635.1 Gemmatimonadota bacterium | reverse complement strand
CCAAAGCGGACATTTCACATGCTCCGAAAACCGGACATTCTACTTGCTCCCAACAACGCCAGCCCGTGGACGGACCTCCCACGACTTCCGGGGGCGACACCCCCGCCCCGCCCAGAGGGCGCTCGTTCACCCTGAGCTCGAAGACATCCGGGCGGGCGTAGTGGCCAACGACGTCGAAGTCGAACTTGCTGCGGGCGATCTCGCCCATCTCCAGATCCGCCAACAGGATACCCTCCTCGCCTAGGAGTGGTCCCGCAACTGTCTCGCCCAGCGGGGAGTAGATCGAGCTTCCTCCGCTGCAGAGGAGCTCCGGCCACCCATCCATCTCCTCCAGGATCTCGATGTCGGAGGGGTAGTGCTCCTTGGCGACGACCTGGTTGCAGCCAATCACGAAGCAGCGGCCCTCGAGCGCGATGTGCCGGAGGGTGGACTGCCAGCGGTCGCGATCGTCGGCGGTCGGGGCGAGATATATCTCCACGCCCTTGCCGTACATCGCCATGCGCGCCAGCGGCATGTAGTTCTCCCGGCAGATCAGTCCCCCGACGCGCGCGAAGGGCGTCTCGATCACCGGCAGGGTGCTTCCGTCCCCCTCCCCCCAGATGAGGCGCTCGGCGGCGGTGGGCTTCAGCTTGCGGTGCAGCCCCGCCAGCGTCCCGTCGGGGGCGAAGTAGAGGAGGGTGCAGTAGAGGGTGCCGGGGGCGCGGGCGGCACCCCTCTCGATCACGCCGACGGCCAGGTAGGCGTTCGCTGCCGCCGCTGCCTGTCCCATCCGCTCGGTCTCGGGACCGGGCACGGGGATCGCCGCATCGTGGTAACGGCCGAAGGTGCGACGCCCAGCCGGGGTGCGCCCCCCCACCGCCGTGCCGAAGGCCAGGCCCCACGGGTAGCCCCCCACGAACGCCTCGGGGAAGAGGATCAGCTCGGCTCCCCGCCCAGCGGCCTCGGCGGTGGCGCTGCAGATGTGGTTGACGGCGGCGGCGGGGTCGAAGGGGTAGCCGCGGGGCTGGACGGCGGCAACGCGGACGCGGGGGCTACGGGACATTGGCTGGGCCGGGGGTGAAGAGCTGGATTGCCGCACCCGTTCGCCCGGCGAGGCTGTCGGCCCGCGTGGTACGAGGGTGCGCACCAATCTGGCAAGGGCGGGATACTGCACAAGGTGGAAGGCGAAGTTGTCGTGCGCCGGTAGCTGCCGGACTGTTCGTGACAGCAGTGGGGCGACGCCCTCTACGCGGCCCGTGGACCGGCCCCCGACGGGTCCCCCCGGCACGGCTCTGCTTCGTGGACGGTGTGCGCCGGACGGAGGCGATCATGGCGAACCTGGGCGCGATGTTGGGGGCGGAGGCGGGGTTGTGAGGGGGGGAGTGAACGAGCAGGCACCAGTCAGGGCCGCAATCGCGAGCCATCCGTAACGATACGCGCGCATCTTGCAGCGTGGTATGGCTATATGGGTTTGTTGTATGAGTATATGGGTTACGTAACGAGAACCCCACACTACCCGGTTTGCCCGAAATCTCGGATGCGCGCTCCGAGTTTTCACGTTATCTTGGGTCATGCTTGCACGCCCCGACTATCTCCGGCGGCTGGAGGTCTCGACCGCCCGCGCGCCCGTCACGGCCCTGCTCGGGCCGAGGCAATGCGGCAAGACCACGCTCGCAAGGCAGTTCGCTGCCGGGCGGAAGGCTACGCGCTTCGATCTGGAGTCGGAACCGGACGTCCGCGGACTCGCCAATCCCGAGCTCGTTCTGGGATCCCTGGATGGACTGGTGGTGCTGGACGAAGTGCAGCGGATGCCGAAGCTCTTCCCTGCTCTTCGGGTGCTGGTGGACCGGCCGGGTTCTCGGACGCGGTTTCTGCTCCTGGGCAGTGCGGCGCCGGATCTGGTGCGCGGAGTTTCGGAAACGCTGGCCGGGCGGGTGGAACTCATCGAAATGAGCGGCTTCGGCCTCGACGAGACCGGTGCGCCGCAGTGGCGGGACCTCTGGGTACGCGGAGGCTTCCCTCGCTCCTATCTGGCGGCGTCCGACGACAACAGTCTGGCCTGGCGGGATTCGTTCGTGAGCACCTTCCTGGAGCGCGACGTGCCGCAGCTGGGGATTTCCATTCCCGCGGCGGCGATGCGGCGCTTCTGGACCATGCTGGCGCACTCGCACGGCCAGACGTGGAACGCGTCCAACCTGGGACGCGCGCTGTCGCTGTCGGACAAGACCGTGCGCCGCTATCTGGACCTGCTGACCGGCACCTTCATGGTCCGGCAGCTGCAGCCGTGGTTCCACAACGTCGCCAAACGGCAGGTCAAGGCACCTAAGGTCTACCTGCGCGACACGGGTCTGCTCCATACCCTTCTGGGCATCCCTCACGACACGGCGCTCCTCTCGCATCCGCGTGTCGGAGCATCCTGGGAGGGGTTCGCAATCGAGCAGATTCTACGCGTTCTGCGTCCGGCGGATGCATGGTTCTGGGCCGCGCATGGGGGCGGCGAGGTGGACCTGCTGGCCACCGTCGAGGGTCGCTGGACGGGGTTCGAGATCAAGTTCAGCGAGTCGCCGTCCGTATCGCGCAGGACTCGCGCCTCGGCGGAAGCGTTGGGGGTGGATCACCTGTTCGTGGTGTGCCCCGCCCCGCGGACATACCAGGTGAGCGAGCGGATCACGGTGGTCCCGTTGTGGGAGATAGGCTCGCTCCGCGAGCTGATCGGAAGCGTGTGAGAGGAATCTTGGACGCATCGCCGCTCGAATGCCGCGGGGATTCCGTCCACGGGGTGCCAGCACGTCCCGGATGCCAACCGCCATGAAGCTCCTTCACACGGCCGGGGTGCGCCCCCCCCACCGCCGTGCCGAATGCCAGACCCCACGGGTAGCCCCCCACGAACGCCTCGGGGAAGAGGAACAGCTCGGCTCCCTGCCCAGCGGCCCCGGCGGTGGCGCTGCAGACGGGGTCGAAGGGGTAGCCGCGGGGCCGGACGGCTGCAACGCGGACGCGGGGGCTATGGGACGTTGGCGGGGCCGGGGGTGAAGAGCTGGATTGCAGCACCCGTTCGTCCGGCGAGACTGTCGGGCCGAGTGGCGCGCGGTTGCGCACCAGTCTGGCAAGCACGGGAGACTGCACGAGGCGGAAGGCGAAGTGGTCGTGCGCCGGGAGCCGCCGGATCGTTCGTGACAGCGTGGGCGACGCCCTCTACGCGGTGGCCCAGCAACGGCGGCTCGGGTCTAGCCTGCTGTGAGAGAGCGAGGAGGCCCGGCGCGTGGTCCGGGGAAGTCACCGCGTCGGCAGATGGGGCGAGGAGCTCAATCGGGAACGATACGAGAAGATGTAAAGTACGATTTACATTATGTCAATCACAGTTGACATTCAGGCCGGCTCCCTTCCCGCCACCGCGTGCAGTTCGGCCTCCGCCCGGTGGACAGGATGAGGGACAAGATGCCGATTGCCCGTGACATCCATAGAATGCAGTATCCTGCGGTGAGCCGTGCCCGGAGATCGTTCACCTCGTGGATACCTCTCGCTCTGGGGGACTACCCGGAAGCGGTACGGGGACGCGGTGCTCAGGAGACGGTGGCCGCGGCGAGGAACGAGGACCGGAGGTTCCTGTAGGGAGCGGAGAGCGCACAGAGACAAACTCAGGAGGTAATGGACGATGAAGGAGGCGTGGAAGCAGGTCGGGATCCCAGTAGCGGTATTGGCCGGGCTGGTCGTCGTGGCAATCGCTGCTGGAGGGAAAGCGAAGGAGAAGGCGGCAGAGCAGAGCAGGAGGGCTGCGGAGCGACAGGCGCTGCTCGACTCGGTGCAGGCGGCGAGGGACGCGGGGCGGGCACTGCTCGACTCGGTGCACGATGCGCGGGAGCGCGCGGCGGCCGCCGAGCTGGGCCTTAGCCTTGCCGAGCTTAGAGAGTGGCGGAAGGCAGAATTCGAGGAGGCGGAGCGGAGGGCAGAGGAGCTGCGGGAGGCAAAGAAGCAGAGTAGAGCGCGTTCAGGAACTGGAGGGCCGACGGCGGCCCAGCTTGATTCTCTAGAGGCTGGGCTGCTGTCAAATCAGGAGCTCGTGTGGAGGGAGTTTGTGCGCATGGGGGAACGGGGGCACGGATGCGACTCGGAAATGGACTTCCAGAGAGACGATTACGGGTGGGAAGCAGGCTGGTACGACGGCGATCCCGAGTGGACACCAGATCGGTCGCAACTGGACCTGCCGTGGACGAGGCTGAACAAAGCCCTTGCGTGGCACGTTTACATGACGCGCGGCGTTCCGGCGCACAAGGTCGAACAGAACGTGGACGAGCTTGTGGAACAGCTGGAGGCCTTCTACCGCGATACGGGAGAAGGAGAGCGGCAACCGCTGTCGGCGGCCAGGCTGGCCCGGCTGTCCGGGCAATGCAAGTGACCGGCGGGAACGGAGGGGATAGGCGGCCCGGCCCCAGATTCGAGGACAGCCAGAGACGCCCTGCGGCGATCCTGGGCCCTGAGTTGCAGTTGGGGAAGCGGGACCGCTTCGGACCACCTACCTTGACTGACTTGATCGACTAACATCAGCGCGGAGGCAGCCAGAAGCCCGATGAACGGCACACTCACCGACCTGAACCATCTCCTGAAGAGCGACCAGCTCTTCGAGATTCCCATCTTCCAGCGTGGCTACGCCTGGGAAGAGGAGAACCTCCGGGATCTATGGGACGATCTCGACTACCTCGGCGACCGCAAACACTACTTCGGCACTATTCTGCTGAAGGAGACCGACAAGACGACCGAGGCAGGAATGAGAACCTTCGAGCACTTCGAAGTGATCGACGGCCAGCAACGGCTGACGACGACTCTTATCCTGCTTCGTGAGTTGATCTCCCAGATTCGGGAATTCGGCGACGACGAAACGAGTAGCCAGGCAAGTGGGCTCATAGAGGACTACATCGTCTACCAGGACCAGCATAAGCTGACCATCGCTAACGAAGACAGGTCCTTCTTCAAGGACTTGATCCTGGGGAAGTCCGTCACCGACCCACAGACCCGGGCCCAGACGCGGCTGAAACGCGCTCGTGAGTTCTTCCGGGACCAGTTCAATCGACAACGACAACAGGAGCCAGCCGGGTACGTCGAGTTCCTGAAGAAGTTCAAGCGACGGATCGACCGGCTGGAAGTCATGCTCTATATCGTCCGGTCGGCTGCCGAGGCGGTCCGCATGTTCGAGACGGTGAACGACCGCGGGCGGCCGCTGAACACTCTGGAGAAGACGAAGAGCATCCTGATGTACGCCTCGTACCTCGTCGTGGGTGACCGGACTAGGCTGGACACGCTGCTCTCCGAGCTGAACGAAGCCTTCTCGAAGATATACGGGTGCTTCCAGGACATCGAGGATGGGCTTGGACTTCGCGATGCTGGCGAGATCCAGCGCTATCACCACATCTTCTTCATCGGTCGGCGGGATCCGCGTCGGCACATGCAGGTGCTCAAGGATCGCCTCATGAGGAAGAGCCGGGAAGACAAGAAGGACTGCGAAGCCTTCGTTCGCAGCTATGCCGCTGGCCTTCGGCAAGCGTTCGAGGTGATGCGGGACATCGCCCAGCGCAGGCGACCCAGCGATGTGCCCGATAAGGATGGGAAGACGCTTGGGGAGTCAATCGACAGGCTGTTTTGGGTCGGGCGCGTGGGCAACCTGTATCCGCTCCTGATTGCCGCGTGGCAGAGGTTCGAGGAGGAGTCGCAGCGCAACGAGATCCTGCGTCTGTTCGAGGCTTACGTGTTTCGGGTGTACCTCGCTGTCGGATACCGTAGTCATACTGGCCGAAGCAGGTTGAACGGGCTGGCCCGTCGGATTTTCCGTGATGAGCCCGCGTTCGCCGACTTCATCGAAGAGCTGACGGAGATCAACCTGCACTACGTCAGGGACGATGTGTTCCGCAGAAGCTTGGCCGCACCACACCGCTACGCGCATCTCGGTACACGAACGATCAAGTACCTGCTCGCACAATACGAAAACAAGCTCAAGACCAAAGCGGGCGAGCGGATTACTCTGCCCCTCGCGGAGATCCTATCGTCCGAGTTCGAGACGGAGCATATTTTGCCGCAACACCCGGCCGGGGACCTGGATGAAGCGGAGAAGGCAGCCCACGAGGAGATCGTCCATCGGCTCGGCAACCTGACCATCGCATCGAAGGAATGGAACCGGTGCATGGGCAACCGTCCATTCCACGAGAAGCGGGACGGTCAGGAGGACACGAAATCTGGCAACAAGAAGATCTGCTACCGCAATTCGAGCCTGCGCGTCCAACGCGACCTGGCGAAATGGGAGCATTGGAACGAGGCGACCATTCTAGAACGCGGTGAAGAGATAATCGACTTCGCAATGGACCGATGGCGAGTCGATTCCGCGGCCAGCCCGGCAACCAACGTCGATCAGCCATGATCCGCCAAGTCCGCCTAGGCAGCTTCAAGCGCTTCCGGGACCAGTCCTTCGAGCTGGCCGACTCGGTCGTTCTGGCCGGACCCAACAATGCGGGGAAGTCGACGCTGCTGCAGGCTATCGCAGCCTGGAAGTTCGGCCTCGATCACTGGCTCGCGCAGCGCGAAGGCGGTAGCAGGGGTGTCAAGCGGACGGGCGTGGCGCTCACCAGGAGGGACTTCACGGCGGTTCCGATTCGCGAGATGAACCTGTTGTGGAAGGACCGCGTGGTGTCGGGAGGCGAGGGGCCGGGTGCTTCCCGGCTCCTGGAGATCGTCTTAGAGGGGCGGTCGAGCGGCGAGAACTGGGAATGCGGATTGGAGTTCCAGTACGCCAACCGCGAGATGGTGTACGTGCGGCCGCTCGGTGCGAAGGAGATGGGGGCGGAGGAGATCAACGCGTTTCCTCCGCAGGCGGCCAAGAACCTTCGGGTCGTGCATGTCCCGGCTCTGTTCGGAATACAGCGCGATGAGCCGAAGCACGAACGCGGAATGCAGGATCTCCTGATCGGCCAGGGTCGCAGCGGCGACATACTGCGGAACCTGCTCCTGGAGGTCGGTGACCGCACCGTAGCAGGCGACGGGGGCGAGAACGCCCGGGAGTCTGCCTGGGAGTCCCTGACCGGGCACATGAGGGACCTCTTCAGGATCGACCTCATGCGACCGTCCTACGGCGCGGGGCAGCCATACATCACCTGTCAGTACCGCGAATTGTCGGGGGGGTCCTCCCTCGGCCGCAAGTCGCCCCGCTACCGCCTCCTCGACCTTGCCAGCGTTGGCAGCGGCACGCTCCAGGTGCTCTTGCTCCTCGGCTTCCTCTATGCCCGGCCCGGCACGGTGATGCTCCTCGACGAACCCGACGCCCACCAGCACATCATCCTCCAGCGGGACGTCTACGCGCTCCTGCGGAGGATCGCCCGCGAGCGCGAGGGCCAGGTGATCATGGCGACGCACTCTCCCACAATCCTGGATGCCACCGAGCCGGAACGGGTCCTGTCATTCGCGGGGGACTCTCCACGCGCCTTGGGAACCGACACGGAACGAGACCGAACCATCGAGGCACTGAGGCAACTCAACACCACCGATCTCCTGCTCGGCCATGACGTGAGGGCGGTGCTCTACGTGGAAGACCAGACCGACGAGCGGATTCTGCGGGCATGGGCCAGGGTTCTCGGTCATCCGCTGCAAGCGTTCTTCTCCCGCGCCTACGTCCACTGGCTGGGGGGACGTCGCCTGGAGCACGCCAAGGAACACCACTTCGCGCTCCACGGTGCCTTTCGGCGAATACCTGCGGTGTGCCTGCTCGACGGAGACAATCGGGAAGCGCCCGAACGTGAGACGACAAGGCTCGGGATGGAAGTGCTGCGGTGGAAGCGCTACGAGATCGAGAACTACCTCTTCCACCCCGACCCGATCTCCCGTCTCTTGGACTTTCCGCTGATCACCGAGAGCTTCCAGAAGATGGTTCCGCCGGATACAGGGCTTTTCGGGGACTCGGTCGTGCTTGTCCGGTCCAAGGGAAGTACAGAGCTGCTCATGCCGCTACTTGAGGCGGTCGGCCACCCCATCGACAAGAGCGACCTGTACCTGATCGCCGAGGCGATGAAGCCGGAGGAGGTTCACCCCGAGGTCGTTCGGAAGCTCGATCGCATGGCGGAGGTGCTGAACTGTGCAATGGGACCCCCCGCTCGCACCAGTAGGGCCTGCTAAACGCAGTGAAAATCCTCCGCACCGCCGACTGGCACGTCGGCACCACGACTGTCTGGAAGCGCTGGGCCCTGTCGTGACGGAGTTGGAGGCGCAGACTCGCTCCCCGCACTTCTCCCGCACTTCGACCGCTACGCCAGGCGAGCCAAGCGCCCCCAGATCTCGGCCAAGGCGCTGGCTGCGTGCCGCGATCCGGGAAACCCAGTGTACCTGAGCGCGCTATCGGCCTGGGAGATCGCGATCAAGCACCGCCTCGGGCGGCTGCCGCTCCCCCTGTCGCCCCGCCGCTACGTCTCCAGCCGCCGCGAATGGCTGGGGGTGGAGCCGCTGCCCTTTGACGAGCGCACGGCCGCGCACGACGTGTCGCTGCCAGCGATGCACGCCGACCCCTTCGACCGGGGCCTGGTCTCGCAGGCGATCCCTGAACGGCCTGACCATAGTGACGCCCGACGAGGCCATCGCGCGCCATCCCGCCCCTGTGCTCTGGTAGGGGAGCAAACCTGCGCCCGCCATGCGGGAGATCCGAGGGGGCCGGCGGAGTCACTCCTGGAGCACTCCATGCACCCCTCCAGTACACCGGGTTCAGAAGTTCGATGGCGTATTGTCATGCCGCGTGGGGGGGTGAAGTGGGCTCGGTGCTGGGGATTCGAGCCATGAGACGGCCGGCTCCAGGGGCGCAGCGCGTCCTCGTGGAGCCACCGCCAGATCGTGATCCCGCTGATGTCTGCGGCGATGCCCGCCTCCAGCATGTGGCAGCGCAGTTCCGAGCGGCTGAACCGCGACAGGGGCAGCCCCGGCTTGGCGGGCAGTCACACTCCAGGGCCTTCACTTCGGCGACGACCCGAGGGGGAAAAAGCGGGCGGGCGGCCTCTCCGCGAACGGTCCTCGAGTCCGTCGATGCGTTCCAGGAAGAAGGGAGGGGAGAAGCGCTGGCAGTCTGTGGACAGGCCCGGACGAGCACCGAGACCCGCGAAGCGGTACAGCGGGGATGCGGCGCTACGGAGCGGGCAGCCTTGCGCGTGGGTGGTAGCGCTGGTGCGTCCGGCGCAGGTGGCTCGTGTCGAGATGTGTGTAGAGCTGCGTCGTCGAGACATCGGCGTGCCCCAACAGATCCTTCACCTCCATGAGATCCGCCCCTCCCTCCAGGAGATGGGTCGCGCAGCTGTGCCTTAGCGTGTGGGGCGACACGCCCTGCTCAAGGCCCGCGCGCTCGGCGGCCCGCGAGACGATTGTCCATACCGACGCCCGGCCCAGCCGCCCACCGCGTTGATTTAGGAAGAGCGCCTCCCGTTCGCGTCCCTTCGCCAAGCCTGGGCGCACGGCCCGCAAGTAGCGCTCGAGAGCTGCCAGAGCGGGCCTGCCAACGGGGACGAGTCGTTCCTTTCCCCCCTTGCCGAATACGAGGCAGCTCTCGTCGGGAATGTCGAGGTCTCCCACGGACAGTCCGGTCAGTTCGCTGACCCGCATGCCGGTCGCGTAGAGGAGCTCGAGCACGGCGCGATCCCTCCAGTGCACCCGCAGGTCGGGGTCGACGGCCTCGACGAGCCGAGCCGCATCGGCGCGGCTGAGGACGCGGGGCAGCTTCCTGGCCGGTGCGGGGCTCTCCATGCGGCCCGTGGGGTCCTCGCTCACCACGCCCTCGGCGGTCAGGAAGCCGAAGTAGGCCCGGAGCGCCGACTGCGCGCGGCGCACGGTTGTCGTTGCGAGCCCGCTACTTCGCAGGTGAAGCATGTGCGAGTGCAGCGTGTCGGGGGTCACCTCGTCGAGCGAGGAGACGCCCAGCTCGCGCAGATGATCCAGGAAGCGGCCGAGGTCGCTCCGGTAGGCCGCCAGCGTTCGGGGCCTGAGCCCTCTTTCCAGGATCAGGAAGTCGGCGAAGGTCTCCAGATGGAACCTCAGCGCCATGGCGTCCGACGCCGACTCGCTCGCCTTCACTGCCCTCCGGAGCCGTGTCGCCGGGCGGATCGCCGTCGCCTCCACCACCAGAGCGACACGAGGAGAGCGAGCGCAGCCGATGCACCCAGCAGCCCCCTATTGGCCGTCGAGACCGCGTCGACCACCGCCTCCCGATTCGCCCCGGCCGCGTGCCCCATCCCGACAAGCGCCCCGTACCAGATGGCAGATGCCGCCGTCAGGGGCAGAACGGTCCTGAACCAGCCCACCCGGGCCACGCCCGCAAAGACTGGAACCGCGGCGCGAAAGCCCGGCAGGAACCGCCCTGCGAAGATGGCCGCCACCCCCCAGCGCTCGTAGAATCGCTCGAGACGCGCCAATTCGTCGTGCGTAAGCAGCCGCCGGCCGGGCCCCGTCCGAAAGAAGCGCTGGCCATGCCGGCGCCCCAGGGCGTAAACCCCTAGAGCCCCGCCAACGTTGAAGGTGCAGACCACCAGGAAAACGCCGGTGGCGTGGGCGACGCCCGCTCCCGCGGCGAAGCCGCCCGCCAAGATCACCGAATCGGCGGGCAGAGCCGGGACGATGTTCTCCACTGCGGCGCCGACGCCGAGCACGATGTACAGGAGCGGCAGCGGAAGTTCGCCAAGGAAGGCAACGACCCCTTCCATCCCCTACCCCTCTAGCAGTCCATTGGCCCGGCGCGCTGGGCGGAGCTGCGAGCCACCAGCGCCACGGCGTGCACGGCGATGCCCTCGCCCCGGCCGATCCACCCCAGCCCCTCGTTGGACTTGCCCTTGATCGAAATCGCCTCCACCGGAAGCCCGGCCCGCGCCGCCATGACCTCCCGCATCCGAGCTGCCACTGGGGATATCCGGGGACGCTCGCAGACGACCGTGGCGTCTACGTTCAGCGGGTGCCAGGAGTGCTCCCGCAGGAGCTCGGCCACCTTCGCCAAGAGTTCCATCGAGTCGGCGTCGCGCCACTCCTCCGCGCCCGGCGGAAAGTGGGTTCCGATATCGCCCAGGCCAGCCGCTCCTACGAGAGCGTCGATCACCGCATGCGCAACGGCATCTCCGTCGGAATGGCCCTCAAGGCGCGGCTCGCCGGGGAAGAGCACCCCCCCCAGGACAAGCGGCGGTGCCGACCCGAACCGATGCGAGTCGTAGCCGGTCCCTACCCTAATCCTCGTATCTCCGGGTGACGAGACAGGCGTTGTGTCCGCCGAATCCGAAGGAGTTGTTGAGCGCGGCCTCGACGGTGCGCTCCACCGCACCGCCGTGGGCGTAGTCCAGGTCGCACTCGGCGTCGGGCTCCGAGAAGTTGATCGTGGGCGGGATTCGGCCCGTTCGGCACGCCATTACGCACATGACCGCCTCGATAGCCCCGGCCGCTCCCAGAAGGTGGCCGGTCATGGACTTGGTCGACCCTACGACCACGCCGTACGCCCGCTCCCCCAGGACGGCCTTGATCGCCTTGGTCTCGGCGGGATCGTTCGCGGGGGTTGAGGTGCCGTGGGCGTTCACGTAGTCGAGCTGGTCCGTCGATATCCCCGCGTCGGCCAGCGCCGCCCTCATCGCCTCCTGGGCACCCTCCGCATCGGGCGGCGGAGCGGTGAAGTGGTAGGCATCGCCAGTCGCGCCGTACCCGGCCAACTCGGCCAGGATATCCGCGCCCCTGGCCCGCGCCCGGTCCATCTCCTCGAGCACCAGGATGCCCGCCCCCTCGCCGATTACAAAACCGTCGCGCCCCGCGTCGAAGGGGCGGCTCGCCCCTTTGGGGTCGTCGTTCCGCCGCGACATCGCCTTCATCGCAGCGAATCCTGCGATCGTGATCGGCGTAACGGCCGCCTCCGCACCCCCCGCCAGCATCAGCTCGGCGTCGCCGCAGGATATGTGGCGGGCGGCCTGCCCGATGGCGTGGGCGCCCGACGCGCATGCGGACACGGTGGCGTAGTTCGGCCCCTTGAGGCCGTAGCGGATCGACAGGACCCCGGAGGCTATGTCCGGGATGAACATCGGAATGAAGAAGGGGCTCACACGGCTGGGTCCGCGGCGCTCGAGAATCGAACAGTTGGCCTCCAGCGTGGCGATCCCCCCAACCCCGCTTCCGATCAGCGCTCCAGCGGCGGTCGGTGCAGCTGGGAGCGAGGATCGGCCGAGGCCCGCCGACCGCATCGCCTCGTCTCCGGCGACCACGGCCAGCTGGAGAAACCTGTCGTACCGCCGCGCCTCCTTGCGGCTGATGTGCGCGCCTGGATCGAAGTCGTCGATCTCGCAGGCGATTCGCGTCGCGAAGCCCTCGGCGTCGAAGTGGGCGATTGTGTCTGCGCCGGACACCCCGGAGAGGAGCGCATCCCAGCTGGATTCGACGTCCAGGCCCACCGGAGTAACCATCCCCGCCCCGGTGATCGCGACTCGTCTCCTCCCTGGATCGCTGGCCATGGAGCCCGGTCTGCTAGCAGTCCGCGGACAATCTCGCGCGAGCGGCGAAGCGCTGGCGGTCCGTGGACATGCGCTGGCGGTCCGTGGACATGCCCTGACGGGCACCGAGACTGGCGAAGCGCCCCGCTGGCAAGGCGCGACGAAGCGGTCCGGGGATGCGCCCGGGCGAGCATCGAGAGGGGCGAAGCGCCGGGCTGGCAAGGCGCTTTGCGGGGCGCATGGCGGAGCCATTCGCCCAAGAAGCAACGCAGAAGCGAAGCGATCCAGCATGGATGCAGCGCCCCTCGAATGCCGCCAGCGTGCATCTGCGGACCGCAAGGGCCAATAGCCGCAGCGCTATTGGTCCGAGGAGCAACGCAGAGCGAAGCGGCCCAGCGGCGATGCAGCGCTGCTCGAATGCCGTGGGAGGTCTGTCCACGGGCTGCTAGCCCTGGCTCTTCTTGATGTAGGCTATCGCGTCGCCGACAGTGCGCATAGCCTCGGCGTCCTCGTCGGGGATGTCGATCTCGAACTCCTCCTCGAGGGCCATCACCAGCTCGACCGTGTCGAGGGAGTCGGCACCGAGGTCGTCGACGAACGAAGCCTCAGGGGTCACCTTGTCGGCCTCCACCCCGAGCTCCTCTACGATGATCTCCACGACCCTGGAATCCGGTGAGTCGGACATGCTCAGCCTCTCGTTGCGTTTGGTGTTGAGCGCGACGCCGACGCTGCGGGTCGCCCGCACCTACATGGCCATGCCACCGTCGACCGCAATGATCTGGCCCGTAATGTAACTTGCCCCCGACCCGGCGAGAAATCGCACCAAGCCCGCCACGTCGGACGGCTTGCCGAGGCGTCCCGCGGGGATGCGCGCCGACAGCTTCCCCACCGCCGACTCGTTCAGCCCGGCCGTCATGTCGGTCTCGATGTAGCCCGGCGCGACCGCGTTGCAGCGCACCTTGCGACGGGCCAGCTCCTTGGCCACGGACTTCGTCAGTCCGTGCAGACCGGCCTTCGAGGCGGCGTAGTTCGCCTGTCCCGCATTGCCCATTAGGCCCACCACCGAAGACACGTTGACGATAGACCCGGAGCGCTTCCGCATCATGCCCCGGGCCACGGCCTGGATCATATTGAAGGCCCCCCGCAGATTGGTTTCGATCACGCTGGACCAATCGTCGCCGGACATTCGCAGGAGCACGCCGTCTCTGGCGATTCCCGCGTTGTTGACGAGGATCGCCACCGGGCCCTGCGCCTCTTCGATCGAGGCAACGGTCCCCCTGCAGGCTGCGTTGTCCGAGACGTCGCAAGAGTAGGCCGCGTGCCCTTCGCCGTGCAGCTCCGCAGCCGCAGCTCCGGCTCGCTCGGCGTTCATGGCGACCACAGCTACACGCGCGCCCGCAACGGCGAGCTCTCGGGAGATGCCCAGCCCTATCCCGCGCGATCCGCCGGTCACAACTGCGACCTTCCCGGCGAGCTCCGATTCGGTGTTCATCCGTTCCCCTCCAGCAGTGAGATCGATTCGGGTGTTCCCACCGCCAGGGCGGAAACTCCCCTGGCGCTCCGGCGGCAGAGGTTCGTGAGCACCCTTCCCGGGCCGAGCTCTACCAGCCTCTCCACCCCCATCCCCACAAGCGACTCGATGCACTCGACCCAGCGCACCGGCGAGGTGAGCTGCCGCGCCAGGAGGCCGGGTACGGCGGCCGGTTCCCCGGCGGCTTCGGCCGTGACGTTCGCCACTATGGGGAAGTCGGGCCGCTCGAAGACCACACCCGCGAGCGCCGCTTCGAACTCGGCGACTGCAGGCCGCATCAGCGGAGAGTGGAAGGCTCCGGCCACCCTGAGCTGCATCACCCGCCTGGCCCCGCGCTCTCGAGCCTCCTGCGCAGCCCACGCCACCCCTTCGGCGTCGCCGCTCAGCACGACCTGAGCGGGAGCGTTGAAGTTGGCGGGAACGACGACATGTCCCCGCGCCTCGGCGTCGCGGCAGAGGTCGTGGACAACCTCGGCTTCCAGTCCGAGCACCGCCGCCATTTTCCCGGCGGCGATCTCGCTGGCGCTGGCCATCAGCTCGCCCCGACGCCTGACCGCGCGCAACCCATCGGCGAAGGCGTAGCTGCCAGCCGCAGCATGCGCCGTGAGCTCGCCGAGCGAGTGGCCCGCGGCGCCAACCAACGTCCCCAGGATGGACTGTGCCACCCGGAAGGCGGCGATGGAGTGCACGTAGAGGGCGGGCTGCGCATTCTCCGTGGCGGTGAGCTCCTCGTCGGGCCCCTCCCAGGCGATCTGCGAGAGGGGGAAGCTCAGGATCTCGTCGGCCTCGGCGAATGTGTCGTGCGCCTCCTCGAAGCTCTCGGCGAGTCCCCGCCCCATCCCGACATGCTGGGACCCCTGCCCGGGAAAGAGTAGTCCGGTCCTCACGGTGGCGCGTCGCTCGCGGCCGCCTACCAGCGAATCGCCGCGGCACCCCACGTCAGCCCGGCACCGAAGGCCGCCGTCAGCACCACGGAGCCTGGTCCCACAAGCCCCTGCTCCACCGCTTCGTCCAACGCGACCGGAATCGATGCGGACGACATGTTGCCGTAACGGTTCAGATTCACGAAGACCTTCTCCATCGGGATCCGCGAGTACCTTGCGGTCGACTCGATGATGCGGACGTTCGCCTGATGAGGAACCAGCAGGTCCACATCCTCCCCCTTCAGCCCCGCGTCGCGAAGCACCTGCCTCCCGGCGTCCGCCATCCGGCGCACGGCCAGCTTGAAGATCTCGCGCCCGGACATCTTCATCAGATGCTCCTTCGCCCGGAGCCCCTCGACGTCAAGGGGATTGGCGGCACCACCGGCCGGCCGCTCGAGAAGGTCGGCGAAGTTGCCGTCCGAGCGTTGGTGGCTGGCGAGAATGCCCTCGCCGTTCTCCGAGCGCTGCACGATCGCAGCTCCGGCGCCGTCGCCGAAGAGGATGCAGGTGGACCGGTCGTCCCAGTCAATGATCGACGACATCTTCTCCGCCGCCACCACCAGGACCGTGTCGGCCCTGCCCCCCGCCACATGCCCCTCGGCCATGGTGAGCGCATAGAGGAAGCCGGTGCAGGCCGCGTGCAGGTCGAATGCCGCAGACTTGCCGATGGCCCCGATCCGAGCCTGTATCTCGCACGACGTCGACGGCAGCCACCGGTCCGGCGTCGCAGTCGTCACGATCAGGAGGTCGATGTCCCTCGCCTCGATCCCCGCCTTGGCGAGGGCCCGCTCGGCGGCGCGTGCGCCCATCTCGGTCACGCCCATCTCGGCTGGGGCGATGCGACGCTCCACGATGCCAGTTCGCTCCACAATCCACTCCTCGGTCGTGTCGACCATCTGCTCCAGATCCCTGTTGGTCAGCACGCGATCGGGGAGAAAGCGGCCCGTGGCCGTGATCTTGGCGGTAGGCTGGGCGGCGTTCACGCCATGCTCGCCGTGGGCTGGGCAAGATCGCGGGCCATGTGCGACACCATCGCCCGCCGGACCGCCCGCGCGGCCACACCGATGGCAGCGGAGATCGCGCGGGAGGAGGAGAGGCCGTGACAGATCACGGAAACGCCGTTGATTCCAAGGAGGGGTGCGCCACCGTACTCGGCGTAGTCGAACTCGCGCAGCAGGTCGGCGACCTCGTCGCTCACGCCGTTGGTCCGCAGGCGATCGGCGAGCCGGTGCGCCACGAAGGCGGCGACCGATTCGTAGAATTTGAGGAGGATGTTACCGGTGAAGCCGTCGCACACCAGGACGTCGCAGGTGTACGAGAGGATGTCGCGTCCCTCGATATTGCCGACGAAGTTCAGGTCGCTCTCCGCGAGCAGCTGGTGCGCGGCCTGCTCGGTCTCCGTGCCCTTCTCTGCCTCGGCACCGACGTTCAGCAGTCCGATCCTGGGCGAATCCACCCCTCTCAGGTCCTGCATGTAGATGGCGCCCAGCCGTGCGAACTGGACCAGCTGGTGGGGCTTGCACCCCACGTTTGCGCCTATGTCGAGGACCAGGGTGAGTCCGCCCTCGGTTGGAAATGGCGTGCCGATAGCGGGTCGGTCGACCCCCTTGAGAGGGCCCAGCCGCTGAAGGGACGCAGCCATTACCGCTCCGGTCGAGCCGGCCGAGACGAAGGCATCCGCATCGCCAGAGGCCTGGAGCCCCAGCCCCACGCTGATCGAGGAACGAGGCCACCGGCGGAGCGCCTTGGCTGGCGAGTCGGCGGGCGAGACCCGGTCGGGCGCGTGAACGACGGAAAGCCGGCCCAGCTTCGAGTATGGTCGCAGGGGCTTCGCGAGAATCCGTTCGTCGCCTACTAGGACGACCTCCAATTCCGAATTCGCCTCGAGCGCAGACACGGCACCGCCGATCTCGCTCCTAGGAGCGCAGTCGGTCCCCATCGCATCCAGTGCGATTCTCATGAGGGGCGATTCCCCGAAGCAGCCAAGACTGCCTACTCCGAAGGCGGCTCGAAGACCTCCTTGCCGCGGTACATCCCAGAGGTGGGGCAGACTCGGTGGCGCAGCGTCGGGTCGCCGGTGGCGGAGCAGCTTCCGAGCGTGGCCTCTGCGGCCTTGTAGTGAGTCCTTCTCTTGCGCTTGCGCTGCTTGGAGACGCGCTTCTTCGGGACGGCCATGGTTCCGCTCCTACCTCCTAGTTGGGTCCGAGGGCCGCGAGCGGCGACCATCGGACGTCGACTTCGGCGTCGTGCCGCTCTGCCCTATTGCAAATGTAATCTCGCACCGGGACCCCACATTCGCCGCAGCTGCCGTCCACCCCCTCGGCTGGGACCATGTACCGCGGCACCTCGAGGACGACCTCCTCCCGGATCGCCTCGGCAAGGTCGATGGCCGTCTCGTGGGCGCTCACCGTGCGCACGTCGGGGTCTCCGTCCAGCTCCGCCACGCTGTGATCGTGGGCTGCGTGATAGTGGAGCGTCACGGGCCTCTCGAACTCCAGGAGCAGCTCCCTCAGGCAGCGCCCACAGTCGTACCGCAGCAGCGCCCGCCAGCTCCCGCGGACGACTACTCCCCCCGTGGCCGTCGCGGCTGCCGACCCCGAGAGCTGCACCGCCGTCGCCAGACTCAGCTCCGAGCCCGCCCAGATATCGTCGTCACTCGCGATCTCGCCTCTCACCGGCACCGTGCCACTGCGCCGCAAGCCCAGCAGGTCAACCTGCACCATGGTACTCCCGGATCATCGCCACTCGCGCTCCGCGAAGAAGAAGCCGATCTCGCGTAGTGCGTTCGCGTCCGAGTCCGAGCCGTGCACCGCGTTGCGCTCCTTCGATTCGGCGTAGCGCTGTCGGACCGTCCCCACCGCAGCTTCGGCCGGATCGGTCGAGCCGATCGTCTCCCGCAGCTTCGCGACTGCGCCGGGGGCCTCGAGCACGACCGGAAGGCAGGGCCCCGAAGTCATGAAGGCAACCAAGGAATCGTAGAAGGGACGCTCCCGGTGTACGGCGTAGAAGGCTCGCGCGTCGGCGCGAGTGAGTGTGAGAAGCCGGGCCGCGAGGAGCCTAAAGCCAGCCCCCTCCAGGTGCGCGACGATCAGCCCGGTCCTGCCCCCCGCAACGGCGTCGGGCTTGATGATTGCCAGGGTGTGGTTCACAGGTTGAGCCCTCGCCGCTGGGGCTCTCCGCCCCAGTGGTCTGAACGGGCAGGCGGGGTTGAGGCTTCCTCGGGCGCGGTCGCGCGGGCCAGGGTGCGCATCACCACCCGGCGTTCCAGGAAGCCAACGAGCTCGCCGTCTCGCACGACTGGCAGGAGGGGCACGCCCCGTGCGCCCATCGATCGGGCAGCCTCGAGCAGGGACTCGTCCTCCGAAACGCAGAGCACCGAGCGGAACATCACCTCGCTCGCCGGAATGCTGCCGCGCGCTATCGGCCACTGCGCCTGACGCTCTGGAAGCATGCATCGCAGCAGATCCGCCTCGGTAACGACGCCCAGGAGCTCATGGTCCGCGCCGACCACCGGCACCGCCGAGACCCCTCTTCGCAACATGAGGTTCAGGATCTCGGCAACAGGCGTGTCCGGGTAGATCCGGTAACTAAGCGGAGTGAGCACATTCTTCACCCTCAGGTCGACCAGGACTTTGTGGTCGGACGCCAAGCTACGTGCTGCGACCTCAGGCTCCAAATCAAACTGCTCAGGAATGGTTGACATATTAGCTGCTAGCCTCCGATCAGCTCCCGTACGAGCGACGAAATCTCGCGCGGACGCATCGCCACGCGGACGCCGTTGTCCTCGAACGCCCTGGTCTTCACCTCCGCGGTGCCGGACGACCCACTGATGATCGCACCCGCATGGCCCATCCGCGTCCCGGGCGGTGCCGAGCGGCCTGCGATGAAGCCGATCGCCGGCACCTCGAGGTGCTCGCCGATCCAGGCCGCTGCCTCCTGTTCTGCGGTGCCTCCGATCTCTCCGATCAGCACGACCGCCTCGGTCTCCGGGTCCTCCGAGAAGGCCGCGAGGCACTCCACGAAGCTCGTGCCGATCAGCGGGTCCCCGCCGATGCCGATGCAGCTGCTCTGCCCCAGGCCTCTCTCCGTCAGCTGGCGCACGGCCTCGTAGGTGAGAGTGCCCGAGCGCGAAATAACCCCGACAGGCCCCCTGGCCACGATCGAGCCCGGAATTATCCCGAGACTGGTCTTGCCAGGCGAAATGATGCCGGGACAGTTGGGGCCCACCAGGCGGCAGCCCCGGTCTTGCACGAAGGCGTGCGTGCGGGTCATGTCGAGGACCGGAACGCCCTCGGTGACGCACACGATGAAGTCGATCCCCGCGTCGGCGGCCTCCATGACCGCTCCGGCGGCGAAGGCTGGCGGCACGTATACGACCGAGCAGTCCGCGCCGGTCTCGGCGACCGCATCGGCGACTGTGTCGAAGACCGGCACCACCTCTCCACCCGGCCCGGCGAAGTCCCGCCCACCCTTCCCCGGGGTCACGCCAGCCACGATCCGCGTCCCGTAGGAGATCATCTGGCGGGCGTGGAAGGAGCCGTCGCGCCCGGTGATCCCCTGGACCAGCACGCGGCTCTTCTCGTCTACAAATATCGACATCTGGTTGTCTCTCGGCCGCCTACCCAGCTGCTAGCTGAACTGCCTTCTCCACAACTTCGTCCATCGACGCCGCCGCGGCGAGACCCGCCCCGGAGAGGATCCGGCGCGCCGGCTCTTCGTTCGTCCCCGTGAGACGGATCACCAAGGGGAGCTCGAAGCCGATGCGCTCCACCGCCTGCACGATCCCGTTGGCGACATCGTCGCAGCGCGTGATTCCTCCAAATATGTTGAAGAGGATGACCCTGACGCCCGGATCCGAGGTGATGATCTCGAGGGCGGCAACCACCTTGTCCGGATTTGACGACCCTCCGATGTCCAGGAAGTTGGCGGGTTCCCCGCCGTAGAACTTGACCAGGTCCATCGTCGCCATCGCCAGGCCGGCGCCGTTCACGCAGCAACCCACGTTTCCGCCGAGCTTGACGAAGCTGAGTCCAGCCTCGCGCGCACGCCGGTCTGCAGCGGTCTCGGTGGTCGGATCGCGGAGCGCCGCCAGCTCCGGGTGCCGGAAGAGCTCGCTGTCGTCGATGCTGACCTTGGCGTCGATCGCAACTACCTGCCCCGCGGAGGTGGCTATGAGCGGATTGATCTCCGCCATCGAGGCGCCGTTGTCCACGAACGCCTGGTACAGCTGCGCTATTGCGCGGGCACCCTGGGAGGCGAGCTTCGGTTCGTCGTACAGCCGAGTCGCCAGTCCGTACGCCTGGTGCGGAAGCAGTCCGTAGCGAGGATCGACGCGCAGCCGGTGAATGGCCTCCGGGTTGTCGGCCGCCACCTCCTCGATGTCGACTCCGCCCTCCGCCGATACCATGAGGACCGGGCGCTGGTGCTCGCGGTCGATCAGCACCCCGATGTAGGCCTCCGACTCGATCTCCTCGATGGGGGAAACCAGAACTCGGTGGACGACGAGCCCACTGATGCTCATGCCCAGTATGGCCTCGGCGTGCTTCTCGGCGTCGGCCGGAGAGCGAGCGAGCTTGACCCCGCCCGCCTTCCCCCGTCCCCCCGAATGCACTTGGGCCTTGACGACGGCGCGACCGCCGTACCCTTCCGCGAGCTCGCGGGCTCTTTCGGGGCTCTCGGCGACCTCGCCCGGATTCACCGCCATGCCGGCGGCGCGGAAGAGATCCTTGGCCTGGTATTCGTGCAGGTTCACCGAAAGGAGGTCCTGGGGAAAGGGGGTGACTCGCCCCCGATCTGGCGCGGGGAGAGTCTTGGGCTGGCGGGGTATTCTTCGGGGATAGTCTACTAGGTGCGGTGCCGGTCCGCACGTCAGGAAGTTACTCGGAAGCGGGTGCACGGCAAGCATCTCTTGGCGCGACGCTGCCGGGAGCGCGGCCACCCGCCGCAACTACCGGGCGGACATCGGACGCTTCGCCGACTGGATGGCCGCCGGGGTCCTGCGGGGGATCGTCGCCCGCTGCCCGCTGGTCGGCGATGAACTGCGCCATGCGGATACACCGGCACGCCAGCCTGCGCCCCTCGGGGCCGTGGGGCTGACCGCTCACCTAGCCGCTTGCAGCCTGCGCCCAGTCCGCGCCGAAGACAGGTGGGCGTCAGGCTTTGCCGAGGGATCGAAGGGGAGCCCCCTCGCGAGCCCCGGTCTTGTACCCACGCCAGCGAGGCTGCCTACGCCGTGTAGGAGTCCGTGGATGAACCCTGACGAGCACCGAGAGGCGCGAAGCACCGGGCTGGCAAGGCGCGACGAAGCGCACAGCGGTCCAGCGCGGATGCAGCGCGCCTCGAATCTCCCATGGCCGCGAGCGGCCACCCCGCGGGCGGAAACGCCGCACTCGACCAGGACCACTTCAGTTCAAGCCATAGCTTCAACCCTCACCACAAGACCATCCAGCACCGCCGGGACCTTCGCTCGCAACGGGTGATCGGATTGCTCCGGAATCGGTGATCGGAATCGTCGGAATAGGGAGCATCTGCGGACCACGAAATCGCCGCCGACCTGGGGGGGGGACTCACCGGGGTACCTGTCGCTCGACGGGATGGTGAAGGCGGTGACGGAGGGGGAACGTTCTGCTCCGCGTGCTTCTCGGGGGAGTAGTCGGCACCGCTCGTGGATCTGGAGGGGGCCGAGTCCACGCGGTAAGCGAACCGAGACCGCCGGCTCGGAGCAAGGCGGATCTACGCTGCCCGCGTGGGCTCATCCCCCGCCCCGGCCACGAGAAGGCGCGAAAGGAGCGTGAGATTGTCGTAGGCCGGGTTTGCGACCTTACCGCGCACGATCCCGTCCCGATCCACGCCGACCGCGAAGGGCGTCATGTACACGCGCCACGATCCGGCCGCGTCTCCGGCGGGATCCGCGATGACGGACACCTCTGGACCCAGCTCCCCGGCGAATTCGCGGACGCGTTCGACGGGTCCGGAACAGCACACGAGGGTCTCCACCGCCTCCGCCTGGTCGGCCGCGAAGTGCGAGACCTGCGGTATGCGGCGCCAGCACGGATCGCACGTGACCGCCATGAACAGGACCACCCTCGGACGCTCGGTCGCCGTAGCGGCGAGCACCACCTCCTCTCCTTCGAGACCGGGCGCGGTCGCGCCCTCTGGAGGCCCGTGCACGCGGGACCGGCCCTCGCGGGAGCCGAGCATCAGATCGGCGTGCTCCCTCAGCATCACGATCATGCCCGCCCCAAGAAGGAGCACCACCACCCACAGGATGCCGTAGCTGATCCAGAGCAATGAGTTCACGCTGCACGGCCTCCCGCTTCGTCGCGCGGTTGTAGAGGGACCGCGACTTGCCCACCCCGGCCGGGCTCCCCTGCGGCCCGCACGGCGACCACCGCGGTGACCATGCCGTACGAGAGAAGCACCCCCACCGTGGTCGCGGCAAGGAGTGCGATCGTCGCGGGCGGGAACGCCCACAGCGGCTGGACTTCCGCCGAAGTATGAGCGACGGCGAGCGAGACGGAGATGAGCGCCGCATTTCTACCGAGGTCCAAGAAGCCCGGGGGCCTGCCGCGGCATGGTCCCCGAAGCAGGCACAGCCCCCCTCGTAACCGCGTCGGCGGAGCACGAGGAGCGCGGTCGTCCCGACACACAGAAACGCCACCGTGCCCCAGGCCGCCACGTCCGTCCAGAAGCCCGCGACCAGTAGGCCAGCCAGCAACGCCTCGACGCCCACGACGGCCACCCCGATCGCCGCAATCCCCGCCACAGGGACCCGGGGGATGAGGAAGCGAAGCACGCCGCGAAGCCCGCTCCAGTCGCGGAGCTTGGCCCAGGCCGCAACGCCGAGCACGACGGCGAGGAACATCCGGCCCAAGGCGGTGATGTCACCCGTTTCGGGAGCGAGGGGCTGCGAAATCAAAGCGTTTCCCCTTCTCCGGGCGGGTTCGCAGCGGGCTGCGGCCGGAATATGAGCCGCACCACCTGCTCAACGTCGAATTCCACCTTCCGCACTCCCACGGCCACGTCGCCCCGCAACCCGCCATACCAAATGGTGATCCCCCGCGGCCACTCGGCTTCATGTAAGAACACGCCGTCCCCATCGTACACATGGGCACGATGCATGGTGTCGCCTTCCTCAGGCCACAAGCAGACCCACAGGCGACCGTCGTCGTCGTACCACATTCGGTAGACTACGGGCTTCCTCTCCGGGATTCGGTAGTCGTCCGGGAATTCCACCAGCTCGGGCCAGCTCGTAACCCCGTCCCCATACCGGTCACGGATCCTAGCCAGCTCTTCGTAGCCCTCCCGTGCTTCCGCGTCGGTGATCACGGGCCCGAGTAGTTCGCGCCGTAACCTGGTCTTTTCCGTGCCATCCGGCCCATGAACCCCAATGTCGTAGACCGGCGAAAAGGCCGTGGCGAAACCACCGTCCGGAGCGCTAGCCACAAAGACCCTTGCCGCAAACGGCGGCGTGATGAAGTTCTCCCGAGGCCCCTCACTCCGGTCCTGTACCACCACCGTGGGCCATTCCCACTCTCCAAAATCCGGAGGAGTGCGAAAGTTGGCCACTCGACCCCATACATTGCCGTCCATTGTCACCTGAACGTGCTCGTTCTTCCCTCCGAAGATGTTCCTCCCCCTGCGCGGAACCGTAATGCCGGTCGGTCCGGCGAACATCGGGTTGCCGCAGAGCGCCGCTGTGGCACCGTCGCGGACGACGAGAGATCCGAAGTAAGCCCCGCCATCAGCGCGTACTTCGAAGATCTCAAAGGAAATCAGCTGATTCACCCAAAGGCGGCCGTCGGGATCGAGCGCCAGTCCGCAAAGGTGCCGTATTTTGAACTCGCCAGGGCCCTCCCCCGGTCCCCCGATACTGTAGAGGTGGCTGCCGCGGTGTTCAAAGACGCGAACCGTCCGGGACCCTGAGTCGAGAACGTAAACACGGCCTTCAGCGTCCTGCGCAAGCGCCCGCACCTCGTCGAACAGATATGCTGGATCACCGTCCAGAACTCCCCCGATGACCCAATCGACATCTCCACGCAGAATGGGCTCCTGGCCAGCCAAGGTCCAGCCAGCCGCCACGGCCAGCAACGGACACAGGTACAACCTGATGCCCTTCGCGACCCCAGCAAAGTGATGGCCATAAAGGCCGCCTAGTAGAGGAATCGCCGTGCCATCAGGCGACCGGTCAGGGACGGTGGATGACATATCTAACCAGGTACGAAATATCGAGTTCATCTCGCTCCGTGACCCACACCGACTCCCTGCCGATCCAGTTGATGCTGCCTCGAGGTAGATCGACACGCGCAACCGAACGGCCGAACTTGTCCAGCACTTCCCACTCCGACGACTCGACCCCCGTACGCAACCGAAGCCAAGTGGTCCCTTCCGCTGCGGCTCGTACGACAAGCTCAACGGGAGGAAAGAAAGCACGGCCGCCATAGGCACGCTTCAACACATTCCGAAAGTGTCGTTCGGAAACACTGGGGTGCAGGCGATCTGGGTAGCCAATACGCTCCTCCACACGCCGCTGCCGCCACCCTTCCGGAATGCGGACTGGGTCGTACGGGACCTCCCGCACCCAAGCGGTGTCCGCGCGGCCGTCGAACCCGATCACGCTATAGGTGTGTCGTTCGTCACTTGTGGCACCGGTCCGGTGAACAACCACGAACCCCGATCCGTCCGCCCCGACGGCAAGACGCGAGCGGTACGACAGCGGATGGAGCGCAAGAACTCTCACCCCCGCGGTGCCGTCGGACAGCGCCAAGATGTCGTTTCGCCCGACGATCATGGCGACCGTGTCCGGCGGCTGCCCGTCCTCTGGAAATCGCACCACTGGCTCGGGCAGCTGCGGAGACTTAACCAGCTCGGACGACGACGCGGAGTACCAGACGAGCTGAGACCCATCCTCAAGAAGTCCTCGCACGCTACCCCACCCACGCAACGCCGGATGATCCCTAACCCGCTCAGTCGACACGACACGCCCCGCGAGATCAAAGTGCTGAATCCGTTGCAACTGGGGATCGTGGACCCACAACCGGCCGTCTGCCAGCAGGCCCATACGGCCAACCGCCCTGAACTCCCCTGGCCCTTCTCCGTCGCGACCGATGAATCCGAGGAAATCTCCAATGAGGGAAAAGATCCGGAGCCGCCGCTCCCGGGGTTGCGTCACGATCAGCCGGTCGTCCCGGACGATCACCGTTCCTACCCGCGTGAGTCCCGCTTCCGAGCCCATCGCATCACCGATAGTAATCGTGCGCTCAAGCGTCCAACGCTCCATCTGTCCCGAGGCTGGGAAGGGGACGGCCACGCAGAAGACGGCCAGAACGGCGGCTCGCTCCCAGTGCCGTCGGCCGATGGGAAGACACCGCCGCATGTTGGCATCGAACAAGGAGGCGACTACCGGCGGCAATCTCATATTCTGACATGCCTGAGGACCGAACGCATTTCAGCGATCTGCCCTCGGGAATTGGGTCTTGTGATGATCCCTCCGGTGCACTCATGCCGGGTAGCCGCCCCCGTCGCGACCGCTCGGGGCCACGGCACCCATTCCGTATCCGTCACGACCCGTCCGTTCAAGGCCATTGGGACCATACAGTCATGCCCACCGGTAGTTCCTTCGGAGCTTGTTTCGTATTGACCGTTGTTGTGCAGCGTGCACTCCAGGTAACCGATAGTCGCTTTCTTATTCGATGACAAGCACTCAAACCAACTATCTTCATCCTCAATTTGGACTTCGCGGTTGTAGCAGTATGGACTCCGAGACACTTGAGCCATGGCGATCGTCGGCACGCCCAAACATGCGAACGCGAGCACGCTCGAAAATAAAAAGGACAGCCGAGTCAGTGAATTGGTCATCAGGTGATCTCTCCCTCTTGTTCTAGGCGGTCGGTAGTTGTCTTGCGAGGCCACCGGTGGGCCGCTTACGGCCGCCGGATCGTGTATTTAACCAGGTACGGAACATCAAACTCGTCATGGTCAAGGAACCAAAGTGTGTCGGTGCCCGCCCACTTCAACCAGCCTTGCGGCGACATCCCAACGCGTGCGATGGAACGGCCGGACCGGTCCAGTACCTCCCACTCCCACGCATCAACGCCCGTGCGGATGCGCAGCCAGGTCGTGCCATCCGCCCCGGCCTTTGCTTGCCGCACGGGAGGAAAGAACTCCAGTCTTCGATAGGCACGCCGAAGCTCCCGCAGCATAGGGGCGTTCAAGTCATCGCGCTCCTTCAGATGTTGCGACCGCCACGCGGAAGTGACCGGGATCGGATCATACTGAATGTCGCGCGCCCACACGGTATCCGCACCGGCGTCGAACCGGATCACGCGAAACGTGTGTGGCTCGGCGCGCCTGGCGGCCTCGCGGTGAAGCACCACGAACCCCGTCCCGTCTGGACTTGGGCTGAACTGTGAGCGGTAGGACTCGGGCAACATGGTATAGCTGATTCCTCCACGGCTGGTCTCCCCTAGCGCCACTACGCTGGGAGATCCCACGAGCACCGACGCGGTGTCTCGGAGCGATCCACGCTCGTCGAGCCGAATCACATGTTCTGGTCGATCGGGAAAGGCTGCCTGCTGGCTGGCACCGGGCGGGTCTCTGGCCAACATGGACCCATCCGCGAGGACCGCGAGTACTTCAAGACCGATGATGGGAAGCGTGGGGTGGCCGCGAATCCGTAGCGAGGAGACGTATTGGCCTCCTGGGTCGAAGTACTGCACGCGTCCGAGGAAGCTGTCCGAAGCCCACAGAAGTCCGTCGCGGACGCCCAGGCCGTTCACATAACCGAACTCGCCCGGTCCTTCGCCCTCGCGGCCAACGACGCCAAGAAACTCGCCCGCTAGAGAGAAGATGCGAAGGCAACGCTCCCGTGGCTGCGCCACGAACAGGCGCCCCTCGAGGACGACGACATCGCCAACCCTGGTCAGTCCAGTCTCCTGGTCATCAAGCGCTTCGCCAATCGTGACGGTGCGCTCCAAGGTCCACTGCTCGACTTGGGCGGCGGCGACGCAAGGCGACGCTGCGAGTAGGGCCGTGCAAAAGAGGACCCACCGAACCAGAGCGGTATCAGATGGTGACACGCTGAAGCCCGGCCCGTATTTCGGCTATTCTCGCGAGTGAATAATGCCGTTTGGCAGTGGCGATGCCGCACGCTGCGCTGCCGCTGCCGGAAGCATCTCTGCCCGGCCACCCGCTGTCAGTACCCAACCCAGAAGCCACTCCCGAGAGCGCAGCCATTCTCATGGGTCGCGCTATGCAAGTTGTTGGCGACATCCCCGGAAACGGGGGCTTGTCGGTTTCATCTAACGCAGAAATCGGGCGATTGCGCGGCCACGCTTTCCGGCGTCCCCAGCACACCGGTCGCGACCAGCGCCGCGAGGACCGCGGGGATGGGACCCTTCGGAATACGCATCGAGGATTCTCCTTTCGGGAAGTGATCCACATTCAGGCGGGGGCGCGGAGTCGCCACCGCCAGGAATACATCACGATTTCGCTCGTCGAGAACACCCGCAACGCCGCGAGGACTTGGGCGCGCGAGGCCGTTGCGATGAGACCGAAGGGGCCCTCAACGACTCTGCTGGACAGCACGCGACCGTCCTCGTTGTACGTAATCAGCAGGCGATCGTCGCTCGTCAGGTCTGCAACGACGTGAACGACGCCGGGGGCGACGGAGAGCGCACTCAAACCCATCCAGTACGGACGAGGCTCTCGTTCGGGGGCACTCGCCGGGAGACGGTCCGGCTGCATCCATGCGACAATACTCGCGTCGACGCCGATCCTCCACACCGGGAAGGGCGGGTCGCGGCGGTGGTGGCCTGCCCTGCGTAGCCACGGGCGGCGCCCAGCATGCGGTCCCTGTGTTGCTTCCACCTCTCGACCAAGTCCTCCGGGACTTCCCCCACCGGCCCCGCCGGGTCGGGCCTCGCTCTTCCGGTTCCACCCATCGAGCTCGCTCCAGTCAAGTCAATGAAGTTCGCCCTTCGTTCGTCGCGCCAGCCACGCCCCTCGGCGGGGCGGCACATCGAACTCTCGTTCCTACCCATTATGAGGAAACGGCCGGGGGCATGTCCAGCGCAGCTCTCTTGGCGCGGGCTGGAGGATCTGGTCCGCGGCAAGGTTCAGGAGTTCATCCAGGAGGTCCTGGAGGCCGAGGTCACGGAGTTTCTCGGCGGTCGCGAGAAGTCCCAGCGCAAGGCGTCGGTCGAGGGGAGCCGCGGCGTAGAGCGGGAGGGCGGGCGCTTCGCAAGAGTGCGCCGAGAGGCCGGGTAGTAGCCGTCCCACCTCGGGGCCGCATTGCGCGATATTGGGAATTGTCCCCCGAACCGGAGACCTGCGCCGTTGCCCGCCAATTCTGTGCCCGTATACCTGGACCACGCCGCCACCACGCCAGTGCGTCCAGAGGTGGCTACGGCGATGCAGCTGGCTCTCGAGGACAACTTCGGCAACCCGTCGAGCACGCATGCGTGGGGGCGCAGAGCGCGGACTCTCCTGGAGAAGGCGCGCAGCACGCTGGCGCACGCGCTCGGTACGTCGCCTGAGTGCGTTGTTTTTACGCGTGGCGGGACGGAGTCGAACAACCTGGCGATACTTGGGCGGGCGCGACACGATGCGGCGCGGGGCACGAGAGCGCGTGTGATTACCTCGGCGATCGAGCACCCTTCCGTCTTCGAGGCGGCACGGCGAGTTGCCGCCGAGGGAGGACGGCACACAGTGGTGCGATTCTCGGGGCTCGGCCTGGACGTTGGCGCGCTTGCAACGGCGCTCCGGCAGGGAGCCTCCGTGGCCTCGTTCATGTGGGTCGACAACGAGACGGGCCTGGAGCTCCCGATCGGCGAGGTCGGCGAGATGTGCCGCAACCACGGCGTCCAGCTTCATAGCGACTCGGTGCAGGCCGTGGGAAAGCTCCCGGTGGAGGCAGACGAGCTGTCCCCTGACATGCTCACCCTGACGGGACACAAGCTCTACGGACCGAAGGGCGCCGGGGCCCTGCTGGTTCGGGAGCGCGGCACCTTGGAGCCGCTCCACTTCGGCGGGGGTCAGGAGAGGGGACTTCGACCCGGCACCGAGGATGTGGTCGGCGCAGTCGGGCTGGCGGAGGCGGTGCGCCTTGCGGTCGGCGAGCAGCGGAGCGAGGCGAGAAGACTGAAGAGGTTGCGGGATCGCGTGGAGGCCGAGGTGCTGGCCGGAGTCCCGGGAGCGCGGGCAATTGCCAGCGAGGCGCCTAGGGCACCGCACATCTCGTCGCTCAGAATACCGGGCGCGGACTCGGATGTGCTCCTGGCGGCTCTGGACCGGGTGGGCGTCGCGGCCTCCGCAGGATCGGCGTGCGCCAGCGGGTCGGGGAGACGCAGCCGCGCGGTGGAGGCGCTTCAACCGGACGATTCCGGCGCCGTGGTGCGACTGAGCTTCGGTCGCCTGAACGCCGCCCAGTCCGGTGAGCGGATTGCGGAGCTCGTCGTGGGGGCAGCCGAGCGGGCGCGGGCGCTCGGCACCGCTGGCAACCCGTGAAGGGCGGTCGGGGCAGATGAGGATACTGGTCGCAATGTCGGGCGGAGTCGACTCCTCGGTGGCAGCCGCGATGCTGGTGGAATCCGGGCACGATGTCGTAGGGGCGACGATGAAGACCTTCTGCTACAGCGGCGACGCGGCCGCCTCCAAGCGAAGCTGCTGCGGGCTCGAGGGGATCGCGGACGCACGCCAAGTGGCCGACCGCTTGGGCATTCCCCACTATGTCTTCGATGTGGAGGAAGGTTTCACCCGCGACGTGATCGACGACTTCGTCTCGGAATACGCGAATGGCCGCACGCCGAATCCGTGCGTTCAGTGCAACTCGAACACCAAGTTCGGGGACTTGTTCGTGCGCGGTCAAGTTCTTGATTGCGAAGGTGTTGCGTCCGGTCACTTCGCACGCATTGACAATACTGGATCGACGCCTCGACTGCTGCGTGGGGCGGATCGGACCAAGGACCAGTCCTACTTCCTCTGGGGGCTTCCCACCGAGATGCTCTGGAAGCTGCACTTTCCGGTCGGCGGGCTTGCGAAGGACGAGGTGCGGTCGCGCGCGCGCGCCCTTGGGCTGGTCACCGCGAACAAGCCGGAGTCGCAGGAGATCTGCTTCGTGCCGACCGGCAACTACCGGGATCTGCTCGCCGACAGGCTCCTTCCCACCCACGCTGCGCTCTCGCCCGGCCCGATCGTCGACCCCGGCGGGCGCGTCCTAGGGCGGCACGGCGGCTACGCGGGCTTCACCGTAGGGCAGCGCAGGGGTATCGGCGGCGGGCGAGGCGAGCGCTACCATGTGATCGAGATCAGACCCGCGACGCGGGAGGTGGTGATCGGGCCGCGCCACCTGCTCGAGGTCGGCGGTGCGGTCGTCGGCGACCTCAACTGGCTGGGACCGCCCCCGGTTCCGGGTCGCCGGCTCGGAGTGCAGATCCGCTACCGTGCGCCGGTGCACCGCTGCACAGTCGAGGAGATCGACGACGACGCGGTGGGTCTCTCCTTCAGGGAGGGTGCCATGGCTGTGGCACCCGGGCAGTCGAGCGTCTTCTTCGAGGGAGACCGGGTGCTAGGGGGTGGGCGCATTCGAGAGACGGTCGGAGGGAGGTAGAGGACTGGATGGACTTCGTCAGGAGCATGATAGCCCGGGACCAGGAGACCGGGAAGTACGGAGGCAGCGTCGTCACCCGCTTCCCGCCGGAGCCCAACGGCTACCTGCATATAGGCCATGCCAAGGCGATTCACCTCAACTTCGGGATCGCCTCCGAGCACCCTGGCGGGCGCTGCCACCTGCGCCTCGACGACACGAATCCGGAGACCGAGAGATCCGAGTACGTCGAGGCGATGAAGCGCGACATCCGGTGGCTGGGCCACGACTGGGGCGAGCATCTCTACCACGCCTCCGACTACTTCGGCAAGCTGTACGAGTACGCGGTCCTGCTCGTTCGCCGAGGGCTGGCCTACGTGGATTCCTCGACCGAGGAGGAGATCCGCGCCCGAAGGGGGTCGGTGACCAAGGCCGGCGTGGAGAGCCCATGGCGTGATCGCCCGGTCGCGGAGAACCTGGATCTGCTGGAGCGGATGCGGGCGGGGGAGTTTCCCGACGGCAGCCATGTACTTCGGGCCAGGATCGACATGGCCCACCCCAACATGGTCATGCGGGACCCCCTACTCTACCGCATCCGCCACTCGACCCACTACCGCCAGGGCGACGGGTGGCCGATCTACCCGATGTACGACTTCGCGCACTGCCTCTCGGACTCGATCGAGCGCGTGACCCACTCGCTCTGCACACTCGAGTTCGAGAACAACCGCGAGATCTACGACTGGCTGCTCGCGAAGGTGGATGCGCCGCTCCCCCGTCCCGAGCAGACCGAGTTCGCCCCCCTGGTCGTCGAGCACGTCGTCACCAGCAAGCGCCAGCTGAAGGAGCTCGTTGGAGCGGGGGCGGTGCGGGGCTGGGACGACCCGCGCATGCCGACGATCGCCGGGCTCAGGCGGCGTGGCGTCACCCCGGCGGCGATCCGCCGCTTCTGCGAGATGGTCGGCGTCTCCCGGGCCCACTCGCGTGTCGACCACGGGAAGCTCGAGTTCGCGATACGCGACGACCTCAACCGGAGGGCACCGCGCGCCTTCTGCATCCTGGACCCGCTAAAGGTCGTGCTGACGGACTTCGACGCTGGCAGGCTGGTGTCGCTCACGGCCCCGACGATGCCGGGCTCCGACGACGGCACGCAGGAGGAGCGCGACTTGTCGCTACGCGGCGAGATCTACATCGAGCGCGGCGACTTCGCCGAGAATCCCCCGCCTGGCTTCCACCGGCTCCGTCCGGGCGGGGAGGTCAGGCTCAAGTACGCCCTTACGATTCGTTGCGACGAGGTCGTCCGGGACGGCGGAGGCCGGATCATCGAGTTGCGCTGCTCCCACGACCCCGGGACGCTGGGCGGGGTCGCGCCCAAGGGCCGTCGCGTGCCCGGCACGATCCACTGGCTCTCGGCGGCCGACGCCGTGCCCGCCGAGGTGCGCCTCTACGACCGCCTGTTTGCGGTGCCCGATCCGCCGCTCGACGACCTGCCAAGCGCCCTCAATCCGGATTCGGAGCGCACTGTGACGGGTCTGGTCGAGCCTGGTGTCGCTGGTGCCGCCCCTGGCACGCACTACCAGTTCGAGAGGCTCGGCTACTTCTTCACCGATCCGGCGGACTCGCGTCCGGATCGGCTGGTCTTCAACCGGGTCGTCACGCTCCGCGACAGCTGGGCGGAGAGGCTGCGAAGGGAGGGGAGCGGCACCGGTCGCGCCTCCGCCCCGGCCGCAGCAGACCCCGAGCGGGGAGCGCGCACGCGCAATGTGGACGCCAACGCCGCACGCTCCCCGGAGGCGTCGCTCTCCTCCGGACTGGAGCGAGACCGCTTCAGGGAGCTGCGATCCCTGGGAGTCGGCGAGGCGACCGCCGTCAGCCTTGTCCGATCTCAGCCAGCGCTCGATCTCTTCCACCAGGCCAGCGCCAGCCACCCCGCGAGCGCGGGTGCCATAGCCTCCTGGCTGGTCAACGACGTGGCGCGACTTGTCCGACGGAGCGCAACGCTCGCTATCCGACGATTGGCGCCTGAGGCGCTGGCAGATCTCGTACGCGCCGTCGAGGCCGACGATCTCTCGCACCGGCAGGGGCGCAGGGTGCTGGAGGCGCTCCTCGAAGGGGGTGGCGACTTCGAGGAGGTGCGCCTGTCGCTGGACCTCGCCGAAGTGGACGACGAGGAAACCCTGCGCCGAGTGGTCGAGGGCATCGTGGCCGCCAACCCGGAGAAGGCGGCCGACTACCGCGCGGGGCGCAGCGGACTGCTGGGGTTCTTCGTCGGCGAGGCCATGCGGGCCACGGGGGGCCGTGCCGACCCGCAGGCAGTCAGTCGCGTGGCTACCGAGACGCTGTCGGCGGCGACGAGAGCTTCGAGCTGACGAAGCTGGCCAGGTCGTCGGCGAGGGTGTAGAGCACCGGCACCAGGATCAGCGTCAGGAAGGTCGCGAAGATGATCCCGACAATGACCGCCACGGCCATCGGGCTCCACCACGCCGCCTGCTCTCCTCCCCAGTAGATCTCCGGCGCCAAGCTCGAGAAGAAGCCGAAGAAATCGAAGTTCAGGCCGATGGCGAGCGGAACCAGCCCCAGCGCCGTCGTGATCGCGGTCAGGAGCACCGGGCGCAGGCGGGTGATTCCCCCCATCGTCACTGCGTCCCGGCACGAGAGGCCGTCCCTCCTCCTGAGCACGTCGATGTAGTCGATGAGGACTATCGCGTTGTTCACAACGACCCCGGCGAGCGAGATCACACCCACGCCGGTCATGATAATCACGAATGGCATCTTGAAGACGAGGAGGCCGACGAGCACGCCAATCGTCGACATCACCACCGACGACAGGATGATGAGCGGCTTCACCACCGAGTTGAACTGCGACACCAGGATGAAGGCGATCAGCCCGACCGCGATCAGGAAGGCGCCCATCAGGAAGGCCTGGGCCTCCTGCTGCTCCTCCTGCTCGCCGGTGAAGGCGAGGGTGTAGCCTGGGGGCAGCGAGGCGGCAAAGTCGGCCAGCACCCCTCTGACCTCGCCTAGGACCGCGTTGGGGTTCTGCCCCGAGGTGACCTCGGCGCTCACGGTGGCCACCCGGTCCATGTCCTTGCGCCGGATCGAGCCGTACCCCTTGCCTACTCTCCACTCGGCGACCGAGACGAGCGGCACCTGGGTGCCCTCGGCGAGGGCGGTCAGCTCGTCGAGGGCCGTCAGCTCCCTCCGGTCCTCCTCGCGGAGTCGGACCACGATGTCGAACTCGTCGTTGCCGGTACGGTACTTTGCGGCCTCCAGCCCGTTGATCGCTCCCCGGACCGCAAAGCCGACATCGTTGGTCGAGAGTCCGTAGAGGCTCGCCCGCTCCCGGTCCACCTCGACTTGCAGCTCGGCGCGGGCGTCGTCCATGTCGCTCTCCAGACCGACTAGCCGCGAGTAGACGGGCGCACCTTCGATCAGATTGATCGCCTCCTCCGCGAAGGCCGCCAGGAGCTGCGGGTCCTCGCCGCCGATCTCGATGTTGACCGGAGGCCCCGACCCCGGCCCCTCCTCCACCTTGTCGACCCGCACCTCCGCACCGGCCAGCTCGGCACCGACCCGCCGCTGCATCTCGGCCAGAGTGGCGAATACGTCGTGGCTCCGGTCCTGGGGTTCGACCATGTCGACGGTGATGCGCCCCGCCTCGGGTCCGGAGGGGCCGCTGGCCATGAATCCACCCCCGCCGCCGCCGGCACCCACCGTCGTCACCACGGTCTCGGCGTCGGAAAGTCCCTCGATGCCGGCCAGATCGGCCTTCAGTCGGCGCGCGTATCCGTCCGTCACATCTGCGGAGGTGCCCACGGGCGCGTCCACGCTGACGACCAGCGTGCGGGGAGGAACGTCCTCGGGGAAGTACTCCACCGGCCTCGCGAATAGCCCGTAGACGACGATCGTGCCGACGAAGGCGGCCACCGAGCCGAAGAGCACAAGCGGGCGGTGGTCGAGCGCCCAGCTCAGACGCCCTTCGTACCACGAAATCAGGCGAACGTAGGTGTGTGCCATGAAGGCCGCGCCCACCCTCTCCAGCACCCTGACATGGAGAAGCCAGAGGCCGCCGCCCACGACCGCCAGGAGCACCGCGGTAAGCGGGTTGGCAAGCCCCACGAGCAGGAGTCCCACACCGAGGATACCCAGGATCGGGCCGCGCCTTCGCCGCCCCTGGCGCCGCGGCCGCGCCCCTGCCGGATCCAGGAAGAAGGAGCAGAGGGTGGGCACGATCACGAGCGCCACGAAGAGCGAGCTCGAGAGGGTGACGATGAGGGTGAGGGGCAGGTACCGCATGAACTGACCCGCCAGGCCCGGCCAGAAGAGGAGCGGAGTAAAGGCGGCAAGGGTGGTTGCGGTGGCCGCGACAACCGGCACAGCCACCTCGCCGGTCGCCTTGCGAGCCGCGGTCCTCCGGTCCCACCCCTCCTCGACGAAGCGGTAGATGTTCTCGACGATCACGATCGCGTTGTCGACCAGCATCCCGAGCGCGAGGATCAGCGAGAAGAGCACCACCATGTTCATCGACACCCCCAGTACCCGCAGGAGGACGAAGGTCAGGAACATGGAGGTCGGTATCGAGATCGCGACGAAGATCGAGGTGCGCAGCCCCAGGACGAAGAGGAGGACGCCCACGATCAGGATCAGCCCGGAGATGATGTTGTTCTGCAGACTGCTGACCATGTCGCCGATGTCGGCCGACATGTCGGAGGTGATCGAGACGATGGTGGAGGGCGGCAGGAACGGACGCATAGCGTCGATCTCGGCCCGGACGGCATCCGCTGTCTCGATGATGTTGCGTCCCGAGCGCTTCACCACGTCAAGGGTGATGACCGGCTCATCGGAGAGCCGTGCGTAGCTCTCCCGCTCCGCGAAGCCGAACTCCACCTCGGCGAGGTCGCTCACATAGATCGGACGCCCGTCGACGGTCGTCACGACGAGGTCGCCCACCAGGGAGGGATCGTCGAACTCGCCGTCGACTCGCACCAGGTACTTCACCCCGCCGACATCTATCGACCCGCCGGGGATGTTCACATTCTCCTCGCGGATCGCTGTCAGCACGTCGTCGAAGGATACGTTGTAGTACTGCAGCCGCGAGAGATCGACATCGACCCGGACCTCGCGCTCCAGGCCGCCGCGCAGGTCCACCCTGAGCACCGCCGGGATCGCCTCGAGACGATCCTGGAGATCCTCGCCGACCTCCTTGAGCCGGACCAGCCCGTACGCCCCCGCGAGGTTGACCTGCATCATCGGGAAGTCGTCCACATTGAACTCGTAGATCGCGGGATCGTCGGCGTCGGGGGGGAGCTCGGGCCGGGCAAGATCGACCTTCTCCCTGACCTTCTGAAGCGCCTCGTCCATATTGGTGGAGGTCTCGAACTCGGCGACCACCGACGAGTAGCCCTCGATCGAGGTGGAGGTCAGCTCCTTGAGGCCGCTGATCGTGTTCAGCTCCTCCTCGATCTTCCGGGTGACCAGACTCTCCACATCGGTCGGCGAGACCCCCGGATAGAAGGTGTTGACAGCGATCGAGGGGATCTCGATCTCCGGGAACGATTCCTTGGGGATGGCGTTGTAGGAGACCAGGCCGCCGATCGTAACGAAGGCGAAGAGGACCAGCACCGAGGTGCGATTCCGGATCGCCAGCGTCGTGAGCGGGAACTCCTTGAAGGACCTCTCGTCGCGAGCCGCGGGGACTCTCCTCCCCGCCTTCCCTGCGGAGGGTTCGCTCACTTCCCCTCGGTCCCCGCCGACGCCGCGGGCGGGGTCACGACCCTGACCCAGTCGCCGTGGGTAAGCCCCCGCTGGCCGACCACCACCACGCGGTCTCCGGGAGCGACCCCCGATTCGACTACGACCTCGTTGCCCTGCCAGCTGGCGACTCGCACCTGCCTTGCCTCGGCGACAGCGTGCTCGCCGGAGTCGGAGACCGCGAAGACCGCCTGCCCCTCCTCCATCGAGATGAGCGCCATGCGGGGAAGGACCAGCGCGTCGGGGACCTCGTCGACCGTGAGGACCACGTCGGCGACACCTCCCGCCTTGATCCGGCGACCCGGGTTGGGGAAGGTCAGCTCGATGGGCATCGTCCGGGTCCGAAGATCCACCGTGGCGCCCGCGTATGCGACCGTTCCGCTCAGGGACATCTCGTCGGCACCGAAGTGCGCCGTGGCCTTGGTACCGCTCCCAACGAGCGCGGCGAATCTGGCGGGAACCCCCGCGAGGACCTTGATAGTGTCGATCTGCACCACGCGGGCCACCGGCGTGCCGGGTGCGACGAAGCTCCCCACTTCGACGAGACGGCTGTCCAAAATGCCGTCGAAGGGCACCCGCACCGTCGCGTGCGCGAGCCTGGTCTCGAGGACGGCCAGGTTGCCCGCGCTCTCCTCGGCCGCGCGCTTGGCCTGCAGGTACGCCACCTCCGACCCGATCCCGGACTCCTCGTAGAGCCTCCTCGTGCGCTCCCAGTAACCCTCGTCGTACTCGGCACGCGCGCTGGCCACCCGGTGCTGCGCACGGAGGATCTCGTCGTCGAGCTTCAGGATGGGGGCACCCAGCTCCACCTCGCTCCCCTGCTCCGCGAGGATCTCGCTCACGACGCCGGTCTCGTCGGCCGCCACCACGACGTCCCTGAGCGCCGCCGCCATACCGGTCACGCGCACCGAAACGGCGTACGGACGGGGGGCGACCGTCTCGACCTCGACGTTGACGACGCGATGGAACTCCGCCGCCTCCGCCGTCTCCGTCCCCTCTCCCTCGGCGCCGCCACAGGCCAGCGGTGCCAGCGCAAGCAGCGTCCCGAATACGAACCGGTGGTCAGCCATGCCCAGATGCTCCCCTTCGCTCACCGAACGACTCCAGACCAGGTGCAGATTCGATTTGGGATCGCTCCCGCCACTAGTTTCGTAGGCATTGTAAACCACGGATTACACATTGTAAAGCGTACCTTACAGTTTGACAGGCGAGCGAAGCTGTCCAGCGGGGATGCAGCGCCGCCCCTGCCGTGGGAGATTTGTTCACAGGTTACCAACGTCAGCCGAGCGGAACGCCGGCGGCACCCACATCGACAAAAGGCACCCGTCCGCTGGCCAGGTCGAGACGGGCTCTCGCCGAAAGATAGTCGTATACGGCCCGCGCGTAGTTGAACTCGCTCCTCCGAAGGGCGACCTCGGCGTCGGTCTGCTCGAATCGGCTGCCCGTGCCCTCGCGGTAGCGTGCGGCCGCGATCTCGAAGCCGCGGCTAGCCTGGGCGACGGCGAGGTGCTGGGCCGAGGCGCGCGAGCGCGCCTCCTGGACTTGGCCGAGCAGATCCAGCAGCTCCGCCTGCGCACGATCCACCGCCGCCTGGGACTGACTCCGAATGCGTCGCAGCGTGGCTCGGCGCTGGTCGATCCTGGCGTCGCGGCTCAGGCCGGAGAAGAGCGGAATGGTGACCCGAAGCCCAACCAGACGCGACTCGGTCCGCTCCTGCGAGCTCCCGAAGAACTTCGGCGCGCCATCGTGCTGCGCCGAGAGGCCGTAGCTGCCGAATGCGTAGACCTTCGGCAGATACTCGACCTGTTCGAGCCGAAGCTCCGCCAAGCGGAGGCGCTCCGAAACCGCGAGCTGCCTGACGTCGGCGCGCCCGCGCACACCTCGCTCCATGAGACTCCGAGTGCCCGCCTCATCCGTCGCAGCCACTCCCTGGAGCGCCAGGATGTCCCGATTTCCAGCCGAGTTGGCCTCCACATCGTCAAGGTCGATCTCCGCGAGCGACCCGGCCGCTTCGATCTCTGCGCCGGGCTCGAGGCCCAGGTCAACCGCCAGCGTCCGCCTCGCCGACCGGTGACGGTTCCGTGCCCGCCTGAGGTCCGGCTCCAGGCTCGCCACCTCCACCTCCAGGCGAAGCACGTCGTACTCGGAGGCCAGCCCGGCCCCCTGCATCGCCCTGGTGTCGGAGAGCACCTGCTGCACCCTTGCGAGCGAGCGCTCGATCAGGCGAACCTCCTCGCGCGCCAGGAGCAGATCGTAGAAGGCGATGCGCACCCGAGTCACGGCATCCTGAGTGCGCCCGCGCGCTGCCTCGCGGCTGATCTGCACCAGCCCGTCCGCAGCCCCCAGCCCGATGACGGCCCTCATGTCCAGGAGCGGCTGCTCGGCGTCGATCGAGAGCTGCCAGTTGTTGTCGGCACCGAACCGTACCTGGATGTACTCCCCTGGCTCTCCGCCGAAGAACTCCGCTGGCAGGAAGCTGATCGGAGGCTTGACATTGCGGGTGAAGGAGGACGAGAGATCGATCGTCGGGTAGAGACCGCTCCGCGCCTCGGAGACCTGCTCCCGCGCGACTTCGACCTCCAGAGCGGCGTCTACGATATCCGGGTTGCCCTCCAGAGCCGCCCGCAGCACCTCGCTGAGCAGAGCGGGGGCGTCCACTAGCCTAGCCCCGGCATCGGCGGGCCGACGGGCGTCCTGCGCCGTCGCCGCTACCGGAGCTCCAGCCGCAAGGGCCACGGAAACCAGCAACCGCCATCGCATCCTGCGGGAGCCGCTGCCCCGGCGTGCAGGGTGGGTGGCGCTCTCGGGCGATTCGGCTTGCTTCGTCTTCAGTCGCATTCCTTGCCTTGGCGTTGCAGGCACTTGACCTACGCCTCTCAACCGGGTAGGGTCAGAGGATCTTGAGTTGGCGGGAAGGCTGCCCTGGAGTGTGTGCGCCTGCTTCCGCCGTGCGGCTCGTGCGATCGCGAGTGCGATCGTCAGCGCCGAAGTATAGTACAGCTTACCATGAGGAGTGGACGGATGCGGACGACGGGAACCGTCAAGTGGTTCAACGACGCGAAGGGATTCGGTTTCATCAGCCCGGCGGCCGGGGAGCGAGACTGTTTCGTGCACTATTCGGCCATCGAGGGGGATGGCTTCAGGAGCTTGGCCGAGGGAGACCAGGTCGAGTTCGACATGGTGAATGGCCCCAAGGGGCCCGCAGCAGAGAACGTGACCCGCGTTGCCGAGGTGTCCTGACAACGCGAACAGCCAGCGCTAACTGACCCCGGATCGGCACCATGGCCGATCCGACTCAATGTGAGGTCGACGGAGCTAACCGTCGGCCTCACTTGCGTTTATGTAGCATCGAAGAAGATCGCGTGCCAACGGTCGCAGGCTGGTCCCTCCCACTCGCCCGCCCTCAGCTCCGCAAGCGTCGTGATCGAGTTGTCGAAGACGACGGTGGCGGGCGTCACCGCGCCGGCATGGGCCTGGGCACGGAAGTCGCCCCGCGTGGCGTGTCGCACCGCGCCACCACCATCGCGGTACCAGACGCCGTCATGGCCTAAGAGGCCGGTCCCCAGCCGTCCCCCTAGCCTGCGTAGCTCCCCCGCGAGCGCATCGAGGGAGCAACCCGAAGGCGGCACGGCCCCGGGGTCGGCCGCGATCAGGAGGAAGCGGTTGTGGCGCAGCGACCTGGCCGCCTTCAGGCGGGAGCCGTGCGCGCTCCATTCGGCGAGGAATGCATCGATCGCGGCGAGCAGCGCCGCGGCCTCGTCCGGGGCCAACTCCCTGCGGGAGGCGTACACCCAGAGCCGTGAGCTGTCGGGGAGACTCTCGAAGTCGGCGGGCATCACGCCTTCCCCTCCGTGCCAGCGGCATCGTCCGGCCCGGGCGCCTTGCCGAGCATCGTGGCCAGCCACTTCAGATCGCTGGTGTGCTCCAGCATGATCTTCGCCACCATTGTCAGGGGCACCGAGAGGACGGCCCCGATCGGCCCCCAGAGCCAACCCCAGAATAGCAGCGAGAGCACCACGACCAGAGTCGAGAGCCCCAGGCGCCGACCCATCACCATTGGCTCCAGCCAATTCCCGATGCAGACGTTGACGGCCAGGTAGCCGAGTCCCACCACGATCGTCCGCTGCGCATTCACCCCCAGGAAGTCCCCCGTGGCCACGTCGACCTCCACAAGCGCCAGCACGATCGCCGGAATCGCCGCCATGATCGACCCGATGGTGGGGACATAGTTGAGCACGAAGGCGATCAGCCCCAGCAGGATCGGGAGCTCGACCCCCATCGACCATGTCCAGAGCCCGAGCAGCACCCCGGTGGCAAGGCTGGCGACCGTCTTGATCACGAGGTACCCCTGAACCTCGGCGACGATGCCCGTCATCCTCTCGTTGGAGGCGACCACATTGCCCGCCACACGCTCCAGCTTCCTCGGGAGTACCGCCGCTTCGCCCAGGGTGAACCCCAGCAGCAAGAGCACGATGAAGACCCCGGAGACGAAGGACAGCGCCCAGGTTGTGGCGTCGGTAGCGAGCGATGCCAGCGTCGGAATGTCGATCAGACCCAGGACCGTGCCGCGTATGTCGCCCTCCTCCAGGAGCGAGAAGCGGGTCTCGATCCCGGTCAGCCAGGCGTCCAGCTCGGGGCGGATCGCCAACCCCTGCGCTACGATGCGGGACTGCAGCTCGTCCAGCTGCTGGATGCCGACCAGAATCAGGAGCCCGAGGACACCGGCCACGGCCAGGACCGTCGCCGGGATGGCGACCACGAAGGGGATGCCCCTCCTTTGCAGCCAGAGGACTGCGGGAAGGCAGATGACCGCGAGGAAGGCTGCAAGCGCGATCGGCAGGAGGATCGGCTCGGCGAAGCGCAGGCCCTGCACGAGGACGAAGCCGACCGCGACAGTGAAGAGGAAGCGCAGGCCGGGACGCTGATCGAGTTGGTCGAGAGCCATCGGCTTGGGGTTAGGCTCCAGTGTCTAGTAGCGCCTGGAGCGTCCCGTCGGGTCGGTATCGGCCCTTGATTCTAGCAGCCTAGCGGTCCGTGGATAAAGCCGTGCGCGCACCGGGAGCAGCGAGGCGCCGGGCTGGCAAGGCGCGACGACGGGGGAATAGCAGCGCTATTCTGCGAATATTTCGTAAATTGTATATATTGCAATGATTTATGTAAGTTGACGTAGCGTTCATCCCCTTTTTACATCCCCATTCCTACACGGGATTCCGTGCGACTTCGCCGGACGTGGGTGGACACTGTCGGGAGTCGGGCCAGCGGTCCGCAGACAGCCACCGCCTCCTTGGTCGGTCACGTTTGTAGCGCAGCGAAGCGCTTCACTTCCGCTTCGCTGCGCGGGTGGCACGCGCGGTGCACGAGCGCGGCGTTGGTGATCGTAGTCGGACCTCCGTCCGTGTACGGATCGACATGATGGAACTCCGCCTCGTTCCAAACGACTTCCTTGCTACAGACCCGGCACTGCTTCCCATCCCTCCGGTAGACTATCTCGCGCTCCAAGGGACCCAAGACTCGCCGGTCATCCCGGACCTTCGGCTGCATGTGCTCCAGCATCTTGGCGGCGAAAAAGAGATGGCGGTCGCGAATGGTATGGGCTGCGTCGGTACTGGTTCTCGCCTTGTAGCCGTACTGACGCATGTACTCGAAGTCCTCGGGCTCCATTTCCCCTTGCCCGGCACGTTCACGGGCTCGGGCTCGGGCGAGGCGCTCAGTGAAGTGATCGAACGCGTCAGCAAACGTCGTCCGCCACGACTCGGGGACGTATCGAGGATCAAGCAACGTGCCGGCCAGCAGCACCAGATGGATCGCCTGATGCCCGACCAACAGCGGTCGTTTCCCATCGCCCAGCAACTCGGTGACCTCAGTGAGCGCCGCTAGGAACTCGGTGGCGAGCGGAGCGCCGCTGTCGAAGTCCATGTGCTTGACGTAGTACGAATCGACGGAGTTGCGCTTGATGTCGCAGAACCCTCGGTCCTCTCGGTACTTGGCGTACAACATGATCATCTGGGCGGCAAGCTGACGCCCCTTGGGAGTGTTGGCCCGAACGTTGGCCCGCAACAGCTTTCGAAAGAAGTCGTGTCCTGGATACTTGGCCACGCCCCTCTTGCCAGCCACCCGGCAGACGAACGCGCCGAAGGCTCCCGGCCAAGCGTCCCTCTGCTCTTGGGGCGTCAGGGGCTTCCCGCCCTGCAACCGAATGAAGAGGTCGCGGACCTCGTTCTGGTCTTCCGTTTCGATGTAGACCACGGAGAGGGGCGTCTGGAAGAAGCGGTCGCGTGTCCCATCATCCAGTTGGTGCATGTCTCGCGCGGCCCACTCGCACGGGGCCTCGATCAGCGACTTCGGAAAACGCCCCGGGTGGTCCTTGGGATCAAGGAGGGGAAAGGCCCCCTCGGAGAACTCGTAGAGCGCCCGAACCCGCTGCTGTCCATCGATGATGTACAGCCGATCTCCGACTTGGAGTCCACCCACTTCGCTGCCCTTCTTGAAGTGCATGTAGATCAGCGGGATGTGGTATCCCCGGAGAATCGAGTCCACGAAATACTGCTTCTGGAGGCGCGTCCATACGGGGCCACGCTGGTACTCGGGGTCCACCTCCAGCAGCTTGTTCTTCTGTAGGTCGAGAATCTGCTTGACGGTTCGTTGCTTCGTAGTCGAAATCATCTGGAGGTTCACTTGGGGAAGAAGAGGCCAGCAACCCACGCACCGGCAGCACGGGGGCGGTCAACCGCAGGGTTTCGGAGCACCCACTTAAGCTACTCTCCTGCCGCACTCGGCGGGAGATGTGGGCTTGGCACGCGTACGACTCGCTGCTCGTAGAACCCGCGCTTTCCGCGCCCAAGCGACTTCGCGCGGCCCGAGATTCTCGGAGCCGGGGGGCTGCCTCACGCCCCGAAAAAGGGGCGTCAGCCAGCCGACGCCACGTTGAACGTGGCGGTCTGGCAAGGGGCGCTCCGCCCCCTTTGACCCCCGGGCACCGATCCGCCGCCCGCCCAAGCGACGACCGGCCATCGGCTGCACCAACGGCATTCCGCCCCCACCCGCTCGTTCCACGGCAACCCACTGGCGAAATGCTTGGTGACGTGGGGTAGGCGCACGCCTTACGTTTGGGCGGTGACCTGACTTCGGGACTGCCCCCTGCGCTGTGGAAGCTCACCCATGAGACGAACGATGATCGCCTTGGCCGCGATTGCGGGCTTGGCCGTGCCGCTCGGCGGCCAAGAGGTGATCCAGCTTCCGGTCGAAGACAGCTACTTGGAAGCCGGCTTCGAGGAAGTGTTCCGGGTCGGGGCGACCATGGGTGAGCCTTGGGAGCAGTTCACGACCATCGTCAAGCTCGCGTTCGACGAGGGCGGCAACCTCTACGTCTTCGATGGAATCCTGATGGCGGGCTTGCCGGATCAGCTTGCACTCCCGACGAGCCTGCGCGTCCTCGTCTTCGACGCGGCAGGAGGATTCCAGCGGGAGTTCGGTCGGATGGGGGAAGGGCCGGGCGAGTTCAACTGGCCCAATGCCTACGTCGTCATGCGGGACGGAACGACGGTTGTGGGTAACGTCCGGAGCAGGGCCTATCAGATCTTCGACCCGGCTGGCAGCTACGTCCGTAGCGTGCGCATGCCCGAAGACATTCAGATGAACACGAACACCCAAGGCGATCCTCGTGGTGGGAACCTCCTGACCGAGGCTTCCGCGACAGGCATGCACGGATGGACCTCTCGCCCGATTTTGAGATTGTCCCTCGCGGGCGCTGTAGCGCACGCGGAAAGCGTCGCCGAGGGCTGGTTGCCGGAACGTTCGGTACTGGACGAGGCAAGGAGCATGGGATTCGGTTCCGTATCCATGCCCGCCATCTTCGAGCCCGAACTCCTGTACGGGGTGCTGCCGGATGGCACCATCGTGTTCAGCGACTCAACCACCTACAGACTCAAGCTCGCGTCATCCGATGGCGGCGCGCGCGTAGAGCGTGTCGTTATCCGACCCATCAGCCCACAACCGGTGACCCCGGCGATACGGAGGGCTTGGCAGGAGCAGCGGGCTGCGGATCGGGTTCGAGCCGAGCGGGCGGGATGGAGGAGCTTGGGACGCGTCGATGTCTCCTTCTACCCCGAGCTTTCGGTCATCCAAGCCTTGACCGCGACTTGGGACGGCGAGATCTGGGTGCAACGGCGCGGGGAGGAGCCCGGCGGCAACGCTGGCCCCATCGACGTTCTGACCTCCGACGGGCGCTACTTGGGAACCTATCCGGCTGGCTCGATCGCGCTGCCGGACGCCTTCGGTCCAGAGGGCTTGGCCGCGTTCATCGAACGGGACGAAATGGACGTGGAGACGGTGGTGGTGAAGCGGCTGCGGCGGACCTCCCGCCGTCCGGAGCCGTCGAAGGATTGACGTGGCCCGCGATCTTCAAGCGCGACTACACGGGCTTCTCGGGGTCGAGGGGGCAGAGCCCCCCGCCAGCCCCACCGTGTAATACGGAGGGTACGCTGGCTTGTCCACCTTAGCGTGGCCAAGCCAGCCACGCGGGGCACCCGCGAAACGCCCGCCGGGCATCGCCCGGAACAGTCTCGACCGGATGATCGCGGGCAGGGTCCACCGCCTCGTCGTCGCCGGTCTCAAGGACGGCGAGGGCGACGGCGGCGCGCTCTATCGAGCCCCGCCTTACCCCCTACCCCCGTACCCCTCCCGGACCCGAGATCGTCGCTCTCCGCCGATCCTGTGGCCCGTAGGATACCCGAAAAGCCTCTGGAAAGCCCCGAAACGGCCCCTGAGCCCGTCGCGGGGGCGTCAGGACCTCCGGCTTGCGAGATACGCTTCCCAGTCGGCCATCAAGCGGCGTCTCCGCTCGAACAGGTCCGTGCGCCGGTACGCGGCCTCGACCTTGCTCTTGACCACGTGCGCCAGCGCCGCCTCTACCACCTCGCGGGGATGATCCGTCTTCTCCGCCGCCCAGTCCCGGAACGACGACCGGAACCCGTGCGGCACCGCCGCGATCCCGTGCTTCCTCAAGAGCCGGTTCAGCCGCTTCCCGTCCAGCGTCCTCCCGCGCTCGTTCACGAACACGACCGGATTCTTCCCGCCCTCCAGCTTTCGGGCCGCCTCCAGAATCTCCAGCGCCCGCCCGCACAGCGGCACCCGCTGCTCGCGCCCGGTCTTCATCCGGGTTGCGGGGATCGTCCAAACACCCGAGCGTTCATCCATCTCGCTCCACACCGCGCCACGGACCTCGGCGCCCCGCGCCGCCGTCAGGACAAGGAACTCGAAGGCCAACGTGTCCACCCTCCCCGGATCCGCCGCCCGCACCTTCGCGACGGCCGCGGCGACCTCGCCGTGAGGCAGGGCCTTGTGGTGGGTGACGACATCGTGCTGCGGCCCCAGCAGGTGAAGAATCCGGTCGCAGGGGTTGTCCGTTCTCCATTCCATGGCGATGGCCCATTCCAGGACCGCCCGGATGCGCATGTGGACGAACCGGGCCGTGGGACCCTTGGCGTGCCAGATGGGAGTGAGGATCTCCAGCACGTCGCCGCTCGTGACCTCCGAGACAGCCACGTCCCTGATGCGCGGGAAAGCGTGGATCTCCAAGTTTCGGAACCATTCCTTGGCGTAGGCCGGGCTCCGCCACCCGGCCCGCTTCTGCTCGACCACCCGCTTCGAGGCTTCGGCGAAGGTGGGGATGCCGACCAGCCGCCGCTTCTCGGCCAAGGGGTCGCCGCCCGAACGGGCGAGCTTCCGGTTGGCGAGCGCCTGCTCGCGGGCCTCGGCCAGCGAGACCAGTTCGACGCTCCCGAGTCCGAGCTCGCGCTTGCGTCCTCGGATGACGAGACGTTGAATCCAGCTGCGGGTTCCGGTCTTCTGGACGTAGAGGTAGAGTCCGTTCCCGTCGCAGTGGCGACCGGGCGGAGCGGAGCGCACGAAGGGGGCGGAGAGCCGCTTGTGTGGATGACGGCCCCGGGGCTTGCCCGGCGGGCGTTTCACGGGGGTTCTGTTACCATTATCCATCCCCTAATCGTAACCGGGATGGTGCGGGATAGCAAGAGCCGTCGCTGGACGGACAAGGTAGGAGGAATCCTACCTAAAGCGTTGTGAATACAGGATGTTACGAACTGCTATGGACGATGCCGGACATCATGGGATTCTGAGCGTCCGACTTGCAGCGCTACTTGCCCGAAGAGCAACGCTGATCGCAGCCTTGGAGAGACAAAATGTATAACATACATTACATAGTGTAATGTATACTTTACAATTGTGAACTAGTGAAGCAAAGCTGGCAGCGCAGGAGCACCACCATTCGAATGCCGGGGGGATTTTGTCCACGAGGCTGCTAGGTGTGACGAGGACCACCCCGCCCCCTCCATTCAACCCATTCGGCCACTGTGGCACGACTGGAGATCCAGCCGGTCGGCTCCTCTGTCAGCGACGAACCCGCCGCCCCGCCTCGCCCCGCTCGGTTACGCCGAGCGCGTCCAGGTGCTCCAGGATCGGGATCAGACGTCTGCGCGATAGGGGCAGCACCCTCCGGAAGTCGGCTGGCCCCAGTCCTTCGCGCCCCCCCAGTTCGTCCTCGATCCGCTTGGTGGCGCGATCGAGCGCCTCGGCGGCTACCCAGAAGGTGTCGGCGATCAGCCGGACCCGCTTCCGTTCGGCCAGAAAGGCGAGCACGTCGGCCGCTTCAGCCCGCGGGCCGCGCTCCACCAGTTCGGCCGAAGTGAGACCCTCCAGGCCGACCTCTCCCAGAGCCTCCAGGATTGTCCGCGCCATGGCCCTCTGCGCAGAGGAGAGTTCCGCCTCGAAGGTCGGGATCCTGGCGGTTGTCCCCTCGACCACCAGCTCGCCCCTCTCCGCGAGCTCCCGGGCCAGAGAGTCGGCGAGCGACGCGTGCGCGTGGGGTGGAAGGGAGGCCCGCAGCACCGATAGAGGCACTCCCGCCTCCAGGGGGCGGCGGCGATGGTGGGCCTCCGTGGCGGCCAGGATTAGTCTCTCTCCACGGCTGGCGACGTGGCGACCGAAGAGTGCGCCGTCGAGGAGGCGGATGCCGTGTTCGGCGGCTGCGAGCTCGACCGCGTGGTCGTGCGCCCCGGCCCACCCCGCCCGCACCGCGAGCAGCTCCCGATCCACCCCCTCCCATCCGGCGAGCGCAACCGCACCCGCCACCGCATGCAAGCCCCCCTGGGAGAGGTCGTCGAGGGCGTCCCCTATCGACGGCGACACCCGCTTGCGCTTGGGCGGGGCGGGCTCCAGGACCTGTGCGCCCGCGATCGTGCGGGGAGGGGAGTAGTGGCGCAGGACGAGGAGATCGCCCGCGCGGGCCACGACGGCCTCCTCCAGCCTAAGCTGGGCGAGCGCCGACTCCCCAGGCACTATCCGGTCGCCCTCCAGGAGCGCAACGCGCGCCATGACCTCGACGGTGCCGAGGTGGACCCGGAGGCGCTGCCCGTGCTCCACGGGCGCGCCGCTCTCAGGGTGCATCTGCATGGACACCGTCAGCATCATGGAGCTCGACCAGCTCCGGTCGGTGACGAGCACATCGCCCCGGCCGACGAGGCCGCGCCGCACCGCCGCCCCGGTCAGCGCGAGAGCCGCCCGCTGGCCCGCCAAGGCCTCGCCGACCCCCACTCCGTGCACTTCGACGGCGCGGACGCGGGCTTCGGCGCCGAGTGGGAGGATGCGCACCGTCGCTCCGCTCCCGATCCGCCCCGACCAGAGTGTGCCGGTCGCCACCGTGCCGGCCCCTTCGATGGTGAAGACCCGGTCGATCGGGAGTCGCGCAAGATCGTCCACCGGCTGCCCTCCAGCCTCGGCGGCCGCAATCACCAGCGCTTCGTTCAGCTCGGCGATGCCGGCTCCGCTTGCAACCGATGTGGGCACGATCGGAGCGTCGGCGTAGGGGGTCGCGGCCAGCAGCTCCTCCACCTCCTCGCGGACCAGATCCATCCACTCCGCCTCGACCAGGTCGGCCTTGGTCAGGGCGACCACCACTGCATCGACCTGCAGCAACTGGACAATCGCCAGGTGTTCGCGCGTCTGCGGCATCACGCCTTCGTCGGCAGCCACGACGAGCAGGACGATGTCCATCCCGGTCGCCCCAGCCACCATCGTGCGCACGAAGCCCTCGTGGCCGGGCACATCGACGATCCCGAAGGATGTGCCGGGCCCCGTCTCGTAGCGGGCGAAGCCCAGCTCGATAGTGATTCCGCGGCGCTTCTCCTCGGCGAGTCGGTCGGTGTCCACCCCGGTGAGTGCGCGCACGAGCGCCGTCTTTCCGTGGTCGATGTGCCCAGCGGTGCCAAGAATCAGCCCCCCCGCAGGCGCACCTCGGTCGCCGGTCACGCTGATGGAGCTAGGAAGCGAAGCGAGGCGAGCGGGCGCCCGCCCAGGAGGTGATGGGCGGTGAAGTCCTGCAGGAGCGAGAGGTGGGCGCGCACTCCGCGGAGGTCGCCGGGGACGTCGCCGCGCAGCAGGAGGTCGAGATGGCCCCGGGCCAGCGGTCCCACTCGCCGCGATCCAGGCGGGTGCCGACACTCCGGCCCCACCACGCCTCCACCTGCGATATCGAAGCGAGCCATATCGCGCTCCCCGAGTCCCCCGCCGCAGGCTGTACAGGTGCGCAGCTCCGGCCCGAAGCCCAGCACTTCGACCATCCTCCAGCAGAGCGCAAGCACCTCCCCGGCGATGTCGCCGGGCGAGCTCCGGGCGAGCCGTGCAAGGCCGTCGGTCAGCGCCCGATAGAGGCATGGGTTCGGCTCCTGTCCCCCGTGCCGGAGGATCAGCTCGGCTGCGACGGAGGCGCCCGAGAGGCGGCGAAAGTCGGTGGCGAGTCCCATCTGCAGGTCAGTGGGGGTGAACTCGACGAGCGTCTGCAGGTCGCGGCCCTCGCGGTGCGCGATCACGGCCGTGCCCTCGGCGTAGGTGCCGACCGCCCCCTCGCCCAGCGAGGCCCGGCGGCGCACTCCCTTCGCCATCACACCCACCAGGCCGAGGTCGCGGGTGAGGAACCGGAGCACCCGGCTGGTCTCCGAGTACGGATGGGAGCGAAGGAGCACTGCGGGCGTCGTTACTCGGGACATGCGCCGCACTCGCCGCCGGCCGCGTGGGCGCGTCCGATCTCCTCCAGGAGCGCTCCACGGCGGCGGCGGTGCTCCTCTTCCGGGATCCGCCCCGCCGCCCGATCGGCGTCGAGCCGCGCAATCGCCGTCACCGCCTCGCGTCTCCGGGCACTCGGGCCTCGCCGCTGCTCGCCGCCATGTCGTGGCCGCTGCCGCGCCGCCAGCGCCGCTCCCATCCCCGCCAGGACGAGCGCCACGATCACTGCCGTCCACGCGGTCGCCTCGGCCCCCGCACCGTCGGAGCCTGCCCGCACCGTCACCATGGAGGGGGCCACATCGCGCGCCGCGAAGCGACGATAGAGCGAGCCGTCCACCTCGACCGGGTCGGCGTCGAGCAGTCCCACAACTGCTACATCGTCGGCCGGCTCGCGCACCAGGATCTCCATCGAGCCAGTCGGCACCTCCAGCGGAATCTCGAAGTGGCTCGCCGCAATGGCGTAGCGCACAAAGAAGACGTTCGCGCCGGGCGGCAGCGGCTCCACGATGGCGATCCGGCCAGCTTCGAGCACGGGAACGACGGTGCCCATCCCGCTCGCCCCCACATCCACGTCGGCGACATCGGCCGGAAGGGCGTGCGACCAGGCAGCCACGCCGCTCTCCGAGACCAGGGTGGCGCCGTAGCCGTTATGGAGCTCGAAGAGCTCTGCGATCTGCCACCCGGTGGAGTCCGTGCGCGTCGCGAAGATGCTTCGGGCGCGCAGCTCAGCGGGATTGGCGGGGCCTGATCGGAGAGCGGGATACGCCTGGATCAGGTAGGGCCGGGTCTCCGGAGCCCCGTTGAAGGTAGGCCCGAAATAGAGCACGCCCTGGTGGTGGATCGCCGCAAAGAAGAGCTCGCCGGGCTCGGTAGTCGCGGGGATCGGCAGCTCGAATGCTCCGTCCCGGCCCACCCGGACGCTGTCCACGCTCCCCGAGAAGGCGGCCGAGACCCGGTGCAGCACGACCGTCCCGGTATCGGCAGGCACCTCGCCGATCATCACCTGCCCCCCTAGGGTGCCGCGCAGCTGCGCCTCCGCGCCCCCGGTGGCGAAGGCGGAGAGCATCCCGGCGGCGACCAGCAGTCCGTGGACAATCTCGCGCGTGCCGGGCAGCCTACGCCTCAAAGCGGCCGAGGTCCTCCGGACGAAGGTGCCTGAGGTGCTCGGCAAGCTGATCGGCGCTCATCTGGCTCTCGGTTTCGCCGTCCTCCTCGCCCTCCACGACTTCGACCGACCCGCCGACCTCGGCCAGGAGGGAGTCGTCGGCGAAGATGCGCGCCTCCAGGCGCAGTGCGAGGGCGATCGAATCGGAGGGGCGCGCGTCGACCGAGATGAGGCTTCCGCCCCGGTCGATGATCATCTCGGCGAAGTAGGTGCTCTCCTCGACTCTGGTGATAAGCACCCGCTGCAGACTCCCCCCCATTCCACTCACGACCGCCGCGAGGAGGTCGTGAGTCAGCGGCCGCTGAAAGGAGTAGCCACCCATATGCATGGCGATGGCACTCGCTTCGCGCGGGCCGATCCAGATCGGGAGTATCCGGTCGCTGCCGACCTCGCGCAGTATCACCACCGGCGACTTCGAGGCACGGTCCAGCGCCAGGCTCTTGACTGAGACCTCGATCACCGTCGTTCCCCAGCAGTCCGCGGACATTCATGATTCGCAATTCCCCTGCCCAACTGGGCGCTTTGACGCTCTCGGTCTCCGCGCGCGAGTGTCCACGGGGTGCTGGATCGGCCGTCCCGCATCATAGACCTAGCGCCGTCCTGAGGTCATCTGCACGGTCGGTGCGCTCCCAGGCAAAGAGGCTCAGGGCGCGCCCCCCCCGCTCCACCGTCCGCGGGGTTCTCCCGAAGTGGCCGTACGCCGCCGTGCAGCGAAATACCGGCGCTCCCAGCCCGAGGTCGCGGATGATCGCCCGCGGGGTGAAGTCGAAGACCTCGGCGACTCCGCTGGATAGCTCGCCGTCAGGGCGCGCCCCGGTGCCGAAGGAGTCCACCCAGATCTGCACCGGGTCGGGTCGGCCGATCGCGTAGGCGAGTCGCACCTCGGCCCGGGAGGCGGCACCTGCGGCCACCAGGTTCTTCGCCGCCCATCTGGCCGCATAGGCCCCGGAGCGGTCGACCTTGGTGGCGTCCTTCCCCGAAAAGGCACCGCCGCCGTGCCTCCCCATCCCGCCGTATGTGTCCACGATGACCTTGCGTCCGGTCAGCCCGGCGTCCGCCGCAGGGCCGCCGAGCACAAAGCTGCCGCTCGGGTTTACATGCACGACCGTGCACTCGGGGTCGAAGTGAGCGGGTGGGAGGGTTGGCTCGACGACCTCGGAGATCAGCTCGTCGCGGATCTCGGCCTGGGAGAGTGGCCTCCCCAGGTGCTCGGCCGCGTGCTGGGCGCTGACCACCACTGTGGCAATTCGCACCGGCCTGCCGCCCTCGTACTCGTAGGTGACCTGCGACTTGCCGTCGGGGAGCAGCCACCCGACGGCGCCGGACTTCCGCACCTCGGCGAGCCGAAATGCGAGGGCATGGGCAGCCGCGATGGGGGCCGGTACCAGGCTCGGCGTCTCGTCGCACGCGTACCCGAACATCATGCCCTGGTCCCCCGCGCCACCGCCGTCCACCCCGGCGGCTATCTCGCGCGACTGGCTCGCCAGCGCCACCCGGCCCGCCCCTTCGGCGGCGTACAGCTTCGGGTCGTAGCCGACCTCGGCGAGCACGCTCTCAACCAGCCGTGGCACCTCCGGCAGCTCCCCCGACAGGGCGATCTCGCCCGCCACCATGAAGGCGCTCGCCGCGAGCAGCGTCTCGCATGCCACGCGCGCCTCCGGGTCTTCGGCGAGGACGGCGTCGACCACCGCGTCGGAGATCTGGTCTGCGACCTTGTCCGGGTGGCCTTCCGTCACCGACTCGGAGGTAAAGAGACTCGGGCTCAAGGTGGCTGCCTGCTCAATACGATGGACTTGGGGACCCATGGCGGCGGTCCCTGAGCCTGGATCGGTCACGCCTCAGACGCCTCCTGACATGGGCATCGAGGTCGTCCAGCGCGGCCCGAAAGTCGCCGCCGGTGCCAGCCGCAACCAGCGCCTGGCGACGGCGTCTGGACACGATCGCCTCGACCGAGTGCTCGCGGCCCTCGAGCCGAAAGACGACGCTCGCCTCCATCATGTCGGTGTCGAAGCGGGGCCAGCGCTCGGAAATCGCCTGCGCACGCCGTCGCAACCCGTCGTCCACTTCGCATCCCTGCGCGGTAATTCGCGTTGGCATCAAGGGTGGCTGCCTCCATGGCGGTAACCGGCACGAGTCCGCGCCCGGATGTGCTACCGGAGCGCGAGAGAAAGATACCACGCCCCACCCCGAGGGGAACTTCCTACCCGTGGCTTCGCTCTGCGTTCCTCCTCGGGCCGGTGGGCGGGATGCTACCCACCGGATCTCCGGGCGTGCAGCTCAAGGAGAAGCTCCTCGAAGGCGTCGGCGACTCCGTCCCAGGAGAACGCCTCGGCCATGCGGCGGGCCGCCCTGCCGAGGCGGTCGCGCCTGGAAGGCTCGATCGCCCAGCCGATGGCCTGCGCCAGCGCTTCGAGATCGCCGTGGGAGACTAGTAGCCCCGTCTCGCCGTGGCGGACCGTCTCCCTCAGCCCGGGCGAGTCGGATGCAACCGTCGGCGTACCACACGCCGACGCCTCCATGCTGGCGATTCCCCACCCCTCCTTTGGCGAGGTCAGCACATGCACCCACGCTCGCGAGAGGAGCTCCACCTTCTCGGCTTCGGAGACGAAGCCAGCGAACCGCACGCGACCGGAGAGCCCCAGCTTCCGGGTCAGCTCCTCCAGCTCCGGACGCGCGTCCCCCTTTCCGGCGACGACAACCCGCACCGCGATGCCGTTGGCTCGCAGCCGCGCCACCGCTCTGAGCACCAGATCGATCCGCTTGTAGCGCTTCAGGCGGCCGAGATAGACCACCGTCGGCTTCGGATAGCGACTCGCTGCCGGGCGGAGGAGTTCGGTATCGAGGCCATTTCGCACCACCGAGATGCTGGCGCGATCCAGGCCGCGCCGGACGAGGTCGTCGCGGGTGCTCTCCGAGACTGCCACGCACGGCATCCCCCGGTACACCGACGGGATCATGCGTTCCAGGAGCCAGGTGGCGGACGCAAGCGCCAGATTCGCCTCCCGGAAGGCGGTCGCGCCGAAGAGGTGGTGGACCAGGAGGAGCCCGCTCTGCGCCTCGGCCCACCGTGGAGCGAGGATGGGGACCTTGTTCAGATCCTCGACGACGATGTCGAAGCGCTCGCCCCCGAGGTGCCGTCCGTAGTGGATAGGTGCCGCCACATTGAAGGTGTAGCGGCTCCCCGCCCGAAGGATCCGAATGCCGTCCAGCTCGGCCACACGCGGCGCGCCCACCCACCCCGAGCAGAGCAGCGTCACACGATGCCCGCGGACCGCCAGCCTGCCGAAGACCTGGTGCAGGTGCTCCTCGGCACCCCCCGCCTGCGGATTCTCGCGGTCCAGCCAGTTGACGACCAGTATCTCCAGCATGGGCCGCTGTCAATCCTCGCCGGCCCGGCGGCCCCGGTAGACCGCGTCGAGGACACCGTTGACGAAGCGCGGCGACTCCTCGCCTCCGTAGCGCTCCGCGAGCCGGACCGCCTCCTGGATCGCCACCTTGCCGGGCAGGTCGGCCAGGCAGAGGATCTCGGTGGCACCGAGGCGCAGAACGCCCCGGTCCATGACCGAGAGCCGCTCCAGCCGCCAGTTCTCGAGGCTGGAGCTCAGCGCCTCCTCGACGAGCGTCCGATGCTCGGCGAAGGTGCCAACGAGGCGGCGCAGGTAGCCCGCCCGCTCCGGTGCGACCATCCGCCCGGCCATCGTGACATCGAGGGCGTCGATGAGCGAGGTGTCGTCGCCGGCCGCCTCCCAGCGGTAGTGCACCTGCAGGAACCACGCCCGCGAGCGGGTCCGGTCACGCCGACCCCGAGGCCTCACTGCGAGCGCCCCCCCGGCGGGTGCGCCGCAAAGAGCTCCAGCAGCTCCAGAGCCGCGTCGGCGAGTTCGGCACCCCGGTTCGATCCGTGAAGGTTCGAGCGCTCCCTGGCCTGTTCGGCCGTGTCGGTGGTGAGGACCCCGAAGACGACGGGCACGCCGGAGTCCAGCGCGACCCTCCCGAGCCCCTCGCTCGCATTCCCGGCCACATAGTCGAAGTGGGCGGTCTCGCCTCGGATCACGCAGCCGATGGCGACGATCGCGTCGTACCTGCCGGAGTCCACAGCCCGCTTTGCCGCCTGCGGAAGGTCCCACGCCCCCGGTGCCCGGAGCGTCGCTATCTTCTCGGCCTCGACACCGCGCTCCAGCAACCTGGTCCTCGCTCCATCGAGGAGCTCCTCGGTGACGAGGCTGTTGAAACGGGCCACGAGGAGGGCGATTCGCACTAGGAGCGATCTCCCCACGGGTCGTCGTCCGCGGTGCCCTCATCCTCGCCGCCAAGCCGGTACGCGACGAGCTGCTCGACCGAGATGAAGCGGAGGCCGTGCTTCCGTGCCACGCCGCAGAGCTCGTCCCGGCGGGCCATGGTCCCGTCCTCGCTCAGGATCTCGCAGATGACGCCAGCCGGGCGGAGTCCCGCCAGACGGGCGAGATCGACTGCCGCCTCGGTTTGGCCAGCCCGCCTGAGCACCCCACCCTCCTGCGCCCGAAGCGGGAAGACATGCCCGGGACGGCGAAGGTCGGCGGGCGCGGTGCCCGGGTTCACGAGAAGCTGGATCGTACGCGCACGATCGTGCGCGGAGATGCCGGTCGTGACTCCGAAGCGGCGGTGCGCGTCAACCGAGACGGTGAAGGCGGTGCCGTGGGGATCGGTGTTGCGGTCGGTCATCGGGTGGAGGGCGAGGGTGTCGGCACGCTCCCCGGTCAGCGCAGCGCAGACGAGACCTCGCCCGTGCTTCGTCATGAAGTTGATCAGATCCGGCGTCACCTTCTCGGCCGCACACACGAAGTCGCCCTCGTTCTCGCGGTGAAGGTCGTCGGCGACGATCACCATTCGGCCAGCGGCGATGTCGCGGATCGCGTCGTCTACGGAGTCGAAGGGCATTTCCCAAGGTACGGCACCCGAACCAGCGCAACACCCTAGCAGCCCGTGGACAAACCTCCCACGGCATTCGAGCGGCGCTGCATCTCCGCTGGGCCGCTTTGCTCGCCTGTCCATACTGTAATCTACGCCTTACAATGTGTAATCCACGGTTTACAATGCCAGTGTCCCTCGCTTCGCTCTGTGTTGCTCCTTGAGCCAATAGCGCTACGGCTATTGGCCCTTGCGGCCCGCAGATGCACCCTAGCGGCATTCGAGGGGCGCTGCATCCGCGCTGGATCGCTTCGCTTCTGCGTTGCTTCTTGGGCGAATGGCTCTGCCATGCGCCCCGCGAAGCGCCTTGCCAGCACGGCGCTTCGCCCCTCTCTGTGCTCGCCCGGGCGGATCGACGGACCGCTTCGTCGCGCCTTGCCAGCGGAGCGCTTCGCCGCTCTCGGTGCTCGCGCGAGATTATCCACGGACTGCTCCCTCCCCGGTGTCAGGCCGAACTCCGGGCATCTCCACGCACCAGACGCTGCACGTACCTGCCGATCAGGTCCGCCTCGACGTTGGCCGGGCTAGCCACGCGCAGGTGGCGGAGATTCGTGTGCTCCCAGGTGTGGGGGATCAGAGCCACCTCGCAGATCCGGGCCCGGCCCAGTCTGTTCACCGTGAGGCTGACTCCGTTCAGTGCGATCGATCCGTGCAGGGCGGTGACTGCCCACACCTCCGCCGGAAGCCTGAAGGTGAGAAGCCTCGTGGCACCCGCCTTCCGGGTCTCCTCCAGCACCGCGACTCCGTCCACATGTCCCTGGACGAAGTGGCCGCCAAGCCGGTCGCCCACCCTCGCGGCCCGCTCCAGGTTGACCGGAGTTCCGCGCTCGTAGCCACCGGCGATGGTGCGCTCGAGCGTCGCACTCCCAGCCAGGACCGAGAAGGCATCGTCGCCGAGGGCGTCGACGGTGAGGCACGCTCCGTCGACCGACACCGACTCGCCCAGGACGAGCTCGCCCGACCAGGGAGTGGCGATAGCGAGGCTCCTGGCACCAGGCTCATCCCCGACATCGAGCACCTCGCCGACCGACTCTACGATTCCGGTGAACATCTCAGCCGCCCGAGGGATCGCCCACGCGAGCGACGAAGCGGGACGCCTCGCTATGTAATGGTGAGTTGACACACTGTAAACTGTAGATTACATTTGACAGATTATGGCCACTATCTGTCACGATTTCGCTCCGGTTGCGGGGATGCTGGACACCTCGCGGTCGAGCACTATCAGCGTGTCGCTGCCGAATCTGACCGGTTCGAGGCGCTGCCGCCAACCCGCCAAGGAGTCGACCATGTCGCCTCCCGGCGATGTCGGCGACGGGAACGCCTCCACCCCGCCGGGGCCGATCACCGCCGGGGCGACGAAGAGGTAGAGGCGGTCGACGAGCCCGTGGGCGAGGAGAGATGCTCCGAGCACGCCTCCTCCTTCCGAGAGGACGCTCTCGACTCCCCGCTCACCGAGCGACCCGAGCACCCCTGACAGGTCGAGGCCACCTGGACCGTTGGGCACCGCCACCACCTCGGCGCGTCCCCGCAGGCGCTCCCCCAGCGGAGCGCGCGCCGAAGGCTCGGTCACCACTATCGCCCGCGCCGCGCGGTTGCCCAGAGCCCGGAGCTCCGGCGTCGCCTCGCCTCGACGGTCGAGCAGGACGGGGATCGGTGGCCGCAGCGGCGCGACCGCGCCCCTCGCCGTCAGCGCCGGGTTGTCGGCCTGCCATGTCCTCGTGCCCACCAGGATCGCGCCGAAGCCCGCGCGCAGCCGGTGCACCTCGGCGCGCGCCTCCGGTCCGGTGAGCCACACCCGCCTTCCCCCAGAGGGCGCGATCTTTCCGTCTACGCTCATCGCCAGCTTGAGCGCGAGATACGGCCGGGGCTCCGGATCCGCCGCGGCCGCGACCCGGTGGTGGAAGAGGGGGTTCTCGGCTGCCCAGTCGCCCTCCTCGCCGAAGGGGCCCTCCACCCGCACGCCCCGCCCGCGCAGCCAATCGCCGCCGCCCCCGGCCTCCGGGTTCGGATCGGCTGCCCAGTAGACGACTCTGGCCACCCCGGCACCGACGATCGCCTCGGTGCAGGGCGGCGTCCTCCCCCGGTGCCTGCACGGTTCGAGGCTCGTGTAGAGGGTGGCACCCACCTCTCCGGCGAGCTCCGCCAGCGCCCGTGCCTCGGCGTGCGGCCCCCCCAGCTCTCCGTGGTGCCCCTCGGCAATCACCGATCCGTCGCGCGCCACCACCGCTCCGACCATCGGGTTCGGGTGAACCCGCCCCCATCCCCTGCGCCCGAGCGCCACGGCCCGCTCCAGGAGCCGCCGGTCGAGCGGCGAGAGGGAGTCGAGGGGAATCCCTTTGGCCGACCGGGTGCGACTCGGTGCCTGGGCCGATCGTCTCCGAAGCGTCATGGAGTCACGCGCATCGAGACGAGGAGAAAGAAGTCCCGCCGCGTCGGGTCGTACCCCAGCTGGCGATCGGCCGCCCCGTCGAGGGGGTCCAGAGCGCCGTCCGCCACCCCGAGCTCGGCCGAGAGCTGCGAGACGAGGAAATTGAGCCATCCTCCGACGAAGTACAGCGCACGGGCGCTCGCCACCCGGCCCGATGGGCCAGCCTCGGTGCCCGGACCTCCGGCGATCCCGAGAGCCGCGTCGCCCCCGTAGCTGTCCCACCCCACACCGGCCATCAGCCCCACGACGAACCAGTTCTTCCCCACCACCCCCCGGATCGAGGTCACCTCCACTCCGGTCTCGACCTCTTTGCCGCTCCCCCCTGCGGAGTCGGCGACGGTCATGGCGCCGTGCCAGCGGCGCGCCACCGAGACCGATATCCCTGGCGTGGTGAAGGACTCGCTCAGAATCCCGATCCGCCCCCCGATGCCCACCCCAGTGGAGGCGGATCCGAAGCCCGCCCCCCGAGGGAGCCAGATGCGCGAGAGGTGGAGCGTCGCGTCGAGCGACAGGAACCCCCCGATCCCCGGCCCGAAGCGAATTCCCTCGCTCACCCCGACCGCGGCGGCCCCGCGCACCCCGGTGGCAGTCATCGACCGCCCGAGTGCGCCCGCGTCCGCGCCGACGAACGGCCTTCCGACCCACGCCCCGGCCGCTCCCACCGAGAGGGAGAGGCGCGGCGTCGATCCCATGCGGAGCCCCACAGTGCTCGCAGTCCCCGGAATGTCGCTCCCGAGCGCCGATGCCAGCCCCACGCCCCGCTGGACGGCGAGGGCGGCGAGAGCCAGCTCCCGGCAGACGGCCTCCTGGGCGGCGGCGCCACACGCCTCGGCGAGCTCCGCCACCCCCTCGGGCTCGGCCCGTCCCAGCGGCAGCTGCCCCGCCGCCCCCGCTCCGGGCAGTGCGACCATGGCCAGACTCACCGCGGCCGCGGCGCGAAGCCGCGCCACTACCGCCGCACCTGCCCGTCAAGCTCCACACCCTCGCCGGCGACCACCGCGCCGATCGGCCATGCGCCCTCCCCAAGCGCGGCCAGCGCCCCCGACCCGTTCTCCGGCGCCACCACCACGATCATCCCCACCCCCATGTTGAAGACCCGGTACATCTCTTCCTCCGCCACGCCCCCGCCCTGGCCAAGGATGCGAAAGACGTTCGGCACTCGCCAGGAGCCCAGATCGATCCGGGCGCCTAGGCCGTCGGGGAGGACGCGGGGCAGGTTGCCTCCGATACCGCCGCCCGTCACATGCGCCAGCGCCCGCACCCACCCCCGCTCCAGGAGGGGCCGGAGCTCCCCCAGGTACGACCTGTGCTCCCGGAGCAGCACCTCGCCGACGGTGGCGGACTCGCCTGGGAAGGGGTCGTCCACACCGAGGCCCATCCGCTCGAAGACGATCGAGCGCGCCAGTGTGAAGCCGTTGGTGTGGAGTCCCGAGGAGGGGAGCGCGATCAGGGTGTCCCCCTCCCTCGCGGAGGCGCCGTCCACGAGGCGGGAACGCTCGACCACCCCGACCACGAAGCCCGCCAGGTCGTACTCTCCGGGGGCGTAGAAGTCGGGCATCTCGGCGGTCTCGCCGCCCAGGAGCGCACAGTCGTTCTCGCGGCACCCCCGCGCAACTCCGCCGACGACCGACTCGACCACGGACTCGTCCAGGTCGCCGACCGCCAGATAGTCGAGGAAGAAGAGCGGCCTGGCGCCCTGGACCAGGATGTCGTTGACGCAGTGGTTGACGAGATCCCGGCCGACGGTGTCGTGCCTACCGGTGGCGAAGGCGACCTTCAGCTTGGTGCCCACCCCGTCCGCGCTGGCGACGAGGACGGGTTCGGAGAGGTCGGCCGGCATGGCGTAGAGCCCCCCGAAGGCCCCGAGCCCGGAGAGGGTGTTCTCGTCGCTCGCACCCCGGAGCAGCGGCGCCATCGCCCTCTTGGCGCGATCGGCCGAGGCGAGATCCACCCCGACGTCCCGGTAGGTGAGCCCCTCGGTCATCGCTGCCTTCCACTGAGCCGGGCTGCCTCCGCCCCGCTCGTTCCTGCCGGTGGCGGGGCCGCAAGCGCGATCGCCCGGGCGCGCGCCGCGAGCTCGTCCACGGTGAGCGATCGGAAGCGCTCGACCGAGAAGTCCTCCACCGCAAAGGAGCCAGCCGCCGCTCCGAAGGCGGCAGCGCGGCAGAGGGCGACCCGGTCGTGGCGGCCCTCCCTCTCCAGCCGCCCCATGAAGCCCCCCGCGAAGGCGTCGCCCGCGCCGGTGGGGTCCCGCAGGCGGTCCGGCGCAAAGGAGGGGCAGGAGTGCGACCACCCCGCGCCGTAGAGCGTCGCCCCCGCCTCGCCCCGCTTGATGACGACGACGCTGGGGCCCAGCGACCTGATGCAGGCGGCTGCCTTCGCCAGGTCGTCCGCGCCGGAGAGCTGGACGGCCTCCTCGTCGTTGACGAGCAGCACGTCGATCCGCGCCAGAAGCCGCATCAGAGCCTCCCGCGTCTCCTCTATCCAGTAGTTCATCGTGTCGGCGACCACGAGGGAGGGGCCCTCGGTGCGATCCAGAAGGGCGAGCTGCAATCCCGGGTCGGTATTGCCCAGGAAGATCATCGTGGAGTCGCGCCATCCCTCGGGCACCCGGGGGTCGAAGTCCGCGAGCACACCGGGGCGGGTCTCCAGCGTCGTTCGGCTCCGAAAGTCCTCGCTGTACTCCCCGGACCAGAAGAAGCTCGGCCCGGGCAGCTGCGCGACCCCGCCGAAGTCAACACCGCGCTCCCTCAGGAAGTCGAGCTCGAGGAGCGGGTAGTCGTCCCCCACCACGCCGACGACCCGCACCTCGGAGAGCAGCGAAGCCGCCGCGCAGAAGAAGACGGCCGAGCCCCCGACCGCCTCCTCCACCCGGCCCGCCGGGGTGGAGACGCGATCTAGGGCGATCGTTCCCAGTGACAAAATAGGCATGTAATCTGTCCAATCATGCATTCATCATGACAAATAACCCCTCGAATCTGTCACCATTTGGAAGACCACCCCGGAATTCACCGTGGGCCGTCTGTCCACGGGCTGCCCGCACCACCAGTGCACGATAGCTCAAGAGCCGCGGGTCATCCGTGCGGGCGCCTCGATGCCGAGGACCTGGAGGCCGTTGGCGAGCACGATGCGGGCCGCGACGGCCAGCGTCAGCCTGGCCCGCCTGGTGGGTTCGTCCTCCACGAGAGCGCTCGCCTCCGGATCGCGCGAAGGGTGCCCGGCCTGGTACCAGGAGTTGACCACTCCGGCCGTCCGCTCCAGGTAGTCGCAGAGGATGTGCGGCGCCCGGGCCTTCGTCGCCCGTCCAAGCGTCGCCGGAAAGTCCGCCAGACGCTTGGTCAGCTCTCGTTCCGAAGGTGCCGAGAGTAGCGAGGCGTCGGCCTCCGGGGCGTCGGGTCCGTCCATCCCGTCCCAGCCCCTCCGGCGAGCGATCCGCGATAGGCGGCAGAGGCGGGCATGGGCGTACTTGACCTTGTAGACGGGGTTCTTGTCGGACTGGTCGAGCGCGAGCTCCAGATCGAAGACCAGGTGGGCCTCGGGGCGCCGGATCAGGAAGAAGTAGCGCGCCACATCGACTCCCACCTCCTCGATGAGCTCGCCCAGCGTGGTGTAGGAGCCCGAGCGCTTGGAGAAGCGCACCTCCTCGTCGCCCCTGACGACGGTCACCATCTGGTGCAGGAGGTACTCCGGGTAGCCCTCCGGGATGCCAAGCGCCTGGAGGCCGGCCCGCACCCGGTCGACGGTGCTGTGGTGGTCGGCGCCCTGCACATTGATCACATCGCGGAAGCCGCGCTCCCACTTGCCGACGTGGTAGGCAACGTCGGGGAGGAAGTAGGTGGCCGATCCATCGCTCTTGAGCATGACGCGGTCCTTCTGGTCGCCGAAGGTCGCGGTGCGGAGCCAGGTGGCGCCATCGCGTTCGTAGACGACCCCGGCCTCGTCCAGCGCCTGGAGCGTCGCCCGGACGCGGCCTTCGCGGTAGAGGGCGGTCTCCGCGAAGTACTCGTCGAAGCGGACTCCGAAGGCGGCGAGGTACCTCTTCTGCGTCTCCTGCATGGCCTCGATCGCGAAGCGCCGGATCGCCTCGAGCTCCGCTCCGCCTGCGTCGTCCTCGTACCGCAGCCCGTCGCGCTCCAGGAGCGCACGTGCGATCTCGGCGACGTACTCCCCCTGGTAGCCCCCCTTGGGGACCGGATCCTCGTGGCCCAGGAGCTGCCGGTAGCGCGCCAGCACGCTCTCCGCCAGGAGCTCGGTCTGGCGGCCCGCGTCGTTGAAGTAGAACTCACGGTGGACGCTCCACCCCGACCACTCCAGGAGCGAGGCCAGAGCGTCGCCCAGAGCCGCCTGGCGCCCGTGCCCCAGGTGGAGCGGTCCGGTGGGGTTGGCGGAGACGAATTCGACCATTATCCGCCTGCCCTCCCCCTCCCGACTGCGACCGTAGTCGCTCCGCTCGGCGAGAATGCGCCCCAACGCTTCGCCCACGGCGCGCAGCTCCAGGAAGAAGTTCAGGAAGCCGGGTCCGGCAACCTCGATCCGGTCGATTCCAGCGAGGCCGTCCAGACGCCCCTTCAGATCGGCGGCGATCTCGCGGGGGGCGCGGCGAAGGCGCGAGGCGAGGGCGAGGGCAAGGTTGGAGGCGAGATCGCCGTGGGAGGGATCCTTGGGACGCTCCAGCTGGACATCGGCACCCGGCGCGCCGAGGCCCGCGGCGGCCTCGCGCAGCGCGGCTGCGATTCGCTCCGCTGTCATTCAGTCAAGGGCGGACACGGGGGCGCTAGCCGTCCCCTGCGTCGCCAGTCCCCTTCGGCTTCGGTGACTTCCCCGCCCCCTTGCCAGCGCCCTTCCTGGGGGCTCCCTGCTCCGAGCCGGCCTCCTTCCCGGAGGTTGCGGCGGTATCGCTACCGGTACTCTCGGCGCGCTCCTTGCCGCCCTCCTTGGAGCCGCCAGCCTCCCCCTCGGCGCGCTCCCGCTTGCGGTAGTCCTCCGACCTGTAGTCGGTGATGTAGAAGCCATCCCCCCTGAAGAGGAAGCCCGCCCCGCCGGAAATCAGCCGTTCGGCCTCCCTCCCGCAGCCGGGACACTCGGCCTCGGCGCGGTCGCTCATCCGCTGAAATAGCTCGAAGTCGCGCCCGCAGGCCGTGCATCTGTAGTCGTAGGTGGGCATTTCCCAGGGAAAGGTAGCAGACTCCAGGCTCTGGATGCAGCGCTGCTCGTGCCGTGGGAGGTTTGTCCACGGGCTGCTACGGAAAGCCCCTTGCGAGGTGTGCGTACCTGACGATCAGCTTCTTCCGACCGACGCCGTCGAAGTCCACCGTGACCTTCATATCCGGCCCGTATCCCGAGAGCTCGACTATCGTGCCGGACCCGAAGGTCGAGTGGGCGACCCGTTCGCCCCTCAGGTAGCGCGGGCGGTCCTGGTCGAACTCCCACTCGTCGCCCTGGTCGCCGCAGGCAGACGCATCGGCGAGCGGGGCGCGGGTGCCCTCCCCATGCCGCTCCCTCCGGCCGCCGAAGCCCCGGGTGCGCCGAGCGACCCCGACCGACTCGCGCTCGACGATCCTCTCCAGCGGGTCCACAAAGGACGAGAGGGGGGCGAAGAAGATCTGGCCCGCCCTGCGGCGACGCCGTGCGCGGGTGAGGTACAGCTTGTCCATCGCGCGCGTGATTCCGACGTAGAAGAGACGGCGCTCCTCGTCCAGGCCGCCGAGCTGCTCGGTCGCCCGGGCCAGCGGCAGCAGGCCCTCCTCCAGCCCGACGACGAAGACGACCGGGAACTCCAGGCCCTTGGCGCCGTGAAGCGTCATCAGCGTCACCGCGTCGGCACCGTCCTCGTGCTGGTCGAGGTCGGTAACGAGCGCCACGTGCTGCAGAAAGAGATCCAGATCGGTGAGACCCCGGCGGTCCTCCGCGCTCGTCGCCACCTCCTCGGGTTCGAACTCCTCGGCCGCCGCGACCAGCTCGAGGGCGTTGTTGGCCCGGTCGTCGCCCTCGATCCCCTCGTCGCGCAGCAGCTCGAGGATGCCGAGCTCGGAGACGAGGTCCTGGAGGAGCTCGCCCGGCGGGTCGCGCCTCGCCCGCTCGCCGTACCTTTGCACGAACTCGGCAAACTCCAGGAGCCCGCGCCGCGACCCGGAGGGAAGCCCAGCGATGCGGTCGGCGCCGGCAGCGGCCTCGAATAGGTCGACGCCCTCCCGCCTGGCGTAGGCGCCGAGCATCGCCAGCGTCTTGCGGCCCACGCCCCTGCGGGGATAGTTGACCGCGCGGTCGAAGGCGTCCATGTCGCGCGGGTTGGCGATCAGCCTCAGGTAGGCCAGCAGATCCTGGATCTCGCGCCGCTCGTAGAAGCGCACCCCTCCGACGATCTGGTAGGGCACGCCCCTCTGGCGGAAGCGGTCCTCGAGCGACCTCGCCTGCGCATTGGTCCGATAGAGCACCGCGAAGTCGCCGTGGCCGAGCTCCGGCCGGTCGAGCATCGTGCCCTCGATCTCGGCCACTATCCAGCGGCTCTCGTCGCGCTCGCTCTCGGCTTCGAGAAGCGTGACCGGAGGACCGTCGCCGCGGTCGGGCCGCATCGTCTTCTCCTTGCGGTGCAGGTTCTTGCGGATGACCCGATTGGCCGCGTCGAGGATCCTCCCCGAGGAGCGGTAGTTGCGCTCCAGCCGCACCACCCGCGCGCCCGGGTACCTCCGCTCGAAGCTGAGGATGTTCCCCACGTCGGCGCCCCTCCACCCGTATATGCTCTGGTCGTCGTCCCCGACGACCATCAGGTTGCCGCGCTCCCCGGCGAGCAGCTCCAGGAGCCGGAACTGGGCTCGGTTCGTGTCCTGGTACTCGTCGACGAGGATGAAGGCGAAGGCGTCGCGGTAGTGGTCGCGCCAGTGGTCGTCGGCCTCCAGGAGCCGGACCGGCTCGACAAGGAGGTCGTCAAAGTCCATCGCGTCCTGCCCCTTCAGCGCCCTCTGGTAGACGGGATAGACTCGGGCCACCCGCCTGAGCAGGGGGTTTCGGTCCTCTCCGTGGCGCTCGGCGAAGGCCTCGGGGGCGACCAGCTCGTTCTTCGCCCTGGAGATCTCTTCGCGCACGGCGCGGGGGGCGTAGCGCTGGGGGTCCACATCCACGCTGATCTGCGCCTTCCGAATCTCCCGCAGCGACTGCTCGGCGTCGCGTATGGCGAATGCCCGCGTCCAGCCCCGCTCCGGGGCGTGGCGTCTGAGGAGTCGCGCCCCGAAGGCGTGAAAGGTGCTGATCCAGATGCCCCTCGGGTCGCTCCCGAGCATGGCCGCGACCCGCGACCGCATCTCCCCCGCCGCCTTGTTGGTGAAGGTCACCGCCAGGATGCAATCCGGCGGCACTCCGTGCTCCAGAATGAGGCGACCCACCCTCGTGGTGAGCACCCTCGTCTTCCCGGATCCGGCACCCGCAAGGACCAGGCAAGGCCCCTCGAAGTGCTCGACCGCCTCGCGCTGCTCGGGGTTCAGGAGGATGCCTGACAGATTCTCAGCAGAATCTGTCACGATGCTCGCTCCGTCCAGACCGAGTGCAGCGCTACCGCGCCTGCGGAAGCCGGGACTGGAAGATGACGCCGCGATCGTCCCGGTCCCTCAGCTCGATGCGCCCGCGGTGCACGCCCTCGACGATCCTCCGGGTGAGAGTCAGCCCCACCCCCCACCCCCCCGCCTTGGTCGTCACCCCCGGGTCGAAGACGCGGTCGCGGATATCGGCCGGCACCCCCGGTCCGGTGTCGCGCACCGAGAGGATGACCCAGCCCCCTTCGGCCCTCGCCGAGATGGTGATCGCCCCCCCTCCGCCCGCCATCGCGTCGAGGGAGTTCTTCACCACATTCTCCAACGCCCATGCGAGGAGCACCTGGTGGCCACGCACCTCCGGGAGGTCGTGGGGGACATCGACGTGCAGCGCCACCCCGGGGCCGAGGCGGGGCAGCCTCGCCTCCATGTACCCCCTCAGCTCGTCGACCACCGCGCCGAGGGAGATCCGTTCCAGCTCAGGCTCCCGGCCGATTAGCTCGAAGCGGCGGCTCACCCGCTCCAGCCGGACCAGGTCCTCCTCGATCGCCGCCGCGATCTCTCCCCTTCCCATCTCGGCCGGCCGCTCTCCGGGGTCAAGGGCCAGCAACTCGACCCACCCCTGGAGCGAGCTGATCGGCGTGCCGAGCTGGTGCGCCAGCTCCCGGGCCATCGCCGTCCACGCCTGCTCGGCGTGCCGCTGCCGCTGATAGCGGAGGAGAGCCGCCGCCAGGAGGATCGTCAGGAGCAGACCCGTCGCCCAGATCCAGGGCATCCAGCGCAGGCGGGCGGCCTCCGGGGTGATCCCGTAGTGCACGAGCTGGCTTCCGGGATCGCCGACGGGAGCGTTTCGGGCGTCGAGCTCGGCCGCGTAGCGCACGATGCGCGCCACCTCGTCGGGAGTGGGGGGGGTGGAGACCGCGAAGGGGAGGTTGGCATGGGTGCTGTAGCGCCCTCCGGGCTCGGAGGTGACCACAAAGGGCACACCGAGCTGCACGAGCTCGCTCTGGAGCTCGGTGAGCGCCGCCAGGGCGCCGTCGGACTCCTGGCTGGTGAGCCCCTCGAGCGCCACGGCGTAGATGCGCGTGAAGGTCTCGGCGTCCGCCTGCTGGGAGCGCACGATCTGGCCCGCGTAGACCATGAAGAGGACGAGGAGCGCCATGAGGAGGAGGGCAAGCGCCGCCGGCCAAGTGCGCGGGTTGGCTGGCGAGGGCAGCCGGCCCCATCTCATCGCGCTGGCGGGCTAGCGGCCGGGATCTCGACGAAGCCCAGCGCCGGCTCCAGCACGCTCGGAAGCCGCACCGACCCGTCGGCTCGCTGGCAGCTCTCGAGCAGCGCGGCCATCAGCCTGGGGAGCGCCAGCGCCGAGCCATTCAGCGTGTGCACGAACTCGGTCGGGGCGCCCTGAACGGGGCGGAAGCGAATGTTGGCTCGCCGGCTCTGGAAGTCGGTGAAGGTCGAGCAGCTCGACACCTCCAGCCACTGCCGCACCCCCGGCGACCACACCTCCAGGTCGTAGGTGAGGGAGGCGGAGAAGCCAAGATCCTCGCTAGCCAGCGTGACCACGCGGTAGCGGAGGCCGAGGAGCTCCAGGATCCGCGCCGCCTCGCCGGTCAGCACCTCTAGCGCCCGGCGGCTGTCATCGGGCCTCTCGAAGCGCACGAGCTCGACCTTGTCGAACTGGTGCACGCGCAGCATCCCGCGGGTGTCCCTCCCCGCCGCTCCCGCCTCCCTCCGAAAGCAGGGCGAGTACGCCACGTACCTTCTGGGGAGCGAGTCCCCGGGGAGGATCTCGCCCCGGTGGAGGTTGGTCACCGGGACCTCCGCCGTTGGAATCAGCCAGAGCCCGTCGCGAGCGGTCGCGTACGACTCCTCGGCGAACTTCGGCAGCTGCCCCGTGCCGTGCATCGCCTCCTCCCGGACCAGATACGGGACGCGCACCTCGGTGTAGCCGTGCTCGCCGGTGTGCAGGCGGATCATCCAGTCGATCAGACCCCGCTGGAGCGCCGCGCCCGCGCCCCTCAGCACCAGGAATCCCGATCCCGAGACCCTGGAGCCCGCGTCGGTGTCGAGTATGCCGAGCGAGCTGCCAAGCTCCCAGTGAGGCAGCGGCTCGAAGTCGAAGGGCGGCGCCTCGCCGCTCCTCCGCACCACCAGGTTCTCCGACTCGCCGCCTGTCGGCACCTCGGGGTCGGGAAGGTTGGGGAGCCCTGCGAGCTCGCTTGCGATCCACTCGCCGGAGGCCGCTATCGAGGCGTCGATCTCGGCGATCTCGGCGCGGAGTCCTCGCATCCGCTCGATCTCGGCGCCCGCGTCCCGGCCCTCGCGCTTCGCCGCTCCGATCTCCTTCGAGACCCGGTTGCGGGTGGCGCGGAGCCCATTTAGCCGAGTGAGCTCCTCGCGCCGCCTGCGGTCCCTCTCCAGGATCGCCGCCACCGCCTCGGCCGCCCCGGGGAGGGCGCGACGGTCCAGCGCGGCGGCCACGAGGTCGGGCTCCCTGCGCAGCCTGCCGATCTCCAGCACGTCAGCTCAGCTCCCGGCTGTACGCTACTCTGGCGGGATCAAGGCGAGGTTGTTGCAGACCGGATTCAGGTCGAAGCGGAAGCGCACAATGCCCAGGAGAGGATCTGTCTCGAGGACCTCGATCTTCCCGAAGTAGTTGCAGCTGGCGAAGCTGCCCTGGAGCCTCCGGGTGCGGACGACGTAGACCTCGTCCAGGCGGATCGGGATCGGCTCGTCGCTCTCGTAGCTGGCGGTGTCGTCGGGCGCGATGGCCAGCTCGTCGAAGCTCTCGCCCTCCAGGGTGGCGAGTCCGGCGTCGGAGCTCACGCCCAGTGTGCCGGGCGGAAGCCAGCGGAAGGCACCATCCACCTCGTCCGCCACCAGGTCCCACTGCGTTCCGGTCGTGACGGCCTCGAGCGTACGGCCACGACGGTTGTAGAAGTCGAAGGCTGACGCCAGGTTGGGTTCTGGACGCGACAGGGCGAAGAGATGCACCGTGTCCACGTCGGTCGACCAGGGAACCTGATACGGATCGCCTCCGCACGCCGAGATCGGGACGAGCGAGAAAGCGAGGAAGACACATCGTGCACGCATGTACCAACCTACCGCAGCGGCGGCGACGGGGTCAATGTGAAGTCGCCTAGCGGCGCCTCCGGCGACCCCTCTCCGGCCCGTCCCAGCCTCTGGGCGGTCGTCCTGGCCGGGGGGGCAGGTCAGAGATTCTGGCCGCTCAGCACCCGGGGGCGTCCCAAGCAGCTGCTGCCGCTCGCCACCTCGCGCCCCCTCATCGTGGACACGCTGGCGCGCCTCGACGGCCTGGTTCCCCACGAGCGCACGCTGGCGCTCTGCAGCTACGAGCTGGTGGGGCCGATCCGGGAAGCCACCGGTCTTCCGGCATCGTCCTTCCTGACCGAGAGTCGCCCAAGGGGAACCGGGCCGGTGCTGACCCGAGCCGCCTGGGAGATCGCTCGGCGCGACCCCGGAGCGGCGATGGTCTCGCTGCACGCCGACCACTTCGTCGAGTCCGCCGGGCAGCTCCGGGGGACGATCTCGGCCGCGGTCGAGGTCGCGGTGCGGGAGCGTCTCCTCATGACGATCGCGGTGCCTCCCGACCGTCCCGAGACGGGCTACGGGTACCTGCGGCCGGGAGTGCGACTAGAAGCCCCCGGGGGACGCACGGCATGCCGCGTCGCCGCCTTCGTCGAAAAGCCCGGGGCCGATACGGCCGCGAAGTACCTCAGGCAGGGCTTCCTCTGGAACTCGGGGATCTTCGTCTGGTCGGCCGGACACTTCCTGGACGAGGTGAGGGCGTGGGCTCCGGAGATCGCCGCTGCCTCCGCGCGGCTGGAGGCCGGCGACCCGGACGCCTTCTTTCGCGACGCCCCCACGATCAGCGTCGACGAGGCGGTGCTCGAGCGGAGCGACCGCGTGGGGTGCATCGAGGCCGACTTCCGCTGGGACGACCTGGGGAGCTGGGAGGCGTATGCCCGCAACCACCGGCCCGACGAAGCCGGCAACATCCGCCAGGGCGAGGTGCACGTGGTCGAGGCCAGCGGCAATGTGGCGGCTGCGACATCGGGGCGCATCGTGCTTCTTGGCGTGGAGAACCTCGTCGTGGTGCAGACCGACACGGCCACCCTGGTGATGCCCCGGGAGCTGTCGCACGACCTCAAGCGTCTGCTCGGCGAGCTGCCCCCGGAGCTGCTGTGACAGCTAGCGTGAGGATCCAACGCCTCTTCCTCTACGACGACGAGACCGCGCGGGGCTGGCTGCCCTTCTCGGTGACGCGCCCTGTGGGCGAGATGCTCTACGGAACGCGAACGCTCCGGGCAAGCGCCGAGCGCCTCTGGGGGGTGCGGTGCGAAGGGCACCTGGCCGGGGAGCGGCTCATCGGCTTCGCGGAAGCGGGGGCACCACCGTGCATCCCGGGCGACGAGGTTGGGGCCGATGGGGGAAAGCTGTTCCTCTGCAGCCGCTTCGCCGTGCGAGGCAGCGGTGATCCTGCCGATTTCGGGGAAGCTACGGTCCTCCTGGCGGACGTTGGAGACGCTGGCATGCGGACGGATGCCGGCGGGCCGACGGGGGACGGCCAGCCGGTAGGCGCCTGGATCCCCGACGGCTCCGCCCCGAGGCGCGGCCTCCTGGAGGGCGACTGGTCGAGCTGGGAGGAGTGGCGCAGCTGGCCGTCGGTGGCCGTTGCCGGAGAGCTGATCGAGTCTCCGTGGATGCTGATGCGGGGCAATCCGGGGCGAATCGCGGGAGACGCCGGGTCGTTCGCCCCCTCCGACGCTCCCGCGGGGGTCGTCAGGGTCGGCGATGCTCCCCTCTGCATCGGCGATGGCGCAGTCGTCGAGCCCGGCTCCGTGATCGACACTACGAAGGGGCCGCTCGTTATTGGCGAAGGGGCGCGCATCATGGCCCCCTGCCGGGTCAGCGGCCCCACTTTCATCGGTGCCCACTCGGTCGTCCTCGGGGGCACGCTGACGGCCTCGAGCATCGGCCCGCGCTGTAAGGTGCGCGGCGAGATCGAGTCCTCCATCGTGCTCGGCTACTCCAACAAGGCGCACGACGGCTTCGTGGGACACGCCGTCCTCGGGCGCTGGGTGAACCTCGGCGCCCTCACCACCAACTCCGACCTCAAGAACAGCTACGGACCGGTGCGCTCGCAGGCGGGCGGCAGGCGGGTCGAGACCGGGCTGACCAAGGCTGGCTGCCTGATCGGCGACCACGTCCGGACCGGAATCGGCACCCTGCTCGACACGGGCGCAGTCGTTGGTGCCGGGTCGAATGTCTTCGGCGGCACGCTGGCCCCTAGGGAGGTTCCTCCCTTCTCCTGGTGCGGTCCCGAGGGCGCGGTCGACTACGAGATCGATCGCTTCCTCGAGACGGCGGGCCGGGTGATGGGGCGGAGGGGGTGCGAGCCGGGGGAGGGGATGCGGAGGCTCTATCGGCGGATCTTCCGGGAGACGGGGTCGCAGCGCGGCGGTGAAGCGCACAGCTGACCGGATCTCGCCGCTGCTCGGCGTGGGGGGCTGACCGGTGCGCTTCACGGTCCTCGGGAGCGGTAGCGGCGGCAATGCGACGCTGGTTGCGGCCGGATCGACTCATCTACTTATAGATGCAGGATTTAGCGGACGTGAATTGACACGGCGAATGAAGGCTATGGGAGTGGCGCCCGAGGAGATCGACCTCGTGGTTCTGACCCACGAGCACACCGACCATGTTCGTGGCGCGGGGGTCTTCGCCAGGGCGCACGGTACCCCGCTGGCGCTTACCGACGGGACGCTGGCGGCGTGCGGCAAGCTCTTCAGGGGCCAGGAGACGCTCAGGACATACCGGCCCGGCCGGCCCTTCGAGGTGGGTGACCTGGTAGTCGAGCCATTCGCCACCGTGCACGACGCCGCCGATCCGGTCGCGATGGCGGTTGTGGAGGGGGCTTCGGGTCTGCGCCTGGGCGTGGCCACGGACCTCGGGAGACCGACGGCGCTGGCCAGACACGTGCTTGCCGAGTGCGACGCGCTCATAGTCGAGTCGAATCACGACGAGGCGCTGGTCTGGTCGGCCCCCTACCCGCCGCAGGTGAAGGCGCGCATCGCCTCGAGTCACGGCCATCTCTCGAACCGCGCGGCGGCCGAGCTCGTCTGCGAGCTGCTCGGCCCCAGGCTCGCCGTGGTCGTGCTCGCCCACCTCTCGGCGGAGTCGAACAGACCCGGCCTCGCGGAGAGGACGATGCGGAGCGCCCTGGCCAGGAGGGGCTACCTGGGGGATGTACTGGTGGCCAGCCCGACCGACCCGACGGAGATGATCGACCTGGCGAAGCTCCGTAGCGCTAGTCGCGGCGAACAGCTGCCGCTCCTCGAGAGATGAGAAGATCCTAGGAGTGCGTGGACAAACCCTATGGCGGCGGGAGGGGCACTGCGTCCCCGCTGGACCGCGTAGCCCGCCTGTCCATACTGTAAACTGTGATTTACAATGTGTAATCTATAGTTTACAATGCTCGTGCCCGTGGCTTGGACAGGCGGGGGGCGGTAAGTCGAGGAGCTATCTGCCCGCCGTGGGGCCCGCCGGGCTCCAGTCTCCCGGCGGGTCCCAATGGCACGGCGTGTTCTACCGTAGAGGACCGCCGCTTCCGATGATATCAGGCCTACACTTCGGACACTTATCTCCCGGAGAGCAGTAAGTCGGGAAACAATTGCCGCAGCACACCGGCCAATCGGGTGGGCCAGATGAACAGCACCTGTAACAATCTGGACAGCATTCCACCTCGCCCTCCTCACACTCGGTGAGAATCAGAATGACCCGTTCGTGGGGGAAGGCCTCTGCGGGATCGAAGAACGGGTCCGCTTCTGGACACACCACCACCGCTAGGGAAGGCGGGTCCAGACTCACTGGCAGATCGTCGCCGCCGGGCAGCGACGACCACGCCGGTCCGGCGCTGGCGAATGGACCGCCGAGCCCCATGGCCATTGCTAGGATTGCAGCCTTGATCCCCATATCGACTCTCCTGTTTTTCTCCTCCGGGCTGTTCACTCACTGGGTCCGTCCCCCCGGAGAGACCGGGCCGGACTCTCTCAACTCAACCGTCCTACCGTCCGTACTTCACCAGCCAAGATCGACCTAGCTCGTCCGCCTGAGTCACGAAGAACGCCGTCCCGTCGGTTCGCGTATTCAGGAAGGCACCGTTGGGCAGGAACACCGACCGCAGATGGTCGCCGGTCATATGGTCGTAAGCCCGCCACTCGACATGCTCCGCGTCCGACGGGGCGGCCATTCGCAGCCAGAGCGAGCCGGTCGCGTCCTGGAACGCGTCGGTGTAGCGCGGGTGGTAGTCGGGAAACTCGAGACTTGGAAGCAGGTGCCTGTGCGATTCTCGCAGCATGGCGACGGCGGCGGGGCTAGCTCCCGTTCGCGTTATACCGTCCGCAAGCGCTAGGCGCAGCGAGTCCGTGAAGTACTCCCGATACGCGCTAGTCACCGCGAGGGGCGAGGGAAGGTCCAGTTCGACCCGCCGCGTCTCGCGCCCACGACCGTCCAGCACCGACAGCGCACTGTCCTCGCCGTGGCCTGCGAGGACGCCTCCCTGATTCGAGAAGAACGCGTATGCCCTGCCATTATAGGGAGCCCAGAAACGCGTTAGTATGTCGCCGCGACTGGTCACCACGCTCTCATCTCGCATGGCGAACAGGGAGTCGGGCCGGAGATCGGCACCGACAAACCGCCACAACACGGCCTGGTTGTCCCGTGGAGATGGCTCAACGCCAGGATTTGTCATCGTCATCGCCAGGACCGTGTCGCCCCGCAAGCTCATGGCTCTTACGAACCCATGGGCACCTATAGCCACAGGGATTATCCTTGCGCTAAGAAACTTCCCGTCCGGCCCGAAGAAGCTGATCCGCTGCAGTTGGCGGTCCCAAAGGCCGACGGAATCGCCGTCCATCTCGATCAGGAGTCCGGGGCGAAGGTACTCGCCCGGCCCCTCGCCCACGCCGCCAACGCGGGACAGCTCCTCGCCCATGGCGGACCACCGGAAGACGGCGCGTTCTCCGACATCGGTTACCCAGACCTCGCCCCACGACGTCGCCAGCAGAACAGAGGCCCGAACGAGAGGCAGCGTGTCGAAGCTCACCCGCTCCCACTGGCGCTCGAGCGTGTCGGCGGGCTGCGCTCGGGAGGGCTGCGGCACGAAGGCCGCCACTACGGACACGAGCGCCGCCGCCCAGCGGAGCGCGGAAGCGCAGGCCGCGCCGGGGGCCGTCAGCTTCGCCGTAGCTCCGCTCTTTCGCCGCACGGCCACCGACAGGGCAATCGGAAGGGTTCAGCCAGGCCGCATCGCCAGCGCTCCTCTCGTCGATGGTCTCTGTCGCCGGCCCGGCCGGGCAAGGCCGGGCAGTTGTGAGGAGAAACACCGGAAGGGCGAAACCCCCGCCTGTTCGCCGGGGAGCGCGGACGGACTGGCCGACCGGCTCGCACCGGCTCTTGCATTCGGCGGGCGGCCCGGCGGATATCGCCAGTGGAGCGCCCCCTCCGAAGACTTCCGATGGACGCTGGCAGTGTGTGGACCACCCGCCAGCCGCGCAAGACTGGGTGCGCTCTCGATTCGTGTGGCGGACGGCCCTGATCCCGGCCTGCCCAGACCCTTCGGGACTCGAATCTAACCTCCCACGGATCGCCTCGGCGGATCAGGAAGAGCGAGCACCGCGAACGAGTTCGACGATCATCCGTACCTGCTCCGACGGGCTCGTGGCCGTGGTGTCGATCAGAACCGCGTCGGTGGCTCGGCGAAGCGGCGCAGCGGCGCGAGACGCGTCCCTCCGATCCCTGAGGAGGAGCTTCGCGGCCTCGGCCCCGACCTCGGCCTCGCTGGGCCGCCGGGCACCCCTCTGCAGGAGGCGCCTCGTCGCCCGCACCCTGGCGTCGGCCTGGAGAAACACCTTCACCGCCGCGTCGGGAAAGACCACCGTGCCGATGTCGCGCCCCTCGGCGACGAGGCCGGGGCCCTTGGCGGAGGTGCGCTGCATCGGCAGCAGGTAGTCGCGCACGACCGGGCTGGCCGCCACCTGCGACACGATGGCGTTGACCCGCTCGTCGCGACGCTCGCTCTCTGCGATCCGGCGGCCCCGGCTTCGGAGCTCCATCCGCCCTCCCTTCCAGAGGAGCTGGATCGCGAGTCCGTTCACCCATTCGGCCGTCATCTCGCCGAGGGCGCCCTCGCCCATCCCATCGGCGACGAGCTGTGCGGCCACGGCGCGGTAGAGCGCCCCGGAATCCAGGTGGCGGTACCCGAGAAGTTCGGCCACCTCGCGCGACGTCGTGGACTTGCCGGAGGCGGCGGCGCCGTCGATTGCGACGACCAGGCAGTCGGGATCGGGGCGCGCTTCCGGGGTGTCCTCGGCAGCCGCGTCGAACTCGGGCCCGGCCCCCGGAGCGGTCGCCTGGGAGGGGCTGCCCCCGCCCTCCCCGCTCCGCATCCTCGCCAGCGCCCGCCAGAAGCCCGGGTAGCTGACCTCGGCCACCTCCCCGTCGAGCACCTCCACGCTGCACCCGGGGTCGGCGTTCAGCGCTCCGAAGGCCATTGCGATGCGGTGGTCGCCGAAGGAGCGTACCTCGCCCCACAGGCGACGACCGGTGCCCTCGACCACGAGTCCGTCGGGCGTCTCCTCGGCGGCTACGCCAACCCGCTGGAGGTTTCGGGCGAGGGTCTCCAGGCGGTCGCTCTCCTTGACCCGGAGCTCGCCCGCCCCGGTGATCGTGGTAACCCCCTCGGCGCGAGCCGCCAGGACGGCGACGAGCGGCAGCTCGTCGATCAGGGCCGGGACCTCGTCGCGCCCGACCTCCACGGGCCGCAGTCGCTCGGAGGGTGCCCACACCCGCACCTCTCCGACCGCCTCTCCGGCCCGCCGTTCGCGCTCCGCGACCTCGACGCTGACGCCCATCCGGGAAAGTACGCCGAGGAAGCCGGTGCGCGTAGGGTTCACACCCACACCCCTCACCTCGATGGCGTCGCCCGGACGCCCAAGCACCCACGCCGTGACTAGGGAGGCCGCCGACGAAAAATCGCCTGGAATCTCGAGCTCGATCGGCTCCAGACGCGACGGCGGCCGGGGCACGCGGACTCGCCACCCGCCATCCGCCTCCCCCTCCGCCACGGCCGCGCCCATCGCTTCGAGCAACCTCTCGGTGTGGTCGCGCGACCGGGTAGGCTCGCGCACCTCGATCGGCACGCCCGCCCCAACGCCGGCGAGCAGGAGCGAGCTCTTGACCTGAGCGCTCGCCACCGAGCTCTCGTGGACGAGCGGCGCGAGCGACCCCCCCGTCACCCTCATCGGTAGCCGCCCAGGCATCTCCAGGTACTCGACTGCGGCGCCCATCCGAGCAAGCGGCCTCGCAATACGGGCCATCGGCCGACGGGAGAGCGACCTATCTCCCGCCAGCACCGCCGAGATCGGATGGGCGGCGATCGCACCCGCCAGGAGCCGGGCCCCGGTTCCGCTGTTGCCCAGCTCGAGAACCCCATCGGGAGCGCTCCAGCTCCCGAGGCCGCGCCCAAAGATCCGAAGGTCGCCCGGGCCGCCCCCTCCCGGACGCGAGACCTCTGCGCCGAGGGCGGCGAGGGCGGCTGCCGTGGAGCGTGTGTCCAACCCACCGAGCGCCCCCCGCAGGAGGCTCTCGCCAGACGCCATCGCCGAGAGGATCAGCGCGCGCTGGGCGATCGACTTGTCCGCGGGGACGGCTATTCGCCAAGGCACCGCCGCTACGGTCCGGTCAACGGGGACTGCCTAGACAATCTCACGCCACCTTACGGGAATTGTAAACCATGGATTACATATTGTAAAGCACACATTACACTGTAGGCAGTCGAGGAAAGCGGTCCAGCTGGGAAGCGGCGCTACTCGCCGCCGCGGGAGGCTCGTCTCTGGGGACAGTTATCCGTCCCGATATCCGATCTCGATCTCGAGGCCGTCGCGGGCCACCCTGCAGGCGGGGAAGACCTTTCGGCCGCCAGCCTTCAGCCGCGCCGGATTCTCCGAGTGGCGGGCCGAGATGTGCGTCAGGACGAGCTCCTGAACGCCGGCCCGGAGAGCCACTCGTGCAGCCTCGGCCGAGGTGGAGTGGCGCGTTTCCCTGGCACGAGCGACCTCGTCGGCACCGAAGGTCGCCTCGTGGATCAGCAGCTCGGCGCCGCGCGCGATCTCGACGGTATCGCGGGTGGGGCGCGTGTCGCCGCTGTACACCACCTTGCGCCCACGTCGCGGGGGGCCAACCACGTCTGCAGGCGCGACCTCCCTGCCATCGACAACGACCGCCTCGCCTCGGTGCAGTTTCCCGAAGAGCGGTCCCTCCGGCACCCCCAGCCTCCGCGCGGCCTCCGGGTCGAAGCGCCCGAGGCGGACCTCCTCGACCAGGGCGTAGCCGAGCGCGGGCACGCCGTGGTTCGCGGGGTAGGCGTGCACCGCCCAGCCCTCGAACTCCACCCTGGCACCGGCCTCGAGTCCCCGCACCTCGACCGGAAAGGGCGAGCGCTGCGCACCGAGCCGGACCGCCTCCCTAAGTCGCCCCTCCGTCCCTTTGGGCCCATAGACCGTCATGCCCTCCTCCCTGCCCTGCAGCCCCATGGTGCGCAGCAGTCCCGGCAGGCCGAGGATGTGGTCCGCGTGGGCGTGCGTGATGAAGATGTGGTTGAAGGAGAAGCCGGTGCCGTAGCGCATCATCTGCCGCTGTGTGCCCTCGCCGCAGTCCCAGAGGAAGGACTCGCCCTCTCGCTGCACGGCGATTCCGGCAACGTTGCGCCGCACGGTCGGGCGGGCGGCGGCGGTGCCGAGGAAGCGAATTCGGATCATTAGGGCGGCATTTCGCCGCAATGGCGACGGAGTGCGGGGTGAGCGGGGAGGTCGAATTCTATCGTGGACGCCCCGTTTGGCAACGCGCCTCGCTCGTCCGCCGTTGGTGGACAACCTCGCGCGGCTGACCTTGCCGACCCTTTGGCGGCGGTGCTACGATCCCATCACGATGCCTATCGATCGACTGAACCCCGCCCCCGGTAGGGCGATCGGCAGGCGGAGCTTCGTCGGCTCGGCCGTCGGGGTGCTCGGCGCGGCCCATGTGGCGGCGCTGTCGGCGAGCGCGACGGAGATCGCCGGGGAGCTCGCCGCCCACCCCGGGTCCCCCGCCGAGACAGCCGGCGACGAGACCTTCTGGGCCGCGGTGGCCAGGGCCTTCACCGTTGACCGGTCGCTGGTCAACCTGAACAACGGCGCCGTCAGCCCCTCGCCGGCCTTCGTGCAGGAGGCGATGAAGCGCCACCTGGACTACTCGCACACCGCACCGTCGTACACGATGAGACGGGTGCTGGAGCCGCAGCGCGAGGGGGTGCGCGCCCGCCTGGCCCGCGAGTGGGGAGTGCATCCAGAGGAGGTGGCGCTGACCCGCAACGCCTCCGAGAGCCTGCAGATCTGTCAGCTCGGATACGACCTGAAGCCCGGCGACGAGGTCGTCACCACCACGCAGGACTACGGCCGCATGATCACCACCTTCCGCCAGCGGGAGCGTCGCGAGGGGATCGTCATGCGGCTGGTCCGGGTGCCCGTCCCCGCCGAGGACCCCGAGGTGGTGGTGAGGAGCTTCGAGGAGGCGATCGGGCCCCGCACGCGACTGGTTCTGCTCTGCCATATGATCAACCTCACGGGCCAGATTCTGCCAGTCAGAGAGGTCGTTGCGATGGCGAGGAAGCGCGGCGTGGACGTCATCGTCGACGGCGCCCACGCTCTAGCCCACTTTCCCTTTCGGCTCGACGAGCTCGAGTGCGACAACTACTCCACCTCGCTTCACAAGTGGCTCTTCGCTCCGCACGGGACCGGGATGCTCTACGTGCGCCGCGAGAAGATCCCCGAGATCTGGCCGCTCATGGCCGCGGTCAGCGAGATGGACGGCGACATCCGCAAGTACGAGGAGATCGGCACGCACCCCGCCGCCAACTACCTGGCGATCGGCGAGGCGCTGACCTTCCACCAGGGGCTGGGTGCCGCGCGCAAGGCCGCGCGCCTGGTGTACCTGCGGGACTACTGGGCAAACCGGCTCCTGGAGAGCGACCGGGTCTCGCTCAACACCAGCCAGCGGCCGGGCTTCGCGTGCGGAATCGGGAATGTCCGAATCGACGGCCTGGATCCGGGCCCGCTCGCGATCTGGCTCTTCGACGCGCACCGGATCATCTCGACCCCGATCGGACACGAGGAGTGCCCGGGGCTGCGCATCTGCCCCAGCGTCTACACGACGCTCGAGGAGCTGGACCGTTTCTGCGAGGCCGTCGAGTGGGCAATGGCGCACGGACTTCCGCAGGGGTGACCGGGGCGGGCGACTCCTTCCCAGTGCCAGCGGTCGGTTTCGGGGGAGCGATCCTTGCCGCGTTCGTCCTTGCCGGATGGGGCACGCCGCCCCATACGGAGCTCCGCTCGTCGAAACCGGCGCCCGACGCCCGTCTCGCCGAGTCGCCTGGCTTCATCCTCCTCGTCTTCACGACCGAGGTGCAGCTCGCGCTCAGCTCGGTCGAGGTGAGGAGCGAGGGCGCACCGGAGCCTTCGGTGGCGGTCGGCTAGCTCGTTCATCCAGAGGACAGCCTCCACGCCCTGAGGCTGCCGATCATCGAAGCGCTCGGCCGAGGCCGCTACACCGTTGTGTGGGCGACGGCAGGGCCGGATGGGCACCGCGTCTCGGGAAGACTCGGCTTCTGGGTGCAGCCGACGACGGAGCCCCCTGCGAGAGCCGTCCACCCGGAAACACCTGTTCAGCACGGCGGCGAGGGGGAGGGGCTGCTCGACCACTTCGCTCGCTTTCTCCTCTATGCGGGGATCGTCGGGGTGCTGGGCGCGGTGGCGTTTCGCACCGCCGTGGTGCCGAGCACTCGGAGGACAGCCACGGGCGAGCACCGAGAAACTGCCGGCACCGTCGCGGACGACGAGGAAGTGCGGCGCCTCCAGGCGGCCCTCCGGCAAATCGCCACGGCGGGTTGCGTACTCGTGGCCATCGCCCTGCCCGCCCGCCTCTGTGCCGAGGCGGCGGCTTTCCCCCCTGGGCAGAGGTGGGAGGCGGTTGAGACGCTGCTCTACCGGACGCCGTGGGGGATCGGGTGGTGGGCCCACTGCACCTCGGCGCTCCTGATCGCCGCTGGCCTCCTCCTTGCCCGCAGGAAGGGCTCGGGGGCGCTCGGCTGGAGGATGGTGTCGGTGGCTGCGCTGCTCCTGCCCCTCGCTCCCCTCCTGGCAGGACACGGCGTTTCGGACAGGCCGCTCCCGCTTTCGACAGCGGCCACCTACCTGCACATCGGAGCGGCGGCGGCCTGGGTCGGTGGCCTTGCCTGCCTGGCGCTGGCGGCGAGGTCGGCGGCGAAGCGATGGCCGGACCCAGGGCACTTCATCCCCCTCCTCGGGGCCTTCTCCCGGACTGCCCGCGTGGCTGTGGCAACGCTGATCGCCACCGGCGCCCTGAAGGGCTGGCTGCACCTCTCGTCGCCCGGCCAGCTCCTCGACACCGAGTGGGGCGCGGCGCTCCTGGTGAAGCTCGGCTGGGTGGCGGCCGCGATGCTTGTCGGCCTCTACAACTGGAGAGTCGTGCAGCCGTCGCTTGCAACCGCACCCTCGCTTGGGAGGCTCAGGGCGTCGGTCCTCTGCGAGGTCGTCCTGGCTACGGTCGCGATCTGGGCGACGGCGCAGCTGGCGACGCAGCCACTCTAGTCACGCAGCCCAACCGGGACGCACCCTCCCAGGCCACATTGTAAACTCTAGTTGTCGTTTTGCAATGTTGCCTTTACATTGCGTCTGCCGAACGGCACCGTACCTGCCTCACCATCGATACTCAACCCTCAGGAAGGGCAGCAGGAACAGCCCTTCCTGGCGCTGCCAGCCACCGAAGCCGCCGCCGCCGAAAACGCCCATGGAATTCTCGGTGTTGAGCACGTTGTAGACGGACGCGTAGCTCGACGCCGATCCGCCGACCGACCTTCCCCTCATCGCGTCAGTGCCACGCCTCCGGATCGGGGATTCCCCGGCTGAAATGGACTTCGAAACCGGAGACGTCCGCTGGCAAGCGGTCCAGGAAGCCCCGCACCTCGCCGGTGGTCCGGTCGCGCAGGATCGCCATTGGCCGCCGGGTCTCCGAGTCGATCATTGCGGATCCGGCAGATCCGGCGAGCCTGATGCCCGCTAGCGCGCCAGCCCACCCAGGTTGGGCCGGGAGCGCAAAAACGAACCCCGAGGCGCCTTCCGCGTCGGCCACATCGAGCATGTTGAAGTTCAGCGAGAAGAGCTCGGTGCCGTCGGCCCTCAGTCCCTCGAGCCGGTAGTCTCCGGGGGAATCCGGCAACGCAGCCGGAGCGTTCACCACGAAGGCGGGTTCGAGGAAGGGGGCGCCGTCGGCGTTCACGCCGCCCCAGAGGAGGAGAGAGCGTGGAGGAGGACCCGGCAGCTCCTCGTGGTCGTCGTCGCTCAGCCGAAAGCGGGCGGCGTTGGTGAAGTGGTAGTCGCTGATCCACTTGGGTTCGCAGTACGACATGAGGTCCCTCGTGCCCGGGGACAGGAGCTCCTCCGTCTCGAAGTCCCATCCCCACGCTCCGATGACTCCGTCATCGTGCGGATAGGATTGGTCGGGACGGCCCGCTCCCCCGCACGGGGCATGAGCGAGGTTCATGTTGTGACCCAGTTCGTGGGCTATGACCTCCGAGTGGGGGATGGAGAAGCTCGACCTGCCTGGACGGAAGGCCACGCCGGCCGCGACCGTGACCGGCTCGGCCATCGTTCCCATGTAGTAGCCCTTACCCCCCTCCAGGACACGGATGGCGTGGGTCCGATTAAGCATACTGAGTGCGCTGTTGGTCGACGACTCCACCGGCGAATGGGCCGCCACCTCCACACCGGCCACGGGCAGCAGCGTGCGCGTGGGCTGCAGCAGCTCGTGCTCCGTCGGGTTCCTGGACATGGCCGAAACGACGTCGATGATCGAGCTGTCGGGGTCCGAGGTCCAGAGAAAGGGTATCGCCGTCAATACGAGGGCGGGCATCGAGTCCACCCCGATCGCCATGCGACCCCCCTCCGGGATTCGCCTTGGCACCCCCAGCGAAGCGTCCACGGAGTCGACTTCGACGACCATTTCGAGGTCTTCGCGAATCATCTCGCCCGGGACCTCGTAGTTCACCGACTTCGCGAGGTCGCCCTCGTCCACCGTCATGGGAATGGGCCCCGCCTTGCCGGCGACGTACTTCGAGTGGATTTCGCCGTCGTCGTCGTAGAGGCGGACAGTGACTCCGGGGAGGTCCTCGTCGTTCATCCTGTCGGCCGTGAGGAAGACGCGGAGCAGCGCCCGATCTCCCGCGATCAGCGGAACCGGAAACTTCCGCGACTGCACCGCCTGGGTCAGGTATGCGGCTGGCCCCTCGCCGCAGGAGGCGATCCGCACCTTGTAGACTCCCCTGAGCCATTCCTGGAAGTCCGGGGTCCTGGGTGCGCAAAGGCCAGTTCCTCCGGCCAGGAGAATTCGGACGTCCTCGAGTGCCGTCAGACCGGAGGGAAGGGAGCCGTTCATATTCGAGCTGCCCGTGAGCGTCAGTTCGCGAAGCTGTTCCAGCCCCTCGAACTCAGGTGGAAGCGGCCCGCTCAGCGAGTTCCCGAACAGTTGCAGCCTCTCGAGGTTCTCGAGGCCGCCGAGCTCGGGCGGAAGGGGTCCGGTGAGGTTGTTGGCCTGAAGCCGCAACTCCTCGAGGTTCTCGAGGTTGCCGAGTTCGGGGGGAATGGACCCGGTGAGGTTGTTGGCCTGAAGCCGCAACTCCTCGAGGTTCTCGAGGTTGCCGAGTTCGGGGGGAATGCCGCCGGTTAGCTGGTTGTCGGCAAGGTCTAGATACCTGAGGCTGTCCAGGTCCCCGATCTCCGGCGGGATTGGGCCGCCGAGTCGATTGCCGCCGAGCCAGAGACGCCGAAGCTTGGGGAGGTTTCCAAATGTCGCCGGAAGCGGACCGCTCAGGGAGCTCCAGAATAGGTGCAACACCTCGAGGTTCTCGAGGTCGCCGAGCTCGGGCGGAATGGGTCCGGCGAAGTTGTTGAGATAGCCTGACATCTCCTCCAGGCCCGCGAGGTTGCCAAGCGTCGCCGGAAGCGGACCGCTTAGCGAGTTCTGGTGTATGTACAGCACCTTGAGGTTCCCGAGGTTGCCGAGCTCGGGGGGAATGCCGCCGGTGAGCTGGTTGTCGGCAAGGTCCAGGTGCTTGAGGCTGTCTAGGTTCCCGATCTCCGGTGGGATTGAACCGCCGAGGTTGTTGCCACCGAGGCGGAGTTCGACCACCCAATGTCCACTCCCCCGGCTGGGGGTCGTCCGGACGCCGTGCCACTCGGGCAGGGGCTTGTCGCTGAGCCAGTTGGAATTGTCGGCCCAATCGTCTCCGTTCGTGGAGCTGTACAGCGCCTCGAGCCAGTCGAGGTCCGACGGCCCGACGGTGACATCGAAGGTCTGCCGGACGGAAAGCCCGCCGGGGTCCGATGCGGTGACGGTAACCTGGGCGGCTCCCAAACCGACGGCCGACACGGTCACGCCGCCTCCCGAAGCGTACACAAGCGCCACGGAGGAATCCGAGGACGTCGGCGCGAAGGCTAGGGAGTCTCCGTCCGGATCGTCGAAGTGGGCCATCATGTCGAGAGTCGTCGAGTGGCCCCGAAACAGCTCCTGCGCGGCGATGGAGTCCGACACCCGGGGCGGCCGGTTCGGGACCACGACCTCGAAGGTCTGCGAGACGGAAAGGCCGGCGGGGTCCGTGGCTGTGACCTTGGCTGTGGCCGCCCCCTTCCCCAGCGCCCGGAGCGTGACCGTCGCCCCCGCCGCGGAGAGAACGGTCACCGCGGAGTCGGAGGAAGCCCCGGCGAACCGCAGCGAATCGCCGTCGGGATCGGCAAAGTATGCCATCATGCCGAACCGGACGGAATCGCCCCGGAAGAGCTCCTGGTCCGCAATGGAATCCGAGACCACGGGAGATCGGTTCGGGACCATGACCTCGAAGGTCTGCGAGACGGAAAGGCCGGCGGGGTCCGTGGCGACAACTGTGGCCCTGGTCCTGCCCGAAGCCACCGCGAGTATCGCGACCGTGCCGCCGGAGACCGATACGGTTGCCACGGAGGCAGCCGAGGAGGTCGCCTCGAAGGTCAGCGCGTCGCCGTCGGGATCGCTGAAGTACGGCGCAAGGCCGAACGTCACGGAGTCGCCCCGGAAGAGCTCCTGGCCGGGAATGCTGCCCATCGAGACCGGTGCCTCGTTCGAGTCGCACCCGGCCGCCCACAGCGCCGCAGCCAGCGCAAAGGTCTGAAGAACTGGCCCCGGGTTCAAATCCGAAGGTAAACCGCACATGACACCAGCCTCGCAACTCGTAAGACACGAAACGGGTCGAGGACTAGACTAGGGTGTGGGGCTGAGGGGCGTTTCGCAAGCCGTACGGGCAGATGCGAGGCCGATTCTGGGCGGTTCGGGGGCAGAGAGGCGGCGATCCGAGTCCGAAGGAAACATTTTTCGGCACCGGGAAACACCTCGGCGCCCTTGCGGCCGGGTGAGGGGGATGGAATCGTCCCCAGCTTGCGGCCGCGCTATCCGGAGGGGCCGCGCAGGGTCGTGAACCCGCGCACGAGCATGTGCACGGTGCCCAGATTGCTGAGCGGCGAAACTCCGGTTCCGCCCCCTCCTCCCTGGACGCCTCGGCGCTGGTGACACACGTGATCGATCTGGTAAAGCCACGCCATGAAGGCCACCTTTCCATCTTGGACGGACCCAGGAGGTGGGCCATGGCGGGGAGAAGGCGTGGTGCCGCATCCCAGCTGGACACCTTCGCTCGTCTCTTCGTAATGTAAAGTGGGCTTTACAATGTGTAATTCACGGTTTACAATGCCGGTGCGTGTGGCTTCGCTCTGCGTTCCTCCGCGCCTTGCCAGTGGGGCGGCCCGCGAACAGGACCCCGGCGGCACTCGCCCGAGGGAGCATCGCCGCTCTCGGTTCACGCGCGGATTCGTCCACGGGCTGCTGGCGCTGGCGCTGGCCGTACTGACTGGCGCCGGACGGGGCGCGGGCCAGGAGGCGCGCGGGCCAGCGTCGGCGGACACGGGCGGGGTCGATGCCCCGGAGACCGGCCCCTCCAACCCCTTCGCAGGCTTCGAGACCCACTTCCTCGCCAACGGCGTGAAGGTCTGGTTCAAGCGGCTGCCCGGCACCCCCAACGTCTCGGTGAGCGCGGGCGTGCCGGTGGGTTCGGACGCGGATCCGCCCGGCAGGGAGCAGCTCGCCCACTTCACCGAGCACATGCTCTTCTCCGACCACGACGGCCGCACCGAGCAGGAGATCAAGGACGCCGTGGAGGGGATCGGCGGACGGCGCAACGGCGTCACCTACCGCGACCACACCTGGTACTACGTAACCATCGGCCGCGAGCACGGCCTCTTCGCCATCGAGTGGCTGGCCGGCATCCTTTCGCCGCACGAGATGGACCCGGCCGTGGTGGACCGCGGGCGGCAGCCGGTCGAGAACGAGATCCGGGCCCGGCCGCGCGAGTTCTTCGACCACCTCGTGGCCGCGCTCAACCCGGGGTGGCTCGCTCCCCCCGACTTCTGGGAGCGCGAGTTCGGGATCGAGCGGTTGCGCGCCCCCTTCCCGGACATGTGGCGGAGCCTCCAAGCCATCACACCGGAGGATCTGCGCGGCTTCTACGACCGGTACTATTCACCCGCGGTCATGACGGTCACGATCGTCGGCGACCTCGACCGGGAGGAGGCCCTCGACCGCGCCCGGAGCACCTTCGGGTCGTTCCCCGCGCGACCTGTGGAGCGCTGGACGACCACGGCCGAGGATCCGGGGCGCGGACGGTCCGCCTACCAGTGGGGCTTCCAGTCGACGGCCAGCTACCAGTCGCGCCACAAGCTCTTCCACCCGAACGCCGGCGAGCTGCTGACCGCGATGTTCGTCCGCGACCTGCTGAACCGCCGTCTCAACCAGCGCCTGCGCTACGGCGAGCGGAAGGCCGTCTATGGCGCGAGCGCAAGCCTGGCGGTGCGCGGGCCAGCGGCGTTCCTGCAGATCAGTAGCCGGATAGACGAGGAGGACTACGACTTCGCCCGAGCGATCATCGCCGAGGAGATCGAGTTCCTGCGCTCCGGCACCCTCGACGCCGCCGAGTTCGAGGCCGACCGCGCCGCAGTGATCGAACGGCTGCGCGGTGCCAACCAGACCGCGGAATCCCTCAATGCCTGGACCCGGCAGGTCTTCTACGATCCGGCCATCTTCGGCGACTTCCCCGACGTCCTTTCCTTCTACGAAGAGCTGACCCAGAGCCAGGTCGCGTCCTTCGCCTCGCGCGCCTTCGACGAGTCGCGCCAGGTGCTGTCGGTGTCGCGAACGCAGCCGGTAAGCCAGGGGATGGCGGTGCTCGCGGTGGCGGCGCTCATCTGGATCACGCTGAAGGCGATCGCGTGGGCGCTGACCAAGCCCGTCCGGATGAAGGACATCCGCTACGTCGCCCACTTCCGGCTCCCGGTCGTGCTGCGGACGTTGTACGCGCTCGCCCTGATCGCGGTCGCGCTCGCTCTGGGGCGGGTCGCGGCGGCCGGGATCGCCTGGGGGGTTGGCCGCTGGCTTCTGCCCGTGGACAGCTATCTCGTCCAGCATGCCGCCATCGGGGGGATGCTGGTGGCCAGCCTCGTGGCCGCTGCCCTCCTCCTGACCTCGCCCCCGCGCAAGCTGCTCATCTTCGAGGACCACATCCGCGTCAAGTCGCGGGCCTGGCGTTCGCGCGCCTTCAGGGCTGGCGATATCGAGGACATCGCGCTGGAGCGCGGCTTAGGCGCCTGGTTCGGCCGGGGGGTCCTGCGGAGCCCTCCGCTCGCCTTCGGGCTCCTCGGCCCGGGCATCCATCTGCGCCCGGTCAAAGGACGGAGCTACTTCTTCCGCAGCCGGGACACCGCGGAGCTGGCCGAGGTGCTGGGTTCGTGGTGGGGAAGGCCGGTCTCGCGGCGGCCACCGGGGAAGCGCAGCAGGTCGGGCAGGACCGACGACGCGACGACGGGAGCTCAGGCCGCGTCCGGCGCCAGCACGCCCGGCTCCGCCCCCGAAGCGGTGCCATCCCGCACCGCGCCCCCTCCTCCCGGCCCCGGCGACCCCCAGGAGGAGATCGACTTCGACAGCATCGGCCTCACGGACGAGGAGAGGCGCGAGCTGCTCGGCGATGACCGGTGAGGCGGGGAGCCCGCCCGAGCCTGCATCGCTCGATCTTCGCCAGCGTCGGGAGCCCGTGTTCGTTGGCCGCGGTTGCGGACGATCACCGGCCCCTCAGGGGAACCGCTCGAACCTGCACTCCAAGTGCTCCGCCATGCTGCCGGGAACCCCGGCGGCCGAGGCGTATTCGCGCCAGCGGCCCAGTGAATCGACCACTTGGTCGATGACCGTGCCTCCGTCCTCCGGAAGGTCGTAGCTCCTCCCCACCTGCAGCAGATCGCTCCGCGCGATGCCACGCAATGGGACTCGGCCATGCGGATGCCCGCGTTGCTCGCCATGCGCGAGTACGCGTACTCGATGCGCCCCCAGGGGCCGGGTTGTCTTTCTCCGCGCATGCCCCGTCCGGCCGAATCCCGCGTCACGCCGTCGAACTTGATGAGCCATGCCTCTTCGCCGGGTTCGGGGCGGACGAATCCCGAGCGGATGCGGTTGGCCGACCGATTCCAGAGAACGAGCGCCTTAGGGCGGGCACCTCCCGCGCTGCCCCCGACCTGCATGATATAACGTCACCCGCCCGGTCGAGGACTCGCCCAGCATGCCGACGTCCCGCCCCCACAGGCTGACCCTGGCGACCGCGTAGTCAGTCACGGGCACGCCTGGACGCCCGTTGGCGCACCTTGCCCCGCAGTCGCGCGATCTCATACGGAGATACTTCGGGCAGCGGAACGAACGCCTCGAAGGCCTGGAGGCGACCCAGTCCGCGCATGACGCGAACCAGGTTCTCGGTGCCGACGCTGTGCCCGGCCTCCAAACGGTCGATGGTGCGCGGGCTCACGCCCGAGTCGGCGGCCAGATCCTGGACGCGCAGATTCTGCTGGAGCCGGAGCGCCCTCAGGCGCGCGCCCAGCTCGCGCAGGACCGAATCGGGGGCTAGCGCGATCTCGACCAAACCCTAGATCAGCGCCCCAATCTCCTCCGCGGTGTCCCCGCACCGGCCTCAGACCCCGGTCTTCCTATCCGTCGCTTAGGCCCCGGCCGCCAGCACCCTCCTGAAGTCGCTGCCGGTAGGCGCCTGGAAGGGGCGCAGCCCGAACTCCGGGAGCACGGCGATAAGGTGGTCGAAGATGTCCGCCTGGAGCGCCTCGTACTTAGCCCACTCGGTGTTCTTCGAGAAGCAGTAGACCTCGATCGGCACACCCTCGGGGCGGGGGTCGAGCTGGCGCACCAGCGTTGTCATCTCCTTGTGGGTCCGGGGGTTCGCCTGCAGGTACCTGAGGACGTAGATCCGGAAGGTGCCCAGATTGGTGAGACGGCGGATCTCCGGTTCGACCCCCTCCTCGCCGGATGCCTTGGCGCTGTTGAAGCGCGTGATCGATCCGACGGCCTCGCGCATGTAGTCGACCAGCAGCTCGCGCCGCGAGAGCTCCGCCACCTCCTTCTCGGTCAGGAAGCGCACCGAGTTCATGTCGATCGAGAGCGAGCGCTTGATCCGCCTCCCCCCCGATTCGGACATCCCCCGCCAGTTGCGGAAGGACTCCGTGATGAACCTGGAGGTGGGGATCGTCGAGATCGTCTTGTCCCAGTTCTGCACCTTGACGGTGTGCAGGGCGACCTCGACGACCTCGCCGTCGCAGTTCGCCTGGGGGACGCTCACCCAGTCGCCGATCCGGATCATGTCGTTCGAGCTGATCTGGACGCTCGCGACGAGCGAGAGGATCGTGTCGCGGAAGACGAGCATCAGCACCGCCGCCAGCGCCCCCAACCCGGTGAGGAAGGTGACCGGAGACTGCCCGATCGCGATCGCCACGATCACGACGACCGCCACGATCCACGCCGCGAGAGCTACGAGCTGCAGGTAGCCCTTGATCGGCCTCGTCTTGGCCTCGGCCCACCTGTCGTTGTAGATGTCGTCGGCGGCGTCCAGGAGCGCCTGGAACGCCCTCGCGACCGCAAAGACCGCCAGCGCTCCGGCTATGCGGCGCACCACCACCCCCGCCACCCCGAGCTCGTCGGGGAACTGCCCGGAGACGCTCAGGTAGCCGAGCGTCGACTCGGCGCCCAGGTAGACGGCCACCGCGGGAACGACGAGCGCCATGCGCCGGAAGAAGTGGTGCTCGCTGAGGCGGTCCTCCCAGCCGATCTCCTCCTCCCTCTCGGCGCCACGCCGCGTCATCCTCTTCACCTGGCGCCGGATCAGCCTGGAGCCCACGATCCACACCACCGACGCAACGACCAGGAAGCTGGCCACGATCAGTGGCCAGTTGGCCGAGTTCTGGGGATTCACCTCTCGCTAGCCTCGCTTCCTGTAGCATTCACGATGGAGTCGAGCACTCCGACGACTGCCGCTCATGGCTCGCTGAGCGCCGCCGAGCGCTCGCACGGCTCGCTCGGCAGGAGTGCCGGGGGCGGGACTCGAACCCGCATGGGATTGCTCCCGGGGGATTTTAAGTCCCCTGTGTATGCCGATTTCACCACCCCGGCGGAAAGGTGCAAGGCAGCACCTGCGGGGGCCTACAGTATGGTCCGCCCCAGCGCCGAGGCAACCAGCCCGACGGCGAGCTGGGCCGTGTGGTTGCGGTCGTCGAGCACCGGATTGAGCTCGACCACCTCGAGGCTGAGGAGGCGCCCGCAGCGGGCCGCCTTCTCGCAGACGAGGTGTCCCTCCCGGTATGTGAGGCCGCCCTTCACCGGGGTCCCCACGCCAGGCGCGAGACGAGGGTCGAGCGCATCCAGGTCGAGCGAGAGGTGGAAGCCGACGGTGTCGGCCGTCGCCCGCTCGACCGCCTCGTCCATGCAGGCGCCGATGCCCACCTCGTCGATCTCGGTCATCGTGAAGACCCGCACCCCAAGTCTTCCGATGAGCCGCTTCTCGCCAGGATCCAGCTGGCGGGCACCCAGCACGCTGACGTTTTCGGGCCTCACCGACGGGTTCGGGCTCGTTAGGCGCGGGTCTCCGTACCCCAGGAGCACTGCGAGCGGCATTCCGTGGATGTTCCCGCTGGGGCTCGTGTGGGGTCGGTTCATGTCGGCGTGCGCGTCCACCCAGATTAGCCCGATCCTCTCCCCTAGGGAGCGGCGGTGCTGGGCGATGGCCGCGACCGAGCCGATCGAGATCGAGTGGTCGCCGCCCAGCACGAGCGGGGTACAGCCGCGTGCCAGCCCCTCCCCGACGGCGGCCCGGATTCGCTCGGCCACCGCGGCGATCTCGTCGAGATAGGGAAGCCCCCCCTGACCCGCAGCTGCCGTCTCGAGTCCCCCGGCGGTGATCGTCCCGCACTCGATCACGCGGTGGCCTATCGCCTCGACCTCCGAGGTGACGCCCGCGATCCGGAGCGCCGACGGACCCATGTCGACCCCTCTCCGTCCGGCCCCCAGGTCGATCGATACCGAGACGAGCGCGATGTCGCGCGGGGCAACCGGCTGCGAGCGGCGCTCGAACTCCGTGGCTGGTCTGTCCAGGGGCTGCCGCTAGCGGGTGGAGCTCGGCTGGGCCCTTCCCGTCACCCTGGTCCACACCAAGATGACGCCGCAGCCAGCGAACCTACCCTGGTACTGCGGCGGAAGACCCGCCGTCGAGGAGTATATCTCCACCCCAGCGATCACGTTCGTGTCCAGGAAGCTGTCGATATTCCCGGGCTCGTCGCCCCCGTGGGCCGTGAGCAGGCCGTCAATGTAGATACGGGGGAAGCAGCGGTTGTAACCGGTGGAGGTTGGGAGCTGCAGCCTCCCGGTCCGGAGCACCACGTACTTCTGCAGCCCGTTCTGGGGGTCGGGGTAGATCTCCACCCCCGGCATCCCCATGAAGAGGTCGGTGAACTCGTAGGGACCCCTCCGCTCGATCTCCTCGCGGTCGAGGTACTTCCCGAAGCCGATCTCCCGGCGGTTGTAGAACCCAACCTGCTGGAGCTTCACCTCGCGCCTCTCCACCGTCACCTCGAGGGGATCGAGCGCGTGCGGGTCGACTGCCATCGACACCCGCACGTGCGTCACCCGCCCGCCGGTAACCCGGATGGTGTCGGCACGGGGAGCGTACCCGATCATCGCGAATTCGACGACATACTGCCCCGCGATGAGATCCTCGATGATGAACTCGCCCCGAGGGTCGGTGAGAGTGCCCCGGTTCCCCTGCCCCGTGCGCACCACCGCGCCCGAGATCAGCTCGCCCGACTCGGCGTCGGTCAGCACGCCTACGATCCCGGTCACGAGCTCTCCGCCCTCCTGGTGCCCGACAGGCTGCATCGAGGTCTGGAACCCCCCCGACCGCATCACATTGAAGTCGCCCACCGAGGGATTGTAGAGCGGGTGCGAGAGCTCTAGCCGGTACATGCCGGCTTGGAGGCTCGCGACCGAGAACTCGCCCTGGTCGTCCGTGTGAAAGAGGAGGCCGGGCTGGAGCGCGTCCTCTCTGGAGGCCAGCACCACCTCTACCCCAGCGATCGGATCGCCCGTCGCGACATCCACAACCCGGCCCGTGATCGAGACCGGCTCCTGGGCGAAGGCGACGGCGGGCGCGAGCACCACGGCAAGGAGGGCCGCAAAGTGGTGGTGCACGCCCCACCGCTGGCTGTCCCCAATCCGACTTCGATTCGTCCGGCTGATCATGGCCGTCGCTCCCAGATGCTCGAGCCCGTATCTGTGGGGCCCCCGTCGCGCACCCCTACAATCATAAGGAAATCCGGTGGCTCGCGCCCGCGCGAAGGTTGCTTCGCGCTACTACAACCGTTTCCATTCTCTCCTGATCGTGGTAGTCTCGCAGGCTGGTCGGCAGCATCCCGGCTACTCGACCGTTCGCCAGACGGCCTTTGCGGCGCCCGCGTCCCCGTGGCAAGGAAAGGTGTCATGCGCTACCCGCGCTTCACGTTGCTCTCGGCCGCGCTTGCAGCCGCCCTGAGCGGGCTCGGCAGCTCGCCGCTCGTTGCCCAGACGAACGAGCCGCCGGAATTCGCCCGCGGCTCCTACTCCTTCGAGCTGCCGGAGAACCTGACCAGCCACACCGTCGGCACAGTCGTGGCGACGGACCCTGAGGGCGGCCCGGTCACCTACCGGCTGACGGGCGGCTGGAACCGCTTCTCGATCGATGCGGGCGGGGTGGTGCGCTACAGCGGCTCGGGCGAGGACTTCGAGGGCGGACGCAAGAACTTCGAGCTCTCGGTGCGGGCGACCGACTCCGACGGTCTCTACGCTACGGCCCAGGTCGAGGTGGCCGTGCAGGATGTGAACGAGATGCCGACCTTCGAGCGCGACCTCTACGCCTTCTCGCTCGCAGAGAATCGGGCCGGACCAGTTGCCGTGGGGACGGTCAGGGCCAGAGATCAGGACGCCGGGAGTCGGCTCCGCTACTCCCTTGCGGGCGAGGCGGCAGGTGGTTTCGACATCGACGACCGGGGCCGGGTGAGATACGTCGGGGCGGGCGAGGACTTCGAGGGCGGGCCCCAGGAGCTCTCAATGACGGTGACGGCGACCGACGGGGGCGGCCTCTCGGATTCGGCCGCGATCACGGTCGCACTTCGAGACGTAAACGAGGCGCCCGCGACGTTGGCAATTCCGCCAGTCGTGTTCGAGGTCGGCACCTCGCGCGAGATGCATCTCCCCGGGCACTTCATCGACCCCGACGGCGACGAGCTCGGCTACCAGGCGATCGTACTCGGGACCCCCTCGGTTGTGAGTGCAGAGATGTTCGGGGGTCTTCTGACTCTCGTCGCCAGGTCCGTGGGAAGGGCGGAGGTGCAGGTCACGGCCTTCGATCCCGGGGGGCTATCGGCCACAGAGACCCTTGCGGTGACCGTGACGATCAGCGCCGCCGATCGCGAGAGAACGCTTAGGCGCACCCTCTCGGCCTTTGGGCGCACGATCGGGACGGCGGCGGCGGACGCGATCGCCCAGCGTCTGGATCCTGTCGACCACTGGGAGGGCGGCGCAGATATCGCGGGTGGCAGCCACCTGCGCCTCGGCGACCGCTCTCTCGACTGCGCGGTGGGCGGCTGCTCGACGACGGAAGTGCTGGCCCAGGCCGCCGACGTGATTGGCTTCGGCGGGATGTGGCGCACGGCCGGGAGGCTGGCGCACGCTGCCCAGCGCGGGACTGCCGCCTACCAGGAGGGGTCTGGATGGGATCGCGGCGGGCAGGCTCTGCCGAGCTCCCCGGGCGACCGCCTGAGGCTCTCGGCGCTGGCGTCGGGCAGCTCCGCGCAGGTGGCGCACGGCGGGCTGACCCTCTGGGCGAGGGTCGGATCCGGTGGCTTCGAGGGCACGCCGGAAGAAGACTTCACCGTGGACGGATCCTCCGTGACCGCCTTCGTCGGTGGCGACTACCAGCGCCCGAGCGGGGTCGCTCTCGGGTTGGCCGGCTCACGCAGCTCGGCCTCGATCGACTTCGAGAGCGGCGTCAATGGCCAAGGCACCTTGGAGGCGCGGATCACCGGCGTGCACCCCTACCTGAAGTGGTCGCCACGCGACATCGATGCGTGGGCTACAGCTGGCTTCGGGTGGGGAGACGCCGACCTCGACGACCAGGGCGGAGTGCTTGCAACCGACCTGCGTCTGACCATGGGCGCCGGGGGGGTACGCAAGCGATTCTCGAGGTTCCTGTCGATCAGGGCGGATGCCTTCCAGACGACGATCTCGACACTGGACGCGGAGGGCATCGATGCGCTCGACGCCGTCTCGCGGCGAGTGCGGATCGCGCCGCAGCTGAGCGGTCGGATCGATGGGGGCTCGACCGCGCTCTCGGCGAATGTGGAGGTGGGGGTGCGAGTCGACGGGGGCGACGCGGAGACGGGCGTGGGGGCGGGGGTCGCCGGTGACCTGGCTCTGGCGTATGCACCGCTGGGGGTGACTCTCGGCGCTCGGGGACGCACGGTGGTGGCGCATCAGGATTCGGATCTGAGCGACTGGGGGGTCGGCGTCGAGTTGAGCGTCCGCCCCGGTCGTCGGCCGTCAGGGCTCTCGATCTCGGTCGTGCCCGCATGGGGGGAGGTGGCCTCCGACATTCGGCGCCTCTGGACGGAAGCCGCGGCGAAGCCCGCGGGCGCCAAGGCCATGGGCCACCGATTGCACCCGGACCAGATACGGGTCGAGATGGGGTACGCCCTGCGCACCGGCGTCGTTCACCTGGTCGGCGAGCGGGCGTTCGACCCCGACGGCACTCCGCTCACCCGGCTTGTTCTAGAGGGACGAGTCGGTCTTTAGCAGCCCGTGGACAAACCTCCCACGGCAGGAGCAGCGCTGCATCCGCGCTGGGCCGCCAGCGCTTCGCCGCTCTCGGTGCTCGCGCGAGATTATCCACGGACTGCTAGCTGAAGAGCGCATGGTCACCACCCAGGAGGGAGCCAGCCGCCACACCTCAGGGGCGGGCGCGGCGGAGATCGCCCGCGTCCTCGAGGAGCGGATCCTGGTCCTCGACGGCGCCATGGGGACGATGATCCAGCGGCGGGGCCTCGGCGAGGCCGACTTCCGGGGCGACCTCTTTGCCGACCACCCCACTCCACAGCTCGGCAACAACGACCTCCTCTCGCTGACCCGACCGGACATCATCGGGGAAATCCACCGCGCCTACCTCGATGCGGGTGCGGACATGGTCGAGACGAACACCTTCTCGGCCACCAGCATCGCAATGGCCGACTTCGGAGTCGGCGACGCGGTACGCGAGATCAACTTGGCGGCGGCCCGGATCGCGCGCGACGCGGCCGACGAGTACACCGCGCACACACCCGGCCGCCCGCGCTTCGTGGCGGGAATAATGGGCCCGACGAACCGCACCGCGTCGATCTCACCCGACGTTTCCGACCCCGGTGCCCGCTCGGTCACCTTCGAGGAGCTGCGCCTCGCGTACCGGGAGCAGGCGCGCGCGCTGATCGAGGGGGGCGTGGACCTCCTGATGGTCGAGACGATCTTCGACACGCTGAACGCCAAGGCCGCGCTCTTCGCGATCGACGAGGTGCTGGGCGAAGTGGGCGTCCAGCTCCCGATCATGATCTCGGGGACCATCACCGACCAGAGCGGGCGCACCCTCTCCGGACAGACCCCGGAGGCCTTCTACAACTCGCTCCGGCACGCCGAGCCTCTCGCCTTCGGACTCAACTGCGCACTGGGCCCGCTGGCGCTCCGTCCATACCTGCATGAACTATCGAACGTATGCGAAAACCGCATTAGTTGCCACCCGAACGCTGGACTCCCCAACGAGCTCGGCGAATACGACCTCACCCCCGACGAGATGGCGGCCACGATGGGCGAGTTCGCGCGCGACGGCTTCCTGAACATCGTGGGCGGCTGCTGCGGCACGACGCCCGAGCACATCCGCGCGATCGCCGCCGAGGTCGACGGGGTTCGCCCACGTCCGCTCCCGGAGCTTCCCCGCCGCACCCGTCTGGCCGGGCTCGAGCCGCTGACGATCGGTCCTGATTCCCTCTTCGTGAATATCGGCGAACGCGCCAACGTCACCGGATCGGCGCGCTTCGCCCGTCTGATCGCCGAGGGCGACTACGAGGAGGCGGTCGAGGTGGCCCGCCAGCAGGTCAGGGGCGGTGCCCAGATCATCGACGTGAATATGGACGAGGGTCTCCTCGACTCGGCGCAGTCGATGCGGATCTTCCTGAATCTCGTCGCCGCCGAGCCGGAGATCGCGCGCGTTCCCGTCATGGTCGACTCGTCGCGGTGGGAGGTGATCGAGGAGGGGCTGCGGTGCGTCCAGGGCAAGGCCGTCGTCAACTCGATCAGCCTCAAGGACGGCGAGGAGGAGTTCCGCTCCAAGGCCCGCTTGGCGAGGCGCTACGGGGCGGCGGTCGTGGTGATGGCCTTCGACGAGGAGGGCCAGGCGGCGACCGAGGAGCACAAGGTGGAGATCTGCACGAGGGCCTACGACATACTGGTCCGCCAGGAGGGTTTCCCCCCCGAGGACATCGTCTTCGACCCGAACATCTTCGCGGTGGCCACCGGGATCGAGGAGCACGACGACTACGCCGTGGCCTACATCGAGGCCGTGCGTCGAATCAAGGCGACGCTGCCGCATGCGCTGGCGAGCGGAGGCGTGAGCAACCTCTCCTTCTCCTTTCGAGGCATCGACGGGGTGCGCGAGGCGATGCACTCCGTCTTCCTCTACCACGCCGGGCGGGCCGGGATGGACATGGGGATCGTCAACGCCGGTGCCATCGCCGTGTACGACGAGATCCCCGAAGAGCTGCGCGAGGCGGTCGAGGACGTCGTGCTGGCCCGGCGGGAGGGTGCCACCGAAAGGCTGATCGCGCTGGCGAGCAGCTACCGCGATGGGGGGGGGGCGTCGGAGGAGGATCTGGCGTGGAGGGACGGGCCGGTGGCCGAGCGGCTCCGCCATGCCCTTGTGCACGGGATCGCCGACCATGTCGAGGAGGACGCCGAGGAGGCCCGCCGGGCGGCCACCCGGGCTCTCGAGGTGATCGAAGGGCCGCTCATGGCGGGGATGAACGCGGTGGGCGACCTCTTCGGCGCGGGGAAGATGTTCCTGCCCCAGGTCGTGAAGAGCGCGCGGGTGATGAAGCGGGCCGTCGCGCACCTGGTGCCGCACCTGGAGCGCGAGAAGGCGGGCGTGGGCGGGCGTGCCGCCGGAAGGGTCGTCCTCGCCACCGTCAAGGGCGACGTGCACGACATCGGCAAGAGCATCGTCGCCGTGGTGCTCGAGTGCAACAGCTACGAGGTGGTCGATCTCGGGGTGATGGCGCCCGCGGAGGCAATTCTGGCCGCGGCGCTCGAGGCGGAGGCCGACATCGTGGGGCTCTCCGGGCTGATCACGCCGAGCCTCGACCAGATGGCGCACGTTGCCACCGAGATGGAGCGAGCCGGGATGCGGCTGCCTCTCCTGATCGGCGGGGCGACCACCTCGCGGGTGCATACGGCGCTCCGGATCGAGGAGCGCTACTCGGGACCGGTGGTGCACGTCCAGGACGCCTCGCGCTCGGTGGCGGTGGTCGGCAGCCTCCTCGACCCGGCGCGACGCGACGGATACCTGGCGCGCTTGCGAGAGGAATACGCCGACCTGCGCCACCGTAGACGTCGTACGGCGCGAAGGGCTCCGCTCCTCCCGCTGGGCGAAGCCCGCGCCCGGAGGCTCGAGCTGGAGTGGAGCGGGCCAGCGCCAGTGCGGCCGACGCTGATCGGCAACCGGGTGCTTCCTGCCGCCACAGTGGCGAACGTGGCGCATGGCCACACCAACGCAGCCGCCCCCGAGGCGCCCAGGCAGCTCTCCTACGACTTGGGCGAGATCGCCGGCCGCATCGACTGGACCCCATTCTTCCGCGTCTGGGAGCTCAGGGGCGTGTACCCCGAGATACTGAGCCATCCGGAGTTTGGGGCCGAGGCGACTTCGCTGCACCGGGACGCGCTCGAGCTGGTCGAGCGCCTTCGCCGCGAGGGCCTCGTCCGGGCCAGGGGCGTCGTGGGGCTCTACCCGGCCAACTCCGCCGGGGACGACATCGTCCTCTACGCCGACGAATCGAGGCAGGACCCGGTAGCGGTGATCCCGACGCTCCGGCAGCAGTTCGAGAAGGGCGGGGGCCGACCCAACCTGGCGCTCGCCGACTTCGTGGCGCCTGCGTCTTCCGGGGTGGCCGACTACGCGGGCGCATTCGCCCTGACGGCGGGCGAGGGGGCCGAGGAGCTGGCGGCGAGCTACGAGGCCGAGGGCGACGTCTACAGGAGCATCCTGGTCAGGGCGGTGGCGGACCGCCTGGCCGAGGCATTCGCCGAGCGGCTGCACGAACGGGTGCGGCGCGAGATCTGGGGATACGCCCCGCAGGAGAAGCTGAGCAACACCCAGCTGATCAGGGAGGAGTACGCCGGCATCCGCCCAGCCCCGGGCTACCCCGCCTGCCCGGACCATTCCACGAAGCGCACGCTATTCCGCCTCCTCGGCGCGGATCGGATCGGAGTGACGCTGACGGAGAGCTGCGCGATGTTCCCGGCCGCCTCCGTCTCGGGGCTCTACATCGGCCACCCCGACAGCTTCTACTTCGGCGTCGGACGGGTCGGAGCCGACCAGCTGGAGGACTACGCCGGGCGGTCCGGGATGCCGCTCGCCGAGGCCGGCCGCTGGCTCTCGCACAACCTCGCCGACGATCCGGAGATGGCGGCATCCCGGGGCGGAGGCGACAGTGCCTGACGTGCGATCTCTACTCGGGGACGGCCGGGTCCACCTGGTGGACGGCGCCATGGGCACGATGCTCTACGAGCAGGGCATATTCGTGAACGTCTGCTACGATGAGCTCAACGCGACTCGCCCCGAGCTCGTGGAGGAGGTCCACCGCCAGTACCTCTGGGCGGGCGCGGAGATCCTCGAGACGAACACCTTCGGGGCCAACCCGGTCAAGCTCTCGGCGTACCGGCTGGAGGAGCGCACCGAGGAGCTGAACCGGCGGGCGGCCGAGATCGCCCTGCGGGCCGCGGGCGGGCGGGCGGCGGTGGCGGGCGCGGTCGGCCCCCTCGGCATTCGGGTCGAGCCCCTTGGCCCCACCTCGCTGCGGGAGGCGAGGGCGTGCTTCGGGAGACAGGTGGACGGGCTCCTCGAGGGAGGCGTCCAGGGCTTCGTGCTCGAGACCTTCTCGGATCTGGCCGAGCTCGAGCAGGCGCTCCTGGCGGTGAAGGAGCGAAGCAACCTGCCGGTGGTGGCGCAGGTGACGGTCGGCGAGGACGGATCGACCGAGTTCGGCGCCACGGTCGAGCAGGCGGCGCGTGCGATCGAGCGCGGCGGGGCCGACGTGGCGGGGCTCAACTGCTCGGTGGGGCCTGCCGTCCTCCTGGAGGCGCTCGAGCGGATGGCCAGCGCGACCTCGCTTCCGCTCTCCGCGCAGCCCAACGCCGGGCTGCCACGCACAGTGCAGGAGCGCAAGATCTACCTGACAAGGCCCGCCTACATGGCCCGCTACGCGCGGCGCTTCATCTCGGCCGGCGCCCGCCTGGTGGGGGGGTGCTGCGGCACGACGCCCGAGCACACCCGACGCATCGGCGAGCAGGTCGCCCAGCTGCAGCCACGCAGACCGATCGCTGTCGTCGATCGGCCCGGCCAAGCGCACTCGGGTGTTCCCCCCGCCCCACTGGCGGAGAGGTCCCGACTTGGTAGCACTCTCGCCCGGCGGCTAACAGTGGTATCGGTGCGGGTGGTGCCGCCGCGGGGGTGGGACACGGCGGCGCTCGTCGAAGAGTGCCGTGCGCTTGCCGAGGCCGGGGCCACAATGGTATGTGTGCACGAGGACCGCGGCGGCCCGAGGCTCGGTGGCCTGGCCGCGGCGGCCGCAATCCAGAGAGCGCTCCCCGAGCTCGAAGTGCTCCTCGAGTACAGGTGCCGCGACCGCAAGCTGTCCGCAATGGTGAGCGACCTCTTCAGCGCGGCCGCCACAGACCTCGGGAATGTGCTCCTCGTGACCGGCGACCCGCCGGGACCGGGTCCCTACCCGGACTACAGCTCGACGGTCGAGGTGGACCCGATCGGCCTGGCGAATGTGGTGGCCGGCCTGAACGCCGGGCTCGACCCCTCCGGCAACCGAATCGGCGCCGCGGCAGCGTTCGTGGTGGGCGTATCGGCGAACCAGTCGGCCCGCGACATGGAGCGCGAGCTGGGCCGCTACCGGTGGAAGGTGGAGGCCGGGGCCGACTTCGCGCTCTCGCGGCCGGTCTTCGACGTGGGCCAGCTCGAGCGCTTCGCCGAGGCGAGCGGGACCCGGATTCCACTCGTCGCCGAGATCGCTTTGCTTGGGAGCGCCCGCCAGGCGGAGTTCCTGCGGAACGAGGTGCCGACGGTGCACCTCCCGGGCTGGGTTGCGGAGAGGATGCGGCGAGCCGAGGCGAAGGGAGCCCGGCACGCCGCCGCCGAGGGCGCGGCGATTGCGCGGGAGACGGCCGAGGCGCTCCGGGGAAGGGTCGCGGGGATCCAGATCGCGCCGTCGCCGGGGGGAGCCGAGGCCGCGGCGGAGCTGCTGCAGGAGCTGGGGAGATGGCTCGCCCGAGGCTCGGGCTAGCACGATGCGGAGCGCCCTGGCTAGGAGGGGGGCTCCCCATAAGCCGCAGTCAACTCGGCCACGGCTTCCTGCAACGACTTGCCATCGTCGAGGGCGTCCAACAGAGGGCTTGATGGCCCGTACACCTGTTCGGTGCGCACGATAACTCCGCCTGTGTCCACCACCAGCTCGACCGGCGTTCTCTGCGCTTCGATGCGCACCCCGGCGAGCTGCCCGTCCGTCCTGATGCCGGTCGCCAGGAGAATGCGCCTCTCCCCCTCGGTCGGCTCTCTGGTGAGCAGCAGCCACACGTTGGACCCCGTGCTCCGCTCCCACTCCAGCCATTCAGCCAGAACGGACGAACAGCGAAGACACTGACTCGGGTCCACCGCGAGGACCACGACCGGGTCCCCGAGGGTCAGCTCCGCAATACCCCTCCCGTCCGAGAGTGTCCACTCCCCCGGATCGGCACTGCGGCCCTCGGTGCAGCCCAGCGTCACATCCCTGCAGCCGTTAGCCCGATCTGCGCCCAAGCCCGCATCTCTCCGCAGACCCCTTCCACCAGCCTCATCCCTCCCGCCGACCCACCGCTCTTCCGGCATCCGCCGGATCGGTGCTCAGCCAGTCGCACCCCTCCTCCGAAACCAGGAACATCAGGATCCAGGTCTGGAGCTTCTCGCCCTCGTCGATGCGCCTGTCCAGCACGAAGAGCGTGTCGCCACGAAAGGTCTCCATCGGCTTTATCTCGAAGTCGTGCGGGACCGGGGTGTCAACACACGCACTCGACAGATCCGGCGAGAGGATCCCAACCCACGCCTTGGCCGTGAGCACCGGCATCGGCTCCATCGCGAGCACCGTATGGTCGTGGTGGGTGAAGTGGAAGCCGCCGCCGGGACGTGCCTGCAGCTGCCGCAGATCCGAGTTGATCTCCATGACCTCGCGAAATGGCATGTGCTCTATGTCGATCTGTTCGCGCAGGTCGGCCGGCACACCCTGGCGACGCACCACCGGCACATCGGCGGTGTCGACCACCTCGCCCCGCATGTTCAGGACGAACATCTCGTCCATCCCCGACCAGCCCTGGAGAAAGCGACCTTCCGAGTACGCAAGGGAGCTGATCGAGAAGGCGCCTGCGAATCTCCAGTTGCCGCTCTCGACCGACGCCAGATACTCGGCTGGGAGGGTGCCCAGGCTCTCGAATTCGTCCGTGGCCGGTCTCCAGCGTGTCAGCGATGTTCTTCGTTCAACCTCGAAGTCGTTCATCCAGACATCGTCGCCGATCACCAACGGTGGCGTGATCCCGGCCATCGCGGGGAAGCTCACCACCCGCCTGACCTCGCCGGTGCGCCGGTCGAAGACATTCGCCTGCCGGTTCCAGGTTGACTGGACGACCACTGTCGAGTCGTCCAGGATGATCGGAGTCTCCACCCCTCCATGGAACTCGCCGGGGCCTTCGCCCGGTCGGCCGTACGTCATCATCAGGTTTCCGCCCCGCCCGAACCGCAGCACCCGCAGGGAGAAGTTGTCGGGTATGTGGAAGGAGCCGTCGAAGGGATCGACGACCGGTGTGTTCGGATTGCCGATATACAGCGTGTCAGCCTCCTCCAGGAGGACGCTGTCGATCGGTATCAGAGTCGGCCCCGCCGCATCCGAGGTCGCCAATTCGCCCGACTCGGAGCTGCAGCCCGAGACCAGGACCAGTGCAGCGAGCAGCGCGGCTCCGACGCGGCAGGACCGGCTCATGACCGTCACTTCGGACGAACGATGATGGGATCCAACGGCTCCGAGTTGCAGCACTCCACCCCGGGCTTCTGTGGAAAAGCCGGGCACGTCTGCGCGCATTTGGCGTCGTTAAACTGTAGCCAATGGGAGGGAGGTTTCTGCGCCCCCGCCCCGAAGGGCATGGCCCCCCAGCCAACTGCCACCAGCACCCCAACGCCCAGCAGGCCGCCGATCCAGGTACGCGTCTTCTTCGTCATGGTCGTCATCGTATCTCCTTTGGCTGTGGCCGTCACCGGTGCCACCCGGGTGGTGACCTCGGCAACTGCCGTGCGTTGACCATGACTCAGCAGTATGCAATCCCCCTGTACCGTGTCAAGATCGCGATCATATGACGGTCCCCGAGGGTCAGCTCCGCAATACCCCTCCCGTCCGAGAGTGTCCACTCCCCCGGATCGGCACTGCGGCCCTCGGTGCAGCCCAGCGTCACATCCCTGCAGCCGTTAGCCCGATCTGCGCCCAAGCCCGCATCTCTCCGCAGACCCCTTCCACCAGCCTCATCCCTCCCGCCGACCCACCGCTCTTCCGGCATCCGCCGGATCGGTGCTCAGCCAGTCGCACCCCTCCTCCGAAACCAGGAACATCAGGATCCAGGTCTGGAGCTTCTCGCCCTCGTCGATGCGCCTGTCCAGCACGAAGAGCGTGTCGCCACGAAAGGTCTCCATCGGCTTTATCTCGAAGTCGTGCGGGACCGGGGTGTCAACACACGCACTCGACAGATCCGGCGAGAGGATCCCAACCCACGCCTTGGCCGTGAGCACCGGCATCGGCTCCATCGCGAGCACCGTATGGTCGTGGTGGGTGAAGTGGAAGCCGCCGCCGGGACGTGCCTGCAGCTGCCGCAGATCCGAGTTGATCTCCATGACCTCGCGAAATGGCATGTGCTCTATGTCGATCTGTTCGCGCAGGTCGGCCGGCACACCCTGGCGACGCACCACCGGCACATCGGCGGTGTCGACCACCTCGCCCCGCATGTTCAGGACGAACATCTCGTCCATCCCCGACCAGCCCTGGAGAAAGCGACCTTCCGAGTACGCAAGGGAGCTGATCGAGAAGGCGCCTGCGAATCTCCAGTTGCCGCTCTCGACCGACGCCAGATACTCGGCTGGGAGGGTGCCCAGGCTCTCGAATTCGTCCGTGGCCGGTCTCCAGCGTGTCAGCGATGTTCTTCGTTCAACCTCGAAGTCGTTCATCCAGACATCGTCGCCGATCACCAACGGTGGCGTGATCCCGGCCATCGCGGGGAAGCTCACCACCCGCCTGACCTCGCCGGTGCGCCGGTCGAAGACATTCGCCTGCCGGTTCCAGGTTGACTGGACGACCACTGTCGAGTCGTCCAGGATGATCGGAGTCTCCACCCCTCCATGGAACTCGCCGGGGCCTTCGCCCGGTCGGCCGTACGTCATCATCAGGTTTCCGCCCCGCCCGAACCGCAGCACCCGCAGGGAGAAGTTGTCGGGTATGTGGAAGGAGCCGTCGAAGGGATCGACGACCGGTGTGTTCGGATTGCCGATATACAGCGTGTCAGCCTCCTCCAGGAGGACGCTGTCGATCGGTATCAGAGTCGGCCCCGCCGCATCCGAGGTCGCCAATTCGCCCGACTCGGAGCTGCAGCCCGAGACCAGGACCAGTGCAGCGAGCAGCGCGGCTCCGACGCGGCAGGACCGGCTCATGACCGTCGGTTCGGACGAACGATGATATGACAGGGGGGCAGCTTTCGGCTGCTCCCGCTACCTGATGATCGCTAGCGGGACGGCAACGACATAGCCGACGACGAGGAGAGTTGGCGCGAGGGTGACCGACCCCTGGGACAGGAGGTAGTAGCCCAGCGAGATCAGGGTAACCGCGGCCAGCGCCAACCAGAGATTGACGGGGGTGAACCTCAGCGAGGACTCGTCCGTCCGCTGCCTTGCTCGTGCCATGCCGAAACGCTACCGAGAGGGCGGGTGCCGGTCAAGGAACGGAGTCGACGCGCTCGGCGGCTATCCACTCGATCCCGCGGCGAATCCTGGCGAGAGAGCGCCCGCGTCCAAGGACGAGCAGCACATCGAAGATCCCCGGCGACGCCGACTGCCCGGTGAGCGCAAGGCGAAGCGGCTGAAACACCTTGCCGGCGCCCACACTCATGGCAGCCGCGAGAGAGCGCAGCGACGCCTCCAGCGCCTCCGCCGTCCACTCCGCCGCAGTCAGTCGTTCGGCCACCGCCTCCAGCAGCGCCACCGCCCCCTCCCGGTCGCGGAGCCAGAGCTTGCGCGCCGCCTTTGAGTCGTAGGCGTCGATCGACCCGACGTAGGGGCGTGCCAGGCGTGCCATCTGGGCGAGGGTACGGCTGCGGGGCGCGAGCGCACCCGCAAGGCGGAGGAATGCCTCGTCGGAGAGGCGGATGCCGTCGCCTGACACCCCGTCCCGTCGCAGCGCATCGCGAAGTGCGGAATCGAGCTCGTCGGGGCGCATCGCCGCAATGTAGCGTCCGTTCATCCACTCGAGCTTCGCCGGGTCGAAGACCGCGCCCTTCCTCAGGACGCGCCCTAGCGAGAACCGGCGGATCAGCTCCTCGCGGGAGAGCAGCTCCTCGTCGTCGCCAGGAGACCAGCCGAGGAGCGCCAGGAAGTTGACCATCGCCTCGGGGAGAATCCCGTCGCTGCGATAGTCCCGCACCGACCGGGCCCCGTGCCGCTTCGAGAGTCGCCTCCCATCCGGCCCCAGGATCATCGGCAGATGACCGAAGGCCGGCCGCTCGCGCCCCAGCGCCTCGTAGATGAGGATCTGCTTGGGGGTGTTCGAGATGTGGTCGTCGCCGCGCAGCACATGCGTGATCCCCATTTCGGCGTCGTCCGAGGCGACGGCTAGGTTGTAGGTGGGGGTGCCGTCGCTCCGGAGAATCACGAAGTCGTCGATCTCGGCGTTGGCGAAGCGCAGCTCGTCGTGCACGAGGTCGTCCCAGGCGGTCTCTCCCTCCGGCACCTGGAAGCGCACGGCAAATGGCTCGCCCTGCGCCGCCCGGGCCCTCCCCTCCGCTTCGCCGACCTCGGCCGCGAGTTCGCGCGCGAGCCGTGTCACCGCCCCGCTCCCCACCTCGACGGCCGCATCTCGAGCCCGTGCGAAGTCGGACTGAGGGGTGAAGTCGCGGTAGGCGGCACCAAGATCCAGGAGCGCCAGTGCGTCGGCCCGGTGCCGCTCGGTGCCATCCGCCTGGAATCGCGGCTCCCAGTCCCAGTCCATCCCAAGCCAGCTGAGACCCTCCAGAATGGCGTCCACATGCTCGGGGCGGCTGCGGCCCCGGTCCGTGTCCTCGATCCGGAGCAGAAACTCGCCGCCGCTCTGCCGCACCATCAGCCAGTTGAAGAGCGCCGCCCGGGCCCCGCCGACGTGTAGGCTTCCGGTCGGGGACGGGGCGAACCTAACCCTCATGGCGAAGTCGTGGCACCGAGGTTACGCGTATTGTAAACCATAGATTACACATTGTAAATCACAGATTACACTGTGGGCAGGCGGGCACAGCGGTTCAGCGGGGATGCAGCGCTGGTCGAACGCCGCGGGAGCTCTGTCCACGGGCCGCCAACGCCGCACGCCCTCCGGCCCGGCCGCGCTCGAAGAGGAGGTAGAGCGCCGGGGTGACGGTGAGCACCAGGAAGGTCGAGGCCAGGAGTCCCCCGATCAGCGTGTACGCGATTGCGTTCCAGATGTTGGCGTTCGCGGTAGGGCTGAAGACGACGAGCGGAAGGAGCGCCATGATCGTCGTGGCCGAGGTCATGAGTATGGGCCGCACCCGTTCGAGCGTCGCCTGGAGCACTGCCTCCCGAAGCGGCAGGGCGCTCTCCCCCCGCACCCGATTGATGTGGTCGACGAGCAGTATCGCATTGTTGACCACAATTCCGCCCATCATGATCACTCCTATGTACGCCTCCCTGGTGAAGTGTGCGCCGCTGAAGAAGAAGAGGAGGAAGACGCCGATCAGCGCCATCGGCACGGCCAGGAGCACGCAGAGCGGGAGGCGAAGCGACTCGAACAACGCTGCCGTCACCATGTAGACGAGGAGGAGAGCCACCGCGAGCACCATGTAGATCTGGGACTTGTCCTCCTGGGACCATATGCCCCAGCCGGACCCCTTCTTCAGCGTGTAGCCCGGGGGCACCGAGGTCGCATCGATCACCGCATCGTAGGTGACGTCGCCCAGCTTGCGGGGGCCCCGGAACTCGTACCTGACGGTGCGCTGGTAGCGCTGGTCCTCGCGGAGAATCGTGCCCAGCACCTCGCGCTCCTCGATGGCCGCGACCTGACCGAGGCGCAGCGGCTCGCCCTCCGGATTCAGCACGACCGTGTTCATGAGCTCGTGCAGATCAACCTCCCGATGCCCCTCCAGCTTGACGTCGTAGCGGATCTCGTCGCCGCCCATCTTGATCGTGTTCGATGCCACCTGACCCTGCACCGCCGCCGACACATGCTGTACGAGCTGGCTCACGGGGATCTTGTAGCGCGCGGCGGCCTCGCGCTGGATCGCCACCGCGAACTCGGTGGCGCGGTCGCTGGCGCCGTAGCCGAAGGAGGCGTTGGTGTCCACATCCCGGATCCTCGGAAAGCGCTCCAGCCGGGCCCCGAGATTCTCGGCGATGTCCCTGACCTCCTCGTAGTTGTAGCCCAGCACCTGGATGCCATAGTTGCCGCCGCTCCCTCCGCCTCCACCGTAGAAGGAGGGGCCATAGCCGTAGACCCGCACCTCGGCGCGCGCGAAGCCCAGCGAGTACGCAAAGAGCCGATCCTTGATGGCGACGGGCACGCTGGTGTGTTCGAGCGCCTCGGGGAAGGAGATGCGGGTGTGGCTGGACGTCTCCGAGACGTTGGTCACGAACTCCCTTATCTCCGGCATCGCGGAGAGGCGGTCCTCGAAGAAGCGGGCGAACTGGTCGGTGCGTTCGATGTCCGACCCCCTGGGCAGTCGCACGTAGAGATCGATGTAGGTGCGGTCGCCTCCCCCCCAGCCCCAGAGTCTGCCGCGCGGCACATGCTCGTTGAAGAGGTAGCCAGAGCCGACGAGGAGGAGAGCCGGCACGGCCACCGCGACCCACGGCCGGCGGAGCGTCCCCGCGACCAGCCCGAGGTAGAGGCGCTGGTACAGGGGCGGACGGTCCCTGTCGGCTAGCGACCGCCACTGCTGGGCGGGGAGAAGCCTGCCGACCATCGCCGGGATGAAGGAGAAGGCGACCACGACCGAGCCGAGGACGCTCAGTACGATTATCACCGCCAGGGGCAGGTAGTAGACCCGCTGCTCGCCGGTCAGGTAGAGGAAGGGAGCGTAGACGATCAGCGTCGTGCCGGTGGCCGCCATCACCGGCAAGACGACATGCTTGGCCCCGTCGACGATCGCCTCGCGCCTGGAGGCCCCCTGCTGCCAGCGGCGGTAGATGTTCTCCAGGACGACGATGGAGTTGTCGACGTAGAGGCCGAAGCCGGCGGCGAGGCCCATCAGCGTCAGCTGGTTCATGGTGTAGCCGCCGAAGTAGATCACATTGACGGCGATCAGCACCGAGAAGGCGATCGTCGCGAAGACGATCAGCGACGTGCGGACCGATCCCAGGAAGAGGATCAGCACGCCGAGGATCACGACGACCGATAGCGCCGCCCGGCTCCGCTGGTCCGAGAGCTGCTCTCTGATGCGCTCGCTTCCGTCGTACTGCAGGACGAAACGGGTGTTGGCGGGAAGCCGGGGCACGATCCCGGCCGCCCGCTCCCTGACGCGCTCGGCCACCGCCACCGAATTGGCGCCGACCTCCCTGTACACCGAGAGGCTGACCGCTGGCTGGGCGTTGATACGGTAGTGGCTGCGCGCCTCCTCGTACCCGGTGCGCACCGTCGCCACGTCGGAGATGCGCACCGGGCGCCCCGCGGCGGTCCCGATGACGGCGCTCCGAACGTCCGGGGCGGTGGCGGCGCGATTGCGGATCGTGATCGTCCACTCCCGCGTCCCGTCGCGGACCGACCCTGCCTCCCGGACCAGGTCCAGCCCGGCGAGCCCGGAGGCCACATCGCCGGGAGTCACCTTCAGTGCAGCCATGCGGGAGCGGTCGAGCTCGACCTCGAGGAGGCGGTCGCGTCCACCCCGAGCCGATACGTACGCGACCCCCTCGACCTGGGAGAGCTCGGGCGCCACGACGTCGTCCAGGTGCTCCCGGAGCGCCTCCTGGGTCCGCCTGCCGGTCAGCGTGTACCGCATCAGCGCACGCTCGGCGGCCGCGAAGTCGTCCGGCACGTACGGCGTCACCGCAACCCTGCCGACTCCGGCGGGGAGCACGCTCTCCTCGAGATTGGCAAGGCGCTCGCTCAGATCCAGGCGGGCGAAGTTCATGTCGGTGTCGCGTGCGAAGCGCACCTCGATCGAGGCGCCGCCCTCGGTCGAGCGGGAGGTCACCTTCTCGACCCCGTCCATCAGCTGAATCTCCGCCTCGAGCGGCGACGTGAGGAAGGCCTCGACGGTCTCGGGCGACGAACCCGGCCAGGAGCCGCTTACCGTGAGGCGGGGCAGCTCGGCGTTCGGCATCAGCTCGATGGGTATGTTCATCCACGCTCTGATCCCGAGGCAGGCGAGCGCGACGTAGAACATCGCGACTGCCACCGGACGTGCGGCGCTGACTCGGATCACCTAGCTACTCCCGGGCACGCGCCCGCCCGCCGCCGGCCCCGATGCGTCCCCGCCAGCGGTGGCGCGCGTCCTCGATCACCGAGTAGACGACCGGCACCACTATGAGCGTGAGCGCGGTGGCCACCAGGAGTCCGCCGATCACCGAAATCGCCATCGGCGCCCTCAGGTCGGCGCCCCGCCCCAGCCCGAGCGCCATCGGCGTCAGACCGAGCACCGTGGTCACCGTCGTCATCACGATGGGGCGCAGCCGGACCCGGCCAGCCTCCATCACCGCCTCAGTCAGCGTCCGGCCGCCCCCCAGGCCGCGATTGATGAAGTCCACCTTGACGATCGCGTCGTTGACGACAATGCCGACGAGGATCACGACTCCGATCAGGCTCATGGTGTTGAGACCCTGGCCGGTCAGCGCCAGCGCCAGCACCGCCCCGACGAGCGCCAGCGGCACTGCGGTCAGGATCGTGAAGGGGTGCACCAGCGACTCGAACTGGGCAGCCAGGATCATGTAGACCAGGAGCAGCGCCAGGGCGAAGGCGTACGCGAGGTCACGGAAGGACCGGCGCATCTCCTCGCTCTCGCCGCCCACCTGCACGCGGGTGTCGCGAGGGGGACTCACCTCGGCGAGCTCGCCCTCGATTGCCGCGATCGCGTCCGCGAGCCCCCCGCTCGCCACATCCGCGTACACGGTCACGACGCGCCCCTGGTCCTCGCGGCGAATCTCCGCCGGCCCCACCGTCTCGCGCACGACCACCAGCTCCCTGAGCGGAATTCCCCGCACGGCGAGGCGGTCGAGAGTGGAGGCATCGTGGCGGAGCGCATCCGGGAGCCGCACAACGACGTCGATCTTCCGGTCGAAGTCGAGGAACTCCGTCGCGATCGCGCCCCGCATAGCCTTCTCGACGGTCTCGGCGACCACTCTGGCCTCGATCTGGTGGCGGGCCGCGGCCTCCCTGTCCACCTGCACCTGGAACTGGGGCTGGCCCCGCTCCGAGGCGATGCGGGCGTTCATGATCTCCGGCAAGGCCTCCAGACGGTCCCGGATCCGCTCGGCAAAGGGGTACGACCGCTCCAGATCCTCCCCTCGGACACGCACAGCTATGTCCGACGATCCACCGCCCAGGATCTGCCCGAGGGCGGTGGCCCGACCGCTCTCGAGGGAGAGTGCCCCTGACGGGTAGTGCTTCCGCACGACCTCGACGCGCCGCACGACCTCGTCGGTGGCGGCCCCCTCGCGCAGGCGGACGCGCAGCGCGGCGGTGTTCAGCCCCGTCGCGCGGCCATGAACGCCCCTCGCCCGCACATCGCGGCCGATATGGCTGAAGACGGCCACCACATCCGGATCCTCCAGCAGGCGCTCCTCCAGGCGCCCCACCTCCTCGGCGGTGACGCGGAGCTGCGTGCCCTCGGGTAGCTCGAGCCTGGCCTCGAAGGCCCCCTGGTCCACATCGGGCAGCAGGTCGCGGTCGAGCGCGAGCGCAAGAAGCGCACAGCTGGCCAGAGAGGCAGCCGCGATCCCCAGGACCGTCCCCCGCCGGGCGAGAGCCGACGCCAGAAGGCGGTGGTACCACTCCGCGAAGGCCTCGAACCGACGGTCGAAGGAGTCCTGCAGGGGTCGCAGGACGACCGTCAGGATGCGGCCGATCGACTCGATCCAGAAGCGAAGGAGGCTGGCGACGAGGCCGGCGAGCCCGCGCAGCGCCCGGAGCGGCAGCGCCAGCACACCTGCGATGCGCCCGCGCGGGGGAAGCGGTCGGGCGTGCCCCGGCGTCGCCGCGCCCCGCCTGCCGAAGTGCGCCGCCATCGCCGGAAGCAGCGTAATGGCGACTAGCAGGCTGGCGAGCAGCGAGAAGGCGACCGCCAGCGAGAGGGAGCGGAAGAGCTCGCCCGCCACCCCCTTCACATAGATGATCGGCCCGAAGACCGAGATCGTCGTGAGCGTAGACGCGGTGATCGCGCTCTGAACCTCCCGGCCGCCCATCGCCGCCGCCTCGATCATGCTGCGCCCCTCCTGCCGGTGCCGGAAGATGTTCTCGAGGACCACGATCGAGTTGTCCACAAGCATTCCGACGCCGAGCGCCAGCCCCCCGAGGCTCATGACGTTGAGCGAGACCCCGAAGGCGTCCATCAGCGCGAAGGCGCCCGCCACCGAGATCGGTATCGCCAGCGCGATCGCCACCGGGTAGCGCGGGTCGCGCAGGAAGAGGAAGAGCACCACGAAGGCGAGCGCACCCCCCAGGACCAGCGCCTGCACGACGTTGCTGATCGAGTCGGAGATGAACTCGGCCTGGCTGTACGCCACCTCCGCGGTGAAGTCGGGCCACTGCTCCGAGAGGACTCCAAGGGTCTCCACCACGTCCTCGGCGACGCGCACGGTATTGGCGCCCGACTCCTTGAAGACGAGGAGCCCGACCGACTCGGCGCCATTGTAGCGAGCGATCTCCTCGCGCTCCCTGAAGCCGTCGACCACCTCGGCGAGGTCGGACACCCGGATCTGGCGATAGCCCTCCGATTCGTCCTCCCCGCTCCGTGCGACAACCGCCTCCTCGATCTCCCGGACCGTCTGGAACTCCCCGAGGGTGCGGAGCGGGTAGCGGTAGCGCCCTCGCAGGACCGTGCCCCCCCGCGCGGAGTAGTTGGCTTGGCCGATCGCGCCGGAGATGTCCTCCAGCGTCACGGAGTGGGCCTCCAGCCGGGCTCTGTCGACGTTGACCTGAATCTCCCGGTCCAGCCCACCGGTCACCGACGCCTGCGCAATGCCATCCAGCTGTTCCAGGCGGCGACCGAAGACGTCGCGGGCGACCTCCTTGTTGCGGAGGAGGCTGCCGCCGCCGGCGATCGACACCGCCATGATCGGCTCGACCTGGGGGTCGACCCGCAGAATCGTCGGCCGCTGGGCGCTCTCGGGGAGCACGTCGCGAATGTCGTCGAGGCGCTCGCGGGTGTTGAGCGCCGCGAAGTCCATGTCGGTGCCCCAGGCGAACCCCACCGTGACGAGACTCACCCCGTCGCGCGAGATGGAGGCCACCTGCTCCACTCCCGCCACCTGGGCGACCTGGCGCTCGACCGGCTCGGTAATGAGCCGCTCGACCTCGGCGGGCGCGACGTTGGGGTAGGAGGTGTAGACGACCAGCCGCGGAAAGCTCACATCGGGCAGGAGGTCGATCGGAAGACGGGCGTAGGAGATGGCTCCCAGGAGAACCACCGCCAGGAAGAGCATCGCGACCGCGACCGGACGCTTGGTCGAGGCGCCTGGGATGGACATGGATCACCCGCTCCCGGGCGACGCCCCGATCCCCGCCTCGCGGGCGACGATTCCCGCCTCCTCGTGGAGCGCGAGCAGCGCCTCGGCGAATTCGAAGCGGCGGAGCAGTGCGTCCCGCCTTGCACGCTCCTCGTCGCGGGTCGCGGAGCGAAGCTCCTCGATCCCGATCGTCGCCAGGAGGTACTCCTCGTTCGCGATGGCGCGGCGCTGCGAAGCGACCTCCGTCGCCTTGGCCTGCTGCGTGACGCTCGCCCACGCGGTGGCAAGGTCGAGGTACCTGGAGCGGATCGACTCCTCGACTCCAAGTCTGGCGTGGCGGAGCGAGGCCTCCGATGCGCTCAGGGCGCTGGCCGCGGTGGCGGTGGCGTAGGAGCGCTGGAAGCCGTCGAAGACCGGCACGGCCAGGTTCACTCCGAGCTGATAGCCGTAGGCGAAGCGGTCGGTATTGGTCTCGAATCCGAAGAGCTCGGTGCCGCCGGGGGCGTTGGTGCTGCTCCCCATCGTCGCCGAGAGTCTCACGGTCGGCCAGCGCCACCCCGACGCCGTCCGGAGCGCGGCGCGGCGCACCTCGATCTCCGCCTCGGCGGAGGCGACGGACGGGCTCTCGCGCTGGGCGGCGGCAAGGAGCGCTAGCACGTCGAGCCCCGCGGGGTCGAATGGCGCCGGGGCGGTGGCCTCGATCGCGAAGCTCCCGAGTCCGGGGTCCCCGATCGCGGTGCGCAGCGAGAGAAGGGCCTTCTCGAGCTCGCCGCGCGCGCGGCCCACCGCGACCCGCTGATTCTCGAGATCCAGCTCGGCGCTGAGCAGCTCGGAGCGGCGGATCGCGAGGAGCTCGTAGCGAGAGCGCTTCGACCGGATATCCTCCTCGGCACCTCGGAGCAGCTCCTCCTCGAGGGCCAGCTGCGCCTGGGCCTTCTGCGCGGCGAGGTAGCGGCGCTGCACGCCGGCCAGAGTCTGGTTCAGGAGTCCCGAGGCGCTGGCCTCCCGCTGGTGCCACTGAGCCCGCCTCTCCCCGAGTTGCCGGAAGCGCGTGCCTCCATCCAGGAGCGACACCTCCACCCCGAGGTTGTGAAGCGACGAAGAGCGTCTGACGGTCGTGGGATCCGGATTCTGGATGGGGTTGCCGTCAAGACCCAGCCAGGAGGTGCGCCGATCCACGTCGTAGCCGGTTCCGTAGGTGAGGTTGAGACGCGGGATGAAGTCGGCCCACCAACGCTGCCGGGGGTGCGACAGGAGCTCCAGCTCGCCCAGCGCCCGGCGGTACTCGGGGCTGAACTCGGCGGCCCGCTCCATCGCGGCCTGGAGGGTGAGCAGAGGCGGCGCCCGATCCCCCTCCCCCTCCTGTGCGCCGATGGGCGAGACTGTCGCCAGGACCAGCAGTGCCGCCGTCCTCACCGCGACGGCCTCCCGCCCTCGCCCACAGGGTCGTCGGTCACCTTCACCAGGGCGTCGTGGGTCAGGTAGTGGTGCCCGTCCACGAGCACCGTCTCGCCCGCCTCCACCCACTCCCGCGCATTCCCCGGATCGAGAAGCTCGACCAGCTCGTCGTTCTGCATCCCCGGGTGGACGTACCGCCAGGCGGCGCGGTCCTCCTCCAGGACGAAGAGGTACGGCCGTCCATCGCTCGCCTCGAGGAGCGCCGTGCGCGGCACGAGGAGTCGGCCCGCGAACTTGCGCGCCTCCAGCTGCGCCTCGGCGTACATCCCCGGAAGCACGCTCCCGTCGGTGTTGGCGATGTGGACCGTCACGCGGGCGGTGCTCGTCGCCGGGTCCACCAGGGGGTTGATCGTCTCGATCCTCCCGATGAAGGGGCTCCCCGGAAAGGCGGTGAACTCGACCGTGGCCGCGTTCCCCTCCTCGAGGTGCACCACCTCGGTGCCCAGCACCTGCACGGCGACCTCGATCGGGTCGGCGTCGACGACGGTGGCCACCTCCTCGCCCTCGCCCAGGAATTGGCCAGCCACGACCATGATGTCGGCAACGCGGCCGGCGAAGGGAGCGCGAACCGCCGTCTGCTCCAGATTGAGGACGGCCCTGCGATAGTCGACCTCCGCCTGTTCCAGGCCGGTGACGGCGCGAGCGAGCTTGTCGCGGGCCTCGCGCGCCTCGGGATCGGCGATCGCCTCGTCGCCGAGGATCCGCGCCCGGTAGTCGGCCTGGGCCCTCCGGAGGGCCGCGCCGCGGGCCGCAAGATCGAGCGCGTACTCGGTCGTGTCGATTCGCGCCAGGGTGTCGCCGGCCTCGACGAGCTGGTTCTCCCGAACGCGCAGATCGGAGAGGAGGCCGGACTTCCTGGCCTTCACCTTCGCCAGGCGAATCGCCTCGGCCCGCCCCTCCGCGCCGACCGAGATCCTGAGCGTGTCCAGTATGGCCACCGCTCCGGCGACTGGCACCGGCAGCTCGGTTCTGAACTGCTCCTGCACCGACTCGACCACCGCTCCCTCCGCCGCCGAGGGCGCATCCACCTCGTCCTCGGCCTCGTCTTCCACGACGCGGAGCCGCGCCCACGTCGCCCACCCCGCCAGCGCCACCAGGATCAGTGCGGTAAGGACCTTTAGCGTCGATCTGGAGGCCGCCATCCCACTACCCCTCTCCCCGTGGCTGCTGGGCACCGTATCTGCGCATCACGTAGTCGCCGAGAATCTCCTTGAACTCCTCCACTATCTGATCGCCCTTCAGCGTCCGCAGATGCTTCCCGTCCACATAGACGGGCGCCTTGGGCTCCTCGAAGGTGCCCGGCAGCGAGATCCCCAGGTCGGCGTGCTTCGATTCGCCCGGCCCGTTCACCACGCACCCCATGACGGCGACCTTGAGCTCCTCGACGCCGGGATAGTCGTGTCGCCAGCTCGGCATGCGCTCCCAGATGTGTCCCTGAATGTTCTCCGTCATCTCCTGGAAGAAGGTGCTGGTCGTGCGGCCGCACCCCGGGCAGGAGGTGACGGCTGGCTCGAAGCTCCGGAGCTCGAGTGACTGCAGGAGCTGCTGCGCGACCCGCACCTCCTCGGTGCGGTCGCCGTGCGGCCTAGGGGTGAGCGACACCCGGATCGTGTCGCCGATGCCGTCGAGGAGGAGGGGCGAGAGCGCCGCGGCCGTCGCCACGATCCCCTTCGTCCCCATCCCCGCCTCGGTGAGACCCAGGTGCAGCGGGTGCGAGGTCAGCGGCGCGAGCTGCCTGTAGACGCTGATCAGATCCCGAACCCCCGAGACCTTGGCGCTGAGCACGATCCTGTCCTCCCCGAGCCCGGTCTCCAAGGCCAGCTCCGCGGAGCGGACAGCGCTCTCCACTATGCAGTCGCGCACCACCTGGTCGGCGGCCTTCGGCTCGGGGCGGCGGCCGTTCGCGTCCATCATCTGCGTCAGGAGGCGCTGGTCAAGCGAGCCCCAGTTGACCCCGATGCGCACCGCCTTGCCGTTCTCGATGGCGATGCGCACTATCGCCTGGAAGTTCTCGTCGCGTCGGCTCGTCCCCACATTGCCCGGGTTGATCCTGTACTTGGCGAGGAGGGTTGCCGCCTCGGGGTAGTCCCTCAGCAGGATGTGGCCGTTGTAGTGGAAGTCGCCCACTATCGGCGTCGTGCAGCCAAGGTCCGCAAGCCTTTCGAATAGCTCGGGGACCGCGCCGGCGGCCTGCTTGTTGTTGACGGTGACGCGCACGATCTCGCTGCCGGCATCCGCAAGCGCCCCGACCTGGACGGCGGTCGCGGCGGCGTCCGCGGTGTCGGTGTTCGTCATCGACTGCACGACGATGGGGTTACCGCCGCCGACCGGCACGCCCCCCACGTCAACCGCCACAGTATTTCCCGTCACGCTCCCTCGCTCGCCTGGGGACGCCGTCCGGTGCGCCGCGTACCGTCCAAGCTACGCTATCGCCGCCGGGTGCTCAAGCCAGGGATATGATCGGCTGGTGACCGGCGGGACGTGAACAGCCCGCGGACAAGCCTCCCGCAACATTCGAGCAGCGCTGCATCCCCACTAGACCGCTCCGCTAGTCCGCCATAATGTAATGTATACTTTACAATATGTAATCCACAGTTTACAAATGGTCTACTCGCAGTGTAATTCATGCTTTACAATATGTAACCTATGGTTTACAGTGCCCGAGTCTGTCCACGGACTGCCGGACCGTCGCCATGGTGGGCCGGCACCCTCGCCGCAGTAAGGATGGAGTCGCCGTAGCGCCTCTGCTCCACCCATGTCCCCGCAGGTAGCTCCTCTCGGCGATCGTGCTCGATCCACAGCTCCCCCGCAAAGGGCTTGCGCGAATAGCGCCTCAGCAGCTCGAAGGCGTAGCCGCGGCCGTAAGGAGGATCGGCCAGCCCCAGATCGCGGCTCCGGGGAGCCAGGGTTCGGAGATGGGCGAGCGCGTCGCCCGAGACGACCGTTGCCCTCCCCTCGGCACCGAACGACCGGACGTTCCGCTCGATCGCCCGGATTGCACGGCGACTGCGCTCCACGAAGGTGGCGTGGCTCGCCCCTCGGCTCAGCGCCTCGAGCCCCAGCGCCCCCGAGCCGGCGAAGAGATCGACGACCGTTGCGCCAGGCAGCCGGGGGGCGAGGATCGACATCAGCGCCTCGCGGACGCGGTCGGTTGTGGGTCGCACTCCCCTCCCCCGGGGTGCCACGATCGGCCGGCCCCTCCACTCGCCCCCTATGATGCGCACTCGGACGGCCGTATCTCCGCGACCCGCGCACTGACGGTCGGGTGTCCGCGCCACACGTCGCGGAGCAGGGTGAAGGCCAGGTCGACGGGGGCGTCCCCGAGGCTATCGGTATCCACCCTGTCCGCCATCCCGAATCCGATCGCCCTCAGGCGCGCGCCGCCCTGCTCGACGCGGAAGGCGACGTGGCCGCCGTTCAGGACGCGCACGCCGGGCTCGACCCGAACTCCTCGGGCCATGAGGATCGGCTCCGGGTTGCCGCGACCGTACGGCCCCGCGTAGCTGTAGTAGCGGCAGAGCTCGGGCGTGACCTCTTCAAGGCCGACCTCTAGCTCCACATCGAGGCTGGGGCGGGGGATGGCGTCGCCCAGATCTTGGCGGGCCTCCTCCTGGAAGGCCCGGGCGAACGCCGGGATGCGGTCGCGCCGAATGTCGAGTCCGGCCGCCTGGTGGTGGCCGCCGAAGCGCTCGAGGAGGTCGCCGCAGCGGGAAATAGCGCCGTGCAGGTCGAAATGGGGGATCGAGCGGCCGCTTCCCCGCCCCCGGTCGCCCTCGACCGAGATGACGATCGCGGGGCGAAAGATCCGCTCGGCGATCCTCGACGCCACTATCCCGATCACGCCGGGGTGCCACCCCTCGCCATCGACCACGACCGCCCGGTCGCGCTCAGGATCGTAGCTCGACCGCACCTCCGCCAGCGCCTCCCCCGTCGCCTTCCCCTCCAGCTCGCGTCTGGCGGAGTTGTCGCTCTCCAGCCTGCGGGCGAGGCGACCGGCTTCGGCAGAGTCGTCGCCGAGGAGCAGCCGTAGCGCCGAGTCGGAATTGCCCACCCTTCCGGCGGCGTTGATTCTGGGGGCCAGCCTGAAGGCCACGTCTCCCGCCTCGAGTCCTTCGTCCGGCCGCACTCGCGCCTCCGCCATCAGCGCTCGGAGACCCGGACGCCCGGTGCGCGCCAGCTGCCGCAGGCCGTAGCGGGCCAGGATGCGATTCTCGCCGACGAGCGGCATCTGGTCGGCGATCGTGGCGAGCGCCACCAGGTCGAGGTACTCCCAGCTCTCGTCCGCCGGGCGTCCCAATCCGGCGGCCAGGAGCTGGCCGACCTTGAATGCGACCCCGCAGCCGGAGAGGCCCTTGTTCGGATAGGCGCACCCCGGACGACTGGGGTTCACGACGGCCAGCGCGCTCGGAAGCTCGGGGCCCGGCGTGTGGTGGTCGGTGACGATCAGGTCGATCCCGGCCTCGGCGGCGAGGCGGGACGGCTCCAGCGCCACGATGCCGCAGTCCACCGTCACGAGGAGCGCGGCGCCGAGCTCCGCCGCCCTCTCGACCCCCGGCCCCGAGAGGTCGTAGCCGTGGCGCAGCCGATCGGGCACGACCGCCTCGGCGCGCCCCCCCAGCGCCCGGATCCAGAGAGTCAGGAGCACCGCCCCGCTGATCCCGTCCACGTCGTAGTCGCCGTGCACAACCACCATCTCGCCACCTCGGACTGCGTGGGCCAGCCTCTCGGCCGCCACCTCCGCATCGAGTAGCCGCGAAGGATCGTGGAGGTCGCCGAGGAGCGGGCGCAGGAAGCCCTTCGCATCCTCCGGTGAGGTCAGTCCGCGCACCGCCAGGAGCCTGCAGAGAGCCTCTGGAAGCCTGAGCTCGCGCTTCAGCTCCCGGACGGCGTGGGGGGACGGCTCCGGGCGCAGCTTCCACCGCGGACGCGGAGAGAGTCCGCTAATCCCCGTCGGCCTCGTCTGTGGGCGCGGCCACGAGGAGCCCGCAGGCCTCGCAGCGCACGAGCGGCGCGTGTGTGCGTATCTCGTTCTGGATCTGCAGCGGAATCACCGAGTAGCACGACCCGCAGGCGCCGTCCTCGGTCATGCGGGCGACGGCCTTGCGGCTGCCGCCCCTGGCCAGGTGGTCATAGGCGCGGAGCAGGCGCGGATCGATCTCGGCCCTGATCTCCTCGCGCACGACATTCAGGCGCTCGACCTGGGCAACGGCCATCGCCTGCCCGGCGAGGAGCTCCTCTCGCTCCGGATCGGCTTCGCTCTCGGCGCCCTCGAGCTCCTCGCGCTGATCGCGCAGCCGCTCCTCGAGCCGGGAGATCTGGTCGAGGAGCTGGATCACCTCCATCTCCTCCTGCTCCACAGCGCGGTTGAGCACCGCCAGCTCGGCCTGCACCGCCGCCTCCTCGCGGAGCGTCCTCACCTGCCTCAGCCGCTCCTCGAGCCGGCGCACGCGCCCCGTCTTCTCCTCCGCCGCGAGTCGGCGCCGACGCTCCTCCACCTGAAGATCCCGCACTCTGCGGCCGGTCTCGTCGGCCGCCTCGGCGGCCCGCTCCGCAGCGGCCGCAATCTCGTCCAGCTGGGGGCCGTAGGCATCGGCCCGGCGCTGGGCCTCCCGGATCCGGCTGTCCATCGTCTGCAGCTCCAGCAGTCCGCTGGTCGCCGGAGCTCTCTCCACACTCACCTTTGCTTCCCTCACTCCTCGGCCTTCCTGCCGATGGTCCCGATCGCCCTGGCGGACCGGCGCCAGTCCACGCTCCGGGCGAGCTTCTCCTGTGTGAGCGCCTCCTTGCGCCTTGCCATTTCTAGCTTCTGGTCGGCACTCGCCCCAGCCAGCCGCGCCTCGATCGACTCGATCTGCCGGTCGATGTTCCGGGTCGCGATGCTGTCGACCGCATCGGCAAAGGCCTGGGCGGGCGAAGCCCACCTCTCGGGGTCCGCGCTGAGCTCCTCGAAGCGCCTCACCGCCTCTCTCTCGCTCCCCTCCGGCATCGTGACCAGCTCGGGGTCGTCAACCAGCGCCTCGAAGATCGCGCGGTTGGCCCGATCCTCCAAGTCGGAGGGCCCCACCTTCTCGCTCGCCCTCTCCACCAGGCTGCGCTCCTTGACGAGGAGCAGGAGGAGAAAGCGCTCGGGGCCGAGGCCGTGGAAGCGAGGCGCCCGGCGTCTGCGACCGGGCGAGGGGCGGCGGGCAGCGGGGTCGCCCCGGGGGGCGGGCCGCGATCCTACCTCCGCCAGCAGGGTCTCCTCCCGGACGCCGACGCGTTCCGCCACCCGGGTCACGTAAATGTCGCGGACGCGCGGATTCAGCGCCGCGCGGATCGTGGGAAGGAGGCGGTCCACGGCGCGGCGCCTACCCTGGGTCGAACCGAAGTAGCCGTGCTCCTCCAGGATGCCGATCTTGCGGTCGAGGACGTCGACGGACTGCCGCACGCACTCCAGGAGCGACTCGCGCCCCTCCCCCCGGACCAGCGAGTCGGGATCCTCCCCCTCCGGAAGCGTCGCCACCGAGACGCTGACCCCGTGGGCGAGGAGGGTGTCCGCGGCGCGGAAGGTGGCCCTGAGGCCGGCCGCGTCGCTGTCGAATAGGAGGCAGACCTGCTCGGTGAAGCGCCTCAGAAGTCTGGCCTGCCCATCTGTCAGGGCGGTCCCGAGGGGTGCCACCGCACTCCCGATCTCGGCCGCCGAGAGCGACACCACGTCCACGAAGCCCTCGACGACGAGCGCCGAGCCCGAGCGACGGATGTGGTTCCTGGCCCGCCGCAGCCCGTAGAGCACCTCGCCCTTCCGGAAGATCGGACTCTCGGGGGAGTTCAGGTACTTCGGCTGGCCCTTGCCCTCCTTGCCCAGGAGGCGGCCCCCGAAGGCTACTACCCGCCCCGACAGCGACTCGATCGGGAAGGTGATCCGGTCCCGGAGGCCGTCGTAGGGCCTGTCCCGGCCCTCGGCCTCCTTGAGCAGGCCGATCTCTAGGAGGAGCGGCTCGCTCAGGCCGTGGACCGAGGCCGCCTCGCGGAAGGCCTCCCAGCTGTCTGGCGCATAGCCCAGGCCGAAGCGCTCGGCGGTCTCGCGCCCTATGCCCCTTCCCTCCAGGTAGGCGCGGGCCCTAGCGCCGTCCGCGGCGTCCCAGAGGCGCTCCCGGTAGAAGGAGCTCGCGTACGCGCACGCCTCGTAGTAGGGCCGCGCCGGGTCGTCCTTCTCCCTGCGCCTCCCGAGGTTGCTGACATCGACGCCCGCGTGCGCGCCGACGTGCCTCACGGCGTCCAGGAAGCTCATCCCCTGGTGCTTCATCAGGAAGGCGAAGACGTCGCCGGACTCCCCGGAGGAGAAGTCGTGAAAGAAGCCCTTCGCCGGAATCACGAAGAAGGACGGCGTCTTCTCCTTCTTGAAGGGACTGAGTCCGCGGAACTCCCGGCCCGCCTTCCGGAGCGAGACGAACTGGCCGATGATCTCGACGATGTCGGCGCGGGCCCGCACCTCCTCGACGATGTCGTCGCGCGCCATCACTCGTCCCGGTCGGAGCGGGCAGGGGAAGGGTGCGAGTGCGGCATCAGCGCATCCTGGCCACCGTCACGCCGAACCCGCCCTCGCCGACTCCGCCCGCGCGGAAGCGCTCCACCCGCTCGTCACGCTCCAGGACCTCGCCGACACGCTTGCGGAGCGCCCCGGTCCCCTTGCCGTGGATGACCCGCACCTCGCGCAGGTCGGCGACCGCCGCCCGGTCGAGAGCGCCCAGGAGCGACCGCTCGGCCTCGTCGGCGCGCAGCCCTCGCAGGTCCACCTCGGGCTCCGGGGGCGCAGCCGTCGAGGCATCCCAGTGGCGCCTCGGCTCGACTGCCCTATCGACCTCCGCCAGCTCTGGAATCACGCGCTCGCTGGGCGTACGCAGGAGGAGTCCGCCCACCCTCACCACCGCGCGCCCTCCCTCGAGGCCAACGAGCACGCCCCGGGCGCCCGTGTCGGTCATCCGTACAGGGGTGCCGGGCTCGATCCGGGCGCCGTGGCCGTGGGGAGTAGCCGTCGCGCTCTGCGCTTCGTCCCCCTCCAGCTCGCGTGCCGCCGCCTCGACCTCCACCCGCGCCCGCCGGGCCGCAGCGGCGAGGTCGCCGCTCTCGGAGGCGGCCGCCTTGAGATCCAGGATCGCCGCTTCCACCCTCCCTCGGCCCTCGAGGAGCATGCGGCGGGTCTCGGCCCGGGAGAGCGATGCGGCCTCCCGCTCCCGACGCCGAAGTCGCGCCTCGCGGCCTTCGAGCTCGCTCCGAAGGGAGTCCAGCCGCTCGCGCTCGCCCTCGAGATCGCCCAGCAGCCGCGCCGAATGCTCGTCGCGCTCCTCCGCCCGTGCCAGGAGCTCGTCGAGGCGCAGCTCGCGCCCGTCCCGGTAGCTCTCCGCCCGATCGAGGAGCTCGGCCGGGAAGCCCAGGCCGCGGGCAATCGCCAGACCGTAGGAGCGCCCGGGGCTGCCCTTGGCGAATCGGAATGTGGGCGCGAGCCGGTCGCCGTCGAAGGCGAGCGAGGCATTGACAATTCGGTCGTCGATACCGGCGAGCTCCTTCAGTCCCCCCAGGTGCGACGTCACGACGGCCGTGCAGCCCCGCCCCGCCAGCGTCTCGACGAGAGCCCGCGCCAGCGCCTCGCCCTCGCCCGGATCGGTCCCCGCGCCGGGTTCGTCGATCAGGACGAGCGAGGTGGGCCCGGCCTCCTCCAGGATCCGCCCGACGCTCGCCAGGTGGGCGGAGAAGGTCGAGAGGCTGTCGCTGATCGACTGGCCGTCGCCCGATTCGGCGAGGATGGCACCGAAGAGCGGCAGGCGGGTGCCGGGGCCCACCGGAGGAGCGATCCCCGACTGCGCCAGGGCAGCTATGAGACCCGTCGCCTTGAGGAAGGCGGTCTTTCCCCCGGCGTTCGGTCCGGTGACCACGACCACGCGCTCCGTCCCCTCGAGCTCCAGGTCGAACGGGACCGCCGGGGAGTCGCCGAGGACCAGGAGCGGGTGACGGCCCCGGCGGAGGCGGAGCGGGCCGGGCGCGATCTCGGGGGCCACGCCCTCCCACCTCTCGACGGCCAGCGCGACCGCGAGGCGCCGGTCGAGCTCGGTGATCGCCGCCAGCGAGCCGGCCAGAGCGTTGGCGAGCGGACGGCAGAGCGCCGAGAGCTCGACGAGGATCCGGTGGACCTCCCTGGCCTCGGCGAGCTCCAGCGTGCGGAGCTGGTTCATCATCTCGATCGCCGACGGGGGTTCGACGAAGACCGTGGCTCCCGAGGACGACTCGTCGTGCAGGTATCCGCCGACCGCCCTGCGCCCCTCGCGCCTGAGCGGGATCACGTAGCGGCCGTCTCGGATCGTCACCGAGGCGTCGGGCACCCGGTGGCGCTCGGACAGCGTCCCCAGCAGCTCCTCCAGGTGGGCCACGACCCGGTTTCGCGCCCCCGCCAGCCGAGAGCGCAGCCTCCTGAGCTCGCGGCTGGCCCCGTCCAGAACGGTGCCCTCGGGCCCTATGGCGCGTCGAATCGCCGATTCGATCTCCGGGGCGGCCGGGAGGCGTCTGCAGAGCGCGCCGAGCGTCCCCAGCTCGCCCTCGGACCCCAGCTCCGCGGCGAGCGTCCGGTTCGCCTCCAGGAGGCCCCCCACCTCCGCCAACTCGGTCGGCGTCAGGACGGAGCCCTCGACACCCAGGCGCCGCAGCGTGGCATCGGACTCCGGGACCGCCGGAAGGAACCACCCCTCCCGCTCCTCCAGAAAACGGCGCGCCTCCTCGCCAGCCAGCAGTTGCTCGCGGACGACGCGGAGCTCGGCCGACGGCACCATCGCGAGGACCGCCCGCCTACCCGCCCGGGTGGAGGCGTAGTCCGCAACGCGCTCGAGGACTCGGCCGAAGTCGAGGACCTCCAGCGACCGCCGCTCAGGCCCTGACAGATTGTGCCCGTTATCTGTCAATACCGGTTCCTCCACGGGCAGCGACGCCCAATCTGTGACAGATTGCGGCCACTATCTGTCATTTTCTCTGCCGCTCTTGAAGCGCCGCTCGGTGCCTTGCAGCCCGTGGACAAACCTCCCACGGCATTCGAACGGCGCTGCATCCCCGCTGGACCGCTTTGCTCGCGTGTCCAAACTGTCCGCCCACGGGCCGCTACCCCCCCTGCAGCTCCTGGCGCACGATCGCCGAGGCGACTCTGCCGTCGAACCGCCCCTGGATCTGCGGCATGAGGCGCGGCATCACCGCACCGATGTGACCCGCCCCCGAGGCCACGATGCTCCGCACCATCTCGCGCACCTCGTCCTCGGAGAGCTCGCTCGGCAGGTATGCGCGCAGCACCTTTGCCTGCCCCTCCTCTCGCTCGGCCAGCTCTTCCCGGCCCGCATCGCGCATCTGCTTCGCCGCGTCGAGCCTCTGCCTGACCGCCCGTGCCACCACGGGCCGCACGCCGTCATCGGCGAGATCTCCCCCCGTCTCGATCTCCCGATTGCGGATCTCGGCGAGCACCGTCGAGAGGACGAGCGTCCGCTCGCGGTCGCGGTCCAGACGAGCGGCGTTGAGGTCGGTGCGCAGCGTCTCCTTGAGTGAGTCCGTCATCTCTTCCTCGGCGCGAAGATCGTGGGCAGATGGGGCGGGCGGACGATCCAATATGGCCAAAGATGGACTCCGGCGGTCACCCCTCATCATCGCCCTCAGGGGCGCTGGCTCGGGTGAGAGGTGGAACCGGCGCCGTCGCCGTCCCATCTGGATATGTGGCGGACCGCTGCGGGTGGCTACACTTCGCCCGTCCGCGGGCTGTCGGCCCGGTCCGTGGACGGACTCGCGCGAGCACCGAGAGCGGCGAGGCGCCAGCGGTCCGTGGACGGGCCCGGACGAGCACCGAGACCGGCGAAGTGCCCCGCTGGCAAGGCGCGACGAAGGGCCAATAGCCGCAGCGCTATTGGTTCGAGGAGCAACGCAGAGCGCAGCGGCCCAGCGGGGATGCTCCGCCGGTCGAATGCCGTCGGGGTACTGTTCGCGGGCCGCCTCACTGGCATGTCGCAAGGAGGCGCATGGAGGAGACGGTGGAGAGGATGGTGGAGGTGCTCAGGCGGTGCGGTCCCGGAGTGCTCCCGACCGATCGCCTGCGCAGGGAGCTGCTGCGCCTCCACCCGGCGGTCGTGCTGAGCACCGAGCAGGTCCGCAACCTGGCCCGTGAATCCGGCAGGCGCCTCCTCTTCGTGGAGGTGGGGATCGAGGCGGTGGGGGTCCGTCGCCGAGCCTGCTCCCTGGCAAGCTGGGTGGCGCTCACATCGCCCGCCGACGCCCCGCTGCAGCCGGGGATCGCGCGCCCCCTCTGGGAAAGTCTCGCCGCGCTGGGCGAGGAGGTGGCGCCGGACTCGCGCCTCGAGGCGTGCAGGTGGGCGATCAAGGCGGAGGAGGCGATGAGGGCCTGCCTCGCGACCGGTCCGTGGAGTGTGTGAGGATGGTAGGGGGGTTGGGGGGGCCGTGATTCTGGACACTCGACGGGTGACATTTGGTAATCGGGGACGTGGTGGAGGCCGGGCCGGGTTTGCACCCGGGTCTCGTGACCCGAGGAGGAGGAGGGTTGCGAAGAACAAGCCCCTGTCGCAATCTGGCGCGGCAACCACTACTGCCCGTCGTGAGTGCCTGCCGCCTGCCGAGAATAGACCGGATCAACCCCTTGCCGGAAAGCCACATGAGCTGGAAGACGAGAAGTCTCCTTGGCCAGGGCGCTACGAGCGCGAGGGTGGGGAGTATGGCAACGTTGAGCGAACCACCGGAAGAACGCGCTGGCGACGTGTTCGCAGGAGGCAGTCGATCATGTCCTTCACTCACTCGACGGCTTCAACGGCCGCTGTGGGCTACGGATGGCACCCGGCTCGCCGTGGCGACCGGCCCCGACGCCGAAGTGTCGGTGCGCGATGCGGACGGCTCGCTGGTGGCTCGCTACCGGATCGCACGCGACCGGCGAGCCGTAGCCGAGTCGAAGGTCACACAGATCATCGAGAGTCTTGTCGAACTCGGTCAGTCAGGTGCTGGCGCGGCGGTCTGGCGCGAGTGGAGAGATCGTATGGAAGTCCCGCGGTACGAGCCCGCATTCGATCGACTGCTGGCCGACCGCGATGGAACCCTCTGGGCGCGTCGCTTCGAGTCCGATCCGCTGTCAGCCGAGCTGCCGACATGGGATGTACTCGACACCGGGGTCTACCTTGGGTCTGTCTCGACCCCCGGGGGCCTGACGGTTCTCTCGATCAGCGATGGGCTGCTCGCGGGCGCCTACCGGGACGAGCTTGGTGTCGAGTACGTCAGCGTGCATCGAGTCGTGCGAGGGGAACGATAGCGGGTGCCAGCGCCGTGCTGGCAGTCCGTGGACAGACTTAACACCGTAAACCAGCTCCCGCCAGGGTGTCCCCGGTGCCACCAGTCGCGCGATCCTCCGAGAGTCGTCGTCCACGAGGGGGCCCTTGTCTACATTTAGTGGGACGACTCTGACGCCGCCGAGCATTCGCGTGGTGCCTGATCGCCCCAGCACGAGGAATCGACTCGACGCCTCGGGTTCCCCCGAAAAATGCGAACGACTCGCGCAAGCCCCCTGACCCGGAAAGACCAACCGAAATGCCCGAAACGCCGAAGCTGCCGACGATGAGGGTGCCGCGATACCTCGCGGCGCTCGCCTCTCTCGCCCTGGTACTAGCCTGCGGCGACGGTGGGGACGGATCGGGCACCGGCACTGCCGGGACCCTCGATGGCCCGGACGTGATCGTGAGCGCGGTGACCGAGGAGGTCTTCACCGTCGGGTCAGTCGTGGGCGACGACTGGGACACCTTCGGAAGCGTTCGCTCGGTGCACTTCGACGCCCGGGCCAACCTGCACATCTTCGACAGCCAGGCCGATCACATCCTCGCGGTCGGGCCGGACGGATCGCTTGTCCGCACGGTCGGAGGGAAGGGAGAAGGACCGGGAGAGTTCGGCAACGTCATGGCGACGTTCGTCGCGCGCGACGGTTCCTACACGGTGGCGGGATTCTCGCAGGTCGACCTTATCGACCCCGGCGGTGAGTTCATTCGGCGCATCACGGTGGACCCGATGACGACGGGAATCGTCATGGCCGACATGGCGCTTCCGGACGGACGGCTGGTCGCCGACCAGATCATACGCTTCGGCGACGACGACGAGCAGTCCGAGGCGGGCCGCCCCATACACATCTTCGCGCTCGACGGCACCGAGCCGGAGCTCCTCTACACCGCCTGGGAGCTGCCCGAGGAGGACGACGACGAATTCACCGTGAACGGGTCGAGCTCGGAAGGATCGGTCGTGCGCATGGCGGCCGGCCGCGCCTTCGAGCCCCGCCTCGATTACGATGCGCTGGCCGACGGCCGCCTCGCGCTGATCGACTCGATCGGGTACCGCGTCAAGCTCATCGGACTCGACGGAAGCGTCACCGGGACGATCGAGCGCCCAATCGCGCCCCTTCCCATCGACGAAGAGATCAAGGAGGCCGAGCGCGAGCGCTTCCGCAAAGCTCAGGAGGAGTCTGCTGACGCAGTAAGCAGAACCAGCCCGTCCCTCCGGATCGAGCGGGAGGGGGTGGAGGAACGCACCTTCGCCGACGAGGTGCCGGTGCTGTACCGCCTGAAGGTGGACTGGGAGGATCGAATCTGGGTTCAACGCCGGGGACCCACAGGCGACGACAACGGACCGACCGACATCGTTACACCCGACGGGAGCTATATCGGCACCCTGCCGCCGGACGGGTTGCGGACGCCGGATGCCTTCGGTCCGGGCGGGTTGATGGCCTACATTGAGACTGACGAGCTCGACGTTCAGACCGTGCGCGTGGTCAGGCTGATTGCGCTGGAACCGCAAGGGTGAGACGATCCGCGGGGGTCCGCCAACATCCGCGGAGATCGCGCGACATCCCGTTCAGGAATGGGGACGAATAGAGCGAAGCCACGGATACGGGATCTGTAAACCACGGACTACATATTGTAAAGTACACTTTACAAGACAGACGATGTTTCATTCGTGAAATGCCGAAGGGCGGGTGAGGACGGGCAGACTAAGTCTACTCCCGCTGCGACGCCCGGTACCTCAAGACGCGCGTGTCGTCGCGCGACTCGTCGCCAAGAATGAACAGCGTTTCGCCACCGCCGCCGACCAACCGACCCGGAAGCGAGGTGTAGACGTTCCGCAGATTCAAGTCGGCATCATACTCGGCGAGTAACGACACACCGTCTTCAGCAGAACTCCGGTACTGTCTGTAAAGCCTGCCGCTGGCATACGCGGCACCGATGGTGATTGTCGCTTGCCGGATCCATTCGCGCGTCGCCTGATCCATGGCGACCGGATCGTCGCGCGGCAGCAACTGCGACCAACGAGGCGGCTCCGATGCCTGTGTGCAGATGTGAGCTCCGGTCTCGGAGAACAGATGGATGGCTGCCGTTACATCGAGGCCCAAGGCCACGGTACCGCCCGGCAGCGCGACTCCCCATACACCATCGACGATCATCTGGGTGTCGAAGAGCAGCTGGTCGGCGGGAAGGAACGAATCCGTAGTGGTTCCGTCAAGGGAATAGATCCTGGCCATGTCATTCCCTTCACCGGGCGTGGTGACCATGCCTCCAATGAGAAAGGAGGACTTGTCCATGGCCACCACGGCACGGGGGTCGAGCTGGTCCTCGAGCTGGAAGGCATTCAGGACCTCGCCCGTCGTGTCGAAAAGCGTGGCGAGTACTCGACCGGCATCAAGGGCGAGGATCCGGTCGTCCCGCAGGAAGACGGCATCCATCAGTGCTGTGAACTCGCCAGGACCCTCGCCTTCGCCACCGATGACCTGGATGACGCGGCCCTCACTGTCGGCAACCTTCAGGTTGAAGCTGCGGCTGTCAACGAGGAGCAGTTGCCCGGACGGCGAAACACTCAAGGTCCGGGCGGACAAAACGGGATTGGGATCGCTGGTGCGGAATACTAGAGGTTCGAGTGGGACGAACGCCTCTGCGAAGTCCAGAGTGGCGATGTCGGAGGGGTGGGGTTCGCATTGAAGGCCGGACACGGCTTGCGGGCCACGGTCGCAGGCGGAGGAGAGGAGCGCGGCAAACGACAGTGCCAGTCGGTAGGCCACGCGGTGGCGTGAGCGGGGGTGCATCATCGTTGTACCCTCCGTGGCGAACGGTCGTGTAAGGTGTGGAATGTCGGCGATCCCATTCAATCTGTCCGGTGCCGCAAAGGCCCTGTGAAACCTCAACGATTGACCGGCACCCAGTCACAGCCGTCCACATCCACCTCGATCCGCCTCAAGACCGTTACGGCGTCCCCCCCTCGTATCACCGGCTCCAGCACCAGAACCAGATCCCCCTCGAATCCGATGGCAGCCCGCGAACCCGGCTCCAGCGGGATCGGCGCGTCCACGCAAGCCGATTCCCTCGACTCGTCGATGACACTCACCCATAGGCCCACCGTGCTCACGGGTCCGCCTTCGGTGCCCATGTCGAAGTGGACCACCAATGCTGTGCCATCCGGCCGGCGGTGGACGCCCCTGGTTACGGAGAAGAGACCGAAGACCTCGGTGTACGGGCGCCCGCCCCCGAGCACCTCGTCGATTGCGGCTGCGGGGTCCGCCGTGCCGCCCTTCCGACGGGTCGCGGGGATCTCAAAGCGGTCCAGCTCCCGGCCGGTCGTATCCGCCACGATCAGGTACGGAAGCGGCATGAACCCGACAAGCAGCGTGTCGGCCCACATCGCGAACGGCATTTCTCCGAAGATCCCGCCAACGGGACCGCCCGCCGTGTATACGTCGGGAAGCCGAAGGACGGGACGGGCCTCGGGTTCGCCGAGCTTCAGGCGGCGGATCGCGCTCGAGGTACCGTGGTGCGCCCCGCTCGACCAAAGACCCCCCGAGCCCGGTACCACCGACTCGACCGGCGTGTTGAGAGGATGGCTCTCCACGAAGCCTCCGTCGCTGCGTCGGAAGAGGTGGATGGCATACGGACTCCACGACAGCACCATGACTTGCTGGTCTCCCCAAGGCAGAGTGATATCGGCCTCCTTCCACTCCCCCGGTCCTTCGCCCTCCTGGCCGTAGCGTCGCAGCAGGCTCCCGTCCCCCAGGAAGTGGAAGACACCTGCCTGACCATGGTCGGCAACCAGGTAGCCGCCCGATCCATCGGGCACGATAGGGCTCGGCACCACGAGGTAGCCATCGCCCGATTCCTGGAGCACGATCGAGTCGCGTACGGAGATTGCGGGTTGGGCGGACAGATGGGAGGATGTAGCGATGAACGCGACAGTGGCCCAATGCCAGACGGGTAGTCGCGGCCTGCGAACTCCCCGCGGTTGTGAAGCGGGATGGGCGTCCTTCAAGTCGGCGGCTCGCTGGTGCAGGTGTGCAGGTGTCTTGGTTCGGTGCGCCGATGGTGCTGGGCGGGTGCGGTGCGAATCTCGTGTCCGCGATGCGCACCGGCAAGGTCCCGGACCTATCTCAGGGGCCAAGATCCGGGAGTGCGGCGCACGCCGCCTGCCAGTGACCTCGCCGCGCCGGATCGCATGTGCGACCACTGTCATTGCTCCAGAGACCAGGGGCCGCCTGATATCGCGCTGGCCCATTTTCGAGATCCCGCTCAGCTCGGCAACCGCGGCGGGCGGGCCAGCCCCCCCGTCTTCGAGCGCTACGGCCAGCCCCGTCGTCCTCCGGGAGCCGTCGTCCGCGAGTGTTTCTGGCTTATATTGAACGGGACGAACCTGACGCTGCCGAGCCTTCGCGTGGCACCTGATCGCCCTGACACGAGAGCCGACCGTGCAACGCCTCCGATCTCCCCGAACATCGAACGGCCCGCACGAGCCCCCTGACCCGGAAAGACCAACCGAAATGCCCGTAAGTGCCGAAGCTGACGACAAGGTGCCGCGATACCTCGCGGCGCTCGCCCCTCTCGCCCTCCTACTGGCTTGCAGCGACGCGGGGGGCGGATCGGCCACCGGCATCGCCGGAACCCTGGACGGCCCGGACGTGATCGTGAGCGCGGTGACCGAGGAGGTCTTCACCGTAGGCTCCGTTGCGGGCGACGACTGGGACACCTTCGGTAGCGTTCGCTCGGTGCACTTCGACGCGCGGGCCAACCTGCACATCTTCGACATGCAGGCCGAACACATCCTGGTCGTCGGACCGGATGGGTCGTTGGTCCGTACCGTTGGTGGCCGGGGGGAGGGACCCGGCGAGTTCGGCAACGTCACCTCTGTAATCGTCCCGCGCGACGGCTCCTACATCGCAATGGGATTCACGACGATCGACCTTCTCGAACCCGACGGCGAGTTTGCGCGGCGCATCACCCTGGACCCGATGACGACTGGGATTGTCATAGCCAACATGGTGCTTCCCGACGGTCGCCTGCTGGCGGGCGCGATCATGCGCCTGGGTGATGACGCCGAGGAGGCTGAGGAGGGCCATCCCATTCACATCTTTCCACTCGACGGCACTGAGGCGGAGGTGCTCTACACCGCCTGGAGGCCACCCGACGAGGACGAAGACGATATCAGCGTGAGCGGGTCCCGAGAGAGCGGTAGGCGTGTGGCGTGGTCGGCGGGCCGCGCCTTCGAGCCCTTCGTCAGCTATGACCTTCTGAACGATGGCCGCCTCGCGCTGATCGACTCGATCGGCTACCGGGTCAAGCTCATCGGGCTCGACGGCAGCGTAGCCGGAACCATCGAGCGGCCGATCGCGCCGCTTGCGGTCGACGAGGCGATCAGGGACGCCGAACGCGAGCGCTACCGAGAAAGCACGGCGCGCGCAAACGCAAGGAGAACCAACTCGCCTATCCAGATCGACGTGGAGGGGGTGGAGGGGCTCACCTTCGCCGACGAGGTGCCGGTGCTGTATCGCCTGAAGGTGGACCGGGAAGATCGACTCTGGGTTCAACGCCGGGGACCCACCGGCGACGACGACGGCCCGACCGACATCGTTACACCCGACGGGGGCTACGTCGGCACCCTGGCGCCGGATGGACTACGTACGCCGGATGCCTTCGGTCCGAGCGGGCTCATGGCCTACATCGAACGCGACGAGCTCGACGTTCAGACCGTGCGCGTGGTCAGGCTGATTGCGCTGGAACCGCGAGGGTAGAGCAGTCTGCGGGGTCCGCCAACGCCGCCGAGGTCGCACGACATCCTGCTGTGCCTGTCCGCTCCCCGCTTCGAGCGGAAAGATAGGGAATCTCGGGGCGGAAGGCGTTCCAACGCCCCATGTCCGAGGGACCATGCTGCTGAGCCTTTTCCAGGACGTGTTTCTGGCTGACCCGATCGAGGTGGCGCGCGGCCTCAGTCCACCCCCACAACCCCGCTCCGCCGCTCCATCAGCACCACGTCGCGCCACCGGCCATCGTGAAAGCGGCCCAGCCGTTCGTGCGTGCCCAGAATTCGAAACCCGGCCTTCTCGCATATCCGGATCGAGGCCGCGTTCTCTGGGAAGATGCCAGCCTGGAGCGTCCAGATCCCGTGCGCCTCGCTCTCCTCCACCAGCCGCTCGAGCAGCCCGCCTCCCACGCCCCGCCCCCGCACCGCCGCCGCGACGAAGATCATCGCCTCGCGGACCCCGTCGTAGACACACCGCCCCGACACCGGGCTCAGCGCCGCGTATCCGATAACCTCGCCGCCAGCCTCCGCCACGAGCCGACACTCGGGACTACGGGCCCCGTCCCAGCTCCGCCAATCGGGGACCTCGGTCTCGAAGGTCGCATTGCCCGACTCGATGCCTTGGCTGTAGATATCCACCACGGCGGGCCAATCCCGGGGCGTCATGGGGCGAAAACGTATAGCAGACATTACATTATGTAAACTGGAGATGGCGGGAATCTAGCGCGGACGCAAGGACTGGAGGATCGGCAGATACTCCCTCCATGGACCCACTTCCGTGTCAAAATGGCGGGCGACGACTCGAGCAATTTGGGCGACATGGTTTAGATCGTGCACCGCCCACGTGGCGAGCAACTGGCGCAGCGTGACCTCGCCCAATTCCGGGTGAAGTCCTCCCGCATCTAGCACGGGTGGTCCTTCTAGGACTTCCTCCAGCGCCTTGATCCCGGACTCGCGCAGTGTCTCGAATTCGGCGAGCAGGCCCTTTAGCGAACGATCCCGAGTCCGCTCCACGTGCGCGAAGCGGTCAAAATGTCAATCATCCCGCAGACTGGACCTGCCCCGTCTTCGCGGACGGTTCCGGTGTGATTCCCTTCTTCTTTCCTCCAGCGGCTGAGAGGGGGACGGGCGACCCAGACGCAGCAAGCTTGCCGGAGCGTCCGTAGCGGTGCGGACGCTCCGTGCGCTGCCGTCAGGTCCCGCAGCCTGCTCCACGGAATACGTTGTCCAGCGGTGCCGTTGGCATCCACTGTAGGGGAATCGTAGTCGGTGTGCCTTCGAGCGGTGACGACCAGGCAAGGGACCGGAGCAGTCAATCGCCTGCGGCCCCGCGCATTCACCGATGGGCCGGACCAAGGCCCGGTCGTTGGCGCACCACTATCGGCCCGCTTCGGTGGACCATCACGCGTTGTTGCGGCGACGAGGTGGTCCGCAGCAAGTTGCAATCGTGGAATCCAGAATCCCCGGCAGGAGGAGTCCGTTGGATCGGTTCGACAGCTGCCGTCAGGCTCTGGCAGCACTCTGCGTACTCTGTACAGCGGCGTGCGCCGAGCGGGAGCCGGATGCCGCGATCCGCATCGACAGCGCCGGAGTGCAGATCGTACAGAGCACGTCCGCTGCATGGCTGCCCGGCGACGAGTGGTATGTCGCTCCAGAGCCCGTCGTTCGTCTGGGCAATGTCGAAGACGATCACTCCTCGCACTTCTTCAGGATCCTGGATGTGGCGTTGCTTGCCGACGGCGACGTCATCGTGGTCGATGGTGGGTCGTCCGAGGTACGGCGCTACGACGCCACCGGTCGTCACCTCTGGTCGGCAGGCGGCACCGGAGACGGTCCGGGGGAGTTCTGGAGCCAGCGCTATCTGGGCCGGCGGGACGACGGCGCTTTCCTGATCTGGGACCGGTCGCTGTCTCGTCTGTCCGTCGTGGGAGAGAGCGGACAGCTGATTGCGACCGAGCGCCGCTCCTTCGGCGGCTCGGCGATCGTGGCTCAGGCCGTGTTCGACGACGGCACCTGGCTGGTCACCTTCCCAGCCACCTTGTCAGCACCCGAGGCCGGAGTCGCCTGGCTCGACACGATAGCGCTGTGGCGCTACGATCCAGCCTGGGAGAATCGGGTTCGGCTAGCCAGGATCGTCGGCGGCCGGTGGATCTGGACGGGCCGACACATGCTGCCCGTGCCGTTCAGCCCTCGGCCGCTGTGGGCTACGTACGGCACCCGGCTCGCCGTGGCAACCGGCCCCGACGCCGAAGTGTCGGTGCACGACGTGGACGGCTCGCTGGTGACTCGCTACCGGATCGCGCGCGACCGGAGAGCCGTGGCCGAGTCGGAGGTCACACGGGTCATCGAGAGTCTTGTCGAACTCGGTCAGTCGGGTGCTGGCGCGGCAGTCTGGCGCGACTGGAGAGATCGTATTGAAGTCCCCCGGTACGAGCCCGCATTCGACCGGCTGCTGGCCGACCGCGATGGAACTTTCTGGGCGCGTCGCTTCGAGTCCGATCCGCTGTCACGAGAGCCGCCGACGTGGGATGTCCTCGATCCGACCGGGGTCTACCTTGGGTCTGTCTCGACTCCAGGCGGCCTGACGGTTCTCTCGATCCGCGATGGGCTGCTGGCGGGCGTCTACCGGGACGAACTCGGTGTCGAGTACGTCAGGGTGCATCGAGTCGTGCGAAGGAAACGGTAGCGGGGCCCGGCGCCGCCCAGGGATGCCCCTCACCCCCGAGCTCCGCAAGCTCCCGCCGGGGTCTCCGCGCCGCCGCCACCAGTTGCCCGATCCTCCGAGAGTCGTCGTCCATGAGGGGCCCCTTGTGTACATTGACATGGGACGAACCTGACGCTGCCGAGCCTTCATGCGGTGCCGGATCGCCTTGGCACGAAGCACCGACCGGGCAACGCCTCCGGTCTCCCCGAATATCGAACGACTCGCGCGAGCCCCCTGACCCGGAGAGACCAACCGAAATGCCCGAAATGCCGAAGCTGACGACGAGATTGGTGCCGCGATGTCTCGCGGTGCTCGCGCCTCTCACCCTCGCCCTGCTACCAGCCTGCGGCGACGGTGGGGACAGATCGGGCACCGGCGCCGCCGGAACCCTGGACGGCCCGGACGTGATCGTGAACGCGGTGACCGAGGAGGTCTTCACCGTCGGCTTTGTTGCGGGCGACGACTGGGACACCTTCGGGAGCGTTCGCTCGGTGCACTTCGACGCCCAGTCCAACCTGCACATCTTCGACAGCCAGGCCGATCATATCCTGGTGGTCGGAACGGATGGGTCGCTGGTCCGTACGGTCGGCGGGCCGGGCGAGGGACCGGGAGAGTTCGGCAACGTGATGACGGCGATCGTGGCGCGCGACGGCTCCTACAAGGTGATGGGATTCTCGCGGATCGACCTCTTCGAACCCGGCGGCGAGTTCGCGGGGAGCATCGCCATGAACCCGATGACTACGGGTATCGTCATGGGTGGGGTGGCGCTTCCCGATGGTCGCCTGGTGTCCTCCGAGTTCATGCGCTTCGGAGACGACGAGGAGCCTGAAGAAGTGGGCCGCCCGATCCGCATCTTTCCCAGCGACAGCATCGTTCCGCAGCTCCTCTATACCGCCTGGGAGCTGCCCGAAGAGGACGAAGACGAGATCGACATGAGCGGATCCCGATCGACGGGTCTGAGCGTGAGCATCCCGGCGGGCCGCGCCTTCGAGCCCCACCTTCGATACGACCTGCTCACCGACGGCCGCCTCGCGTTGATCGACTCGATCGGCTATCGCGTCAAGCTCATCGGACTCGACGGAAGCGTCTCAGGAACCATCGAGCGACCGATCGCACCACTGCCGGTCGACGATGCGATCAGGGAAGCCGAACGCGAGCGCTACCGCGAAAACGAGACGTCGGCGCGGGAGAGCGCAGAGGCTGCGAACGTCCGGCTTGACCGGGAGGGCGTCGAGGGCCGCACCTTCGCCGACGAGGTGCCGGTGCTGTACGACTTGAAGGTGGACTGGGAGGACCGGGTCTGGCTGGAACGCTGGGGTCCCACGGGCGACGACGACGGCCCGACCGACATCGTGACACCCGACGGGGGCTACGTAGGTACCCTGCCGCCGGATGGACTACATACGCCGGATGCCTTCGGTCCGGGCGGGCTCATGGCCTACATCGAGACCGACGAGCTTGAGGTTCAGACCGTGCGCGTGGTCAGGCTGATTGCGCTGGAACCGCAAGGGTAGTAGCAGTCCGCGGGGTTCGCCAACGCCGCCGAGATCGCACGACACCAGGGTCCGCTCGCGATCGTGGAAACCGCTCACCTCAGCGCCGCTCCCACCTCAGCGGCGCTCTCACGACGAACGGAACATCCAGCTCATCCACGACCCAGGAGTAGATGCTGCCGTGTTGGACCCAGATTTTGCCCCCCGCCGGTTCGAACGCGAGGCGTACGGAACCCAGGTAGTCGCCCTCCGCGGAATACCGGTCGTAGAAGGCGGGGGCGTCGCTCGGCACGACTCTCTCTACCCAGAGCACGCCTTCATCGTCGACGAAGATGCCTGCCAAGACCGGCTTGACGTCCGCCATGAGCGCCGCGACCGCCTCCAAGTCGCGGCGCGCCTCGGGTCGATGCTCGACCCACCCCTCAACGTACGCGCTGCGGTCCTCGTCCGTGACCCGTTGCACCGGCACCCCGGCCTCGATCACGACAAGCGTGTCTCCTCCCTCGCCGGTTCGCACGATGCGGTATGAGGCGCTGTTCGCCCGCCAGAAGCCGCCGGACGGATTGAGCACGAAGATGTTGGATGGCTCGAAGGAGATCGGCAGAAACTGCCAGTTCCCGTTCGGGTCCTTGTATGTGTAAGACCGGAAGGTGCTCTGACCGAGGTAGACCGAGTCAATGGCCTCGCTCGACAGGTCGTAGGACTTGTAGTAGTTGCGGGCGGTCCTTGAACTCAGGCCCGGTGGAGGCGGGTAGGTGAATCCGCCCTCCTCATGGGAGGTATGCCTCCAGTAGCGTCCCCGATCGTCGAAGGCGCCATCCCAGATATACCCGTAGCTCCAGATGGGCTTGACGAAGCGGCGCACCTCCTGCCCGGCCCGGTCGACCCCGATGATCGACCACTTGCCGTGGTCGTTGAGCCACAGGAGCGTGTCGCCCGCGAGGATGATCCCGTTTGCTTCGGTAATCTCGCCCGGGCCTTCGCCGCCCCGCACTACCGTCCGCAGGTATTGGCCATCGGGATCGTAGGCCCGCACTTCGGCGGCCTGGACGTCCAGCACATAGATGGTGCCGTCGCTCGCGGCCTGGATGCCCCGGATGCCTCCGAAGGTGAGGTTGGGGTCGTCGCCCTCGAGGCTCCCGAACTCAAGGTCCACCTGGGCTTCCGTCACCATGCGGTCGACGGAGTCGATGGCGGGGAGGCCGGAGTAGCGAACGACGACCGCCCCGTTTGGCAGCACTTCGCGAGTCGGGCTCGACGACGGCGATTCGGTTCCGCACGACGCGAGGGCGGTGGCCGCCGTGGTAACGAGCAGGAGGTGTGCTACTGGCCCGAGGAGCAATGCAGCGCGAGGCCTTGAAGTGACAAAATGTGTAGTGAACATGACATAATGTAATGTGTACTTTACAGCGTGGAAGTGTGAAGCGAAGCGTCCAGCGCGGATGCATCGCCGCTCGAATGCTGTGGGAGGTCTGTCCACGGCTAGCTCAGCGCCTCCTTCACCCTCGACCAGAATCCGCGCCGCTCGCGATCGTCGATCCGTTCGGGCGCTGCATCCTCCGACTCGCGCAGCATGCGGACGAGCCTCTCCTGCTCGGCGCTCAGCCGCCTCGGAACCCAGACCGCCAGCCGCACCAGGAGGTCGCCCCGCCGGGTCCCGTTCAGCGATGGAAGCCCCTCACCGCGCACGCGCACCACATCGCCGTTCTGCGCGCCGGGCGGGATCTCGACACGGGCCGTGCCCTCCTCGACGGTCGGCACCTCCGCCACACTGCCAAGCGCCGCCTGGCCGAAGGTGATGGGGAGCTCCAGGAGGAGGTCGGTCCCGTCGCGGGCGAAGCGGTCGTGCTCCGCGATCTCGAAGAGCGCCACGATGTCCCCTCGGGGGCCGCCCCTCGGACCCACGCTCCCCTCCCCGCGCAGGGTCAGGTAGTTCTCGGAGGTCACGCCCGGGGGCACCTCGATGCGGACGCTCCTCTCGACTCGGACCCGACCCTCGCCGCTGCACTCCGGGCAGTAGTCGTCCACCACCCTGCCCTCGCCTCGACAGCTGCGGCAGGGCGCGACGCTCACAAACTGCCCGAAGACCGAGCGCTCGACCCGGCGCTCCTCGCCGGAGCCCTGGCAGGCGGAGCAGGGGCGCGGAGAACCCCCGCCCTTCACCCCCGTCGCGCCGCACGGGTCGCACCTCTCGAGCACGGCGACGCGCACCTTCTTCGTCACGCCCGTGCAGACGTCCCGGAGCGTCAGAGGCAGACGGATGCGCATCGTCTTGCCGCGCCTCGGCCGACGGTCGTCGCGACGGCCGCCGAAGAGGCTCCCGAGACCACCGAAGCCCCCGAAGTCCCGCATGAAGACCTCGAGCGCGTCCGAGAAGTCCATGCCTCCCCGGAAGCCACCCTGGCCGCGGACGCCGTCGCGCCCGTAGCGGTCGTAGCGGGCGCGCGCCTGGGGGTCCTTCAGGACCTCGTACGCCTCCGTCACCTCCTTGAAGCGCTCCTCGGCCTCCTTGGAGCCGGCGTTGCGGTCGGGGTGGTACCGGAGCGCCACCTTGCGGTACGCCTTCTTTATCTCCTCCTGACCGGCGTCCCGGGAGACGCCGAGCAGCTCGTAGTAGTCGGCCATCTGCTAGCAGTCCGTGAGCGGATCCGCGGTCACGGCTCCAGCATGCGGGTCACGAGGGACGAGGTGTAGTCCACGATCGCGATCACCTTCTCGTAGGGCATCCGCGTCGGTCCGATCACCCCCACGACGCCCCTGAGCCCCCCCATGCGGTAGCCCGAGGTGACGAGCGTGAAGTCGGCGAGCTCCGGAGCGTGTTCGGAGCCGATCGTCACGTACGGCCCTCCGCCCGAGGCGCGGCTCCCGAGGATGTCGCCGAGGAGGTCCTTGCGCTCGGTCAGCTCGATCAGCTCCATGAGGCGCTCGCTGTTGGCGAACTCCGGCTGGTGGGCCATCGCCGACGTCTGGCCGAGGACGACCTCGTCGGGCTCGGCCGCGCCGGGGCCGAAGATCTCCTCGCTGGACTCCACGAAAATGTTGAGGACGTCTCTGGTCGCCGGGTCCTCCACGGAGTCGCGCACGCGATCGCCGAAGGAGCGGCGAATCTCGGCGAAGGTGATGCCTCGGAGGCGTTCGTTGAGGACCACGCGCAGCTCCTCCAGGAGGTCGCCCGGTATCTCGCCGGGGAGGTCGATGTAGACCGTCCGCACAAGCCCGCCGCCCACGGTGACCACCATCAGCAGCTTGCTGCTCGAGACCCGGATCAGCTCGATCGACTCCAGGAAGGCATCCTCCATCTGCGGCACCGAACCGACGCCTAGCACGTTGACGAGAATCCCGAGCGCCCGCGTGGCGCTCCGGAGCGTCTGCTGCACAGTCGAGTCGCTGGCCGCGAGCTGCACCTCGATGAGCCCGGTCTCCTCCGGGGTGAGCGCCTCGGGCCTGACCAGCCGGTCGACGAAGTAGCGGTAGGCCAGGTCGGCGGGGACGCGCCCGGCCGAGGCGTGCGGGTGGCTCAGGTACCCATCGGCCTCGAGGTCGGCCATGGTGTTGCGGATCGTGGCCGCCGAGACTCCGAGGTCGTAGCGCCTGGCGAGCGTGCGGCCCCCGACCGGCTCCGCCGTCTCGACGTACGTCCGGATCACGGCCTCGAGGACCGTGCGCTCCCGCCGGGAGAGCGGGCCGCCTTCGGTACGCCGCTTGAGTGCCATCTGGAGTGCCCCTCCGCTCAGCCTGGTCCAATGTAAAGAACCCCAGAAGGACGGGGGCCGTCAAGCCAGCTCCAGGACCAGCTCGTCGAGGATCAGCCATCCTGGCGCTGTAAGGCGCACCCGGGACGCCGAACGCTCGGCCCACCCGGCCGCCGTCCAGCGCTCGAACGCCGCCTCCGCAGCCGGGCCGAGCCCGTCGGTCGCGATCCCCTCCGCGGTGCGCAGCCCAAGCCAGAGCCGCTCCAGACGGCGCTGCGCGGCGTTCGGCACCTCCTCCCCCGCCACCGCCCGGCTCCGCTCCTCCACCTGGGCGGCGTAGGCAGCCCAGTCGCTCACGTTCCACCAGCGCCGGCCGTCGTGGTAGCTGTGGGCGCCGTTGCCGAGACCGAGGTACGGCGCCCCTCGCCAGCAGGCGCGGTTGTGGCGGGACTCGAAGTCCGGCCGCGCAAAGTTGGAGACCTCGTAGTGGTGGTAGCCAGCCGCCACGAAGGCCTCGGCGGCGAGCAGGTACTCCTCGCGGTAGCGGCTGCCAGTCGGCATCCTGGCCCGTCCGCTCTTCACCCACTTCCCGAGCGGCGTGCCCGCCTCGGCCGTCAGCCCGTAGAGGGATATGTGCGGGACATCGAGTTCCAACACCCTCCCGACCTCGTCGCTCCACCTGCGGCGGACGCCGTCGGGGAGCCCGAAGATGAGATCCACTGAGAGGTTCGAGACGCCGGCGGCGCGGGCTCGTTCGACGGCCGCGCACGCATCCTCGGGCGAGTGCAGGCGTCCCATCCAGGCGAGCGCGTCGGGCTCGAAGCTCTGCACTCCGAGCGAGATCCTGTTCACCCCGGCCGCCGCCCACTCGGAGGCGGTCTCGGCCGAGAGGGACTCCGGGTTCGCCTCGGCGGTCCACTCCAGGTCGGCTCCGCCCATGGGACTTTCTCCGATCGCCGCCCGGAGCCCCCGCATCGCGTGGGGCCCAAGGAGCGAGGGCGTCCCGCCCCCCACGTACACGGTGTCGTATGCCGCAGCCAGCGCGGGGTGGCCCGAGGCGCGAATCGTGTCGAGCTCGCGGCCAACTGCCGCCAGCCATCGCGCCGTGGGCGGGCTCCGCTCCACCTCGACGGCGAAGTCGCAGTAGCAGCAGCGGCGTGCGCAGAAGGGCGCGTGAATGTACAGGTTGGCGACGTTCACCTCACCTCGCGCATAGCAGCCCGTGGACAAACCTCCCACGGCATTCGAGCAGCGCTGCATCTCCGCTGGACCGCTTCGCTCGCTTACCCATACTGTCATCTATGCTTTACAATGTGTAATCCATGGTTTCCAATGCCCGCACCCGGGGCTTCGCTCTGCGTTGCTCCTTGGCCCGGTAGCGCTGCTACCAGCCCTTCGTCGCGCCTTGCCAGCGGAGCGCTTCGCCGCTCTCGGTGCTCGCGCGA
>JAPOYJ010000015.1 GCA_026706635.1 Gemmatimonadota bacterium | reverse complement strand
AACGCAGAGCACCGCGGTCCAGCGGAGATGCAGCGCTGCTCGAATGCCGTGGGAGGTTTGTCCACGGGCTGCTAGAGCGCACCGGGTCGGCTGACCACAGGTCGGGACCGGGGTAGCGATCCGGGGCGAGCCGCGCTGCCAGCGGTCATCCCTCCGGGTCGTGGCAGACTCGGGCGCTCCCCTGTACCTTGCAGCACCCACTCCGACCACCTCCTTCGCGAGGATGACGATGAGCGCTCGCCAGCACCTCCCGGTGGCCCTGTTGGCCATGCTTGTTCTTCCCACCTTCACCTCGGCCCAGGAGGGCGAGGTCCACGGGTCTTCCGCCATGCAGGCCCTTGCCGACCAGTACGCCCTCTTCCGCCTCGAGGCCGACCTCTCCCACCTCTCCGAGAACGACCGCCAGGTGGTGCGGCTCCTGATCGAGGCCGTGCAGCCGATGGACGGCGTCTTCTGGCAGCAGGCCTATGGGGACGAGGAGGCCGCCCTCGCCCTGGCCGACGGTGACGAGGCCACCCGCCGCTTCATCGAGATCAACTACGGGCCCTGGGACCGGCTCCGGGGCGACGGGCCGTTCGTCGACGGCGTGGGCGACAAGCCGGAGGGCGCCAACTTCTACCCCGCCGACATGACCGCGGAGGAATTCGAGGCGGCCGCCGCGGACAACGAGGCCCTCCGGTCGCTCTACACCCTGGTGCGCCGCGGCGACGATGGCTCCCTGGTCCCCCATCCCTACCACGAGGCCTTCGCGGAGGCGCACATGGCCGCCGCCGCCAAGCTGCGCGAGGCGGCCGAGCTGGCGAGCGACCCCGGCCTCGCCCACTACCTCAGGCTGCGAGCCGACGCCCTCGAGTCCGACGAATACCAGCCGAGCGACATGGCGTGGCTGGACATGAAGGACAATCCGATCGACGTCATCATCGGCCCGATCGAGACGTACGAGGACCAGCTCTTCGGGGCCAAGGCCGCCCACGAGGGCTTCGTCCTGATCAAGGACATGGAGTGGAGCGAGAGACTGGCCCGCTTCGCGGCGCTCCTCCCGAGTCTGCAGGAGAGCCTTCCCGTGGCGGACGAATACAAGGCGGAGATGCCGGGCACGGACTCCGACCTGAACGCCTACGACGCCGTCTACTACGCCGGCGACGCCAACGCGGGGGCCAAGACGATCGCCATCAACCTCCCCAACGACGAGGAGGTCCAGCTCGCCAAGGGAACCCGGCGGCTCCAGCTCAAGAACGCCATGCAGGCCAAGTTCGACAAGATCATGGTGGGGATCGCGGAGGAGCTGATCGACGAGGACCAGCGGCACTACGTCGTCTTCGACGCCTTCTTCGGCAACGTGATGTTCCACGAGGTGGCCCACGGGCTGGGGATCAAGAACACGATCGACGGAGAGGGCACCGTGCGCGAGGCGCTGCGCGAGCACGCCTCGCCGATGGAGGAGGGGAAGGCGGACGTGGTGGGGCTCCACATGGTGACCCAGCTCTTCGAGCGTGGCGAGCTCACCGAGCACTCGGTCGAGCACCACTACGTGACCTTCCTGGCGGGGATCTTCCGCTCGGTGCGCTTCGGCGCCGCGAGCGCGCACGGCCGCGCGAACATGGTGCGCTTCAACTACTTCCGCGAGCATGGCGCCTTCAGCCGGGACGAAGCGACCGGGCGGTACCGGGTCGACTTCGACGCGATGCGCGACGCGGTGGCGGGGCTGAGCGAGCTGATCCTGACGCTGCAGGGGGATGGGGACTATGACGGGGTCGCCCAGCTGATCGAGGAGAAGGGGGTGGTGCCGCCGGACCTGCAGGCGGATCTGGACCGGCTGGACGCGGCCGGGATTCCGCGCGACATCGTATTCGAGCAGGGGGTGAGCGTGTTGTTCGGGGGGTTGTGAGGGACTGGGGGCACTCGCAGAATGGGCGGACACGGAGCGATGCGCCCCCCTCCCGGCGCGGAGAAGGTCCGCGACCTCATGCGACGCCTCGGGAACGCCGCCCGCGGCGGGGGCAGCACTCATCCGCCGGCTGGTGAGTTTCGAGCGGGCGCTGGAGCGGCGGGTTCGCGCGGAATCGCAGGCCGGCCCTTGGCGGCGAACTCGAAAAAGTCAACCACAGTTGCCATAATGTAAACTACCGTTCGCCTGATGGTGGGAGGATTGGACGATGAGACCATGTCTGCTGCTGTTGACGACGGCGTTCATTCCAGCGGCGTGTGGAGCCGACACAAGTCCTGCACCGGCCGGGCCGGAGGTGGTTGTCGAGACCATCGGCGACACAACGGTGGTCCGCACCCTGTCGGGGAGCGTCTGGGGCGCTGAGGCGACCCTCGTCGCCGAGGTTTCGATCGGCGAGCTCGACGGCCCCGAGGAGTTGCTCTTCGGCAGCATCTGGTCCATCGCGGTCGACGATGACCACAACGTCTACGTCTTTGACGGACAGGCACAGGAGGTCCGGGTCTTCGACTCGGCCGGAGTGTACGTGGAGACGCTGGGAAGGCCGGGCGAGGGTCCCGGAGAGTTCAGCCGGGCCGAGGCCATCGCGATGCTGGCGGACGGTCGGCTGGTTGTGCGCAATCCCGGCAACCAGCGGCTCGAGGTCTTCGGTCCGGAGGCAGGTGAGACCGACCAGTGGGCCTACAATGCGGGCGGCCTGCACACATCTTCGCCGCTTTACACGGACGTGAACGGCCGCACCTTCGTGGACGCCCCCGACCTGTCGGTAGGCGGTTTCGCCGTTGAGCTCATTGTGTTCGGCCCCGAAGGAACGCAAATCGACACGCTCCCGGTTCCGTCGGGCACCTATGAGCCCCCGCTCCTGGAGGCCCGGCAAGGAGGCATCTCGGCAAGTCATCCCGTGCCCCTCAGTCCCGAACTGTTGTGGACGGTCCACCCCAGCGGCCATTTTCTCACCGGTTTCTCCGCCGACTACCGGATCGACCTGCCCCGGGACGACGGCGTGCTCAGAGTCGAGCGGGCCGCCGATCCCGTTCCGGCGCACGAGGAGGAGCGGGCAAACGAGCGCGCGGGCGTGGTGGAGTACATGCGGCGCATGGTCCCGGACTGGACCTGGAACGGGCCGCCGATACCGGAGCACAAGCCGTTCTTCCACGAACTGCTGGCAGGACGGGACGGACGCATCTGGGTGAGGCTGGCGACCGAGGCGCAACGGGTCGAGAACGAGGATCACGACCCGGAGGATCCCTCTTCAATGCCGGTGGACTGGAGAGAACCGCTACGCTACGACGTCTTCGAACCCGACGGGACCTATCTCGGAGTCGTGGCGCCTCCGGAGGCTTTCACGCACTGGGTGGAACCGGTCTTCGATGGGGACCACGTGTGGGCGGTGACCCGCGATGAGCTGGGCATCCAGCGGGTGGTGCGGTACCGGATCGAGGCGGGCGGGGGGTGACGGAACGATTCGAAGGTGTATGGACATACGCGAAACGGGCGGACACGGAGCCACGCGCCCCCCTGCCGGCGCGGAGAAGGTCCGCGACCTCATGCGGCACCTCGGGAACGCCGCCCGCGGGGAAGGCAGGATATACCTGGTCGGGGGAAGTTCGGCGGTGCTTGTGGGGTGGAGGGAGAGCACGGTGGACATCGACCTCAAGCTCGACCCCGAACCGCCCGGCGTGTTCGCCGCGATCGCGCAAGCGAAGGACGCGCTCGACGTCAACATCGAGCTCGCCGCCCCCGACGACTTCATTCCCGCGATCCCGGGCTGGCGGGAGCGGAGCCGGTTCATCGCCAGGCACGGCCGTGTCGACTACTACCACTATGACTTTCATGCACAGGCTCTCGCGAAGATCGAGCGCGGACATGAACTGGACCTTCTTGATGTCGGGGAGATGGCGCGCCGAAGGCTGATCCAGCCGGAGCGATTGGCGAAACTGTTCGAGGCCATCCAACCGGGTCTCGAACGCTACCCCGCGATTGATCCGCCGAGCTTTCGGGAGAAGGTGAGTCGGGCGATCATGGAGATTCGGTCATGACATCCACGGAGAATGCGGCGGCTGGCCGCGCGGCGATGGGCGCCGCGGCCGTTCCCGGGGATCTCCCGGGCGCGGACCTCGTCGCCAGGGGGATCCGGGCGCTGCGCAGCGGAGAGACGACCGTCGAAGCGCTTCTCGTCTCCGTGGGAGCGCCGCGGCTGCAGGCGGCGGGGCTGGACATTCCTCCCCGCCCACCGCTGCCGCACCCTCCCGAAATCTCGCTCTACCTCGCCATCGGCGCCGACAATCCCCGGGACGCGCATTCCCGCTACAATGCACTCATCCGCCGGCTGGTGAGTTTCGAGCGGGCGCTGGAGCGGCGGGTTCGCGTGGAATCTCCAGCCCGCCAATAGCGGCGAACCCGAAAAGTCAACCACAGTTGCCATAATCCTGCCTTATTCATGAACCTCCGGGTCGAGGGCAAGGTGGGAGGCTGAGGGAGTT
>JAPOYJ010000014.1 GCA_026706635.1 Gemmatimonadota bacterium | reverse complement strand
GCCCGTGGACAAACCTCCCACGGCATTCGAGCGGCGCTGCATCCCCGCTGGACCGCTTCGCTCGTATCCCCACGCTGTAACGTATAATATACATTGTGTAATCTATGGTTTACAGTTCCCACACCCGTGGCTTCGCTCTGCGTTGCTCCTCGGGCCGGTAGCGCTGCTACCAACCCTTGCGGCCCGCAGATGCACCCTGGCGGCATTCGAGGGGCGCTGCATCCATGCTGGATCGCTTCGCTTCTGCGTTGCTTCTTGGGCGAATGGCTCCGCCATGCGCCCCGCGAAGCGCCTTGCCAGCCCGGCGCTTCGCCCCTCTCTGTGCTCGCCCGGGCGCATCCACGGACCGCTTCGTCGCGCCTTGCCAGCGGGGCGCTTCGCCGCTCTCGGTGCTCGCGCGAGACTATCCATGGACTGCTCGTGAGTGTGGCCTTCGCCGCCTTCGCCTCCGGGTCGGGAACCAACCTGGAGGCGCTGCTGGAGCGCGACGAGCGGGGCGCGGCCTATCGGATCGCGCTCCTGGTCGTGGATCGCGAGTGCGCAGCCGAGGGCCGCATGCAGCGGAGGGGACGGATCGCTGCACGGCTCGACTTCGGGGCTGCGGGCACGGGCCGGAAGCTCGCCCAGCTGCTCTCCGAACACCGGGTACGCGGCATCCTGCTCGCCGGATTCCTGAGGCTCGTCCCCTCCGAAGTGTGCCAGGCGTTCGACGGGAGGATCCTGAACATCCACCCGGCGCTGCTCCCCGCCTTTGGGGGAAAGGGGATGTACGGCCGCCACGTTCATGTTGCCGCTCTGGCCTCCGGCGCGAAGATCAGCGGGGTCACTGTGCACCTGGTCAACGAGCGTTACGACGAGGGGCGAATCGTCGCCCAATGGCCGGTTCCGGTCCTTGCTTCGGACACGCCGGATAGCCTAGCGGCGCGGGTCCTGAAGGTCGAGCATCTGCTCTATCCGGCCGCCGCCGACGCGCTGGCACGAAGTCTCGAGTGCGGCGACGTGCGCCCACCGGCCTTCCGGTGGCCAGGTGGCTTCTCCGAGACCGACGGTGCGCTCGGCCAGGCCATTGAAGGTGCCTTCGATGGCGGGGAGAGGTGAACATGGGCCGCAGACGGGCGCTCATCAGCGTCTGGGACAAGTCGGGCGTCGTCGACTTCGCACGCGGCCTGGCCGAGATCGGCTGGGAGCTTCTCTCCACCGGAGGGACGGCTCGTGCACTCCGGGATGGCGGGGTCGATGCGACGGACATCTCGATCGTGACGGGCCATCCGGAGATGATGGAGGGGCGCGTCAAGACGCTGCATCCGGCCGTCCATGCCAGCCTCCTCGCCCGTCGCCACCATCGAGGCGACATGGAGGCGCTGGCGGGGCAGGGGTACCGGCCGATCGATCTGGTGGCCGTCAACCTCTACCCCTTTCGGGAGACGGTAGCCGCCCCCGACGTCACGATGGCGACCGCGATGGAGCACCTCGACATCGGCGGACCGACGCTGATCCGGGCGGCCGCGAAGAACCACCGCCACGTGTGGGCGGTTGTCGACCCCGAAGACTACGGTCGAGTGCTCGAAGCGCTTTGGAACGAGCGTACCTCTGCCGACACAGAGGGGGTACTGCTGCACGGTGACTTGCGGAGGGAGCTCGCCTCCAAGGTCTTTCGCGAGATCTCCCGCTACGATGCGGGCGTATCACGCTATCTGGCCGCGGCACCCGACGGACTCGCCGACGAGGTGGCGCTCTTCCTGGATCGTCACGGTGGGGAGCTGCGCTACGGCGAGAATCCCGGCCAGCACGGCGGATTATACCGTTTGGACGAGCGCACAGAGGGGATCTCTGCACTTGACCAACTGCACGGCAAACAGCTGTCCTACAACAACATACTTGACCTGGACGGTGCACTGTCCTCGCTGGCGCCATTCGCCTCGACGCCCGATCCGGCAGTGTGTATCGTGAAGCACACCACCCCTTGCGGCCTCGCCGTCAGGGGTAGCTTGGCGGCGGCTTTCGAACGCGCCCGCCTGACCGATCCCGTCTCGGCCTTCGGCGGGGTGGTTGCCGCGAATCGTCCGATCGACGAGGAGTGCGCGTCGGCAATCGCCTCGATCTTCCTGGAGTGCATCGTTGCGCCGGGCTATGCCTCGGGCGCGATGGAGCTCCTGACCGCCAGACAGGGACTCCGCCTTCTCGCATTCCCCGGGGGAGGGGTCGACAGGCAGGGGGGGCTGGACTTCCTGGCGCGGGCTGCCGGAGGAGGGGACGGGGGCCTCGGGCTGAGGTCCGTCTACGGCGGCTTTCTTGCGCAGTCGCTCCCCGAGCCGCCGCGGCACCCAGGCGGCGACGCCCAGTGGAGGGTGGTCACTAGACGGAAGCCCTCCCCTACCGAGGCTCATGACCTCTCCTTTGCCTGGGCCGCGGTGGCGGGCGTCAAGTCAAATGCGATCCTGATAGCGCGGGGCCTCGCTACGGTTGGAATCGGCACTGGTCAGACTAGTCGAGTAGATTCCTCCAAGCTGGCCGTCCGCAAGGCGGCCGCTGCGGGGCTGGCGGTGAAGGGCTCCGTGCTAGCATCGGACGCCTTCTTCCCATTCCGGGATGGGGTGGACGCGGCTGCGGAGGCGGGAGTCGCCGCGATCGTGCAGCCCGGTGGCTCAATTAGGGACCAGGAGGTGGTAGCCGCCGCCGACGAACATGGGATCGCCATGGTGATGACGGGGCGGAGGCTCTTCCGGCACTAGCAGCCCGTAGAGCACCGCGGCCTAGCGGAGATCCAGCGCCGCTCCTGCCGTGGGAGGTTTGTCCACGTTAGTCCTCGCACGAATAGCCCTGCTATCCGCCCCTCGTCGCGCCTAGCCAGTGGGGCAGCCCGCCCCTCTCGGTGCTCGTTCGGGCCTGTCCACGGACCGCCAGCGCTTCCCCCGTCTCGGTGCTCGCAGGAGCCTGCCCACGGACGGCTAGCGCTAGCTGACACTCTCTTCTGGCAGAAGGGGAGGAACCGGTTAGCTTCCCAAGACGGACAGCAGCTCATGCGCCCGTAGCTCAGCTGGATAGAGCATCGGCCTTCTAAGCCGAGGGTCCCAGGTTCGAGTCCTGGCGGGCGTACTCCAAGCGGCATTTGGCCGCGTCGCCGCTATGGTTTAGCTTCCTGGCCTCCCCTCGCTGTTCGTAGCGGACGGGGTCGCTGGGGAAGCGGTGTCCACGGTGGGCGTAGCTCAGTCGGTTAGAGCGCCGGATTGTGGTTCCGGAGGTCGCCGGTTCGAATCCGGTCGCCCACCCTGCTACGGGGGCCCTCTGCGGCCCGCCGCCCGGAGGCGGTGGCCCGGCGCGCGCGATGTGGCCTACCCCATCTGGCCAGCTGTTGCCGATGGGTTGACGAGTCCGCGCGGAGTGGGTATCATCAGGGCTTCCGACAAATCCGGGCCGCCGTTGGGTGCAGATGGGCGGGGGGTGCCTTGGAGTCCGCTCCGCTCGGCGCCAAGGGCGGTCCTGTGGGGATAGCGGCCTGCGGGCCGCCACGGTGTTTGACAATCGAGGTCATGAGAAGCGGGCGGGCCCTTGCACCGACGAGCACTGCGTCTCGTCGGTTGTCGCTCGGCACGGCATCCTAGCCGCGCTCTGGGCGACGGGGTTCACAACGCAGATTCCGAGCGCTGGATCCGAATGGATCCGGAGTTCCAACGGAGCTAAGAATTTCGAGCTTATCTATAATCATGGAGAGTTTGATCCTGGCTCAGAACGAACGCTGGCGGCGTGCTTAACACATGCAAGTCGAACGAGGACCGGGTGCTTGCACTCGGAGCCGAGTGGCGGACGGGTGAGTAACACGTGACCAATCTACCCTTGGGAGGGGGACAACCTGGGGAAACCCGGGCTAATACCGCATGATGTGCGGCTATCGCATGGTGGCTGTACCAAAGGGGGGCCTCTACTTGTAAGCTCCTGCCCAGGGAGGAGGTCGCGGCGTATCAGCTTGTTGGTGGGGTAACGGCCTACCAAGGCTACGACGCGTAGCGGGTCTGAGAGGACGATCCGTCACATTGGGACTGAGATACGGCCCAGACTCCTACGGGAGGCAGCAGTGGGGAATATTGCGCAATGGTCGAAAGACTGACGCAGCGACGCCGCGTGTGGGAGGAAGCCTTTCGGGGTGTAAACCACTGTCAGGCGGGAAGAACCGCGCGTGTCCAAATACGGCACGCGCCTGACGGTACCGCCAGAGGAAGCGCCGGCTAACTCCGTGCCAGCAGCCGCGGTAAGACGGAGGGCGCAAGCGTTGTTCGGAATTACTGGGCGTAAAGCGCGGGCAGGTGGTTTGTCTAGTCTTTTGTGAAAATCCGGAGCTCAACTCCGGACATGCAGGGGATACTGGCGAACTAGAGACCGGTAGAGGCTAGTGGAATTCCTGGTGTAGCGGTGGAATGTGTAGATATCAGGAAGAACACCAGTGGCGAAGGCGGCTAGCTGGGCCGGGTCTGACACTCATCCGCGAAAGCGTGGGGAGCAAACAGGATTAGATACCCTGGTAGTCCACGCCGTAAACGATGTCAACTAGCCGTTG
>JAPOYJ010000006.1 GCA_026706635.1 Gemmatimonadota bacterium | reverse complement strand
CAGGAACGGCGAAGAGCGAGATCCTGGCCTTGTCCCCCGATCTGACACCGTTCTCAACCCCGAAGCCCGAGGCGTTGATCCAGCGAATACTCCATGTCGCCTCCAACCCCGGCGATGTGGTTCTGGATTGCTTCCTTGGTTCGGGCACGACGGCGGCCGTCGCCCACAAGATGGGACGCCGCTGGATAGGTGTGGAGTGGCTGGAGGACACGGTCAGGGACTTCGCCCTGCCGCGACTCGGAAGGGTTGTCGAGGGGGACGACTCCGGCGGCGTGACCGATTTGACGGGCTGGCGGGGCGGGGGCGGCTTCCGCGTGGTCGATGTCGCGCCTTCGATGTTCGAGGAGTCGGACGGCGTCGTCTACCTCTCGGATTGGGCCGTCAACGGTGCTCTGGCCGAGGCCACCGCCGCGCAGCTCGGCTTCGCCTACCTGCCCGAACATCCGTTCGTCGGCCGCAAGGGACGAAGTCGGCTGGCGGTTGTCGACGGGCACGTTTCGCGCGCGGTTGCCGACCTCTTGGCGGGTGCGCTGGGATCGCGCGAAACGCTCGTGATCTGCGCCACGAGCGTCGATCCAACGGTTCGGGAGCACATCCAAGCGGCGGCTCCCGGCTCGGTTGTCCGTAAGATCCCGGCGTCCATACTGGCTGAGTACCGGGTCAACTACCGCGAGCGGCGTCGGCTGGAGCTTGCCCGGTCGGAGGAACCCGAAGAGGCGTCCACATGACCGACCGGGCGGGCAGCCTCGTTGACGAGGTGGCGCTGGACATGGTCGCCTCCAACCTGGACCTTCGTGCCCCGAACAAGCGGGCGGTCAAGACGATAGCGCTCCGGGTCGGCGAACATGAGGCGTCCGGTTCCGACGGCGTGTTCGAGGGAGTCATCGACGCGGCCGTCGGGATGGGCAAGACGTACATCATGGCGGCAGCGATGGACTACTTCGCCGCGAGCGAGGGAACCCGGAACTTCGCGATCATCACGCCCGGCAGCACGATTCTCCAGAAGACCAAGGGCAATTTCACGAGGAATCATCCGAAGAGCCTCTTGCCGGGCCTCACGGCCCACCCGGTGGTCATCACGTCGGAGAACTTCAACACGCCTGCGATGAGGGCCGTCATGGACGATCCGGCGGCGGTCAAGCTCTACGTCTTCACGGTCCAGTCCTTGCTCAAGCCGACGACGAAGGTCGGCCGGCGCACCCACAAGTTTCAGGAAGGTCTCGGACGAGGCTTCTACGAGCAGTTGAGAGGCTTGGGAGACCTCGTGGTCTTCGCCGACGAGCATCACGTGTACGATGCCCCGAAGTTCTCGGACGCTGTACGCGACCTGTCGCCGCGCGCCCTGATCGGCCTCACCGGGACGCCGACGAAGAAGATGGAGCCCCGGATCATCTACCGGTTCCCCCTGGCTGCGGCGATCGCGGAGCGGTACGTCAAGACTCCGGTGATCGTGGGGCGCAGGGACGACTTGGACGACGCGCAGACCAAGCTGCGCGATGGCGTTCAACTGCTCGATCTGAAGCAACAGGCCGTCGATGAGTTCGCCGAGCGTGAGGCGGTCGACTCGGTGAACGCCGTGATGCTCGTTGTCGCCCAGTCGATCCAAGAGGCTCAGGCCTACGCCGCGCTCCTCAAGTCCCAGTCGTTTGCTGGCGGGAAATACGCGGGGCGGGTTCTCGAAATCCACTCGAAGTCACCGGACAAGGACTTGGCGGAACTCGAAGCCGTCGAGAATCGGGATTCGCACGTCCGAATCATCGTCGCGGTGGACAAGCTCAAGGAAGGCTGGGACGTCAAGAACGTCTACGTGATCGCCTCGATGCGGGCGTCCATCTCCAAGATACTCACGGAACAGACGCTTGGCCGCGGTCTCCGCCTGCCCTTCGGCCGTTACACGGGCGTCGAGTTTCTGGACACGCTGGAGGTCTTGGCGCACGAGAGCTACGACAAGCTCCTGAAGGCGAGGAAGGTCTTCCAAGAAACGTTCATCGATCATCGGACGCATGCGGTCGTGAGCACGGACCGGAAGGGGAACGAGGTCGTACGATCCGAAACCGCAGAGGTGGGACTTCGAGACGGTATGGCAGCGGAGGGGACCGCAGCCGTCGGATTCCGCGGCGGCGGAGTGGAAACGGCAACCGAGACCCCGGCCGGGGCGACGGTCGCGACCTTGGAAGGTAGAACCGCCAAGGGCGCGAGTTCGGTCAGAGGACTCAGGGCGGAGCTTCGGGTACGGGACGACGTAGCTCCGATTCTCGTTCCGCAGCTTCGGATGACCACGATCAGGAGCCGTTTTTCGTTGGCGGATCTCACCGACATGCGGCCGTTTCGCTTGCTGGGTGAGAAGATCGCGGCAGACCCGGCCCAGGAGTTGCGGCGCACGGTGTTTTCGGCTCGGCGGGTCGTGGGTCCGGACGGCCTGCCTCAGGTTCACGTGGTTCGCCGGGAAGCCGCTGACGCCATCGAGGCTTCTGCCGACCTGTTTCCGATGGACAGGTTGCGATCCGAGCTCGCGCGGTTGGTCCTGTCCGCCGATGTCGTGCCGGGCCGGACTGAGGAGAGGCGTCATCTCGGCAGGATTCTGGACGCATTCGTCGAGGGTCTCGGCGAAAGGGCTCAGGAGTCGCTGAGCCACTATCTGGACCGGGCGGCGGCCCGGCTCATTCAGTTGATCGGGAGAGAGCAACAAGAGAACGCGCCGCCCCCGTCGTATGAGCACGAACTCGACATCGTGACACTCAAGGCCGTGCGCATTGGCCGCCCGAAGACTTCGGATGATCGTCGTGGGCCGTTCCGTCGCGGTGTGGGCTACACGGGCTGGGCGAAGTCGCTGTATTCGGAGGTGTGGTTTGATTCGACGCCCGAGCGGGCCGTGGCGCTCATTCTGGATGAGGACGATTCCGTGTCGCATTGGGTTCGCCTCCACCGGAACGATCTTCCCATTCTCTGGCACAACGCCGGACGGGACTACAACCCGGACCTCATAGCGGTCGAGAACGACGGAACCCACCTGCTGATCGAGGTGAAGTCCGATCGCGAGATCGACTCCATCGACGTCACCGCGAAGGCCAAGGCCGCCCGGCGGTGGACGAACTACGTGAATGGTTCCGACCGGGCTCCGGCGCGGTGGAGGTACCTGCTTCTCTCGGAGACCGACATCGACCAGTGCAAGGAATCGTGGGCCGCGCTGAAGGGATTGAGCAGGGAGTAAGTCCGCCGTCGCCGTGGCCGTCCATTGGGCTGGCGGCCAAGAGGCCGAAGAGCTTGCGTACGACCGCCCGTGGACGCCGTTCCGGGTGGTGCCCGGAGAGGTGTTCGGAGCCGTCCCAGGGCTGGCTTGACACAGGCAAAGGGCGACAAGCCAGCTTACTCCGCAAGCTCACACAGATTTACATCTTCCTGTGTCCTTTGAGTTTACGGGATTTGGCGACCCGATTCCCTCCGTTTGACTCCCTCCGATTGGGATCTCAGATGCGAGCCCTCGAGCGGCTCTCCAAGGCCGTCCGAAGCTGTCCAGCGTCGGCCTGCTGATAGCAGCGCAGCACCGTCTGCGGGCTCTTCCATCCGCCAAGCTCACAAAGCACCTTGAGCGGCAGGTTCATCAGGTCGGTTGCAAACTTCCGGCGCAGCGAGTGCCAACCCCGGCCCGGCTTCGGCTCCAGTCCTGCAAGCGTCTGGGCCTTCTTCCACCAGTTGTGAGCGGACACGCGGCCGATGCACCTCATGGCATCTCTCGGCGACGGCAGCACCGGGGCATTGCCGGTCCCCCGGCTGATCCGCCGCGCGTCCTCCAAGACGGCGAGCGCCTCGGCGGTCAAGGGCGTGATGTGTCCGTAGCCCGTCTTCTCGTGCTCCGCCCGCCACCGGATGGTCTTGTGATCGAAGTCGATGTCCGGCCAGCGGAGCTTGCGGATGGCACCGATCCTGTGCCCGGTCTCGTGCGCGAGCACGAGTGCGACACGGAACCGCCACCCGACCTTCCGGGAAACGCCGAGCAGCGCCCGGTACTCGTCCTCGGTGAGGACGACCCGGTTGGGGTTCTTCTCGATGGGCTTCCGGAGACCCCTCAGCGGGTTGGAGTCGAGGAGGAGCCTCCCCTCCTCGTCCCTGGACCTCGCAGCCCAGTTGAGCACCGCCATCAGGAACGTGAGATCCCATGCGATGGTCCGGTTGCCGACGGGCTGGCCCGAACGTCCGGCCCTGCCCGCTCTCCGCGCCCGGATGAACCTGTCCCAATCGCGCTGCGAAAGCGTTGCGGGCCTCCGGTCCCTGCCGAAGAAGTCGAGGAACATCGCGGACGCAACCCTGTCGCGCCGACGCGTCCGCTCGCCCTTCGTGGGCGTCGCCTCGTCACCGTACATTTCAAAAAGCCGCTCCAAGGTGAGCGGCTCGGGCTCGGCCTTGCCGTTGGGCTCGTGGAACGCGAAGCCCGCTGCGGCCTCGTCGGCCTGCCGCTTCGCGCGAGCCCAATCCCGGTGCTTCAGGGACCGGCTCAGTCTGCGCCCGTTCTCCCGCCACTCGATCTGAAGCAGGCCGGTCTTCGGATCCGGAAAGACCCGGACCCGGTTCCGGCCCCATTCTCCGGCGCTGTAGGAGCGCCGTCCTCGTTTCG
>JAPOYJ010000064.1 GCA_026706635.1 Gemmatimonadota bacterium | reverse complement strand
TCAGAACCGGACAGACTATGTGCTACGAAACCGGACAGATAATGTGCTCCCGACACGATGTGCGGCCCGGTTGTCTCGCGCACTCCCCTGGGCGAATTTCCCAGCGGGTCGTCGCTCTCCCCGGAGGGGCGAGCCGTGCCGCTCTCGAGACACACCCAGGATCACAGGATCGACCGACCATGCCCACATCCAACGCGGAGTGGTGGCCAAACCAGCTCAGCCTCGGGGCACTCAAGCGAACCCCCGCCCCCGGCCCTCTGGGCGAGGATTTCGACTACGCCGAGGCGTTCAAGTCGCTGGACCTGGAGGCGCTCAAGGAGGAGCTGGAAGTGGTGATGACCACTTCGCAGGAGTGGTGGCCAGCCGACTACGGCCACTACGGGCCGCTCTTCATCCGCATGGCGTGGCACGCGGCTGGAACCTACCGGATAAGCGACGGCCGCGGGGGAGGCGGGGCCGGAACGCAGCGCTTTGCGCCCCTGAACAGCTGGCCGGACAACGCCAATCTCGATAAGGCGCGCCGCCTGCTCTGGCCGATCAAGCGAAAGTACGGGCGGAGCATCTCATGGGCCGACCTCCTGATCTTCGCGGGGAACTGCGCCCTCGAGTCGATGGGGTTCAAGACGCTCGGTTTCGCGGGCGGCCGGGAGGACGTGTGGGAGGGCGAAGACATCGACTGGGGGACCGAGAAGGAGTGGCTGGGCGACGAGCGCTACAGCGGCGACCGCGATCTCGCCGATCCGTACGGCGCCGTGCAGATGGGCCTTATCTACGTGAACCCGGAGGGGCCGGACGGCAAGCCTGACCCGGTGGCGGCTGCCCGCGACATTCGCGAGACCTTTCGCCGCATGGCGATGAACGACGAGGAGACCGTCGCGCTGATCGCGGGCGGGCACACCTTCGGGAAGGCGCACGGGGCCGCCGACGTCGGGCGCCATGTGGGGCCGGAGCCCGAAGGCGCGGGGATCGAGGAGCAGGGGCTGGGGTGGCAGAGCAGCTACGGGTCGGGGAAGGCGGAGCACTCGGTCACCAGCGGGCTGGAGGGCGCGTGGACGACCAATCCCACCCGGTGGGACAACAACTTCCTCGAAAACCTGCACGGCTACGAGTGGAAGCAGGTGGAGAGTCCGGCGGGCGCAGTGCAGTGGACACCGACCGACGAGGCTGCCCAGGCGACCGTTCCGGATGCGCACGATCCGTCGCGCAGGCACGCGCCGATGATGCTCACGACGGACCTGTCGCTCATAATGGACACGGAGTTCGCGCCGATTGCGAAGCGCTTCCTGGAGGACCCGGAGGCTCTCGCAGATGCCTTTGCGCGCGCCTGGTACAAGCTGACGCACCGCGACATGGGACCGCGTGCGCGGTGCCTGGGGCCGTGGGTGCCGGAAGCGCAGATCTGGCAGGATCCGGTGCCGGAGGTGGACCACGAGCTGATCGACGGTGCGGATGCGCGTGCCCTCAAGGCGCAGATCCTGGGCGCGGGGCTGTCCGTTGGCAGACTGGTGAAGACGGCGTGGGCCTCCGCGTCGACCTTCCGAGGGACCGACAAGCGGGGCGGGGCGAACGGGGCGCGCATCCGGCTGGCGCCGCAGCGCGGGTGGGAGGTTAACGAGCCGACGGAGCTGGCTCGCGCGCTCGGCGTGCTGGAGGGGATTCAGCGCGGTTTCAACGGGTCCCGGGCGGACGGGAAGCGGGTCTCGCTGGCCGACCTGATCGTGCTGGGGGGGTGTGGGGCGGTGGAGGAGGCGGCGCGCGCGGCCGGGCACGCCATCGAGGTGCCGTTCGCGCCTGGGCGCACCGACGCGTTGCCCGAGCAGACCGACGCCGAGTCCTTTGCCGTGCTGGAACCGACCGCCGACGGGTTCCGGAACTTCCGTGGGGAGGGACTCGCCAAGGCGTCGCCGGAGCTGCTGGTGGAGCGCGCCTCCCTGCTGGGGCTGACGGTGCCGGAGATGACGGTGCTGGTCGGCGGCCTGCGCGTGCTGAACGCCAATGTCGGGAGCTCGGAGCTCGGCGTCTTCACCGACCGCCCTGGCCAGCTGACCAACGACTTCTTTGTCAACCTCCTGGAGATGGACACCGAGTGGCAGCCAGCCGCCGGGGCGGGAGGGCACTTCGAGGGACGCGACCGCCGCACGGGCAGGCTCCGCTGGACCGGCACCGATGTGGATCTCGTGTTCGGATCGAACTCCGAGCTCCGCGCGATCGCGGAGGTGTACGCGTCGGACGACTCCGCCGTGACCTTCGTGGAACACTTCGTGGCGGCCTGGAACAAGGTCATGAACCTGGACCGGTTTGATCTGGTTAGGTAAAATGTATAGTGAACGTGACATAATGTAATGTGTGCTTTACAGTGTGGAGACGTGAAGCGAACCGTCCAGCGCGGATGCATCGCCGCTCGAATGCCGAGGGGTTTTGTCCACGGGATGCCGGCAGCGGACGCCAGTGAAGCCCGAAGCTAGAGACCGGCGCCCCGAGATCCGGCTCAGCACTCTGTCGCACGGTGCCGGGTGAGCGTGCAAGCTCGGGATAGCCGAGCTGGCGCAGGTTCTGCGTCCCCTCCTACCCGCCGCCGATCCCAGCGTGCTCGTCGACGCGAGCACAGGGGACGACGCCGCCGTCTACCGCCTTGACGACGGGCGCGCCATCGTCGTCACACTCGACTTCTTCACCCCGATAGTCGACGACCCCTACGACTTTGGCCGGATCGCGGCGGCCAACGCGCTATCGGACGTCTACGCCATGGGGGGGCGGCCCCTCTTCGCCCTGAATCTGCTCTCCTTCCCGCGGGCGCTGCTCGACCGGGGGCTGGCCGAGGAGATCATTCGCGGTGGAGCGGAAAAGGCCGCCGAGGCGGGGATCCCCGTTCTGGGTGGCCACTCCATCGACGACGCCGAGCCAAAGTATGGGATGGTCGCGGTGGGCGAGGTCGATCCGGAGGCGATGCTGGCGAACGACGGGGCGCGCCCGGGCGACGAACTGGTGCTGACCAAGCCGCTCGGCACCGGGATCGTGGCCACGGCGGTCAAGGCGGGGAAGTGTCCGCCCGAGGTTCTCGAGGCGGCCGTCGAGTCGATGGCGCGGCTCAACCGGGGGGCGGCCGAAGCGGCCACGGCGGCCGGGGCGCATGCGGCCACGGACGTCACCGGGTACGGCCTGACGGGGCATCTCGGGGTCATGGCGCGGGCATCGGGGGTGGCGGCGCGGGTCGAGGCGGCCCGGGTGCCGCTCCTGGAGGGGGTGGCGGAGCTCGTCGAGGCAGGGTTCGTGCCGGGGGGGACCAGGCGCAACCGGGCGGACGGCGCGGATCGCGTCGTCGTCGAAGGAGACCTCTCCGAGACGGTGCAGCTGCTCCTGGCCGATGCGCAGACCTCGGGAGGGCTCCTGATAGCGACTCCGCCGGGGCGGACGGAGGCCCTGCTGCGCGGGCTCGAGGCCGCGGGCGAGAGCGGAGTGGTGGTGGGCCAGCTGACGCCGGGACCTCCCGGCCGGATTGTCCTGGCTGGCTAACGGGGTTACACAGCGAACGGGAGGCAGCGAGATGCCTAGGAATGGACGGAGATTCACGTTGGTGCCCGGGTGCCGCTTCGCACAGGCGGCACGGAGGTTGCGGTGGCGGAGAGGTCTGGGTGATGGACCTGGGCCGCGGCCTCGTTTCGATCTTCGACACGGTGGGCGCGTTCCTCCGGCAGGAGCACACCGCGGGGAGAGTGATGATCCTGCCGTACCCCGGCGGCCTCGACCCGACCGGCCTGTACAGCGTCGTCGTGTCCGGGTCCGGAGGCCGCCAGCTGGCCCGCTTCGACCAGTCCTTCCGCCCGGTCGACACGATTTCCGTCCCGCAGGATCCAGTGGAGCGCAACTACTTCACACTGGTTTCGGACCGCGGATCCAGGATGTCGACGGCCGTGCCGTTCCAGGGATCGCTGCGCTGGCGCCTGTCGCCGGCGGGCACCGTGTGGGCGCTCCTCACCGACCGGTACGAGCTGACCGAGACGACGGCCAGCGGCGAGGTGCTGCGGCGGGTGGCGAACGAGCGCAAGGCCGTCCCTGTGACGGGCGAGGAGGTGGACCGGGCGGTCGAAGACCTTGCATGGTTCACGGAACAGGGGGGCACGGTCAACCGGTCCAAAATTCCCGATGCCAGGCCGCCCGTAGCCACGTTTTTCGTCGACGATGAACCGTTACCACGGACGAGCTTGGGGTGCAGCAGCCGGTTCGGGCCCGAATCGTGAAGCCCTGATCTTCCTCCGCGCCGTGCCATTTCGATGATCGAATCACCAATGTGACGCAGCGTACGTCCTGTGCTTCGATCCAGACTTGCCGAGTGAGCGCGCTGCCGAGCGCCGTCACAGTTGCCCTGATCGCCAAGTTGCGCAGGTCGCTGGCGCGGGGTTACCGTTCGCCATGGCTGCTCGGCAACGCTCGGCTCTACGGACACTGCTCGTTCTGGGGTCTGCCACGTCGCTTTCCGGCTGCGACCACTTCTTCGGCCTATGCGGGGATGAGATGCCTTTCAGCGTGGTCGTGGCAGTGCGGGATTCCGCAACCAATAGGCCAGCCGCTAGAGGTGCGACGGGTGTATCCGAGCACGAGAGCGGAGAAATCACTGTAGCGCGACAATCAGGGTGAGAAGCGAGCGACGATCAGGATGAGAGAGCGGAG